>NC_013853.1:1200000-1800000 GCF_000027165.1 Streptococcus mitis B6 | reverse complement strand
TCAAGCTGGCTAGCGCGGTCTTGCTCAAGCGCGGAGACAATGGTTCTATGGGGGACCTTGCCTGTATTGTGGCAGAGAAATTGGTTCTTTACCAGTCATTTGATCGCCAGAAGGTAGCAGCTTGGTTGAAAGAAGAAAATTTGTCGACAGTTTTAGAGCGTGATTGGGGCTTTTCAATTTCACAAGTGAAACCAACTTTAGAATGTGATTTCTTAGTGGGATGGACCAAGGAAGTGGCTGTATCTAGTGATATGGTTCAGCAAATCAAGCAAAATATCAATCAGAATTTTTTAAGTTCCTCAAAAGAAACGGTGGTTTCTTTGGTAGAATCCTTGGAGCAGGGGAAAGCAGAAAAAATTATCGAGCAAGTAGAAGTAGCCAGCAAGCTCTTGGAAGGCTTGAGCGCAGATATTTACACGCCTTCGCTTAGACAGTTGAAAGAAGCCAGTCAAGATTTGCAAGCTGTTGCTAAGAGTAGCGGCGCTGGTGGTGGTGATTGTGGTATTGCCTTGAGTTTTGATGAGCAATCAACTGAAACCCTAAAAAACCGTTGGGCCGATCTGGGGATTGAGCTCTTATACCAAGAAAGGATAGGACATGACGACAAATCGTAAGGATGAGCACATCCGCTATGCCCTTGAGCAGAAAAGTTCCTATAATAGCTTTGATGAGGTGGAGCTGATTCATTCTTCCTTGCCTCTTTACGATCTGGATGAAATCGATCTGTCGACAGAGTTTGCTGGTCAAAAGTGGGACTTTCTTTTTTATATCAATGCCATGACAGGTGGGAGCGATAAGGGTAAAGAAATTAATCAAAAGCTGGCTCAGGTGGCAGATGCCTGTGGGATTTTGTTTGTGACGGGTTCTTATAGCGCAGCCCTCAAGGATCCAACAGATGACTCTTTTTCTGTCAGGTCTAGTCATCCAAATCTCCTTCTTGGAACCAATATTGGATTGGACAAGCCTGTCGAGTTAGGCCTTCAGACTGTAGAAGAAATGAATCCTCTTCTCTTGCAAGTGCATGTTAATGTTATGCAGGAATTACTCATGCCTGAGGGGGAAAGAACGTTCAGAAACTGGCAATCGCATCTGGCAGATTATAGCAAGCAAATCCCTGTTCCTATTGTTCTCAAGGAAGTGGGCTTTGGAATGGATGCCAAGACCATCGAGAGAGCCTATGAACTGGGCGTTCGAACCTTTGACCTGTCTGGTCGTGGTGGTACCAGTTTTGCCTACATTGAAAACCGTCGTAGTGGTCAACGTGATTACCTCAATCAATGGGGCCAGTCTACCATGCAAGCCCTTCTCAATGCCCAAGACTGGAAAGACAGGGTTGAACTCTTGGTCAGTGGTGGCGTTCGCAATCCGCTGGATATGATTAAGTGTCTGGTCTTTGGTGCCAAGGCTGTAGGACTGTCTCGAACAGTTTTGGAATTGGTTGAAACCTACACAGTTGAAGAAGTGATTGGCATTGTCCAAGGCTGGAAAGACGATCTGCGTTTGATTATGTGTGCCCTTAATTGTGCCACCATAGCAGATTTGCAAAAAGTAGACTATCTTCTATATGGAAAATTAAAAGAAGCAAAGGATCAGATGAAAAAGGCGTAACCACCGCCTTTTTTCCATCTTCAGACCGAGGTGACTTTTTTGAATTGTGATAAAATAGAAGGGAGAGGATGAACCTATGAGAAAATTTAAAATCTTTTTATTTATCGAAGCCTGTCTTTTGACAGGAGCTCTGATTTTGATGGTATCAGAGCATTTTTCGCGTTTTCTGCTGATTCTATTCCTCTTTTTGCTTTTGATTCGCTATTACACTGGTAAAGAGGGCAATAATCTTCTTTTGGTGGTGGCAACCATTCTCTTCTTTTTCATCGTTATGCTCAATCCTTTTGTGATTCTAGCTATTTTTGTTGCGGTCATATACAGCCTTTTTCTTCTTTATCCGATGATGAACCAGGAAAAAGAGCAAACCAATTTGGTGTTTGAAGAGGTGGTAACGGTTAAGAAGGAGAAAAATCGTTGGTTTGGGAATCTCCATCATTTTTCAAGTTACCAGACTTGCCAATTTGATGATATCAATCTTTTTCGTCTCATGGGCAAGGACACTATTCATCTGGAGAGGGTCATCCTAACCAATCATGATAATGTCATTATCCTCAGAAAGATGGTAGGAACGACCAAAATCATTGTGCCTGTAGATGTGGAAGTCAGTCTCAGCGTTAACTGTCTCTATGGGGATTTGACTTTTTTCAATCAGCCCAAGCGAGCCCTCCGCAATGAACACTATCATCAAGAAACAAGAGACTATTTCAAGAGTAACAAGAGTGTCAAGATTTTCTTGACCACTATGATTGGGGATGTGGAGGTGGTCAGAGGATGAAAAAACAAGCCTATGTAATGATTGCTCTCACCTCCTTTCTGTTTGTCTTATTTTTCTCCCACAGCTTACTGGAAATCCTTGATTTTGACTGGTCTATCTTTTTGCACGATGTCGAAAAAACAGAAAAATTTATCTTTTTGTTGTTGGTTTTCAGCATGTTCATGACCTGTCTCTTAGCCCTATTTTGGCGAGGTATTGAGGAGCTTTCTCTAAGAAAAATGCAGGCCAATCTCAAGCGTTTGTTAGCAGGGAAAGAAGTGGTTCAGGTTTCCGATCCAGATTTGGACGCCAGTTTCAAGTCCTTGTCAGGTAAACTTAACCTCTTGACAGAAGCACTTCAAAAGGCTGAAAATCACAGTCTTGCTCAGGAAGAGGAAATCATTGAGAAGGAAAGAAAGCGGATTGCTCGGGATTTGCACGATACAGTCAGTCAGGAGTTGTTTGCGGTCCACATGATTTTGTCAGGTGTCAGTCAGCAGGCTTTGAAATTGGATAGAGAAAAGATGCAGACCCAGTTGCAGAGTGTCACAGCTATTTTAGAAACTGCCCAGAAGGATTTGCGGGTTCTACTTTTGCATTTGCGACCAGTTGAACTGGAGCAGAAGAGCTTAATAGAAGGGATTCAAATTCTCCTAAAAGAGCTTGAGGACAAGAGTGATCTCAAGGTTAGTCTCAAGCATAATGTAACGAAATTGCCTAAGAAAATCGAGGAACATATCTTCCGCATTTTGCAGGAGTTGATTAGTAATACCCTCCGCCATGCTCAGGCCTCTTGCCTAGATGTCTACCTCTATCAGACAGATGTTGAATTGCAGCTGAAGGTAGTGGACAATGGAATTGGTTTCCAGTTAGGGAGCTTCGATGAGCTGAGTTATGGACTCCGTAATATCAAGGAGCGGGTTGAAGATATGGCAGGGACGGTTCAGTTATTGACAGCTCCCAAGCAAGGATTAGCAGTTGATATCCGTATTCCCTTGCTAGATAAGGAATCATAAAGGAGTAAAGATGAAAATTTTACTGGTAGATGACCATGAAATGGTCCGATTGGGCTTGAAAAGCTACTTTGACCTCCAAGACGATGTAGAAGTTGTGGGTGAGGCGGCAAACGGATCTCAAGGAATTGACTTGGCATTGGAACTGCGTCCAGATGTCATTGTCATGGATATTGTCATGCCTGAGATGAATGGAATTGACGCGACCTTGGCCATCCTTAAAGAATGGCCTGAAGCCAAGATTTTGATTGTGACCTCGTACTTGGACAATGAAAAAATCATGCCGGTCTTGAATGCCGGTGCCAAAGGCTATATGCTCAAAACTTCAAGTGCAGACGAACTACTCCATGCCGTCCGTAAGGTGGCTGCTGGAAAGTTGGCCATTGAGCAAGAGGTCAGCAAGAAGGTTGAATACCACCGCAATCATATCGAGCTTCACGAGGACCTGACTGCGCGTGAGCGAGATGTACTTCAACTCATCGCCAAGGGTTATGAAAATCAGCGCATCGCAGATGAACTTTTTATCTCTCTCAAGACGGTCAAGACCCATGTGTCCAATATCCTAGCCAAACTTGAAGTCAGCGATCGTACCCAGGCAGCAGTCTATGCCTTTCAGCACCATTTGGTAGGGCATGAGGAGTTTTAGATAAGTATAACAGATTTACTTGTTGAGCTAGAAGCAACAAAAGATTCAAAAAAGGCAGGACCCATGGAAGCCTATATGCGCCATCAATTTTTCTTCCTAGGTATTGCGGCTCCTGAAAGCTATGCAGTCTTATCTAACGGAGAACGATTTACCTAAGCTTGAGCGGTTAGTCGTCACAAAATCCTGGTGGGATACCGTAGATATCCTAGATCGAGTAGTAGGGAGCTTGGTGTATGACCACCCTGAACTAGAAGAAATAATCTTAAAATGGAGCCTATCAGATAATATCTGGCTGAGACGGGTCGCTATTGACCACCAGTTGTTAAGAAAAGAGAAGACCAATGTTCAATTACTGGAAAAGATTCTGCTTCATAATTTGAACCAAACAGAATTCTTTATCAAGAAAGCCATTGGCTGGGCTCTGAGAGACTACTCCAAAATGAATCCAGTTTGGGTAGCAGGCTTCATTGAGAAAAACAAGGAAAGAATAGCTGACCTTAGTATCAAAGAAGCAAGCAAGTACCTCTACCATCATTGAAAAGCGCAGTCATTACTTGAAAAAAGTCGTCCATTTATGTTATAATAGACTGTATTTAAAAAATTTTAAGGAGAAATGACAGAATGTCTGTATCATTTGAAAACAAAGAAACAAACCGTGGTGTCTTGACTTTCACTATCTCTCAAGACCAAATCAAACCAGAATTGGACCGTGTCTTCAACTCAGTGAAGAAATCTCTTAATGTTCCAGGTTTCCGTAAAGGTCACCTTCCACGCCCTATCTTCGACAAAAAATTTGGTGAAGAGTCACTTTACCAAGATGTTATGAACGCTCTTTTGCCAAACGCTTATGAAGCTGCAGTAAAAGAAGCTGGTCTTGAAGTGGTTGCTCAACCAAAAATTGACGTAACTTCAATGGAAAAAGGTCAAGACTGGGTTATCACTGCTGAAGTCGTGACAAAACCTGAAGTTAAATTGGGTGACTACAAAAACCTTGAAGTATCAGTAGATGTAGAAAAAGAAGTAACTGACGCTGACGTTGAAGAGCGTATCGAACGCGAACGCAACAACTTGGCTGAATTGGTTATCAAAGAAGCTGCTGCTGAAAACGGCGACACTGTTGTCATCGACTTCGTCGGTTCTATCGACGGTGTTGAATTTGACGGCGGAAAAGGTGAAAACTTCTCACTTGGACTTGGTTCAGGTCAATTCATCCCTGGTTTCGAAGACCAATTGGTAGGTCACTCAGCTGGCGAAACTGTTGATGTTATCGTAACATTCCCAGAAGACTACCAAGCAGAAGACCTTGCAGGTAAAGAAGCTAAATTCGTAACAACTATCCACGAAGTAAAAGCGAAAGAAGTTCCAGCTCTTGACGATGAACTTGCAAAAGACATCGACGAAGAAGTTGAAACACTTGCTGAATTGAAAGAAAAATACCGTAACGAATTGGCTGCTGCTAAAGAAGAAGCTTACAAAGATGCAGTAGAAGGTGCAGCAATCGATAAAGCTGTAGAAAACGCTGAAATCGTAGAACTTCCAGAAGAAATGATCCACGAAGAAGTTCACCGTTCAGTAAATGAATTCCTTGGAAACTTGCAACGTCAAGGTATCAACCCTGATATGTACTTCCAAATCACTGGAACTACTCAAGAAGACCTTCACAAACAATACGAGGGAGAAGCTGAGTCACGTACTAAGACTAACCTTGTTATCGAAGCAGTTGCGAAAGCTGAAGGATTTGACGCTTCAGAAGAAGAAATCCAAAAAGAAATCGAGCAATTGGCTGCAGATTACAACATGGAAGTGGCACAAGTACAAAGCTTGCTTTCAGCTGATATGTTGAAACACGATATCACAATCAAAAAAGCTGTTGAATTGATTACAAGCACAGCAACAGTTAAATAATATTAATAAACAAAAATCCCACCTGCTTAGGTGGGTTTTCTTATGCGCTATTTTCCGAAAATCTCTTCAAACCACGTCAGCGTCGCCTTACCGTACTCAAGTACAGCTTGCGGCTAGCTTCCTAGTTTGCTCTTTGATTTTCATTGAGTATTAATAAACAAAAATCCCACCTGAATTGGTGGGTTTTCTTATGCACTATTTTCCAAAAATCTCTTTGAGGTCTGCATCTGTAATCCCAATCATGGCTGGGATGCTGTCCCAGTTTTCTTCTGTTAGGATGTAGGATGGTTCAGAGGTACTTGATGTGGCAGTTTCAGAGACCGCTGGTTGCTTTTCTTCCATATTTTCAATTAAATCACTGAAGCGTTCAACCAGATAGGTTTTTCGGGCAGTTCCGATATGTTGGGTAGCATAGTTGAAGGACTGTAATTCACCTAGTAAGATAAGCTTGCTTTTGGCGCGTGTAATTGCTGTATAGATGAGGTTTCGCTCCAGCATACGCCTACTAGCACTAGTGATAGGTAGGATGACAACAGGGAACTCACTTCCCTGTGATTTATGGATGCTCATGGCATAGGCCAGGCGAATCTTGTACCATTCGTTACGTGGGTAAGAGACCTCGTTGCCATCAAAATCAATGACAATCTCATCTTGCTTCGACTCGGTGTATTTACCAGGAATCAGGTCTGTGATGGCTCCTAAATCTCCATTAAAGACATTGATTTCAGCATCGTTGACCAAATGAATGACCTTGTCGCCCTTACGATAATGGCACTGGGGAGCTTCAAAACTGAGTTGATCTTTTTGTGGTGGGTTGAGCAGGTCTTGCATGAGCTGATTGATAGCGTCAATCCCTGCAGTTCCTCGATACATGGGAGCCAGAACTTGGATATCACGGGCAGGGATACCACTTCTTAGGGCAGCGCCTAAGATTTTTTCAATCGTAGCTGGAATATGGCCGCTAGCAATTTCAAAGTAGGAACGGTCTGCTTTTTTCTGGGTGAAATCAGCAGGCAAGATGCCCTGTCGAATCTGACTAGCTAGGGTAACGATAGTTGATTCTTCGCTTTGCCGGTAAATTTTTTCCAAGCGAGTCTGAGGAATCAAGGGAATATGAAGCAGATCCGCTAGAACCTGTCCAGGACTGACAGAAGGCAACTGGTCGCTGTCGCCCACGATGAGGATCTTACTGTTAGAAGAGATGTTGGAGAAGAGTTGATTGGCCAGCCAAGTATCCACCATGGAAAATTCATCTACGATGATAAAGTCAGCATCCAGATAATCTTCCAGATGACTAGTATCATCGTCGCCTGTCATTCCTAAATGACGGTGTATAGTCGCGCTTGGCAAGCCTGTCAGTTCATTCATACGACGCGCTGCACGACCAGTTGGAGCGGCGAGGAGAATGGGTAGGTTGCTTTTTTTCTTGAGGTCAAGTCCTTCTAAGAGGGCATATACAGCGATAATCCCATTGATAACAGTTGTTTTACCAGTACCAGGCCCACCTGTCAGGATAAAGACCTTGTTCTGAATAGCGTCGTAGATAGCTTGTTTTTGAATGCTATCATACTCAATCCCCAGTTCTTCCTCGACAGTAGCGATATGTTTTTTAATGGTTTCTAAATCATGACTCTTCTGTTTTCCTTTTTCAAGGATACGAACCAAGTGACTGCGGATGCCTTCCTCAGCGAAAAAGAGGCTATTATCAAAGATTTTGGTATCAATCTGCTGAACCTTGTCTTCTTCGATGAGGTAGGAGAGCTCTTGAGCTACTTGGCTGGGATCCAGTTCTACGGGGCGGGAAGATTCAAGGAGAGTAAGGGTTTGTTCTAGCAAATCCCGTGCTTCAACATAGGTGTCCCCTGTTTCCATACAGGCCTGAAAAAGACTATGAACTAGACCGGCGCGGAAGCGTTCAGGGGCCTGACTTTCGATGCCTAGTTCTTCCGCTAATTGGTCGGCAATGGTAAAGCCCAAACCCTTGATGTCCTCAACCAGCTGGTAGGGATAATTTTCAACCACATCAAGGGTTTCTTCCTTGTAAAAGTCTTGAATCTGAAAGGCTAATTTATTGGGAATGCCGTAGTTGGCTAGTTTGGCCAAAACCATCTCCGTTCCGTAGTTGAGACGGAGGGTGGAGACGAAAGACTCGCGATTTTTGGCAGAGAGTCCTGCGATGCCTTCTAACTTTTCGGGGTGTTGCAAAATTTCGTCAATGGTATTGTCGCCATAGGTGTCCACGATTTTCTGAGCTGTCTTGAGACCAATTCCCTTGAAATGGCTACTTGAAAAGTACTTGACCAAGCCCTTGCTAGTTGGTTTTGCGCGTTCATATCGGCTGATTTGCAGTTGTTCCCCATACTTGGAGTGCTGGACAATTTGTCCCCAAAAAGTATAGTCTTCTCCTTCAATCACATCAGCCATGGTGCCAGTGACAATAATTTCAAAATCATCAAAGTTTTCTGCGTCTGTATCGTCGATTTCTAGGAGAAGAATACGATAAAAATTGCTGGGATTTTCAAAAATAATCCGTTCAATGGTTCCTGAAAAATAAACTTCCATAAGATTCCTTTGCATAAATAGGTGAGAGTTAATACTCTTCGAAAATCTCTTCAAACCACGTCAGCTTCCATCTGCAACCTCAAAACACTGTTTTGAGCAACCTGCGGCTAGCTTCCTAGTTTGCTCTTTGATTTTCATTGAGTATAACTTTGTTTCTATCTTAATCAAACTGGAATAATCATATTCTCACGATAGAAGAAGAGGCTGAGATTGGTGATTCTCGGCCTCTTAGGTCTCTTAAAATGTTCCGATACGGGTGATTGGCCAGAAGCGGAATTTAGCTTCCCCTGTGATATCTTTTGCTTTGAAGGTACCTACGTGACGGCTGTCGCTAGAAACCAAGCGGTCGTCTCCGAGGAGAAGGTATTCTCCTTCTGGAACAGTAAAGCTAAAGTTGGTGTTATAGTTGACATCAACTGTGAAGGCTTGAGCTTTTTCCGCAATACTTCTAAAGAAGGTTCCTTTATTTCCTTCAAAGCCCTTGCCTGAGTAGGTGCTTTGGAGTTTGTCATCCTTGAAACGTTTGATATAGTCAGCTAGGTAAGGTTCGTCCGTCTCTTTATCATTGATGTAAAGTTTATCGTTTTCGTAACGGATAGTATCGCCAGGCATTCCAATCACGCGCTTGACGATGTCCTTATTGCCATCTTCCTCATGGGCCACCACGATATCAAAACGGTCAATAGGAAGGTGTTTGACAACGAAGAGAATTTCGCCATCCGCTAGGGTCGGATCCATGGAATGCCCTTCTACGCGGACATTACTCCAAAAAAAGATACGGCTCAAAGCTAGTAATGACAGAATCAGGAGGAACAATCCCCACTCTTTTAGGAAATTTTTAAATGAATTCATAACTTACCTTTCTAAGCGTTTTTTCGCTTTTTCAGTATTTTTAAAGTGCAGTTTGGCGCAGAAGTTGAGTCCCTGCATTCCATAGGCTTGCAAAATCTGGCTAGCCACCTTATCAGAAGCCGTCCCAGCTCCACTTGGAAGTTGGTAGCCTAATTCTCGACCAAGATTTTCAAGATTTTCTAGGAAAAGATCTCGCGCAATGATAGAAGAAACTGCGACAGCCAAGTATTTGCCCTCAGCCTTTTCTTCTAAGCTGATAGGATTGCTGAAACGATTGGCCTCTTGTGCCAAGTACTTGTCATAATTTTTAGCACTGGTAAAGGCATCAATCACAATTTTCTCAGGCTGAATGCCTTTTTGAAGGAGGAGATAGATAGCCTGATTATGGAGGGCAACCTTAACTGAAACAGCATTGTAGCGGTCTCCGATGACCTCGTTGTACTTGCTTGGTGAGAGAAGCAGTGCCTGGTGCTGGATTTTTTCCTTGAGGATAGGAGCAATCTGACGGATTTTTTGGTCGTTCAGAGTCTTAGAATCCCCCACACCGAGTTTTCGTAAGAAGTCATGCTGGTCAGGTGTGACAAAGGAAGCCACAACTGCAAGTCCACCAAAGTAGGAACCATTTCCCACCTCATCCGTCCCAATCAAAGGAAGATTTTGTCCGCTGGTTTCCTCTAGAACTTGATAGCCAAAGAAACGAGCATATTTCTCAGCTATTTCACCCTGAAGCAAGACCTTTCCAGAAGTATAGATAGAAACCGTTGCTTGAGGTAGTCTCAAAAAGTAGCGGATATAGGGATTCTTGCTGGGAGCCAGACTGGTTTGATAGTGTTCAAGAAAAGCCTGAATCTCCTTTTCGCTTGGTGTGAGTGTTATACTTGCCATAGTTTCTATTGTACCATAAAAGCAGGCAAATTTGTAAAAACTGACAAAATTAGTGAATTTTGGTATAATATCGTGAGGTGAATTTTATGGCAAATCTAAATCGATTCAAATTTACATTCGGGAAAAAAACGTTAACCTTGACAAGCGAGCATGATAATCTCTTTATGGAGGAAATTGCCAAGGTTGCGACAGAAAAATACCAAGCAATTAAAGAACAAATGCCAAGCGCAGATGATGAAACCATCGCTCTTTTGTTGGCAGTCAACTGTTTGTCAACTCAACTCAGCCGTGAGATTGAATTTGATGATAAGGAGCAAGAGTTAGAAGAACTCCGTCACAAGCTTGTGACTTGTAAGCAAGAACAGAGCAAGATTGAGGACTCCTTATGATTTCACTCCTTCTTCTATTGGTCTTGGCTTGGGGATTTTATATCGGCTATCGGAGAGGCCTGCTCTTACAGGTTTATTACCTGATTTCAGCCCTGGCATCGGCTTTTGTGGCTGGCCAGTTTTACAGGGGGCTTGGAGAACAATTCCATTTATTACTCCCTTATGCAAATCCGCAGGAAGGTCAGGGGACTTTCTTTTTCCCATCGGATCAACTCTTTCAGTTGGATAAGGTCTTTTACGCTGGTATCGGCTACTTGCTTGTATTTGGGATAGTCTATAGCTTTGGTCGTTTACTTGGTCTTCTTTTACACTTGATTCCTAGTAAAAAGCTTGGTGGCAAGTTGTTCCAAGTTTCAGCAGGTATCTTGTCCATGTTGGTGACCTTATTTGTCTTGCAAATGGCCTTGACCATCTTGGCGACCATCCCCATGGCAGCTATACAAAACCCTCTTGAAAAGAGTATCGTCGCAAAACACATCATCCAGAGCATACCAGTAACAACCAGTTGGCTCAAACAAATCTGGGTGACAAATTTAATCGGATAAAAAGGGCAGGAGTTTTCCTAGCCCTTTGTTTACAGATTGACTAGAATCTATCAGAATGTAAAAAGCTACCACACCTAGATATTCAAAGACAAGGAAATAAAGATGAATAAGAAAATATTAGAAACATTAGAGTTCAATAAGGTCAAGGCCTTGTTTGAACCTCATTTGTTGACCGAGCAGGGCTTGGAGCAATTGAGACAGCTGGCTCCGACTGCCAAAGCGGATAAAATCAAACAGGCCTTTGCTGAGATGAAGGAAATGCAGGATCTCTTTGTCGAGCAACCGCATTTTACCATTCTTGCAACCAAGGAAATCGCAGGAGTCTGCAAGCGGTTGGAGATGGGAGCGGACCTCAATATCGAGGAGTTCCTACTCTTGAAGCGCGTGCTTCTTTCTAGCAGAGAACTGCAAAGTTTTTATGCCAATCTGGAAAATGTCAGCTTGGAAGAATTAGCCCTTTGGTTTGAGAAATTACATGATTTTCCTCAATTACAAGGAAATCTACAAGCCTTCAATGATGCAGGTTTCATTGAAAATTTTGCCAGTGAAGAATTGGCTCGCATCCGTCGAAAAATCCATGATAGCGAGAGTCAGGTACGCGATGTCCTACAGGACCTGCTTAAGCAAAAAGCGCAGATGTTGACGGAAGGAATTGTTGCTAGCAGAAATGGCCGTCAGGTTTTACCAGTTAAAAACACCTACCGCAATAAGATTGCAGGTGTCGTTCATGATATTTCTGCCAGCGGAAACACCGTCTATATCGAACCCCGTGAGGTGGTCAAACTGAGCGAAGAAATTGCCAGTTTGCGAGCAGATGAGCGCTATGAAATGCTTCGCATTCTCCAAGAAATTTCTGAACGTGTCCGCCCTCATGCGGCTGAGATTGCTAATGACGCTTGGATTATCGGTCATCTGGACTTGATTCGTGCCAAGGTACGCTTTATCCAAGAAAGGCAAGCAGTCGTTCCTCAGCTGTCAGAAAATCAGGAAATTCAACTGCTCCATGTATGTCATCCTCTGGTCAAAAATGCCGTCGCAAATGATATCCATTTTGGTCAAGATTTAACAGCGATTGTCATTACAGGACCCAATACAGGTGGGAAGACCATCATGCTTAAAACTCTGGGCTTGACGCAGATTATGGCCCAGTCTGGTTTGCCGATTTTAGCAGATAAGGGAAGTCGTGTTGGTATTTTTGAAGAAATCTTTGCTGATATTGGCGATGAGCAGTCTATTGAGCAGAGCTTGTCTACCTTCTCTAGTCACATGACTAATATCGTGGATATTCTTGGCAAGGTTAACCAACATTCACTCTTACTTTTGGATGAGTTGGGGGCTGGTACAGACCCTCAAGAGGGAGCTGCCCTTGCCATGGCTATTCTGGAGGACCTTCGCCTGCGTCAAGTCAAGACCATGGCGACGACCCACTATCCCGAACTCAAGGTCTATGGTATCGAGACAGCCTTTGTGCAAAACGCCAGCATGGAGTTTGATACTGCAACTCTACGCCCGACCTATCGCTTTATGCAGGGAGTTCCTGGCCGAAGCAATGCCTTTGAAATTGCCAAACGTCTAGGCCTATCTGAAGTTATCGTAGGGGATGCCAGCCAGCAGGTCAATCAGGACAATGATGTCAATCGTATTATTGAGCAGCTGGAAGAGCAGACGCTGGAAAGCCGTAAACGCTTGGACAATATCCGTGAGGTGGAGCAAGAAAATCTCAAGATGAACCGTGCTCTCAAAAAACTCTACAACGAGCTCAATCGTGAAAAGGAAACCGAGCTTAACAAGGCGCGTGAACAGGCTGCTGAGATTGTAGACATGGCCCTAAGTGAGAGTGACCAGATTCTCAAAAACCTCCACAGTAAGTCCCAGCTCAAACCTCATGAAATCATTGAAGCCAAGGCCAAGCTGAAAAAATTGGCTCCTGAAAAAGTGGACTTGTCTAAAAACAAGGTTCTTCAAAAGGCTAAGAAAAAACGAGCTCCAAAGGTGGGAGATGATATCGTGGTTCTCAGTTATGGACAGCGTGGTACCTTGACTAGTCAACTCAAGGACGGCCGCTGGGAAGCCCAAGTTGGTTTGATCAAGATGTCCTTGGAAGAAAAAGAATTTGACCTTGTTCAAGCCCAGCAAGAAAAGCAAGTCAAGAAGAAACAAGTCAATGTTGTGAAACGAACTTCTGGTCGAGGACCTCAAGCCAGACTGGATCTTCGAGGTAAACGCTATGAAGAGGCTATGAATGAGCTAGATGCCTTTATCGACCAAGCCTTGCTTAACAATATGGCCCAAGTCGACATCATCCATGGTATCGGAACTGGTGTTATCCGTGAAGGTGTCACCAAATACCTACAAAGAAATAAACATGTCAAGAGTTTCGGTTATGCCCCACAAAATGCTGGAGGCAGTGGTGCGACTATTGTGACATTTAAAGGATAAGAAAAGCCTGAGGAAATATGTGGTTCCTCAAGCTTTTTTATTTTCTAGGTTAGACATCTAAAGGTTGTCCAGTGTGATTAAGTTGTGTGACAGTAACAAAGAAGTCCTCTCTCATTCGAGTCAGAAGTTGATTTGGATAGACCTTTTCAAAGTTATCAAGACTGGCAAAGATATGCTTAGCAAGCTCTAGACCTTTGATATCATCTTGTCTGAGAAAATTATTAGCCCGTTCCATAGAAAGACTAATCATCTCTGTCATCTTGGTACTCAGTAGAGGGAAGGCATTAATCACCTCCAGAGTCTTCACAGCTAGATTCTCAGCTTTATCATAGTAACCATTAACAGAGTAATGCTTGATAGCAGTTCTTAAGCAGGCAATATAGTAGTCAGCAGTACGGATTGAATGGTATTCAGTCTGTTTTTTTAGAGTATCTAATAAGTGGTAGAGTCTGTAGTCTAAAAATTCGATTGAAAAGTGAGGCAGGATAGATGAAAAGATATTGACCTCAATTTTATTCCAGTCGTCCAGTTCACTAAGATAGTTCTTGATATATTCTAGTTCTTGATAGTCTTTTGGAGTCAGAAAAGAATCGCCGATGATGTTTGCGATAGCAAATTTATTGACTACACGATTGGCGATCACATAGTGTTCAGCTATTCCAGGATTTTCCAAGGGTTGATTAATCAAGCTAAGGATCTTTTTAAATTCACGCTTATAGGCTAAATCAGCAATTTGAGCCTGTAATTTATGAAATTCAGTTGGGAACATCTGCGCTTTGAGACTATCAAAGGTCTCTTTATCAATTCCAATATTAGAAAGAATCTCTTCAAATTTTTGAATGGTTATTCGAGATTTCCCTTGCTCAAACTGACGTAAAAAATGTGGAGTCACTGTAGTACCAGCGGCTTCCTTCTGTGTAAACCCTCTTTCCTCACGGATGGCCTTATAGACTAATCCATAAATACTTTCATCTTGCATCCTAAATCTCCTCAAGTCCTTTTTTTCATTCTACCATAATTCTACCAGTTTTTAAGGGAATTTTTAGAAAAAAGTAATTATAGTTACGTTTTTTCGGGGGGGGGGGGGGGTAATTGTTCAATAAAGGTAAATATAAATACGCTTTTCGTAAATCGAGCGAAGGCTATGCTATACTGTAACCGTAAACAATAAAATTTTAAAGGAGATTGTTGATGATTAAATACAAAGAATTGGAAAGTTATATAGATGAATGGAGATATTATTCCGATGAGAATAATCCTAGATTGGATTTAGAATATTGCAAGACGAAAATTGTTGAAAAAGCAAAAGAGTTTGATCTTCCTTGTCAAATTGATGAAGAACAAATAAAACTCGGTGGTTTGTTTAATAAAGAGATTGAAGAATGTCTAGTTATTTCACACCCAAATCACCAGAAAGACTATGTAAAGTTTTGTTTTCGTTTAAAAAACCAAGGATCAGTACAGCTTCTGACTATAGATACTTTAGGTGAGAGTAAACAATTAAAAAAATACTATATATCAGAAGATAATAAAAGATTCAGGGAAGCAATTAGAGAATCGGACTTGTCATTGGGTCAGAAATTAGGAGCTCAACTTAGTAATTTAACAGTTAGCAGTCTTAGAACTTTGGGGAAAAATCAGAGCAAGATTGATGCAGAATTACAATACTGTGAGTTTTTAACAGAAATACTAACACAGTTTAAATCAAATAATGATTAGGAGTGAAATATGAGTAAAGCAATTGGAATTGATTTAGGAACGACTTATTCAGCAGTATCTGTATTATCAGAGACTGGACAACCACAAATTTTATTGAATCAAGATGGTGAAAATTTAACTCCATCTGTTGTATTCTTTCAGGATTTTGATGGGAAAGATGAACCACTTGTTGGTATTCAAGCTAAAAATTTGGCAGCAAGTAGTCCTGAAGCAGTTGTACAGTATGTCAAAAGACAAATGGGAAATCCAAACTGGAAGTTTGATTCTCCTAGTGATACTGTTTATACAGCAGAAGAAATTTCTGCAATCATTTTAAAAAGATTAAAAGAAGGAGCAGAAAATGCCCTTGGTGACAAGGTAGAGGATGTTGTAATAACTGTTCCAGCTTATTTTGATGATGCTCGTAGAACAGCAACGAAACATGCTGGAGAAATTGCTGGACTCAATGTTTTACGGGTTTTAAACGAACCGACAGCAGCTGCACTTGCATACGGTATATCAGCAGAAAAAAATGAGACAGTATTGGTATACGATTTAGGTGGTGGAACTTTTGACGTCACATTAATGAAAATAAAAGATGGCGAGTTTGATGTTATTGCCACCGATGGAGATCGTAATCTAGGAGGGTTTGATTTTGATAACGCCTTATCAATGATTATTGCTGAAAAGATGGAAGAACAGGGAGCAGAGGATATTTATACGGATGAACATTTTACTGCCTTACTTCGTGAAAAATCAGAGAATACAAAGAGAGGACTAACAACTGTAGAAAAAACAAATGTCTTTCTCGACTATAAAGGAAAAAGTTATAAAATTCCGATAACACGTGTAGAATTTGAAGAAGCAACAAAAAGTCTAATGAATCGTACAGAGGAGCTGTTAGATGATGTTGTTGAAGAATCTGGAATGTCATGGGATGAAATAGACCAAGTACTATTAATAGGTGGTTCAACTCGAATGCCAATGGTACAAAGAAAATTGGAAGAGAAAATTGGGAAGAAGATTGTATATTCTATTAATCCAGATGAAGCTGTAGCACAAGGGGCAGCTATTCAGGCAGCATTGGAAATCGCTAATAAATCAGAAAGTGCAGATGTTAGTGAAACAGTTCGTGGATTAGCAGAAAAGTTAGTTGTTTCGGATGTCACTTCTCAAGCTTTAGGAACTCTGGCTCTTTCGAATGGTGTGAAAAGAAATACAATTATTATTCCTAAAAATTCCAAGGTACCAAACAAGTACTCTGAGTATTTTTCAACAGTTGTAGATAATCAACAAAATGTGTTAGTAGAGGTTACTCAAGGGGATGACGAGGATCCACAATTTGTTACGGTTATAGGAGAGAGCACCATTAAATTACCAGGTGACTGGCCAGCAGGAACGGTTTTGAAGGTAACTTATCATTATGATGTCGATCAAACAGTATTTGTAGAGGTACATGATTCAGATAATCACTTGTTGGGGACTTTTGAGGTAGAGAGACAAGCAAATCTCGATAAAAGTGCTGTAGAAGTAGCTAGTCGTAAAATAAAAGATTTAACTATTGATTAGGGGAGGAACACAATGTCGGTCATAAACTATTATGAAGAGTTAGGGATTTCAGAAACAAGTTCATTAGATGATGTTAAAAAAAGTATCAAGTCAAATAGAAGACGCTATCGCCAGTTGACAGGTTCACCAAATATTGTTCAAAGATCAATGGCTGAGAGAAAGATGGAAGTCATTGCACAGGCAGAAAAAGTATTTGAAAGTGAAGAAACCAGACAAAAATATGATAGGGAATTAGAAGTTTCTAAACAAAGTTCTGAAGGAGTCCCTGATTCGACTCCAACTAATCATTCAAATTCAAGCTATCTTGATTCAGCTAGGCAGGCCTTCTATTCAGGAAAGAAATCATTAGCTTATTCCTACATCGAAGAAGCCTTAAAAATAAATCGAAATGATGCGGATGTTTGGTATTTCAAGGCTATGATTAGCCTTGAAGATAGAAAGTTATCGGATGCAGAATTAGCTATCAGTGAAGCTAATAGGTTGAGACCTAAAAATGCAGATATCTTATCCTTGTTAGGTGATGTTTATTGTGAAAAGAATCAGCAAAAGTTTGCAATTCAGTATTATCAGGAAGCTTTTGAACTATCTAATAATTCCTTTTATCTTTTGAAAAAGGGGAGATCACTATTTTTATTTGATCAGTATAAACAGGCAGTAAAAGATGTTCGATATCTGTATGATCATTATTTAGAAGAAAATAAAAATAATGAAGAATATATTTATTACCTTTTATCATGCTCTTATAGAGAAATTGGAGATAATGAGGAAGCCTATAATTTTGCAAGAAAATTAGTAGATGTTTCAGATTCACTAGAGCATAAACTACACTATGCAGGTATTCTATTTTTGAAATCTGAAGATGAGTGTGAGAATTATTTAGATACCTTAAACGAACGCTATGGTAACAATAAAGATTTCCAGCAAGTATATTTTAAGTTACTATTAGATATCACGATAGAGCGTATGAAAAAAGCACCTGATACAGACGTTGAGGCTTTCTTTAGAAAATATATTGATCGAACAAAATATGAGAATGAAGCAGTTCTAGATAATAAGGCGCGTGTTCGAATTGCAGAAGCTTACTTGGCCAAGGCACAAAGTTTAGGGATTGAAAATAAAATTATAGATAATGATTTTTACAATGAATTTATTGAAAATAAAAATTATATCAATTATGCCACAACACGCCATTCACAAGGTATGGGATGTCTCATGTTCATCTTAGTTTTTGCAGCCAATTGGTTTTTGAGTGGTTTCTTTGATAAGTTTGTAAATATCTTTTGGATTAGTAACGCATTAAGTTTGGCATTGTTATCAAATATTGTCTTGTATTACAATTACCCTAAAGGATGGCAAATAAATAGAAGAAAGAAAGGATAAAGTTTTTATGAGTGAAGAAGTATTGCATGAAAAAGTTTCGTATATCGTAGATAAAGTTGAAGATATCGAATCTTTAATTACACGCCGTTTATTGGAAGATAAAGCAAAAAATAGTCTGATTGAAGAACTGAAGCAGTATTTAATCTATAGACAGGATTTAGATAAGGGTGAGAAATTTGCTCCATTTATGAAACAGATTCTTCAAGTTATTGATCGTATTGAATCATCTGAAGAAAAATCAGATTTGCTTACTTCAATTGCTGAAGAACTGTTGCAAATTCTTTCATTGAATGGATTACAAGTTATTGATAATAGTGGAATGATTGACCCAAGTATGCATGAGGTTGTTAATACAGTAGCAGTTACTGATGAACAAAGTGAAAATAATATTGTTGAAGTATTGCAAAAAGGATATTTGTTAAATAACAGGGTTCTTAGACCAAGTAAAGTGACTATTGCTAAATAAGGTATTTTTTAGGAGGTGGAGAAATTGTTGCGCTTTTTTAAGCATCGCAGAAATATACTATATTTTATATTAGGATTTCTTTGGGGCAGAAGACAAAATGCTAAGATTTCTCCAGAACCACCTACTCTTTCCACACCCAAACACAGTGAACTTCCCAGTATTTCAAAGGCAACTCATAATGGTAAAATGACAGGATTTGAACCACAAAAGCTTAAGAATTATCAACTTTATCAGCATGAATTGATGTTTGGAGAACCTGGAAAAGGATTGAATAAATCAGGATTCGATGAATCTGCAGTTAATCTTGGTCAAGAGGGTGAAATTAATTTTGCGAAAGCATTACAAAAACAAGGACTTTTAGAAAAATTAGTTACCTTTTGGTCTGTTCATAATCTCAATTTAGAAGATGAAAGGGTAGATGCAGATATTGATTGTGTTATTGTTTCTGGATCTACAATTTGGTTAGTAGATTTAAAATTTTATGCTTCAGGAAATGTGATTTATAGAGAAGCGGATGGTTTATTGTACACTATAGATAGTGCTACAGGAGCTCAAATAGGTAGACCTAAAAAAATGTCCCCTAACATGTCTTATGCAGAAGAAAGCTTTTCCCATAAATTTGCAAATTTATTAAAATATTATTGCTTGGAAACACGTGTTGTCTTGATGCCTACCTATAAGGGTGCAGGTAGATTGGATAATGTCTTTTGGCCAGGTCAGATTAAGGCTGTTAGTCTAGAAGAGATGTTAGATGAGTTATCTAGGGAGGATAAGTTTAGGGATACAATTGGTGGACAGATGATTCGGCAGACATTTAATTTGCTTTTGAAACGCTAAATTATGTAAAAATAGTAAAGTATTTGATGTGATAGATTTTTTATATGAGTTATATTTCAAGAATAATATGAGCCGAATTGAATTTACTAGAACTTATACAATCCAGTAAAATATTTCTGAGGAAGTAGAAGTAAGTATTAGAAATTATTTTAATTAATATTTACCTACAAATTATTAAACAAATATAGGGGGGCTGCTTGAAGATTGTCATGGTTTTAAGAAATGATAAATTGAATGGATAGGAGAGCAGGAAGTTATATGAGAACAAACATTTTAAAATTAAGTCAATTCTTGAATATTTTCTATTTAAAAATTGCTTTACTAATATTCTCGTGCTTGTATTTTATCGCTCCATGGTTCATTGTATTAAAGGATTTTGAAACATATAAAGTTCAATATCCAGCTGTTATTGGAATAGCTGAGTTTATCGTTTTAACATCTTTCTTAATTTTTGTATATATTTTTTTACCTATCTTCTGTGTGATTTTTCTATATAAAATAATTGTGGGTAGTATTAATGTAAGACGCTGTTTGATACAGATAAAGAATTACAAATTCTATATGATTGTTTTGAATAGAATACCACTACATACATTTATGGTTTATTTTTCATCACTATTGTTATGGTTAATGTATCTTATAAAACCAGTGGATGTGAGTAATGCTTTACTTTTGCCAATTATCTTACCTCTTGAAAAGATAAATCCCTTCTATATGATTTTAGGATATTGGCTATTAAATAAGCGATGTGAATATCAGTTGCATCACTACCTTTATCCTGTAATGAGAGGGAGTTCTCATGACGGTAGAATTTATGCACTGCCAGAGGAACTTTTTATCTGGAATAGGAATAGAAGTCAAAAAATTGGTAAGTGGAAACGAGATAGAAGGTACAACACAACCACAAATCTAGTAGAAGCTCAAATTGGTTATAGTAAGTTTCCATTTTTTTTGCTGGCAACAAAATGGTCAGTAGATCCTTATGATCAAAACTGGACAATAGGAGAAAATGCATATTTGACGAGTAGGTGGAAATGATAAAATAGAAAATCTTTACTTTAATATGAGAAAGCCTAAGTCTAGCTTCCCTTTCATAAAAAGTTAGTCTGGAAATCAAATAAAGGTAAACATAAATACTCTTTTCGTCAATATGGTAAAATCCATACCATACTGTAACCGTAAACAATAAAAATATAAAGGAGATTTTTGATGAAAAAATACATTTTACTCGCTTCTGCTGTTTTAGCAGTGGGTCTTGCTACTACAACAAGTGATACAAATCCTTTCTTTGTATCAACAGTTAGAGCGGATGAACAAACGCTGACTACAGCTGCAAAATATTATATTCTTGTTCTGAAGGGTTCAGAAGTATTTAAAAATTGGAAGGGAACTGCTAATCGTCCCATTATTTGGGCCACAAAAACCACTCCAGAATTATCTTATTTCGAAGAATCTGCTCGTAATTATATAGCTCTTGAGAATAAGTCTGGTGCCAATTACATAGAGTGGAAGGGGACTGTAGAAGAGTTTAAAGAGGCTATTAAGAAGCTGACGGATAAAAAACCAACCCCAGATCCAACTCCAATTCCAAAATCTACAGTTCCATCTGGCTGGTCAGGTTCGTCCTACTACCAAAATGGTACTAAAGTTACCAGTAAGTGGATTTTCGATAAGAACTATAATTCCTACTTCTACCTAGATGCTTCAGGTAATTATGTTCAAAATGCATGGGAGGGTGATTACTATCTTAAGTCAGGTGGATACATGGCTAAGAGTGAGTGGATTTATGATAAGAGCTATGGAGCTTATTATTACTTAACCTCAGATGGCTACTATGCCCGCAACACTTGGGTAGGCAACTATTATCTCAAGTCAAACGGTAAGATGGCTAAAGGTGAGTGGATTTATGACAGTAACTACAGTTCTTACTATTACTTAACCTCAGAAGGTAGTTATGCTCATGGTACTTGGGTAGGTGATTATTATCTTAAGTCAAATGGTAAGATGGCAGTGAATGAGCGTACACCAGATGGTTATCAAGTTGATGGCTCAGGCAAGTGGATTAGTTCTGAGGGAACTCATACAGCAAGCAGTTCACAAGCAACATCATTAGGAATAAGCCTTTACCATGTTAATGATGCTATGACTTATATCGATATCGCTCTACCTAGCACTCCATCCTCATCTTATCAAGTAGCCTATGATTTTGCCTTAGTTGATGCAAATACAGGTTCAGTTTCTACACAAACTCAGTTTACTGTGACCTACAATCCAAGTTTACGTGCTTTTCAAACTCGTCACTTCTTTAGTGCAACTCCAGATGGAAGTTATCGCTTTGTTATCAAAGGAAAAGGACAAGATGGCAAGGTATACGATGGACAATCGGTTGTCTTTCGTGTAAAGAATCATCGTTTTGTCGGATAAATGAATGTTAGGTTTTAAACAAATAAATATTAAAAATAAAATAAAGGAAATGAATAACATGAACAAAAAGAAATTATTAGTATGTGCTTTGGCACTTTCAACAGTCGGAGTATTGTCAACTATTGACACAGCAGGAGTTCTACCTTTTTCAGCGCAAACAGTGCATGCAGAAATTACCAAAATTGAAAATCATAAGGTGGACTATAAAATTACACCAGGTGCAGAAAATAAAAGTATTTATGTGGATATGACTGTTGAAAATGTACCTGTAAAATATTCTGTATATATATATGCAGATATTGTAAATGCAAAGACAGGTCAAATCCCTAGAAAAGATACTTTCAATCAAGGATTTGATAAATCATCTGTTCCGATTACAAAGCAAGATTGGACTAATTTTGCAAATGTTCCAGATGGTGAATATTACTTACAATTTCATGGAGAAAGTAAAGAAGGAGATACCTTGCATAAGTTTAGTGGTAAATCAGTAATATTTACCGTTAAAGATGGAAAATATGTCAATCCTCTAGACTCTTCAACTCCTAAAGAAACGGAAAAACCAACAGCAACTGAAACTCCAAAACAATCTGCTAACTCTAACTCAGGTCAGACTGGCTGGTCAGGTTCTTCATACTACAAAGCTGGTGTGAAAGTGGTCAATCAATGGGTGTTTGATGTTCAGTACAATTCTTACTTCTACCTAAATGCTTCAGGAAATTATGTTCAAAATGCTTGGTCAGGCAACTACTATCTTAAATCAGGTGGTTATATGGCTAAGAGCGAGTGGATTTATGACAATAACTATCAATCATACTATTACTTGACAGCAGAGGGTAGCTATGCGCGTAATGCTTGGGCTGGAAGCTACTACCTCAAATCAGATGGTAAAATGGCTAAGAGTGAGTGGATCTATGATAGTAGCTATAGCTCTTACTATTACTTAACATCAGAAGGTAGTTATGCTCGTAACACATGGGTAGGCGATTACTATCTCAAGTCAAATGGTAAGATGGCGGTTAACGAACGTACCCCAGATGGCTACACAGTAGATGGCTCTGGTAAGTGGGTGAAATAGAACGATAGCTTGTTAGAGTTGCCTATAATAAATTGAAACGGAAAATAATTTGTTTATAGGCAACATTTTGATACAGTAAAAATAGCGAAAGGAATTGGCACATGCTGATTCCTTTCGCTTAGATAAGGGAGTAATATGAAAAAGTTATTATTAGCTACAACACTTTCACTGACACTAGTTCTAGGAGGGTGTCAGTATCTACCTTGGAACAAAACTATTGAACCAGTATCCGAGGAAGTAGCAAGTCCAGAGATAGATTACAGCCAATATAACAAGGTTCTCGATGACTATGAAAAAGTAGCAAAAGGCACCTTGACGACCGGTATGGAGGTCAATCCTCTGGCTAGTCAAGTGAAGTCTTCTCAAGGATTTTACACAGATGTAGTTTACCACAAGACAGATTTGAATAACGACGGAGTGGATGAACTCTTGATTGCTCTTGAAATGAAGAGTGGTGGGAAGAGTTTGCTGGATATCCGTACTTTGAAAGATGGAAAGGTGATCCGCCTGACCAATCAAGAAAATCGTTTAGACCAGATTGGTGAGAGAATGACAGTCGGTATCTTGCCAGACAATTCCCTACTCTATCGTGGGGCTGGTACAGCAACGAGTCACATCTATGCCCACTATCAATTTAGTGAAGATGGACAGTCTTTGGTAAAAGCTAAGGAAGCTCAAGAACTTGCAGATCTTGGGGTCGGTTCTCCCATTTCTCTGGAGACTCTAAGTTGGAAGTCTGTTTCAGATAAGATTCCTGGAGGGGCAAGTGCAGATAAGGGGAAACCAAGTGTAGATTATAGTCCTTATAATAGCATTTTGAAGGATTATGAATTTCTTCTAGACCATAAATCAGAAGTTAAGGATACTATCAATATAACCGCTAATATCTATGCAGGGATGGCAGAACGCAGTCAAGCCTTTACCTATGCAATGGTTGATATGGATAAAAATGGTATTGATGAATTGATTGTCTCTTCGAAAAATGGTAGTGAGATTTTAGATATTTTTACACTCAAAGATCAGAAAGTTATTCGTCTCACCAATGCTGAAAATAAAATGCAGATGCTTGGAACACGCTTTAAGGCCTATCTACTAGAAGATGGGAAGCTTTATACCCAGTGGAATCCGTTCGCAGGAGACCCACAGACCATTCATACCATTTGGAAGTTGAATAGTAGTGGGGACAAACTAGAGAAGGTTAAAGAAGCTAAGACAGAGGATGAAGTCAGTCCAGGTGCTCGAATGAATCTATCTAGTCTGACTTGGAAATCTGTAACAGAAAAATTTGTTGCAACAGCATCTTCAACTAGCAAAACTGCTTCTGGGAAAATGGATATAAATGCCATAAAAAATGGAGATTTTTCTAGTATTGAAGGAAGATGGAGTAATGGTCACGGAGGAGAAGACTTAGTCTTTAGTAAAGATGGCTTGATAGCGCCAGAGGGATTTAAAGTTGACCTTACAGAATCAGAATTGGTAAATGGTTTGTTGATAGCTCGCTATTCGGCCAAAGATTTTGGAGTCTTTATAAAGTTCGTACCAGCAGGTGTTAGAATACCTGATGGGACATCTATGGGTAAGGTGGTCACGGATGCTTCGGATATTAGTAAAGATCGAATCATCTTCCATGCTTCATTTCCGCTACATGGTGATCCAGAGCAATTCTTATATCGTGTAGACTAGGAGTGAAACAGATTCATTTAATTAACAGCACCTCACGCACATGGGAATGCTCAATCTTTTTCTACAGAGTCAAATAAGATTTTCCCAAAATCTATTGACAAAAGCCAACATTTTTTGTAAAATAAGAATCAATTAAATACCAACACCGAATGAAGTTTAATAGAAGTGGGAAATCGTTTGATTTTCCGTGACTGTAAATGGACGGAACTCTGGAGAGACCGTGAAGGCACCGAAGGGGCAAGGCAGGCAACTGCTCAAACTCTCAGGTAAAAGGACAGAGCTAGGATAGACCGCTTTTTAGCATTTATCTAAGCATTCCAGAGTACATGTATCTTGCATGTGCTCTTTCTTTTGGGGTTGAGAAGATAGGAGAAGGAAATGTTAGAATTGCTTAAATCAATTGATGCTTTTGCTTGGGGTCCACCCCTCTTGATTTTATTGGTCGGAACAGGGATTTACCTAACTGCCCGTTTAGGACTTTTGCAGGTTTTGCGTCTCTCTAAGGCCTTTCAGCTTATTTTTATCAAGGATAAGGGGCATGGGGATGTATCCAGTTTTGCGGCCTTGTGTACAGCCCTAGCAGCGACAGTTGGTACGGGAAATATTATCGGAGTGGCGACAGCTATCAAGGTCGGTGGACCAGGAGCTCTCTTTTGGATGTGGATGGCGGCTTTCTTTGGGATGGCAACCAAGTATGCGGAAGGTTTATTAGCTATTAAATACCGCACCAAGGACGACCATGGTGCAGTAGCGGGAGGCCCAATGCACTATATCCTTCTAGGGATGGGAGAAAAGTGGCGACCACTTGCTATCTTCTTTGCTATCGCAGGTGTCTTAGTAGCCCTATTGGGAATCGGAACCTTCACCCAATTGAACGCGATAACAGAATCTATCCAAAATACGACGACTATTTCGCCAGCTATTACGGCTCTCGTTTTATCTGTCTTAGTAGCGATTGCAGTCTTTGGTGGACTCAAGTCTATTTCTAAGATTTCGACAGCTGTTGTTCCTTTTATGGCTATCATTTATATTTTGGGGACTCTTACAGTTATTTTCTTTAATGTTGGTAAACTCCCTGCCACAATCGCTCTAATCTTGACATCAGCTTTTAGTCCTGTTGCTGCGGTAGGTGGATTTGCTGGTGCTAGCATTCGGATGGCTATTCAAAATGGTGTGGCGCGTGGTGTGTTCTCAAACGAATCTGGCCTGGGTTCTGCTCCCATTGCAGCTGCTGCAGCTAAGACAAACGAACCAGTAGAGCAAGGTTTGATTTCCATGACAGGAACCTTTATAGACACACTCATTATCTGTACGCTGACTGGTTTGACCATCTTGGTAACTGGGGTTTGGAGTGGTGACTTAAATGGGGTTGCCTTGACTCAGTCTGCTTTCTCAACAGTCTTTTCACACTTTGGACCTGCCCTCTTGACCATCTTCCTTGTGCTCTTTGCATTTACAACGATTCTAGGTTGGAACTATTACGGGGAACGTTGCTTTGAGTTTCTCTTTGGGGTTCGCTTTATCTGGCTCTACCGTGTGGTCTTTGTACTCATGGTTTTGTTGGGAGGATTTATCGAGTTGGATATGGTCTGGATTATCGCAGATATTGTCAATGCCTTGATGGCTCTGCCAAACTTGATTGCCCTCTTAGTCTTGTCGCCGGTCGTTATTGCTGAGACTAAAAAGTATTTTAATAAATAATGGAATCACACATCGCGTGTGATTTTTTACTTTCATAAGAAATTTCTATCGGTGCAATTTAAAATATATATTATACATGGTATAGAATCTGTGATAGACTAGGTTTCAACAACATGAAAAGAGGTTTTATAATGACAACATTTACAATCCATACAGTCGAATCAGCACCAGCAGAAGTGAAAGAAGTTCTTGAAACAGTGCAAAAAGATAACAATGGCTATATTCCCAACCTAATTGGTCTCTTGGCTAATGCACCAACTGCTTTAGAAGCCTACAGAACTGTCGGAGCCATCAATCGTCGTAACAGCTTGACGCCTGTTGAGCGTGAAGTGGTGCAAATCACGGCAGCTGTGACCAATGGTTGTGCCTTCTGCGTCGCAGGTCACACAGCCTTTTCAATCAAACAAATCCAGATGAACGATGATCTGCTTCAAGCCCTTCGCAATCGTACTCCAATTGAAACAGATCCTAAATTGGATACCCTAGCTAAGTTTACTTTGGCAGTTATCAATACCAAGGGTCGTGTAGGAGATGAAGCCTTGGGTGAGTTTTTAGAAGCTGGTTACACCCAACAAAATGCCTTGGATGTGGTTCTTGGTGTCAGCCTAGCAAGCCTCTGTAACTATGCCAACAACCTAGCCAATACCCCAATTAACCCAGAATTGCAACCTTATGCTTAATTCATATCTGATCACAAAATGAAGTCTGATACTCAATGAAAATCAAAGAGCAAACTAGGAAACTAGCCGCAGGCTGTACTTGAGTACGGCAAGGAGACGTTGACGTGGTTTGAAGAGATTTTCGAAGAGTATGAAATAATCGGACTTCGTTTTTTAATCCCTCATTTAAGCGCTTTTATGCTATACTGAAACTAACATGATTATTGGAGGTTGGTATGAAAAAACTCCCCTTAGTATTTTCTGGTTGTTTGCTAGGTTTGGCAGGAGCTGGAAATCTCGTTTTAGATACAGTGCCAGTTCTATCACATCTACTGAGTCTATCAGGTTTGATTTTGTGGCTATTCTTTCTGATTCTTCGTCTGCTCAATTGGAAAGAAAGTAAGCAAGAATTGACCAAGCCTCCTCTTTTGTCAGGAATGGCCACCTTTCCTATGGCTGGGATGATTTTATCTACCTATATCTTTCGCGTATTCCCTCATCTTCCTTTGGTAGCGCAAGGACTCTGGTGGTTTTCATTTCTCTTGGATTTGTCCTTGATTGCTGGTTTTACCATCAAGTTTGCCTGTCCGGGTCGTAGGGTTCCTGCGACCCCAAGCTGGACGGTTCTCTATGTAGGGATAGCAGTGGCAACCTTGACCTATCCTCTCGTAGGCATCATCGAAATTGCCTATGCAACCTTGAGTTTTGGTTTTCTTCTTACCTTCTATCTCTATCCCCTTATTTATAGCGATTTAAAGAAACAACCGCTCCCACTAGCCTTGCTTGGACAAGAAGGAATCTACTGTGCTCCCTTCTCTCTACTCTTGGCTTCTCTGGTTCGAGTAGGAGGATCCAACCTGCCGACTTGGCTCTTGATTGTCATGATTTTGGCTTCTCAATCCTTCTTTTTCTTTGTATTGAGTCGCTTGCCCAATATTTTAAAACAAGGTTTTCAACCAGCCTTCTCAGCCCTCACCTTCCCGACTATTATCACAGCTACTTCGCTCAAGATGGCTCAGGGACTCTTGAAACTTCCATTTCTGGATTATCTGGTATTGGCTGAAACTGTTATTTGCCTAATCATTTTGCTCTTTGTATTAGGCGCTTATCTGATTTGGTTACGAAAAAAGGTCTAGCTAGAAATAGCTAAACCTTATTTCGTAAGTGTCCGTACACTTACTGTGCTTGCTACAAAAGTCAAGCAAGCATTAAGCATTTTTCTAAAATTGTAAATATATTATACCATAAAATTCAAGAGAAATGAGAAAACGCAATTGACAAAATGTCAGTTGCGTGATATCCTTTAAATAGGAGGTATAAAATGAGAGATGTAAAAGAACCTGAAATACGACGTGCAGAGATTATGGATGCTGCAATGATACTCTTTATGGAGAAAGGATATACTAATACAACAACTCAGGATATAGTTGATAAAGTAAATATATCAAGAGGGTTGTTATATTATCACTTTAAGAATAAAGAGGATATCTTATATTGTCTTGTAGAACAATATTCAGATAGACTACTGAAAGATATTTATATTATTGCTTATGATGAAGATAAAACTGCCATAGAAAAAATCAGATCATTTATAGATGTTACAATTATATCTTCAGAAAATATTTCAGCAGAGGGTACAGTGCTACAAAAAACAATTGACCTTAAAGAAAATCAATATATGATAGATAAGTTATCCCATAAGCTTGTTGAAAAACTGACAATATATTTTGAAAAGATTTTAAATCAAGGAATAATGGAAAGAGTTTTTTCTGTAAAATATCCATTAGAAACAGCAGAGTTGCTTATGACAGCTTATGTTTTTGTTTCAAATAACATAAGTATAAGATATTTAAAGGAAGAACCTGTTGATAACTACTTAAATGCATTTAAGATAATGCTTGAACAAAGCTTAAATACGAAAAAGCTCTTTATTAATTAAAAAAGAATAGAATGTTTGCAAGGAGAATAATTTGCCGATAGCTACTGATACACAAGTTATCGGTTTTATTTCAAGGAATAACTGACAAATTGTCAATGGAGGTGGAAATTATGTTAGAGATAAAGAATTTTAGTAAATTCTATGGGAACAAAAAGGCTGTTGAAAACTTATCCATTTCAGTACAGTCTGGAGATATTTATGGATTCATTGGTGCAAATGGAGCCGGAAAAACTACAACGATAAAAGCGGTAGTTGGAATTCATGATTTTGAGAATGGAAGTATAACGATTGACGGGCATTCTATTAAAGAAGAGCCTGTTATTTGTAAGAAAATAATGGCATACATTCCGGATAATCCGGATTTATATGAACATCTGACAGGATTTCAGTACATCAATTTTATTGCTGATTTATTTGAAGTTTCTACTGAGATACGCAGAGAAAGAATTCAGAGATACGGCGATTTGTTTGAAATGACGAAACATCTTTCGGGAATGATATCTTCGTATTCACATGGCATGAAGCAAAGAACGGCGATTATTTCTGCACTGGTGCATTCTCCAAAGTTACTAATTTTAGATGAACCTTTTGTTGGACTTGATCCGAAAGCAACTTTTCTACTAAAGAAAATAATGCACGAATGCGTATCAGATGGAGGAGCTATTTTCTTTTCAACACATGTATTGGATGTTGCAGAAAAATTATGTAATAAAATTGCAATTATAAAAAATGGAAAGTTAATTGCGAGCGGAAATACAGAAGAAGTCAAAGGCAATAAATCTTTGGAAACTTTTTTCATGGAGGTGCAGGATAATGAGCAAAATTTGGATACTAATTAGAGCACAATTGATAAATTTCTTTCCGATCAACGAAATGAAAGAGCCGGGAAATAAAAAACAAAGTTCAATTGTTATTGCAAGTTTTGGAATAATAACTCTTGCTATATTTTTCTTTGTTTATAATATCATAACAGCCAAAACATTGGTACAACTGGGACAGCAGGAGTTGATACCGGCATATATGGTATCGGTATCAAGCTTTGCAATATTATTTTTGACAATATTTTATTCGAATGGGATTTTATTTGGCAGTCGTGATATGGAAAATCTTTTGTCATTGCCTGTAAAAAGTTCGGATATTATAAGCAGCAAGTTTATGTTTATGTATTTATTGAATTTTTTAATAGGATTGATGTTTATGCTTCCGGGAGGAATTGTTTGGGTGTTAAACGGAAGTTTAAATGTATTACAGATTATATTGTATTTTACTTCCATAATTTTTGTTCCGTTGATACCTATGTGTATAGCAGCATGTATGGGAATCGTTATTGTTGTTGCTTCATCTTTCTTTAAGAGAAAAAATGTTATTGCTTTAATTTTTTCATTTGCAATGATAGGGATAATTGGATATATTGCAGTGGCAGCTATGAAATCAGGTAATGAAAATGGTATTGGGATTATGCTTTCTAAGCAAATTACCGGATTGTACCCACTATCTAAGCTATTTATGGAATACTATAATTTTCCAATGTACATTGGAGTAGGATTATTTATTGTTCTTTCAATAGTATTTTTTTATATATTTGCCAAAATGGTTTCATTGAAGTATGGATTGCTTAATACTCTTGCTAAAACAACATCAAGATATTCTGATAACAAAAAATCTTATAATAGAAAATCAGTATTTTTTGCCCTATATAAAAAAGAAATGGGACTGTTTCTAAACTCATATATGGCAGTGTTGAATGCAGGTCTTGGTGTAATACTTTTATGTGTTTTTAGTATATTTCTTCTTTTTAATTCTTTACAACAAATAGGGGAATATTCGGGAATCGAAAATATTAATGAATATCTTTCGAATTTTGCTCCAATGTGTATTGCTTCAATGTTTTTGCTTAGTTGTCCGGCAGCATTTTCCATATCTTTAGAAGGTAAAAATGTTTGGATTTTGCAAAGTTCTCCTATTATGGTAAAAACGATTTTAAATTCTAAGATTGCAGTAAATCTTACGCTTCATTTAATTGGATATATTGTTTCTGTGTTTATATTTTTGCTAAAGCTTGATATGGACATTCTTCAAACCATCAGCTTAATAATTGTTCCTATTTGTTATTCCGTTTTTATAACAGTGATTGGAATTTCTTTGAATAAAAAATTTCCCAACTTTGAATGGGAAAGTGAGATGATGATAGTAAAACAGAGTATGCCTGTTATTGTATCTGCAATTATTGGAATGGCTGCATTAGTTATACCAATTCTTTTCCATTGGTTTTTGCATTTTTCTATAGTACCTACATTATTGGGAGTAGCACTTATTTTGCTCGTTATTGCGGGTGGCGTTTATATAAAAACTTGTAGATTAAATTTTTAGTTTAAGGAGGAGATGTTCTATGAAAAAAATTATTAAAAGATATAATGGTGTTTATTTCAATATTAAGTTTATTTGCAATATTTCAGGAATAAAAGATGATAGATTTAGTTAGAATATTTGATTCCCTATCAAATCCCATTAGAATGGATATTTTATTAATTATTTCTAATAAAAACACGAGTAGTTGCCTACTGTCGAGTTTCTACAGGCAGTGATGAACAACTTGTCAGCTTGCAAGCACAAAAGGCCCATTATGAGAGCTATATAAAGGCTAATCCAGAATGGGAATACGCAGGCTTATATTATGACGAGGGTATCAGCGGCACGAAAAAGGAAAACCGCTCTGACCTACTTAGAATGTTATCAGACTGTGAAACTGGGAGAATTGACTTAATTATTACAAAGTCAATTAGCCGATTTGCCAGAAATACTACAGATTGCTTGGAGATGGTTCGAAAACTGATCGACCTTGGGGTTCATATCTATTTTGAGAAGGAAAACATCAATACGAGTTCAATGGAGAGCGAATTGATGCTCTCCATTTTAAGTGGGCTTGCAGAAAGTGAGTCAATTTCCATTTCCGAAAATACGAAGTGGGCCATTCAAAGACGATTCCAAAACGGAACCTTTAAAATTTCCTACCCACCATATGGGTATCAAAACATTGACGGTCAGATGATAATAAACCCCAAGCAAGCTGAAATTGTGAAGTATATTTTTGCAGAGGTATTATCGGGCAAAGGCACACAGAAAGTTGCAAATGATCTTAATCAAAAGGGTATCCCTTCAAAAAGAGGTGGTCGTTGGACAGCTACTACGATTAGAGGGATTCTGACCAATGAAAAATATACTGGCGATGTTATTTTGCAAAAGACTTATACTGATAGCCATTTTAACAGGCACACCAATTATGGTGAAAAAAATATGTATCTAGTAGAAAACCACCATGAGGCAATTATCAGCCCTGAAGATTTTGAAGCTGTAGATGCCATTCTCAATCAGAGAGCCAAGGAAAAAGGAATCGAAAAACGCAACAGTAAATATCTAAACCGATATTCCTTTTCTAGCAAAATTATCTGCTCGGAATGTGGCAGTACCTTTAAAAGACGGATTCATTCATCTGGTACAAGAAAATACATTGCTTGGTGCTGCAGTAAGCATATCAGCAATATAACGGAATGTTCCATGCAGTTCATTCGAGATGAAGATATAAAGACTGCATTTGTTACGATGATGAATAAACTCATATTCGGTCAGAAGTTTATATTAAGACCACTTTTTCATGGGTTACGTAACCAAAACAATGCAGCGAGTTTTCGTAGAATTGAAGAGTTGGAAACTAAAATTGAAAACAACATGGAGCAGAGCCAAGTACTGACAGGTTTAATGGCCAAAGGGTATCTGGAACCTGCTCTGTTTAATAAAGAAAAGAATGCACTGGAGGCAGAAAGAGAAAGGCTTCTTGCCGAAAAGGATCAACTTACTCGTTCCGTCAATGGCAATTTTGCTAAAGTAGATGAAGTTGACCGTCTGCTTAAGTTTGCCACTAAGTCCAAAATGCTCACAGCTTATGAGGATGAGTTGTTTGAAGATTACGTAGAGAGGATTATTGTCTTTTCACGGGAGGAAGTAGGTTTTGAATTAAAATGTGGAATCACATTGAAGGAAAGGTTGGTGAATTAGATGGGTCACACACCCTATGGATATAGAATTGAAGATGGAAAAGCTGTTGTGGATGAAAAGACTTCTGAGCAGGTAAAAGAATTATTTTCCGGATACTTGGCAGGCCTTTCTTTGAAGGAAGCTGCTAAAAAAGCTGGGATAGATTGTTATCATGCCACAGCAGGTAAGATGTTGCAGAACAAGCACTACCTAGGCGATGAATTTTACCCTCCCATTATTGATGAGGAGACATTTGAAAAAGCCAGAGAAGAAAAACGAAAACGAGCAGAAAAGCTCGGGAGGATAAGGGAACCTAAAGATGAACCGAAAACGGATTACCCTGTAAAGTTCAAAGCAAAACCTCTGGTGCAAAAATATGAAGACCCATACAAGCAGGCGGAATATGCCTACAGTTTGATAGAAAGTGAGGTGTAACAAGTGGCAGTGAGTAGAAATGTCACAGTGATTCCGGCAATTAAACGAGTCGGAAATAATAAAACTAGTGAGAGCAAACCCAAAATACGAGTGGCTGCTTACTGTCGTGTTTCAACGGATAGTGAGGAGCAGGCTTCAAGTTATGAAATTCAGATTGAACATTATACAAACTATATTAAGAAAAACAAGGAATGGGAATTGGCAGGGATTTTTGCGGATGATGGTATCACAGGTACAAATACCAAAAAGCGTGAAGAGTTCAACCGCATGATTGAGGAATGTATGGCAGGAAAAATAGACATGATCATTACAAAATCCATCAGCCGATTTGCCAGAAACACGTTAGACTGCCTTAAATACATCCGTCAGTTAAAAGATAAAAACATCGCTGTATTCTTTGAAAAAGAAAATATCAACACCATGGATTCCAAGGGTGAAATTATGCTGACTATTATGGCTTCCCTTGCCCAACAGGAAAGCCAATCCTTAAGTCAGAACGTTAAGCTGGGCATTCAGTATCGATATCAACAAGGTGAAGTCCAGGTCAACCATAAGCGTTTCCTTGGATACACCAAGGATGAAAACAAGCAACTAGTCATCGACCCCGAGGGTGCAGAGGTTGTTAAACGGATTTATAGAGAGTACCTTGAAGGAGCTAGTCTTTTACAAATATCAAGAGGACTAGAAGCAGACGGTATTCTTACAGCGGCAGGCAAAGCCAAATGGAGACCAGAAACACTAAAAAAGATATTGCAGAATGAAAAGTACATCGGTGATGCCCTTCTACAAAAGACATATACGGTTGATTTCCTTTCTAAAAAGCGGGTCAAGAATAACGGCATCGTTCCCCAGTATTATGTAGAAAACAGCCATGAGCCGATTATTCCAAGGGAGCTTTTTATGCAAGTTCAAGAAGAGATGGTTCGAAGAGCAAATCTTCGTGGCCGCAAAGGCGGTAAAAAGCGAGTCTATAGCAGCAAGTATGCTTTATCGAGTATTGTTTACTGCGGACACTGCGGCGATATTTACCGACGGGTACATTGGAATAACAGAGGCTACAAGTCTATTGTTTGGAGATGTGTTAGCCGATTGGAGGAAAAAGGGTCTGAATGCACTGCTCCTACCATAAACGAGGAAACATTGCAGACAGCAGTGGTCAAGGCTATTAACGAGCTTTTGGCTAACAAAGAACCCTTCCTCTCAACCTTGAAGAAAAACATAGCTACTGTATTTAATGAAGAAAATGATAATGCCACCGATGATATTGAAGGCAAATTGGAAGAATTACAACAACAGCTTCTTATACAAGCAAAGTCCAAGAATGACTATGAAGATGTGGCTGATGAAATTTACCGCCTTCGAGAATTGAAGCAAAATGCACTTGCAGAGAATGCAGAGCGTGAAGGAAAAAGGCAACGAATCGCTGAAATGACTGATTTCTTAAATGAACAATCCTGCGAGTTGGAGGAATATGATGAGCAATTAGTAAGGCGGCTTATTGAAAAAGTTACGGTATTTGATGATAAGCTCACTGTTGAATTTAAATCAGGTGTTGAAATAGATATTGAGATATAGGATATCAGAAATGGCGACCAATTGAGAGGTGTTACTTCCTTGATTGGTGGCTTTTCTTATTTACGGATTGACTTTGACTGTGAATTTACGTATAATAATATCAACAATGTTGTTGATATTATTATTAATAAGGAGTGGACAACATGATTGATGTAAATGAGCTATTTTAGCAAAATGAATGGTAATTTAAAGGCTATTGAAAAGACTTCATCTAATCAGCAGAGGTATAAAAAGACAATTGATAAGTTTTAACTATCTTTTGTGAAATTAAAAAAATTATAAATATGTTGAGTAGAAGCAAAAGATTTGGCTTGGAATTTTTACAGCAGTGAATCGATAAAAGGAGCATGCTTGATGGTAGATAATATTATTAAATCAGTAGCAGAGAAATTATCCTCTCTGTCTTATATAGAAGGTATTGTTTTAGGTGGTTCACGTGCAAGGGGCACCCATACAGAGGATTCGGATATAGATATCGGCATCTATTACAATTCAGAATCATTTGACATAAATACTATTAATCAATTCGCTACAAAGCTGGATGATGAGCATAGAAATAACCTTGTTGTACCTCCCGGAGCATGGGGTGATTGGATTAATGGCGGCGGATGGTTAGTCATAAACGGGTATCATGTGGATTTAATTTTACGTGATATTAAACGTGTGGAACAAATAATGAAAGATACAGAGCACGGAATTGTTACTGCCAATTATCAGACTGGGCATCCCCATGGTTATATTAGTGCAATGTATCGAGGAGAATTAGCGATTAGCAAAATACTATATGCTAAGAATGAAAGCTTATGCGAATTAAAAAAACAGGCAGAAACTTATCCCAATGCTTTGCAGAAAAGTTTAGTTAACTTTTTTATGTTTGAAGCAGGGTTCTCTTTAATGTTTGTAAAAGCAAATTCGGGAACAGACGATAAATATTATATTGCGGGTCATGTTTTTCGTATAGTTTCATGTTTAAATCAAGTGTTATTTGCATGTAATAATGCTTATTGTATCAACGAAAAGAAAGCTATAAAACTGCTTGAAACTTTTGAACATAAACCTGAAAAATATACCGAGAAGGTAAATCATATTTTTGAAGTACTCGGTATCTCACTTTTTGAATGCTACGACATGACCGAGAAGCTTTATAATGAAGTGAATGAAATTGTATCGGAGATAAATAACTTTTTAAACGAGGAGAGTTCAGATGAAAGAAAACAAATATGATGATAATATATTTTTTCAAAAATACAGTCAAATGAGTCGCTCGCAGAAAGGACTGGCTGGTGCGGGAGAATGGGAGACTTTGAAAAAGATGCTACCTGATTTTAAGGGTAAGCGTGTGCTTGATTTAGGATGCGGCTATGGATGGCACTGTATATATGCGATGGAAAACGGTGCTTCCTCTGTAGTAGGTGTTGATATTTCTCATAAAATGCTCGAAGTAGCAAAAGGAAAAACCCATTTTCCACAGATTGAATATGAATGCTGTGCCATAGAAGATGTGGATTTCCCAGAGGAGAGCTTTGATGTAATACTAAGTTCGCTTGCGTTTCATTATGTAGCAGACTATGAGAATTTAATAAAAAAGATATATAGGATGCTGAAGGCTGGTGGCAATTTAGTTTTTACAGTTGAACATCCTGTTTTTACTGCTCATGGAACACAAGACTGGTATTATAACGAAAAAGGAGAAATACTGCATTTCCCGGTGGACAATTATTATTATGAGGGCAAACGGACAGCTATGTTTTTGGAAGAAAAGGTTACAAAATATCATAGAACACTGACCACATATCTAAATACACTGCTTTCAAATAGTTTTATAATAAATCAGATTGTGGAGCCACAGCCGCCAGAGAACATGATGGATATTCCGGGGATGGCGGATGAAATGCGACGCCCAATGATGCTGATTGTATCGGCAAAAAAGAAGATGTAATAATATAGAAAAAATAAACGAGGAGTATGTAAATGAGATCAGAAAAAGAAATGATGGATTTAGTACTTTCTTTAGCAGAACAGGATGAACGTATTCGAATTGTGACCCTTGAGGGGTCACGCGCAAATATTAATATACCTAAAGATGAATTTCAGGATTATGATATTACATATTTTGTAAGTGATATAGAACCGTTTATATCTAATGATGACTGGCTTAATCAATTTGGGAATATTATAATGATGCAAAAACCGGAGGATATGGAACTATTCCCGGCTGAAGAGAAAGGCTACTCCTATATAATACTTTTTGATGATTATAATAAAATAGACCTTACCTTATTGCCCCTGGAAGAGTTGGGAAACTACCTGAATGACGATAAATTGATAAAGATTATTCTGGATAAGGATGGAAGGATTCAGCAAGCTGTAGTTCCGACCGACATGGATTATCATATAAGAAAACCCAGTGCCCGGGAATACGATGACTGCTGCAATGAATTCTGGAACACCACTACCTATGTGGTTAAGGGACTGTGCCGTAAGGAAATTTTATTTGCTATTGATCATTTTAATCAGATTGTTCGCCATGAGCTGCTGAGAATGATATCATGGAAGGTCGGCATCGAAACAGGCTTTAAATTAAGTGTAGGCAAGAACTATAAGTTTATTGAAAGGTATATATCCGAGGATTTGTGGGAGAAACTTTTGTCCACCTACCGGATGGATTCCTATGAAAACATATGGGAAGCATTATTTCTATGCCATCAATTGTTCAGGGCGGTATCCGGTGAGGTGGCGGAAAGGCTTCATTATGCCTATCCGGAGTATGATAGGAATATAACAAAATATACCAGGGACATGTATAAAAAATACACTGGTAAAACCGGCTGCCTGGATAGCACATATGCCGCTGATATAGAAGAGAGGCGGGAACAGTGATTACAGAAATGAAAGCAGGGCACCTGAAAGATATCGATAAACCCAGCGAACCATTTGAGGTGATAGGTAAGATTATACCGAGGTATGAAAACGAGAATTGGACCTTTACAGAATTACTCTATGAAGCGCCATATTTAAAAAGCTACCAAGACGAAGAGGATGAAGAGGATGAGGAGGCAGATTGCCTTGAATATATTGACAATACTGATAAGATAATATATCTTTACTACCAAGACGATAAATGCGTCGGAAAAGTTAAACTGCGAAAAAATTGGAACCGGTACGCTTATATAGAAGATATCGCCGTATGTAAGGATTTCAGGGGGCAAGGCATAGGCAGCGCGCTTATCAATATATCTATAGAATGGGCAAAGCATAAAAACTTGCATGGACTAATGCTTGAAACCCAGGACAATAACCTTATAGCTTGTAAATTCTATCATAATTGTGGTTTCAAAATCGGCTCCGTCGATACTATGTTATACGCCAACTTTGAAAACAACTTTGAAAAAGCTGTTTTCTGGTATTTAAGGTTTTAGAATGCAAGGAACAGTGAATTGGAGTTCGTCTTGTTATAATTAGCTTCTTGGGGTATCTTTAAATACTGTAGAAAAGAGGAAGGAAATAATAAATGGCTAAAATGAGAATATCACCGGAATTGAAAAAACTGATCGAAAAATACCGCTGCGTAAAAGATACGGAAGGAATGTCTCCTGCTAAGGTATATAAGCTGGTGGGAGAAAATGAAAACCTATATTTAAAAATGACGGACAGCCGGTATAAAGGGACCACCTATGATGTGGAACGAGAAAAGGACATGATGCTATGGCTGGAAGGAAAGCTGCCTGTTCCAAAGGTCCTGCACTTTGAACGGCATGATGGCTGGAGCAATCTGCTCATGAGTGAGGCCGATGGCGTCCTTTGCTCGGAAGAGTATGAAGATGAACAAAGCCCTGAAAAGATTATCGAGCTGTATGCGGAGTGCATCAGGCTCTTTCACTCCATCGACATATCGGATTGTCCCTATACGAATAGCTTAGACAGCCGCTTAGCCGAATTGGATTACTTACTGAATAACGATCTGGCCGATGTGGATTGCGAAAACTGGGAAGAAGACACTCCATTTAAAGATCCGCGCGAGCTGTATGATTTTTTAAAGACGGAAAAGCCCGAAGAGGAACTTGTCTTTTCCCACGGCGACCTGGGAGACAGCAACATCTTTGTGAAAGATGGCAAAGTAAGTGGCTTTATTGATCTTGGGAGAAGCGGCAGGGCGGACAAGTGGTATGACATTGCCTTCTGCGTCCGCTCGATCAGGGAGGATATCGGGGAAGAACAGTATGTCGAGCTATTTTTTGACTTACTGGGGATCAAGCCTGATTGGGAGAAAATAAAATATTATATTTTACTGGATGAATTGTTTTAGTACCTAGATTTAGATGTCTAAAAAGCTTTAACTACAAGCTTTTTAGACATCTAATCTTTTCTGAAGTACATCCGCAACTGTCCATACTCTGATGTTTTATATCTTTTCTAAAAGTTCGCTAGATAGAGTTCTATATTAGAGATGTAAAGAGTTTTGGTGAAGAGGTTTGTGAGTATGGCTTTTATAACCAGGGTGCAATGAGAAGCACTAACAGCAGCTAGCTTAAGAACGCATAGGATATACTTTTTATGGAAGTCACAGAGGAGGAATAAAATTTGAACAGGATTAACAGAGTAACCTCTATTCTTATTCAGCTGCAATCAAAAAAAATAATTCCTGCCAAAGAAATTGCACAGCGATTTAATATAAGCTTAAGGACAGTTTACAGAGATATCCGGACACTTGAAGAAGCCGGAATACCAATTGGATCTGAGGCCGGAAAAGGATATTTTCTTGTAGAGGGCTTCCTACTTCCGCCGGTAATGTTTACAGCGGCGGAAGTGGGTGCATTGATTACAGCAGGGAAATTTTTAAATTGCCATGGAGATGAATCATTTATAAAGGATTTTGATTCAGCTATGTATAAAATCAAATCTATTTTGAAGCATGGTGAAAAAACTATGCACAGGAGTTGGAGAACAGTATTAACGTGTACAGCACATCTGGACAGAAAAATACATTGGCGGATAACGTTATTGCAGCAATTCAGACTGCAATCTGCAATAAAAGGGTAATATCAATTCAATATCCTGCATCAGGAGGGCAAGAACCGGAAAGCAGAATGATAGAGCCTATATCACTGGGGTTTTATGAACAGAACTGGTACTTAATCGGTTTTGCAGGCTAAGAAATGAATATAGGAATTTTCGTGTGGATCGGATTAAAAGCATTTGCATAGAAGAAGAGCTCTGTCAAAGCCATGATGGCTCTTTGGAACAAATATTAAAACAAATGCTTTCATATAAAAAACTATATAATGTAATTCTTAGAGCTGAAAAAGGGGAGACATACAATTCTATCAAGAACAGGTATTCTCTCGGCTTCCTTGAAGAAACCGATTTGGGAAGTAAAATGGAAATCGAATTCCAGACAGATTCCTTTGAGATATTGAGCAAGCAGCTGATTGAATATGGATCAGGCATTGAAATAGTCCAACCTGATGAATTAAAATGCATAACCCGTAAACACCTGGCACAAATTACGAATCACTGCCTAAACTTGATTTAGAGAAAGCGATTGGTCTGTTATGTATTTTTTGTAAGGTTTCATATCCCCTGCTGACATACAGCTGTCAGTGTATTATGATATTCTACTATCAAAAAGGAGGATTGAAAAATATGAAACCAAAGATAATTATGCACACACAAATTAGCCTTGATGGCCGCATTAAAGGCTTTGATAATCCGGAAGTTTACTACCAGGTTGCCGGGGGAATTCATTCGGATGCGGTGCTGTTTGGGTCCAATACTGTTTTTACTGCATTTGAAAAATATCCTGCTGAAACAGAGGCTGATTATGGAAGAAGTTTTAATTGATGATAATATGGTTTTTGATATTGATAATTTAAAAGGATTTCTTAATGATACCAGTTCATTTGGGTTTATAGCTAAAGAAAATAATAAAATTATAGGATTTGCATATTGCTATACACTTTTAAGACCTGATGGAAAAACAATGTTTTATTTACACTCAATAGGAATGTTACCTAACTATCAAGACAAAGGTTATGGTTCAAAATTATTATCTTTTATTAAGGAATATTCTAAAGAGATTGGTTGTTCTGAAATGTTTTTAATAACTGATAAAGGTAATCCTAGAGCTTGCCATGTATATGAAAAATTAGGTGGTAAAAATGATTATAAAGATGAAATAGTATATGTATATGATTATGAAAAAGGTGATAAATAAATGAATATAGTTGAAAATGAAATATGTATAAGAACTTTAATAGATGATGATTTTCCTTTGATGTTAAAATGGTTAACTGATGAAAGAGTATTAGAATTTTATGGTGGTAGAGATAAAAAATATACATTAGAATCATTAAAAAAACATTATACAGAGCCTTGGGAAGATGAAGTTTTTAGAGTAATTATTGAATATAACAATGTTCCTATTGGATATGGACAAATATATAAAATGTATGATGAGTTATATACTGATTATCATTATCCAAAAACTGATGAGATAGTCTATGGTATGGATCAATTTATAGGAGAGCCAAATTATTGGAGTAAAGGAATTGGTACAAGATATATTAAATTGATTTTTGAATTTTTGAAAAAAGAAAGAAATGCTAATGCAGTTATTTTAGACCCTCATAAAAATAATCCAAGAGCAATAAGGGCATACCAAAAATCTGGTTTTAGAATTATTGAAGATTTGCCAGAACATGAATTACACGAGGGCAAAAAAGAAGATTGTTATTTAATGGAATATAGATATGATGATAATGCCACAAATGTTAAGGCAATGAAATATTTAATTGAGCATTACTTTGATAATTTCAAAGTAGATAGTATTGAAATAATCGGTAGTGGTTATGATAGTGTGGCATATTTAGTTAATAATGAATACATTTTTAAAACAAAATTTAGTACTAATAAGAAAAAAGGTTATGCAAAAGAAAAAGCAATATATAATTTTTTAAATACAAATTTAGAAACTAATGTAAAAATTCCTAATATTGAATATTCGTATATTAGTGATGAATTATCTATACTAGGTTATAAAGAAATTAAAGGAACTTTTTTAACACCAGAAATTTATTCTACTATGTCAGAAGAAGAACAAAATTTGTTAAAACGAGATATTGCCAGTTTTTTAAGACAAATGCACGGTTTAGATTATACAGATATTAGTGAATGTACTATTGATAATAAACAAAATGTATTAGAAGAGTATATATTGTTGCGTGAAACTATTTATAATGATTTAACTGATATAGAAAAAGATTATATAGAAAGTTTTATGGAAAGACTAAATGCAACAACAGTTTTTGAGGGTAAAAAGTGTTTATGCCATAATGATTTTAGTTGTAATCATCTATTGTTAGATGGCAATAATAGATTAACTGGAATAATTGATTTTGGAGATTCTGGAATTATAGATGAATATTGTGATTTTATATACTTACTTGAAGATAGTGAAGAAGAAATAGGAACAAATTTTGGAGAAGATATATTAAGAATGTATGGAAATATAGATATTGAGAAAGCAAAAGAATATCAAGATATAGTTGAAGAATATTATCCTATTGAAACTATTGTTTATGGAATTAAAAATATTAAACAGGAATTTATCGAAAATGGTAGAAAAGAAATTTATAAAAGGACTTATAAAGATTGATTATATAATATATGAAAAGCTATTATAAAAGACATTAGTATTAAATAGTTTAAAAAAATGAAAAATAATAAAGGATTTTGAGAAAATCATAACAAGCCCGGAGGACCCCAGACCAATAGGAGTCATACCTGACAGCAGAGGTATCTTGAGAAGTCTTCATTGCTTAAGAAATCTTGGATATCTGAAGGAAATTGTCATTCTGGTATCAACTGCCACTCCGAAGGAATATTTGAATTATTTGGAGGAAAGGCATTACCCATATATTGTGTCAGGAAATGATCATGTGGACTATGAAAAAGCCTTTCAGATCCTGCATGAGCAATATGGGTGTAAATACATGCGGACAGACAGTGGCGGTGGATTAACCAACAAATTATTAGAAAACGGACTTATTGATGAAATCAGTCTTGTGATATCACCATGTTTTGTAGGTAATAAAGAAAAACAACTATTTGATAACCTTCTGTTATCTGAAAAAGTTAATTTGGAATTGCAGGGAACAGAGAATGCAGAACATGGCTGTCTGTCATTGCGCTATGCTGTGAAAAATAAGGATTAGTGCAGCATACTTTAAAAAGTGTCTGTTGGGACAGTGTCCTAAAGGAAGCATAAGCTCATGGCTAGCGGCGGTGTTAAAGTAACGGCACTCGGCCCCAATATATAGTTGATATGCCCCTAAGCCTTTGAGGGCAAGGCGGTCAACCGCGCCTTTTCCGGTCCGCATACAGTCGTTCAATGAGGGTATCAAGCTCGGCAATGCGGCGGTGCTTCTCGGTGGTTCGTTTCTTCGCCGCCGTTTTCGGCTAATTCTAATTGATCCGAACTGTAAGGATAAGCAATTATCCGGGGCTAGTTAAGTATCTTAGAGAGGAAGATAAAGATAAGTAAACCAATTTTAAAGTTGTACCGAATAAAGCCTTCAAGAGGACAACATGCTTTTGAAGGCTTTATTGCTTACAATTACTTGGATTGTAACGCAAAAGCAGGCACCAAATCAATGAAAAATAGCCTATCCAGGCGACTGTTTCAGAAATATGGGCTTCCGCCAAGGGGATACCAGTGGGGTGCGACATCTTTTTTGCCCACTCAAGGCATGTAGAGTCCATTGTTCTGTTGCGAAAAAGATAAAAAATCAAATCAGTTTTATAGAGATGTAAGTTGTTGATGATAACTTGCATCTTTTTCATATGTTAAGATTGGAGTGATAAGGATGATAAAAAATGATACATGTAGTGAAGATACCAGTTAAAAATAAAACGAAAGAAGTAGTAAGAATTACAGTATATTGTAGAGTAAGTAAAAATATAGAAGAACAACGTTCAGGTTTAAATAGTCAAATTGCATATTTTAAAGAACTTTCTAACAAAGTAATAGAAATCGATTTAGCTGAAGTGTATCACGATGTTGGAAGAAGTGGGTTAATAAAGAATGGAAGAACAAGCTATAAAAAAATGATTGTAGATGGATTATAAGGCAAATTTGATTACATTATTACAAAATCAGTTAGTAGGTTTATAATAAAGCATTGTAGTAAAATAAAAAAATATGATATATTTAGATTAGTGATAATAAAAAAAAGGAGCTAAAAATATGAGTTGTCATAGTATTGGGCATGGATTAAATTCAGTGTCTAAAAAGGTATTAGAGTTGTATGATGAAGGGAAAATTGAATTTAGTGTTGCGAAAGATTTATTATACACCACAAGAAATGCTGTACATTATTGTGATGGAAATACGTATGAAGCGATTGCATGTTTTGATGGATGTAGATGTGCTAGATGTTTAAAGAAAACAAATGAGTTATATGGTCTTTATGATGCATTAGATGAGTGTAGAGAGTATTATGATATTTTTAGCAATAAAGAAGATGGAGTATTATCTGGTGATCTTTGTAAGGATTGTTTTGATGAAATTTGTGAAAAACACCATTCGATTATCATAGAAGACGAAGTTGTATATTAAAAAAGTTTTACTCGATAATGGGTAAATCTTCAACTTTTAGCGGAATTATTAGCAGATAGTAATAATATACCTATGATATTTGTGAAGTTTAATCTTATATTTTCAATAAGGGATTACTATACACATTGCTTATCTCTTTTAATCTTTGATTCACGTTGAGAGTGTTGTCTTGATGTCAAGGGTTCAGAAGTAACATGTGAAAAAGGCTTGAAAATAGGTCATTTTAAAAATAGATTGTAATTTTTAAGTACATTGAAATCACGAAAATGCTTGTAAATCAGGGCATGGAAACATATCAATACGGACAGTGGAGTTGACAGAGTAGTAACCAAAATTGAAGGTGTGAACTGGTCTTTTAGCGATAAAATGTTTGTCTACTTTATAAATGATTTAGAGATGTATAGTAAGTGGGAATATTCAGGTGAAAGTGAGTTGCTTATGTTGGAATATAAAGAGGGCATACTATCTTTTGATAATATAATGCAATTCTATTTAGATAAAATGATGCGGGATAAGGTTATTGATTCAATTCCTTCATTTTTTCAGCAGTTACTTAGAATCTGTAAAAAGTTTAAAGCATTAAAAGACATTAGTAACGCATTTGGAAGGGATAAATTAATCCAAGTAACTAAAGAAAATATTTTAATAATATTCCATCAAGTCTGGCAAAGGTATTTATACAGGGAAAATATTTCTGTATTCAAAACTATGGAAAATGAGCTGTATACAATTTTCAAAGGAATGAAATGGAACAGTTTTATGAATAAAATAAAAGTATTCGTTCAGAAGCCGGAAGTAAAATATATCAATCTGTAACCTTTGCAATGGTGGAAGCATATTGGAATAAGGATAAAAGTATTATAGATAAGCAGGGTTGAGAGGAAGAGTCTGAGTATGGACCAGATTAATAGTTGAACTATCTAAACATAAATTGGCAGATTTCGGAATAGAATTTACTATTGTAAATCTTTAAAATATGCGTCAGTTTTATCTTGCTTTTCCAAAAACTACGTATTGTGTCGCGAATTGAGTTGGACACATTATCGCTTGCCTATGCGAGTGGAGAAACCCCGTGAATTTTAACGAATAAATTTACTCCACCATTATGTAATGAAAATACTTTTGTCATGGTGTATAAGGCCTTTATTTTACTGTATGTGGAGTCATAGCATTGCTATGTAGAGTTGAAAAGCCTGATAAACAAAGGCTTTCTTTTATTTATGTCTACTCAAAAATACTGCTTTCATTTGTATTTTAATAAAAAATTATGTTATGCTCGATATGGAATAAAAAACACATTTAAAATGGAATAGGAGAATGTCAAGATGAAGATTAATATAAGTACCATTATAGAGGCGATTGAAATGGCAGATGATAATTTTACATTTTTTTTATCTGATAAAAATAATATTTCTTTTAATTTTTTCATTTTACTGCACCACCTTTGTTTGAACTTTCAAATCAATCGCCTCTGTATAATGTTTCCACATTTCAGCATAACGTCCATTTTTCTGTATTAAATCATTATGTTTTCCACTTTCAATTAAGCGACCATTTTCCATAACAATAATTTTATTTGCATTACGAATTGTAGAAAGACGGTGTGCAATCATAATGACAGTTTTGTCTTGCATAAGTTTCTCAAAAGCCTTTTGTATCAAATATTCATTTTCAGGGTCGCTAAATGCAGTTGCTTCATCTAATACAATGATAGGGGCGTCTTTAATAATAGCTCTTGCGATAGCAATTCTCTGTCGTTCTCCACCTGAAAGATGTATACCTTGTGTTCCGACTACTGTATCATATCCGTTTGGTAATTTAGAAATAAAATCATGACACTGTGCCGCTTTAGAAGCTGATATGACTTGCTCTTTTGTTGCGTTTGGATTTCCCATGCGAATATTATCGAAAATACTTTGCTTAAAAAGAAATATATCTTGAAACACAAAGCTAATATGTTTCATTAAGTCATTAGTTCCAACTTCACGAACATCAACATTTCCTATTTTAATGCTTCCAGAGGTTACGTCCCAAAAACGAGAAATCAAATTAGCAATCGTACTTTTTCCACCACCAGATAAGCCGACGATCGCTGTTATTTCCCCTTGCTTTGCTTCAAAAGAAACATTTTTTATTGCCAGTTCATTCTCTTTTCCAGTATAAGAAAAACTAACATTATCGAATGTAACATTGTCATTATCAAAAGTCTTTGATATTTGTGTATCTTTTAAGACTGGAATATTAAATATTTCGTCCATTCTTGCAACATTTCCATTGATTTGCATAAACGATTCTGAAACATACATAATTTTGTTAAGTATACCCGCTACTGCTGGAACAAAGAGCAAATAGAAGATGAAAGTCATCAGAAATTCTTTCTGGTTTACTGCATTAGTACCAATTAAAATACCTACGGGTATAAGCACAAGATAAATATTGTTAATTATCGTTGTAAATGCAGGCATACAATTTTGCCAACCTAATGAAAATTTCAATACCCATTCTGTATATTGAGAGATTGCATGTTTTAACTGTTCAAATGAATTAGCTGTCTGATTAAAAGCCTTAACGACTGGCATACCTCGTACATATTCAACAGACGCATTATTCATATCTTCAAGAGCAATTTGATATTTCCCCATATTTTCTTTCATTGCCCCACTTCCATAACCCATAAACTGAACAATAAAAGCTAAAATAATACCAACAAGAGAAGCAATGCCGAATCTCCAATCAATAGCAAATAATAAAATAACCATAACAATCGGAGCAGTTACGGAAGCCACAAAATCAGGAAATTGATGTGCAATGAAACCCTCAACACTTTCTATATTTTCGTCCATGATTTTTCTTAACCGTCCACTTCCAATCGTCAAATGATAACCTAAAGGTATTTTGGTAATATGTTCTGCAAATTTAACCTTTAATTCATACAATGTTCCAAAAGCCGCAAGATGAGAACAAAATATCGCCAAAAAATACAACAAAATATTTGCGATAATTCCACCCAGAGCCAACCAGCCATACCCTATTACTTCATTGACATCTAAGCTATTCAAATTTGGATAAACTTGAAGAATAGAACGAATGATGAAGTAAACTGCAATATAAGGAATAAATGAAGCAATCGACGCTAAGGAAGAAAGAATAGCGGATATAAAAATCAGTCCTTTCTTATTTGAAGCCAGTTCCATACATCGTGCCAAGCCAGTTTTAGGCTTTACCTGTTTTGGCGTTTTCTTTGCCATAATAAATCCTCCTAACTAAAAAATGATGTAGTTAGCTCTTGCTAACATACATCATTTTACTTTTTATATTTATTTGCTTCTACTCCATAGCTATATATCTATCCAAAAAATAGCCCAAAAGTGTTAATTTTCTGCCTTTCGATAATCTTTAGGTAAAATACCATATACCGATTGAAATGCAATAGAAAATTTACTTGCATTACTATATCCAAGACTTAACGCAATATCATTTATTTTACGCTTTGAATTTCTTAATTCATTAGACGCTATATTCATCTTGTATTTTTTTATGTAAGAATAAGGAGTATCTCCATATACTTGTGCAAAGACTTTATACAGTAACGACAAGTTAATTCCTTTTTCATAAGCTAATTGTTCCAGAGATACTTTTTCTTCTAAATGTTCTGTCATATATTTGCAAACATCTTTTGTTATTTGTATATATTTTTTGTTGAAATATCGAAATTCAGTTTCTTCATTGCCCGACAGTTTGTTGATGAAATATAAAAATTCGATTGCTTTAACACGAAAATAGGTAATACTTTCCTTATCTTTAGCATTATAAAATTCTTCAAAAAGATGTCCTAACTCAAAGTCTGCATGACTTAAATATCCATTTTTATTTAACTTTAATCTTTCACTTATTTTGTCCATATCTAAGCAAAAATCATTTAGAATTTTTTGTGTATCTGCACTAAGGGCGTGTTTATCTATGACTAAGCTAAATGCGTAACATTTTTTTAGGGGAAAGGAAAAAGATATAGGCAAATGTTTAGTCCCCATAATACTGAAATATCCTTCTGACAAATAAAACATCTGATGATTAGAAAATTCACATTCATAACGCCCCGCTTGACAATGGACAATAGAAATTATATCAGGATTAAATTTTTGTGAGGGCATAATTTCATCTGTATAAAAATCAAGAAAACAAAGTGTGATACCGTCATAAAGATTATAACTTGTAATAATACCTTTTCCTTTACAGCCATAATCTATAATAACACAATCATTATCACTATCGACTAATTGTGCTTTATCTCCATACCAAGATTTATTAAATCTATTATCCATACCAATCATCTCTTTTTGTTAATCTATTCTAATTTTAATATTAACATATATCTGAAACGTGAGCAACGTTTTCTGCTTTTAGGGTAAAGGGGGCTATCTTTTTTTGATAACCCCTTAATACTTATCCTATAATCTTCCAGTTGCTATCCTTATGTAGCACAAGCTCATATTGCGATACCTGCGTTGCCTTTGTCTGATTATCAAGGAATTTCACAGCAACCTTGACTTTCACATTCTCCCCGTCCTTTGTAAAGATAGGGTTTATCAGTTCAGAATAAAGGTAATCTCTGCCGATAGGTTCAAGTACATTACCAGATACATAATAGGCAAGTTCTTTTTCTGTGGCTGTTGGGTACAGCTTAAAGAATGTTTCCAGAAATGCGGTAGCGTCGTTTACAGTATCAGCGTCTACACTTGCGTCTGCTTCTGGTGTCTTAGGCTCATAGTCTGATTTTTCGATTGCTGGTGCAAGGGTAGGGTTCTGAACGATTACCATATCCCCGTCAGCGTCTATATGGACTTTTACGGTATAGGTTGCTTTCACATTGCTTGTCTTTTCTCCCTCTTTTATCTGCTGATCTACTTCGTAGGTAGCAGAAAAAGTGTTCGTTCCCGATTGTTCGATACTCCATACAATCACATTTGTAGCTGTGGAGCTGGTCGGTATATCCGTTCTGATTGTATCAACATTCAAGTCCTGCAATTCCTTTGTCAGATAACCGCTGATTGCCTGCGTCCTTGCTTCGATAGCTTCTTTGCTGTTATTCCATGTGTAGTAGGACTTCGCAAAATTCTTCACGAAATTTTCTATCCCGTTGGTGTCCTGCAAGCAAAGTTCAATGATTTCTTTTTCATGGGTCGTGTGCTGGTCGATAGCAGTAAAATTCTTATACACTCCAAAGCTCACGCTTGCGATAAGCACCACCCACAACGCAATCACGGTTTTCTTATGTGTGCCTACCTTAACAGTACGCACCTTTTTTTCTTTTGGTTCTTTGATAGTTTCTGTCTGTTTCTTATTCTTCTTAAACATATTTTTCAAGTCCTTTCTATTGTTTTACTCGTCCTGCACCGATTAAGTGCTGTTGCCAGTAACTATTACTTAGGTCTGCATATCCTATCGGGTCGCCCGCATGGTACATCTGGTTATTTCCTACATAAATGCCGACGTGGGTTACATACGAACCAGCGTTATAGGTGGAATGGAAAAATACCAAGTCCCCAGCCTTTGCCTGCGAAAGCGGAAGATGTTGGGTAGCGTCATATTGTGCTTGTGCTGTTCTCGGTAAGGAGATACCAGCTTTTCCATAACACCATTGCATCAGTCCCGAGCAGTCAAAGGAAGTGTTGGGATTGCTACCGCCATACACATACTTCCAGCCTTGATATTTCAACGCTTCATTCATTACCTTTTGTGCCAGCTCTCCCGATACCTGCGGAACAGTTAAATACTGATTGACTAATTCCACATAGAACATATTTCCATAGCCATACCGCCAGCCCCCGTTCTTTGCAACGGCTATCGGGTTGGTGTAGGTTACTTTCTTTCCACCCGATTTCTCACGGGCGAAGCTCTCTGCAAGATTAAAGGTATATTTCTTTCCTTTTCCTGCCACATATCCCACATAACCACCGCCATAATTATAGGACTGTATCGCTACATTCAAGTCGTCGATACCTTGATTTTGGCAGGAAGAAAGCAGGGACGCAAAATATTTACACCCCTGCTTGATTGAACTTTCGGTATCTAAAGAGTTGGGTGGTAGTCCCAAACTTTCCGAACTCTGCATAACATCTTCTGCCGTACCGCCACTTTCTACTTGAATAATAGCAAGTAGCACATTGACATACTCGGAGATACCGTTTTCTCTGGCGTATTTTTCCACCATAGGCTGATGTTTCAAAACTTCTGCGGATAAATTCATAACCGTAATGCCAGAAGAAAAGTTGCTGTTTTCGTCGTCGCTGTCCGCACTAATGAGGACACCAAAGAACAGCACCAGAGAAAAGAGGATAGGAAACAGACTGCCAATAAGAGCGATATGTTTCAGTTTCATTTTTTCTTCTGTCCTTTCTTCATTACAAGGTTACGGTTCTTTTCGGTATGTTCCGTTGTACGCTTTGATTGTTCAAAGGTCTGTGCCTTTGTGGTACGCTCTGCTTTGTAATTCTGGTGTGTTTCCTGCGATACCACTTTTTCTACATTCTGCCTATGTTGCACCAGCGATTGAGTAATTCCCGTTACCGTCTGTAATGCTGGTATTACTGGAAGCCTTTTGAAGTTTCGCATTTCCGACATTCAGTTTCGTCCAGAATTGTCCCAATTCCTGCCCCTCGCCAGAGTAGATATAACCGCCACATTCATAGCGTCCTTTATTTTCTTTGACAAAGGCTCTAGCACCAGAGAAAACTTCGTCCTGCGTTGCCTTTGGAATTTCATCATAAGAAGCTCGCACGTTATCACATTGCCAGCCAAGATGTACGCTCAATCTCTGCCAGACTACAAGCTGTCTTAAAAGGTAAGCGTGATTTTTGCTTATTCCGCTGTGGCTGTCTGTGTACTGTTTCACATATTCGATAGATAAGGCAACGTCGCTTATCTGGTCGGCACTCATACGGGTGCTTGCGTCAGCTCTGGTCTTGTAGCCGTTCCTAAAATCTGTGTTAATGTCGATACAGTAAGCGTCCTCGCCCTCAACGGTTAAATGTCCCTCATTAAAGGTAGAACCAATCGAACCGTCATTCATTACTTTTTCAACGATACCGACACGCTCTTTTGACTCCGTCCAGTATTGCTTGCTTTCTGCATGAACGGGTGTCGTCGGTAAAGCAGTAACGACAGTTGCAAGAGCTAAGAAGCCCGTACACAATCGTTTTAACATCTTTTTCATAAATCTAATGCTCCTTTCATTTTGGGTAATAAAATAGCCGTCCAATAAGAACGGCTGGAAATAGAAAAGGAACGTCATGTTAGGCGTTCCATAGTCTATAGGTTATTCAATTTTTTCTTGTTTCAATACTGATGTGTTGTACCATATCTTTGCATATCTAGGAAAACTTGCGTATCAAGGCTCATTCGTTAGTAGTAAATAAGTAGTAAATTGATGTGTTTGTTTCCTTGAAAATGCTGATAGATACTGTATTTTAGCGGATAATCAGATTTTTATTGTGTTTTTAGATTAAAAATTTAACTGCTGGAGAAATAGCAAGTCATTTTAAATTAGAAAAAGCAACTATATCTTATCATCTATCTTTATTAAAAAAGAGTAAATTAATTACCGACAGTAGATATAAAAATTATATCTATTATTCAATTAATAGGGATACATTTGTAGAAGTTATAAGGTGGTTAGATAAATTTTAGGAAAATAGAAAGCTATTGACAAATAGAAAGGAGATTTGCCATGAAAAAAAGATTTTTGAAAGATGTATTAGTGCTGATAGGAATGATGTTTGTAATATTTATTATTTGCATATTTCTCCCAGAGAAAATTCCTATTCATTTCAATGCAAAAGGAATCCCCGATATGTTTGCTAATAAATATTAGACTTCCTGCGAAACTAAAATCCTAGTTCACGGTTGATAATTCCAGCAATCAAATTCATTCGTAATCCAAAGCGTTTACGTCGATTTCGATAGGTTGTTGAAAACATTTTAAACGTTTTTACTTTGGCAAAAATATTCTCAACCTTGATTCTCTCTTTAGATAGCACATGATTATAGGATTTATCTTCAAGAGTTAGTGGCTTAAGTTTACTTGATTTCCTCGGAGTTTGCGCTTGTGAATACATCTTCATGATCCCTTGATAACCACTGTCTGCCAAGATTTTACCAGCTTGTCCGATGTTTCTGCGACTCATTTTGAACAACTTCATATCGTGGCAATAGTTCACTGCAATATCCAAAGAAACAATTCTCCCTTGGCTTGTGACAATCGCCTGAGCTTTCATAGCATGACATTTCTTTTTACCAGAATAATTGGCTAGTTGATTTTTTTAGGACGATTGATTTTTACCTCTGTTGCATCCACAATCACCGTATCCTCAGCACTAAGATGAGTTTTTGAAATCGTAAAACCATTTTGAATAAGAGTTGCTTCAACCCATTGACTCCGACGGATTAAGTTGCTTTCGTGAATGCCAAAATCAGCCGCAATTTGTTCATAAGTGCGGTATTCTCGCATATATTGAAGAGTAGCCATGAGGAGGTTTTCTAGGCTTAACTTAGGGGTTCGTCCACCTTTTGCGTGTTTACGTTGATAAGCTGTTTTTAACACAGCTAACATCTCTTCAAAAGTAGTACGCTGAACACCAACAAGGCGCTTAAATCGTGCATCACTTAATACTTTACTTGATTCATAATTCATAGTTTTATTGTATCATATTTTTGTTTCGCAGGAAGTCTATTATCTTCTGTTTACTACGGTTATTCCGTATTCTGCTTATTGGAAATTCGTACGAGGAAGGAAAAATAAAAAGGTTAAGTGAATATGTATCCATATTTACAAATAACATCTGTGATAAGAGCAACTATTTTAAGAGGTAAGTATGTACCGGGGCAACAGATACCTCCCATAAGGACTTTAGCAGAGATGGAAGGATGTAATCCTGCAACAGTTCAAAAAGCTTTAAAAGTTCTTGAGAAACAGGGACTAATTGTTAGTCGTGGAAGTAAAGGATATTTTGTTATTGAAAGTGAGAAGAAAATAATTGAGTTAAGAAATGAGCATTTGAACAGGCTAACAAAAATATTGTTTGAAAAACTATATGTCTTAGGATTTTCTGATTCTGAGATTATCAAACTATTTGATAGAATAGAAACTAAAAAAAATGAATAAAAATCAATTATGTATAAAGAAGATAAAAATACTGACTATTTAGATTATTGATAAAATGGAGGAAACAAATATGAAAGAATCTAAACATCTAATGTTAGAAATACCAAAGAAACAAAACATTCCTCTTTTCAATAATCTCTATAGTAGATTATTGTTTCAGATGCAAGCTGAAACACGCAAGTGTAGCTAAAGAAGTATTCTTATTCTTACGTTTTAGAGGACGCAGGTGGACAGAAAAAGGCTCCACAATATCCATAAGGGATTTACCCACTACAAATATTATAGTGCCTATAATCTCTATTAACTCTTGCTTTTTCCCTTTCAGAATAAGGAACTTGACAAATTCATCGGACTCATTGAGGACAATCTAAAGCAGGTTCATCCTCTTTTTCAGACTGTCTTTAAAACCTTCCTCAAGGGCAAAGAGAAAATCGTCAACGCCCTTCAACTACCCTATTCCAACGCAAACTTGGAAGCAACGAATAATCTCATTAAACTTATCAAGCGCAATGCCTTTGGTTTTCGGAATTTTGAAAACTTCAAAAAACGGATTTTCATCGCTCTAAATATCAAAAAAGAAAGGACGAAATTTGTCCTTTCTAGATCTTAGCTGACTTCAACCCACTATAGTTGACAAAGAAGCATTTTTTATGGTTTGATAACTTCAGCGCCACCCATATATGGACGAAGTGCTTCTGGAATGGTTACAGAACCATCTGCATTTTGGTAGTTTTCAAGAATAGCAGCCACTGTACGTCCAACTGCAAGTCCAGAACCGTTCAAGGTGTGGAGCAATTTAACCTTGCCATCTGCTTCATCACGGTAACGGATTTGGGCACGACGGGCTTGGAAATCTTCTGTGTTTGAACAGCTTGAAATTTCACGGTAGGTATTTTGCGCTGGAATCCAAACTTCCAAGTCGTAAGTCTTCGCAGCTGAGAAGCCCATATCTCCTGTAGAGAGCGCAACGACACGGTATGGAAGGTTCAGTTTTTGAAGGATATTTTCAGCGTTGGCTGTCATTTTTTCCAATTCTTCGTAAGATTCTTCTGGCTTGGCAAATTTAACCATTTCAACCTTGTGGAATTGGTGCAGACGAATCAAGCCACGAGTATCACGACCAGCTGAACCAGCCTCAGAACGGAATGAAGGACTCATAGCAGTGAAGTAGATTGGTAGGTCTTTCCCATCAAGGATTTCATCGCGGTAGTAGTTTGTTAGAGGAACTTCAGCTGTAGGAATAAGGACGTAATTGCTGTCACTGAGTTCAAAAGTATCTTCCTTGAATTTTGGATATTGACCAGTACCAAACATAGAGTCATGGTTAACCATGTAAGGTGTGATGACTTCAGTATAGCCTTCTTTACCATGCTCATCCAACATAAAGTTGTAGATAGCACGTTCCAAACGAGCGCCGAGGCCTTTATAGAAGAGGAAGCGAGCGCCCGTCACCTTACCACCGCGTTCCCAGTCAAGGATACCAAGGTCTTCACCAAGATCCCAGTGAGCTTTTGGTTCGAAGTCAAATTCGCGTGGACTACCCCAACGGCGAACTTCCACATTGTCGTCTTCGTCAGCCCCAACAGGAACGCTGTCAGCAGGGATGTTTGGAAGAGTAGTGGTAAATTCTGTCAATTTAGCATCGATTTCTGCCAATTCAGCATCCAAGGCTTTGACCTCAGCAGATAGGGTTTGCATGGCAGCAATCTTGTCATCTGCATTTTCCTTGTTTCGTTTAGCTTGAGCAATCTCAGCAGAAACTGTGTTACGTTCTGCCTTGAGAGTTTCAACCTTGACCAAGATGTCACGACGTTTAGCATCGATTTCTTTCATCTCGTTTAAGATAGCAGCATCTACACCACGTGTAGCTAATTTTTCTGCGACAGCATCAAAATCTGTACGAATACGTTTGATATCTAACATAAGAACTCCTTTATGAAAAAAGCACACCCGACAAAGCGTTGGAGTGGCAGGGCCACGGTTCCATCCAACTTCACAGGTGTGCACTTGATTGTGTATGTAATTGTTACTAACGGTAGAATTTCACCTATCCCTCCTATCTGCTCGCAGCACCCGCAGACTTTCTGAAAGAAGAAGATAACCTACTTATCCGTTGCTATGATTATACTAAAGTTTCTACTTTTTTGCAAATAGATTTTTAAATTTTTGACTAATTGTCTGAATCAGGGTAGGAAGTTTGACAACCTTGTCATTGCCTAGTTTTTCGCGAGCAATTTTAAGAATGGCACCTGAATCTTTTGAAGCGAAGAGGAATTTTCCCTGATCAGTAAAGACTTCGAAGTGGCGACTGATTTTGCGACCAGTAACATTAGCTCCAATTTGGTTGATATGGCTCCAGGGAATCTGGATAAATTGTTCAACATTAACATCTGGGTAAAATTCCAGAGCCTGATCTCCGATAAGGAATTTCCCAACTTTCCCAGCTATAGAGAGGTAGGAGGTGCCTGTTGTATTGAGAAGCACTGTTTTGTTAAGAGATTGAGCCATGTCTAGTCTTCCTTGCTTTCACCGAAAAAGGCACTGTAGAGGGCTTTAATAGCTGCTTTTTCTTGGTCTTTATGAACAACAAACATGATAGAAACCTCACTAGAACCTTGAGACATCATCTGGATGTTAATTTTATTTTCAGACAGAGCGCGTGTTGCAGTAGCAGTTACTCCGATATGACTCTTCATCTTTTCACCAACAATCATAATGATTGAAAGGTCGTGTTCGATTTCTGCATGGTCTACTTCAGCCTTTTGAACCAACTGACGAAGGATTTCTTCTTCCTTGATAGGAGTTAGTTCGCGAGAACGGAGGATAATCGAAAGATCGTCGATACCAGTTGGCATATGTTCCCAACCGATGTTGAGGTCTTCAAGGATTTGCAGAACCTTGCGACCAAATCCAATCTCGCGGTTCATGAGGTATTTAGACATATTGATGCTGACAAAACCAGAGTCACCGGCAATTCCCACAACGGGGAACTTGTCACTACTATGTTTTAGAACGATACGAGTACCTGGATGATCAGGGTTGTTGGTATTCTTGATAACGAGAGGGATTTTTCCACGGTAGGCAGGAAGAAGCGCTTCGTCATGAAGGACTGAGAAGCCTGCATAGGCTAACTCACGCATTTCACGGTAGGTTAACTCAGGGATTGAGTGTGGTTGGTGAATAATACCAGGGTGGGCTGCAAAGATACCATCAACGTCTGTAAAGTTTTCATAGAGGTCTGCCTTAACACCGGCAGCAATGATAGAACCTGTAATGTCTGATCCTCCACGTGAGAAGGTACAGATTTGATTTTCCTTGGTAACTCCAAAGAAACCAGGAATGACAAGGACTTCATTTGCGTTTGTCAATTCTTCAATCTTGTCATAACTTGATGGAATGATGCGAGCGTGACCAGGTTCACTTGTGACTACAATACCAGCTTCTCGAGGGTGAACATAGCGTGCATCAATCCCATTTTGGTTAAAGTAGGCAGCAATCAATTTAGCATTGTTATTTTCACCGGCTGCTAGGAAAGTGTCGTAGAGAAATTCATTTTCATCAATAGGAAGAGTGGCTAAGGCGCGAATGCTTTTAGAGATTTTTTCTAAAACAGCAGGTTTTAGTCCTAGTTCACTAACCATAGCAGCATAGCGGTCGATAATCCAGTTTTGGCTCTTGCTAATATCGTTACCAGCAACATAGTCGCGGTAGTATTTAATCAAGGCATCCGTAACCTTAGTATCTTCAGCATTGCGTTTACCAGGCGCAGAAACGACCACAAAACGACGCTCTGAATCGCTTTTGACGATGTTTAAAACTTTTTCTAATTGACTAGCAGAGGCAAGAGAGCTACCTCCAAATTTAACAACTTTCATAAGAACTCCTAAAGTAAGTATTTTATACGATTATAGCAGAAAGAAGGCCTTTTTTCAATGAAGAAAATGAGATGCTTTCTAGGACAAGGCGAGACTTTCTAATCGGCTGAGACACTTTTAGTTGATTTTTTCTTGCTTTCTATTCCTAAAAAAGATAAACTTTGAAAATAAAATAATTTAATACTCAATGAAAATTAAAGAGCAAACTAGGAAGCTAGCCGTAGACAGTACTTGAGTACGGCAAGGCGAAGCTGACGTGGTTTGAATTTGATTTTCGAAGAGTATAAACTGCTTATAAAATAAAAAGGAGTCCCGATGGAACACATTATTTATCAGCTTGAAGAGGATTTGGCAATCCTTACCTTGAACCGTCCTGAGGTTGCAAATGGTTTTCATATTCCTATGTGTGAGGAGATTTTAGAAGCTCTGACTTTGGCAGAAGAGGATCTGGCTGTGCATTTTGTCTTAATCAATGCGAATGGCAAAGTTTTTTCAGTTGGGGGAGATTTAGTAGAGATGAAGCGGGCAGTGGATGAGGATGATATTCCATCATTGACAAAAATCGCAGAGTTGGTCAATGCTATTTCTTATAAAATCAAACAAATAGCCAAACCTGTTTTAATGGAAGTTGACGGTGCTGTTGCAGGTGCCGCAGCGAATATGGCTGTTGCGGCAGATTTCTGTCTTGCAACGGATAAGGCTAAGTTTATCCAAGCCTTTGTTGGCGTTGGCTTGGCTCCAGATGCAGGTGGGATTCATCTCTTGAGCCGCAGTATCGGTGTGACGCGTGCTGCTCAATTAGCTATGACAGGAGAGGCTTTGACCGCAGAAAAAGCTCTGGAGTGGGGGCTAGTTTACCGTGTTTCCGAAGCTGATAAACTTGAAAAGACGAGAGAACAGCTTCTTAAAAAATTAAGACGTGGTTCAAGTAATTCCTATGCTGCCATTAAGAAGTTGGTTTGGGAGAGCCAATTTAAAGACTGGCAGGATTACGCTACTTTAGAACTGAATCTACAGGAATCCTTAGCTCAAACAGAGGATTTCAAAGAGGGAGTTCGGGCTCATTCGGAGAGAAGACGGCCTAAATTTACAGGAAAATAAAAAAATACTTGCACTGTTCTTTGAAGTTTGATATAATTTTTTTGTCAAATGTTTTGATTGTGAAAGTTTTTTGAAAAGGAGGGAAAAGAGATTGGACTACCAACGAATTAATGAATATTTAACATCTATATTTAACAATGTCCTCGTTATTGAGGAAGTTAGCTTGAGGGGTAGTCGTTTCAAGGATATCTCCATCAAAGAAATGCATACGATTGATGTGATTGGGAAATTCCCAGACGTGACGCCAAGTCAAGTGTCAAAAGAGTTGATGGTGACTCTTGGGACAGTTACGACTAGTTTGAATAATCTCGAACGCAAGGGTTACATTGAACGCATTCGTTCAGAACATGATCGACGTGTAGTGCATCTGCATTTGACAAAGAAAGGTCGCTTGGTTCATAGGCTACATAAACGCTTCCATAAGGCCATGGTTGAAAAAATCATTGATGGTATGAGTAAGCAAGAAATGGAGGTTATGAGCAAAGGGTTGACCAATCTTTATCAATTTTTGGAGGATTTGAGATAATGGCTTTTGCAAAAATAAGCCAGGTTGCTCATTATGTGCCTGAGCAAGTGGTTACAAATCATGATTTGGCTCAGATTATGGATACCAATGATGAGTGGATTTCAAGTCGGACGGGAATACGACAAAGGCATATCTCAAGAACAGAATCTACTAGTGATTTGGCTACAGAGGTTGCTAAGAAACTGATGGCAAAAGCTGAAATCACAGGGGAGGAGTTGGATTTTATCATTCTAGCTACCATTACTCCTGATTCGATGATGCCCTCTACAGCTGCTCGTATCCAAGCTAATATTGGTGCTAATAAGGCCTTTGCTTTTGACCTAACAGCAGCTTGTAGTGGATTTGTATTTGCTCTTTCAACTGCTGAAAAGTTTATCGCTTCTGGTCGCTTTCAAAAAGGCTTGGTGATTGGTAGTGAAACCCTCTCTAAAGCAGTCGATTGGTCAGACCGATCAACAGCTGTTTTGTTTGGAGATGGTGCTGGTGGAGTCTTGCTAGAAGCTAGCGAGCAAGAGCATTTCTTGGCTGAGAGTCTCAATAGTGATGGAAGTCGCAGCGAGTGTCTGACCTATGGACATTCAGGTCTACATTCTCCATTTTCAAATCAAGAAAATGCAGATTCATTTTTGAAGATGGATGGACGCGCAGTCTTTGATTTTGCCATTCGAGATGTAGCTAAGTCTATCAAACAGACTATTGAAGAATCTCCTGTAGAGGCGACAGACTTGGATTATCTGCTACTTCATCAGGCTAATGACCGTATTTTAGATAAGATGGCTAGGAAAATCGGTGTCGACCGAGACAAACTTCCAGCCAATATGATGGAATATGGTAATACCAGTGCAGCCAGTATCCCGATTTTACTTTCAGAGTGTGTAGAACAAGGTCTCATCCGTTTAGATGGTAGTCAGACTGTTCTGCTATCAGGCTTCGGTGGAGGCTTGACCTGGGGCACGCTCATTCTTACAATTTAGGTAATCATGTGGTGAACACATTGTTATAAAAAACTATTTATTTTAAAGGAGTCCTATCATGGCAGTATTTGAAAAAGTACAAGAAATTATCGTTGAAGAACTTGGGAAAGACGCATCAGAAGTAACACTTGAATCAACTTTTGATGATTTGGATGCAGATTCATTGGACTTGTTCCAAGTAATCTCAGAAATCGAAGATGCTTTTGATATCCAAATCGAAGCAGAAGATGACTTGAAAACAGTTGGTGACTTGGTTGCCTACGTTGAAGAGCAAACAAAATAAACAGAATATAGATAGAAGGAGTAGGGAAACCCGCTCCCTCTTGTTTAGGCAATAGTTTGATTTTCAAATTATGACGATATCGAACTATTACGTAAGCAAGAAACGATGGAGGCACTATGAAAACGCGTATTACAGAATTATTGAACATTGATTATCCTATTTTCCAAGGAGGGATGGCCTGGGTTGCTGATGGTGATTTGGCAGGAGCTGTTTCTAAGGCTGGAGGACTAGGGATTATCGGTGGGGGAAATGCCCCTAAAGAAGTTGTCAAGGCAAATATTGATAAAATCAAATCATTGACTGATAAACCCTTCGGTGTCAACATCATGCTTTTGTCTCCCTTTGTGGAAGATATTGTAGACCTCGTTATCGAGGAAGGGGTTAAGGTAGTTACAACAGGCGCAGGAAATCCAAGCAAATACATGGAACGTTTTCATGCTGCTGGTATAACAGTCATTCCTGTTGTACCAAGTGTTGCCCTAGCTAAACGCATGGAAAAAATCGGTGCGGACGCTGTTATTGCAGAAGGAATGGAGGCTGGGGGGCATATCGGTAAATTAACAACCATGACCTTGGTGCGTCAAGTGGCGGCAGCTGTATCTATTCCTGTTATTGCTGCAGGAGGGATTGCGGATGGTGAAGGTGCTGCGGCTGGCTTTATGCTAGGGGCAGAGGCTGTTCAGGTTGGAACGCGTTTTGTCGTTGCAAAAGAGTCTAATGCCCATCCAAATTACAAGGAGAAAATTTTAAAAGCTAGAGATATTGATACCACGATTTCAGCCCAACACTTTGGCCATGCTGTTCGAGCTATTAAAAACCAATTGACTCGTGATTTTGAAAAAGCTGAGAAAGATGCCTTTAAACAAGAAAATCCAGATTTGGAAATTTTTGAACAAATGGGAGCAGGTGCTCTAGCCAAAGCGGTTGTTCACGGAGATGTGGATGGAGGCTCTGTCATGGCAGGTCAAATTGCAGGCCTTGTTTCCAAAGAAGAAACCGTTGAAGAAATTCTAAAAGATTTGTATTACGGAGCAGCTAAGAAAATTCAAGAAGAAGCCTCTCGTTGGGCAGGAGTTGTAAGAAATGACTAAAACAGCCTTTTTATTTGCTGGCCAAGGTGCCCAGTATCTAGGTATGGGACGGGATCTCTATGATCACTACCCTATTGTCAAAGAAACGATTGATCAAGCGAGTCAGGTACTCGGATATGATTTGCGTCATCTCATCGATAGGGAAGAAGCAAAACTTAACCAGACCCGCTATACGCAACCAGCTATTTTAGCGACTTCAGTTGCTATTTACCGCTTATTGCAAGAAAAGGGCTATCAGCCTGATATGGTTGCTGGTTTGTCTCTTGGAGAATACTCTGCCTTGGTGGCCAGCGGTGCCTTAGATTTTGAAGATGCGGTAGCCTTGGTTGCTAAGCGTGGCGCCTATATGGAAGAAGCGGCTCCTGCTGGCTCTGGTAAGATGGTGGCAGTTCTCAATACACCAGTAGAGGTTATTGAAGAAGTTTGTCGAAAAGCTTCTGAACTTGGAGTGGTTACCCCAGCCAACTATAATACACCTGCACAAATAGTGATTGGTGGTGAGGTGGTTGCGGTTGACCGCGCAGTAGAACTCTTGCAGGAAGCTGGTGCCAAACGCTTGATTCCTCTCAAGGTATCAGGTCCCTTTCATACTGCTCTCCTTGAGCCTGCTAGCCAAAAACTAGCTGAAACTCTAGCTCAAGTAAGTTTTTCAGATTTCACTTGTCCCCTAGTTGGTAATACAGAAGCTACGGTCATGAAAAAAGAAGACATTGCTCGACTTTTGACGCGTCAGGTCAAGGAACCAGTTCGTTTCTATGAAAGTATTGCGGTTATGCAAGAAGCAGGCGTAACCAACTTTATCGAGATTGGACCGGGGAAAGTCTTGTCAGGCTTTGTGAAAAAAATTGATAAGACAGCTAAACTAGCCAATGTTGAAGATCAGGCTAGTTTGGAAACTTTGCTAGAAAATAAGTAATCCCTTCTCCCATAAATACAAGAGGAAACAGGAGAAAAGAATGCAACTAGAAAATAAAAATATCTTTATTACAGGTTCGAGTCGTGGAATTGGTCTTGCCATTGCCCACAAGTTTGCTCAAGCAGGAGCCAATATTGTTTTAAACAGTCGTGGGGCAATCTCAGAAGAATTGCTTGCTGAGTTTTCAAACTATGGTGTTAAGGTGGTTCCTATATCAGGAGACGTGTCAGATTTTGCAGACGCTAAGCGTATGGTTGAGCAAGCTATTGCAGAGCTGGGTTCAATAGATGTTTTGGTCAACAATGCAGGGATTACCCAAGATACCCTTATGCTCAAGATGACAGAAGCGGATTTTGAAAAAGTGCTCAAGGTTAACTTGACTGGTGCCTTTAACATGACACAATCAGTCTTGAAACCGATGATAAAAGCCAGAGAAGGTGCTATCATTAATATGTCTAGTGTTGTTGGTTTGATGGGGAATATCGGCCAAGCTAACTATGCAGCTTCTAAGGCTGGTTTGATTGGTTTTACCAAGTCTGTGGCGCGTGAAGTGGCCAATCGCAATATCAGGGTTAATGCTATTGCACCTGGAATGATTGAGTCCGATATGACAGCTGTCCTATCAGACAAGGTAAAAGATGCCATGCTGGCCCAAATTCCCATGAAAGAATTTGGACAGGCAGAACAGGTTGCAGATTTAACCGTATTTTTAGCAGGCCAAGATTATCTAACTGGTCAAGTGGTTGCCATTGATGGTGGCTTAAGTATGTAGCAGAAGCTAGAGGTGAAAAAGATGAAACTAAATCGTGTAGTAGTAACAGGTTATGGAGTGACATCTCCAATCGGAAATACACCAGAAGAATTTTGGAATAGTTTGACAACTGGAAAAATCGGAATTGGTCCAATTACAAAATTTGATCATAGTGACTTTGATGTGCATAATGCAGCAGAAATCCAAGATTTTCCTTTTGATAAATACTTTGTTAAGAAAGATACCAATCGTTTCGATAACTACTCTTTGTATGCCTTGTACGCAGCCCAAGAAGCCGTTAATCATGCCAATTTAGATGTAGAGGCTCTTGATAAAGATCGTTTTGGTGTTATCGTGGCCTCTGGTATTGGTGGAATCAAAGAAATTGAAGATCAAGTGCTTCGACTCAACGAAAAAGGGCCAAAACGTGTGAAACCATTGACCCTTCCAAAAGCCTTGCCAAATATGGCTTCAGGAAATGTTGCTATGCGTTTTGGAGCAAACGGTGTTTGTAAATCCATCAATACTGCCTGCGCTTCATCAAATGACGCGATTGGGGATGCCTTCCGCTCAATTAAGTTTGGTTTCCAAGACGTTATGTTGGTAGGTGGTTCAGAAGCCTCTATCACACCTTTTGCTATTGCTGGTTTCCAAGCCCTAACTGCTCTCTCAACTACAGAGGATCCAACTCGTGCTTCTATCCCATTTGATAAGGACCGTAATGGGTTTGTTATGGGTGAAGGTTCAGGGATGTTGGTCCTTGAAAGTCTTGAACACGCCGAAAAACGTGGCGCTACTATCCTGGCTGAAGTGGTTGGTTACGGAAATACTTGTGATGCCTACCACATGACTTCACCACATCCAGAAGGTCAGGGAGCTATCAAGGCCATCAAACTAGCCTTGGAAGAAGCTGAGATTTCTCCAGAACAAGTAGCCTATGTCAATGCTCACGGAACATCAACTCCTGCTAATGAAAAAGGAGAAAGTGGTGCGATTGTGGCTGTTCTTGGTAAGGAAGTACCTGTATCATCAACCAAATCATTCACAGGACATTTGCTGGGGGCTGCAGGTGCAGTAGAAGCTATCGTCACAATCGAGGCTATGCGTCATAACTTTGTACCAATGACAGCTGGCACAAGCGAAGTATCAGACTATATCGAAGCCAATGTCGTTTATGGACAAGGCTTGGAGCAAGAAATTCCATACGCTATTTCAAATACCTTTGGTTTTGGTGGCCACAATGCAGTTCTTGCTTTCAAACGTTGGGAGAATAAATAAGTATGAATTTAAATGATATTAAAGACTTGATGGCTCAATTTGACCAGTCAAGTTTGAGAGAATTTTCTTATAAAAATGGGACGGATGAGTTGCAGTTTAGCAAGAATGAAGCGAGAATGGTGTCTGAAGTTGCAGCTCAAGTCGCTCCAGCGCCCGTTCTAGCAACACCAAGTCCAGTAGCTCCTTCATCTGCTTCAGCAGAAACTGTAGTGGAAGAAGTTCCTGCTTCAGCTGAAGCAAGTGTGGCTGCTGAGGGAGATGTTGTAGAAAGCCCACTTGTTGGGGTGGCTTACTTGGCTGCTGGTCCAGATAAACCTGCCTTCGTTTCAGTTGGTGATAATGTTAAAAAAGGTCAAACATTGGTGATTATCGAAGCCATGAAAGTCATGAATGAAATTCCAGCACCTAAGGATGGCGTGGTAACGGAAATTCTCGTTTCTAACGAAGAAATGGTTGAGTTTGGTAAAGGATTGGTACGAATCAAATGATCGATATTCAAGGAATCAAAGAAGCCCTTCCCCACCGTTATCCTATGCTCCTAGTGGACCGTGTGTTGGAAGTGAGCGAGGATACCATTGTTGCCATCAAAAATGTGACCATCAATGAGCCCTTCTTTAACGGCCATTTTCCTCAATACCCAGTTATGCCAGGTGTTCTGATCATGGAAGCCTTGGCGCAAACAGCTGGTGTGTTGGAGTTGTCAAAACCTGAAAATAAAGGAAAACTGGTCTTTTACGCTGGTATGGACAAGGTTAAGTTCAAGAAGCAAGTTGTGCCTGGAGACCAATTGCTTATGACAGCGACTTTTGTAAAACGTCGTGGCACCATTGCCGTGGTTGAAGCAAAGGCTGAAGTGGAAGGCAAGCTTGCAGCTAGTGGTACTCTTACCTTTGCAATTGGGAACTAAGGAGGTTCTCCATGTTTCGAAAAATTTTAATTGCCAATCGTGGTGAAATTGCGGTTCGTATTATCCGTGCGGCGCGTGAACTGGGGATTGCGACGGTGGCGGTTTATTCAACTGCTGATAAGGAAGCCCTTCATACTCTTTTAGCAGATGAAGCGGTTTGTATCGGCCCTGGCAAGGCAACAGAGTCTTATCTCAATATCAATGCGGTTCTATCAGCTGCAGTCTTGACTGAGGCTGAAGCCATTCACCCAGGTTTTGGATTTCTCAGTGAAAATTCCAAATTTGCAACCATGTGTGAAGAAGTTGGTATCAAGTTTATCGGTCCATCTGGTCATGTTATGGATATGATGGGGGATAAGATCAATGCGCGTGCTCAGATGATCAAAGCAGGCGTGCCTGTTATACCAGGTTCGGATGGAGAAGTGCATAACTCTGAGGAAGCTTTGATTGTTGCTGAAAAAATTGGCTATCCTGTTATGCTCAAGGCTTCAGCAGGTGGAGGTGGTAAAGGGATTCGTAAGGTTGAAAAACCAGAAGACCTCGTTTCCGCTTTTGAAACTGCCTCTAGTGAAGCCAAGGCCAATTATGGCAATGGTGCCATGTACATAGAACGGGTTATCTATCCAGCTCGCCATATTGAGGTTCAAATCCTAGGAGATGAGCATGGACATGTGATTCACTTGGGTGAACGAGATTGTTCTCTTCAACGGAATAATCAAAAGGTTTTGGAAGAAAGTCCTTCGATTGCAATCGGAAAAACGCTACGCCATGAAATTGGTGCTGCTGCTGTTCGAGCGGCAGAGTCTGTTGGCTATGAGAATGCAGGGACCATTGAGTTTCTGCTTGATGAATCCAGCGGTAAATTCTATTTTATGGAGATGAATACTCGTGTACAAGTAGAACATCCAGTAACAGAATTTGTTTCAGGTGTGGATATCGTTAAGGAACAAATTCGCATTGCGGCAGGTCAACCTCTGTCTGTTAAGCAAGAAGATATTGTTCTACGAGGTCATGCTATTGAATGTCGTATCAATGCAGAAAATCCAGCCTTCAACTTTGCTCCAAGCCCAGGCAAGATTACCAATCTCTATCTGCCAAGTGGTGGAGTTGGCTTGCGCGTGGATTCAGCAGTTTATCCAGGCTATACCATTCCGCCTTATTATGATAGTATGATTGCCAAAGTCATCGTTCACGGAGAAAATCGTTTTGATGCCTTGATGAAAATGCAACGTGCCCTCTATGAATTAGAGATTGAAGGGGTGCAGACCAATGCAGATTTCCAGCTTGACCTCATTTCAGATCGCAATGTCATTGCTGGAGATTACGATACTTCCTTCTTGATGGAGACCTTCTTACCCAAATATCAAGAAAAAGAATAAAATGACTTCAAGAGTTTAAACCGAAAAGGGGAATCAATGGCTCTATTTAGTAAAAAAGATAAGTATATTCGAATCAATCCCAATCGTTCGGTTAGGGAAAAACCTCAAGCTAAGCCAGAGGTTCCAGATGAATTATTCTCCCAGTGTCCGGGTTGTAAGCATACCATCTATCAGAAGGATCTGGGAAGTGAGCGTATCTGCCCACACTGTAGCTATACCTTTCGTATTTCTGCCCAAGAACGCTTGGCTTTGACGATTGATATGGGAACCTTCAAGGAATTGTTTACAGGGATTGAAAGCAAGGATCCCTTGCATTTCCCTGGTTATCAAAAGAAACTAGCAGCTATGCGTGAAAAAACAGGTTTGGATGAAGCTGTTGTGACAGGAACTGCTCTTATTAAAGGTCAGACTGTGGCTCTTGGGATTATGGATTCCAACTTTATCATGGCTTCTATGGGTACAGTTGTAGGAGAAAAAATCACTCGCTTGTTTGAGTATGCGACTGTCGAACAATTGCCAGTTGTTCTCTTCACCGCCTCTGGTGGAGCCCGTATGCAGGAAGGAATCATGAGTCTCATGCAAATGGCTAAGATTTCTGCAGCGGTTAAACGCCATTCAAATGCAGGTCTCTTTTACCTGACCATTTTGACAGATCCAACGACAGGTGGTGTGACAGCTTCTTTCGCTATGGAAGGCGATATCATTCTGGCTGAACCACAAAGTTTGGTTGGTTTTGCTGGGCGTCGTGTCATTGAAAATACAGTTCGTGAAAGCTTGCCTGAGGGGTTCCAAAAGGCAGAATTCCTACTGGAACATGGCTTTGTGGATGCTATTGTTAAAAGAAGAGACTTGCCAGATACGATTGCTAGCCTAGTCAGATTGCACGGAGGGAGTCCTAGATGAATATTGCAAAAATAGTCAGAGAAGCGCGTGAGCAGAGTCGCTTGACAACCTTGGACTTTGCGACAGGCATTTTTGATGACTTTATCCAATTACACGGTGACCGTTCTTTTCGTGACGATGGTGCAGTTGTTGGTGGTATTGGCTGGCTTGGGGAACAAGCTGTAACAGTGGTTGGTATCCAAAAAGGCAAGAGTTTACAAGATAACCTTAAACGGAATTTTGGCCAACCGCATCCAGAAGGTTACCGCAAGGCCCTACGGTTGATGAAACAGGCTGAAAAATTTGGCCGTCCAGTTGTGACCTTTATCAATACAGCAGGTGCCTATCCTGGTGTGGGAGCGGAAGAACGTGGTCAAGGGGAAGCTATCGCTCGCAATCTCATGGAAATGAGTGACCTGAAAGTTCCTATTATCGCCATTATTATCGGTGAAGGTGGTTCAGGAGGGGCTCTGGCTCTAGCAGTCGCGGACCGTGTCTGGATGCTGGAAAATTCTATCTATGCCATTCTCAGCCCAGAAGGTTTTGCCTCTATTCTATGGAAGGATGGCAGTCGTGCCATGGAAGCGGCAGAACTGATGAAAATCACTTCGCATGAACTGTTAGAAATGGCCGTGGTGGATAAGGTGATTTCTGAAGCAGGACTTTCTAGCAAAGAACTGATTAAGAGTGTCAAAAAAGAACTTCAAGCTGAGCTAGCTCTGCTTTCACTAAAACCTCTAGAAGAGTTGTTGGAAGAACGTTACCAACGATTTAGAAAATACTAAGAATGACTAAATGAGACTAGAAAGGTCTCATTTTTTATAGAAATATGCACTTCAGGTTAAAAAATTGACAGTTGAGGAGATGGACTATTAAATAGGCAAAAAAGATGTATACTGTAGATGTAAGCTTACAAAAATTTATTTTAAGGAGGTACTTGCAATGACAGGTACAGAAACATTTACAGTTCTTTCATCTGAGAACTTAGAGCAAACTTCAGGTGGTAGAATGATTTGGTTGGTTGATGATAGACATTGGGATTCGCCACATGCATATAGTTTAGCGACAGAATGGAGTACAATACTGACTCATGCGACTAGACGTGGTTCTGGTATTGGCTATTGATAAATTAAAGGGGTAAGTATGAAAAAACTAGGGCATTTAGGAGTATATATCTTACTGGTATTTCTATCAGTTTATCTACCAGAGTTAGGTGTTGTGCAAATCACTAAGTTTTTAGGATGGGGGATAGATGGCTATTCTGTCATTTCACTTGTTTGGGAACTAGTTCTTGTAGTCTTATTTGTCTGCTGGTTGAAAAAGAAAGAGATGCTCTATATTTTTGAGAAAAAGGGTTCAAAGAAGTCAAGATTCTTTTACCTTGTAGTTGGTCTAGTGGCTACTTATTTTGTTCGTCAATTGGTGGATGCTTTTCAGATACAGTATCACTATTTGGTTGATAACAAGTATATCTTTCAAGACCTTCTTTCGATTCTATACTCCAATAGGCAACCAACTTTTCTATCAACTGTTCTCAGTTTTAGTTTAACAGTAGTCGTCGCACCTATATCAGAGGAACTAATTGATAGAGGGTATTTTATGAATACCTTTTTCCACCAGTCCAAGTACTATCTGGATGTTATTCTATCTGCTCTTATCTTTGGACTTAGTCATTTGATCCTAACTCACCGAGATCCTATCAGTTTGATTATTTATATTCTTGTTGGTCTTTTCTTTGTTCTAGTATATCGATGGACAAAGAACTTAAAAATCACCATCCTGTGCCATAGTTTTTTTAACTTTCTCATTTATGCAAAACCCATCTGGATTTTTGTTTATAATTATGTCTATTACCACTTTTTAAGATAGTGGAAGCAAAGAAAACAGTGTTTGATATCTGTCAAACACTGTTTTCTATCTACTATTCTTCAGTCACAAATTGACTGAGCAGTCCGTTGATAAAGCGGGCTGATTTTTGATCTGAAAAATTCTTAGCGAGTTCAATGGCTTCATTGACTGCTACCAGCTGAGGTGTATCAAATGATGTGATTTCAAAGATTCCCAAGCGTAGTAAGTTTTTTTCGACCAAGGTCAAACGTTCAACTGTCCAGCCTGGCTTGAGGTGCTGGTTGATTTGTTTATCCAACTCATCTTTTTGAGTTTGAACACCAGAAACCAAGTTCAGAAGAAAGGCTGGGATTTGCACATCTGCATCTTCACGATCATGCGTGTAGGCAAAGTGACAAGCTGTTTCCACATCTGTGTCAAATTCAAGGCTCATAAGAGCTTGAAAAGCGCATTTACGAAGTTCACGTCTAGATTCTAATAATGGACTAGTCATTGAGGAAGTCCTCGTTAAATAGATCTTTCAACTCAGGTTTTGGTGTTTTATCTGGAACGATTCCTGCAACATGGATGTTGACAGCAGCAAGTTCCACATCAGCCATATCACGGACAGCATCTTTGACTGCTTTTTGAATAGCAAGAGCCACTTTTGGTACTTTCACACCGTACTCAAGATAGAGGTAGATGTCAGCAGTTAGTTCTTCGTTGCTTTCTTTTAAGTAGACGCCACGACCAAGAGAGAGTTTTGATAGGGTATCAGATACGGATTTATTTGAAAATGAGTGGACACCATCAACTTTAGCGGTTGCGATGGCAATGATTTTTTCAAGTACACGTGGAGCGATAACGATTTCGCCAAATTGTTCTTCAATTCCCATAGAATGACCTCTTTCTAGAGATTAGGCACGAGAAACGTAAGTTCCTTCTGCAGTGTTGATGATCAATTTTTGTCCAGCTTCGATGAAGTCAGGAACGTTGACAACAAGTCCAGTTTCCATAGTCGCTGGTTTACCAGAACCTGTAACAGTAGCACCTTTGATAGATGGTTGTGTTTCAGCAACTGTCAATTCAACAGTAGTTGGTACAGTTACACCGATCACTTCAGTTCCGTAGAATTGGATTTTCACATCAGAGTTTTCAAGGATGTAAAGCAATTCATTTTCAACGTTTACGACTGGGATTTCGTATTGGTCGTAAGTTTCAGTGTTCATGAAGTAGGCAGTTTCATCCATTTTGTACAAGTATTGAGCTGGAACAGTTTCGATAATAGCTTGTTCGAATTTTTCTTCTGGACGGTAGCTTGTGTCAAATGTAGAACCAGTACGGACATCACGCAATTTCATACGCATGATTGTGTTTCCTTTACCTGGTTTGTGGTGGCTAGCTTCCAAAACGCGGATCAATTTTCCGTCTGCAGTTTCAAATGTCATACCAGCTTTCAATTTGCTTGCTTCAATCATGTTTTTACCTCTTTAATAAATATTATTACTCTTCATTCTACCATAAAATCTTCTGGAAATAAAGCCAAAATAGTTAATGGGATTTGGTAGGGGCGAAAAAACCAACCTCAGGGCTGGTTTCTTTTACATATTAATCTTCTTTCAACTTCGCTAATTCTTGTGCAAGTAGTTTAAGGGCGACTTGTGGGTTGGCTTGACCTTTGGTTTAGCAAGTTCGTTAAAGAGTTCTTGATTGGCATTGAGTCTATTGAAAAGGTAAATCTCTTAATTTGAATGATTATTAAACTATATTATAACCTTTAAATATCATCTAAGATATACTTGTCGTTATTTACTAGCAGTTATCTTCTTTATGGAATGGTGTTCAATGAGCCACCCTACAATCCACCCCGTCGCTAGCAAGTAATTTTCGAAAGCACCGATAGCATTTATAGGAGAATGATACTCCATAAAATTGACTAAGTGATTTGTTCCTATTCCAATCCCACCGAAGATGAGAGCGAGAAGCACAATTCGTAGATAAAACCAATCGTACTTAATATTGACACCGAGAATAAGAATTAATACAGCTAGGTTCCATATTCCAATTTCTCGTTGCCAACCAGCAGAGATTCCGTACCCGGAGTGACTTCCCATGTATGATGGAAAGAAAATTTGTAGTATAGAAGCACCTAACATAGCGATGATGACTAAAATAAATAGCAATCGTAAAAATTTGTTCATTTTTTCTTCTTTCTAAAGTACTAAAGTAGAAAAAGGTATATAAAAAGTCTGTTATTCATCTTCTTTCAACTTCGCTAATTCTTGTGCAAGTAGTTTAAGGGCGACTTGTGGGTTGGCTTGGCCTTTGGTTGCTTTCATGAGGAAGCCTGTAAAGGCCTTATCTGCATTCCGTTTGCCTGACTTGAAGTCGGCAACTGCGGCTTCGTTATCGTCAAAGACTTGGTGGATAATTGGAATCAAGACAGCTGGATCTGAGATTTGGACCATACCTGCTTTTTCCACGTATTCACGCGCTCCACCGCCATTTTTGGCTAGATGGACAAAGACTTTCTTGGCAATCTTAGAAGAGATAGTGCCGTCTTCGATGATGGCAATCATTTCAACCAAGTTTTCTGGTGTCAATTCGATTTGTTCCAGTGTCTTGCCTTCAGCGTTCAAGAATTGAGCGACTTCGCCTTGGAGCCAGTTAGAGACTTGTTTTGCATCACCACCGAGGGCGACAGCTTTCTCAAAGAAGTCAGATGTGACTTTGTTAGCAGTCAACTGGCTAGCATCGTAGTCTGATAATCCAAGTTCAGATACATAACGTGCACGGCGTTTTTTTGGAAACTCTGGTAACTCTGTACGCATTTCCTCGATCCACTCATCTGAGATTTCAAAGAGGGGTAGGTCTGGTTCTGGGAAGTAGCGGTAGTCTGCAGCCCCTTCCTTGACACGCATGAGGATGGTTGCCTTGTTAGCTTCGTCATAACGGCGTGTCTCTTGGCGGATTTGACCACCTGAGCGAAGGATTTCAGCTTGACGTTGAACTTCGTATTCAAGACCTTTGCGAACGTTTGAGAAGGAGTTGAGGTTCTTCAACTCAGTTTTGGTGCCGAATTTTTCTTGACCATAAGGGCGAAGGGAGATATTGGCATCCACACGCATAGAACCTTCTTCCATCTTAACGTCAGAAATGCCAGCGTACTGGATAACTTCCTTGAGGGCTGTTAGATAAGCATAGGCTTCTTCAGGAGAACGCATGTCAGCTTCAGATACAATCTCAATCAATGGCACCCCTTGGCGGTTGAGGTCAACATAAGAGTAGCCATCTGTACCGTGGGTATTTTTACCAGCGTCTTCTTCTAGGTGGGCACGTTCGATACCGATTTTCTTAGTTGTACCGTCTTCTAGCTCGACTTCAATCCAACCGTTATAGCCGATTGGCTCATCAAACTGAGAAATTTGGTAGGCTTTGGGATTATCAGGGTAGAAGTAGTTCTTGCGGTCAAAGTGCATCTTTTTGTGGATGTCCATGTTGAGGGCAAGAGCAGCCTTGATACCGGCATCGACAACACCTTTATTGAGAACTGGCAGAACTCCTGGGAAAGACCAGTCAATCACATTTGTATTGGCATTTTGGTCATTTCCGAAGTGGGCAGAAGTGGGTGAGAAGATTTTTGAATTGGTGTTGAGCTCTACGTGGACTTCAAGTCCAATGACTGTTTCAAAGTTCATTAGTTATCACCTCCAAAAATCACGGGTTGTTGTTTGTGGTAGTCTGTTGTTGCTTCAAAAGCAGCGGCAGCTTGGTAAATGGTTTCTTCTGAGTACTTAGGACCAATCAATTGGAGTCCGACAGGTAGGCCTTGAGAGAATCCGGCTGGAATCGAAATTCCTGGGAGACCAGCTAAGTTGACTGGGATGGTCAATAGGTCAGCCAAGTACATGGCAACTGGGTCATGGTTGAGCGAATCCAAGTCATAGGCAACACTTGGAGCAGTTGGACCCAAAATCAAATCGTAATCCGCAAAGACTTTTTCGAAATCTTGGATGATGAGGGTACGGACCTGACCAGCTTTCTTGTAGTAAGCATCGTAGTAACCTGATGAAAGACTGAATGTACCTAGCATGATACGGCGTTTCACTTCTTCACCGAAACCTTGGCTACGGCTGTTTACATAGATTTCATCAAGGTTGGTTGCATCCTCTGCGCGGTAGCCATAACGGATACCGTCAAAGCGTTGCAAGTTTGATGAAGCTTCTGATGAAGCGATGATGTAGTATACGGCAACACCGTATTTTGAGTGAGGCAGGCTGACTTCTTCAACGATGGCACCCAGTTTTTCAAAGTGTTTGGCAGCATTCAGAATGGTTTCCTTAACTTCTGGGTCAATTCCTTCACCAAGGTATTCCTTAGGTAAAGCAATTTTCATACCCTTGATGTCTTGGCCGATTTTTGAAGTAAAGTCGGCGATGCGGACAGGAGCAGAAGTAGAGTCTTTAGCGTCTTCGCTGGCAATAGCATTGAGCAAGAGAGCATTTTCCTTAACAGTTGGTGCAAAAGGTCCAATCTGGTCTAATGAGCTACCAAAGGCAATGAGACCAAAACGAGAAACTGTTCCGTAGGTTGGTTTGAGACCAACGATCCCGTTGAAGGCAGCTGGTTGGCGGATAGAACCACCAGTATCAGAACCAAGTGACAAGCGGACTTGTCCTGAAGCTACAGCTGCAGCAGAACCACTTGATGAGCCACCAGGAACCTTGCTGTGGTCCCAAGCATTTTTAGTAGCGCCGTAGTGTGAAGTTTCACCTGATCCACCCATGGCAAATTCGTCCATGTTGGTTTTTCCAACGACAATCATACCCTTGGTTTTTGCATTGGCAACCGCAGTCGCATCAAAGATTGGCTCGTAGTTGTAGAGCATTTTTGAGGCAGCGGTTGTGAGAATACTGTTTGTAGAGATGTTATCCTTAACAGCCAATGGAATTCCTGAGAGGACATTATCAGCATCAATTCCAGCTTCATCAATAGCCTTAGCTTGCGCAAGGGCTTGCTCCTCAGCGATGGTGATAAAAGCGTTGATAGCTGTCTCGCGAGACTTGATATCTTCAAGCGTAGCTTGGGTTAATTCTGTTGCAGAAATTTCCTTAGAGACAAGGAGATTGTGCAAGTCTTCAATGGTTTTATTGTTGAAAGTCATTAGGCATCTCCTCCATCGTCTAGGATAGCTGGTACCTTGATATAGTAGTTGTCTTTTTCAGGTACGTTTTTAAACAAGCGATTACGGTCTGTTCCTTCTTCGGCCACATCAGGGCGGAGTACGGTCTTACGGTCAGCCATAGTCGTAGTAGGTGCGACACCAGTAGTGTCAACTTCGCCCAGCAATTCAACCATGTCAACAATCTTAGACAAGGTAGTCGCAAAGGCAGCAGTTTCTTCTTCAGAGAATCTTAATTTTGAAAGATTGGCAACGTGTGTTACCTCTTCTTGCGTAATTTTCATCTTGCATCCTTTCGTGAAATGATGATTTTTAGTCTGTTCTATTTTACCATATTTTCCTATAAATAAGGGAGGTAAAGCTGAAAAAAGACATCTGGCAAGTCAAGAAAGAGATTTTTAAAGAGACAAAAAAATAGCCGTCCTAACTTTGGCGAGTTAACGAGCTATTTTTTTAGTTATATAATTACAGCCACCGTCTTAAACGGCTCTGTGGGGTGTTGTTGACGCAACCCCTTTTTCTATGTTTATTGTAACATTTATTTGGGAAATTGCAAGTGGAGTAGGATGGTTAGTACCTAAGTGGGGCAATAGTTGAATAGTAGGCATTAAAATTGCTAGATAGTTTTTGTTTGTTGTTGATTAGCAAACTAAGATTCTTTGATTTTAATATGCACTCTTTTGGTATTCATTCCATAAAGCCTGAAGTTCAACTGCATTTTCTAAGACATATTGCCTTATCATTTTTAGGTCTTTTGCTTTTGCTTTACCATCTCTCAGTTCACCGTTCAGAAACATTGAACCCACTTCTTCTCCGTGGATATAAAAGTGGATATGCTCTTTTTGACCCTTATGGTTATGTTCGTTAGGACGAATTTCAATACCATGCTTTATACTCAATAAAAATCAAAGAGCAAACTAGAAAGCTAGGCGCAGGCTGCTCAAAGCACTGCTTTGAGGTGGTAGATAAGACTGACGAAGTCAGTTACATATATTTACGACAATCCGATGCTGACGTGGTTTGAATTTGATTTTTGAAGAGTATTAGGAAAGAATATTTAGGCATGTAGTAATCCCACGTAATCCTTCCATGTTTCAAGGTAGTTATCGCTATTCAACTCAATTTGTTTTTGAGCAAAACGAATGTCATAGTCTGCTAAGTCCAAATTTTCCAATACTTCTCCAGTTAGAATACTAAAGGTTCCAATTAATTCATCGTCATCATACATGCGTAAAATAGGGTTGCTTGGATTCTTGTAAATATCATCTTTTGTTACTTCTAAATTAGTTACACCAAATTCTTTGAACATGATTATATCTCCTTTTTGTTTTATTATATCATTTTTGCTAGAATTGTCACGATTTTCTATCTATTTGACTACAAGGAAAAGCTTTTATTCAATATAAAATAGAAATTGAAAAAAATGCTAAAATCCGATATAATGGAGTGTTGAAAGGAATGGTAAAATCCAATGTAAAAATCATTCTTAACTATTGAAACAAGAAAAATAGAGAATCAAAGAAAGAGAACTTATGAATATTCAAGAAGAAATTAAGAAACGTCGTACTTTTGCCATCATCTCCCACCCTGACGCGGGGAAAACAACCATCACTGAGCAACTGCTCTACTTTGGGGGCGAGATTCGTGAGGCTGGTACTGTAAAAGGGAAGAAAACAGGGACTTTTGCCAAGTCTGACTGGATGGATATCGAGAAGCAACGTGGGATTTCCGTTACTTCATCTGTGATGCAGTTTGACTACGATGATAAGCGCGTCAATATCCTCGACACCCCAGGGCACGAGGATTTCTCAGAAGATACCTATCGTACCTTGATGGCGGTGGATGCTGCAGTCATGGTTGTGGACTCTGCCAAGGGTATCGAGGCCCAAACTAAGAAATTATTTGAAGTTGTCAAACACCGTGGCATTCCCGTCTTTACCTTTATGAACAAGCTAGACCGTGACGGTCGAGAGCCACTGGACCTCTTGCAAGAATTGGAAGAAGTCTTGGGTATTGCGAGTTACCCGATGAACTGGCCAATCGGGATGGGGAAAGCCTTCGAGGGGCTCTATGACCTCTATAACCAACGCTTGGAGCTCTATAAAGGGGATGAGCGTTTTGCTAGTTTAGAAGATGGGGACAAGCTTTTTGGCAGCAATCCTTTCTACGAGCAAGTTAAGGATGATATTGAGCTTTTAAATGAAGCTGGGAATGAGTTTTCAGAGGAAGCTATCCTTGCTGGAGAATTGACGCCAGTCTTCTTCGGTTCAGCTTTGACCAACTTTGGTGTGCAGACCTTCCTTGAAACTTTCCTTAAATTTGCTCCAGAACCACATGGACACAAGAAAACAGACGGTGAAATTGTGGATCCTTATGACAAGGATTTCTCAGGATTTGTTTTTAAAATCCAAGCCAATATGGACCCTCGTCACCGTGACCGTATTGCTTTTGTCCGTATCGTATCGGGTGAATTTGAACGTGGTATGAGTGTCAACCTGCCTCGTACTGGTAAGGGTGCCAAACTGTCTAATGTTACCCAGTTTATGGCGGAAAGTCGTGAGAATGTGACCAACGCCGTGGCCGGTGATATTATCGGTGTTTACGATACAGGTACTTATCAGGTTGGGGATACACTGACAGTTGGAAAAAATAAGTTTGAGTTTGAACCGCTGCCAACCTTCACTCCTGAAATTTTCATGAAAGTTTCTGCTAAGAATGTCATGAAGCAAAAATCCTTCCACAAGGGGATCGAGCAATTGGTGCAAGAAGGTGCCATTCAGCTTTATAAGAATTACCAAACAGGTGAGTACATGCTGGGAGCGGTAGGTCAACTTCAGTTTGAAGTCTTTAAGCACCGCATGGAAGGCGAGTACAATGCTGAAGTCGTTATGAGCCCAATGGGTAAAAAGACCGTTCGTTGGATTAAGCCTGAGGACTTGGATGAACGGATGTCCTCAAGCCGCAATATCTTGGCTAAAGACCGTTTTGACCAACCAGTCTTCCTCTTTGAAAATGACTTTGCCCTCCGCTGGTTTGCGGACAAGTATCCAGATGTAGAGTTGGAAGAGAAGATGTGACTCAGTACCAACAATTGGAACTAAAGTTCCTAATTGTTGGACGCTAGTCGCTATTTGGCGAACTAGCTAACTGCCTCACTAACTGAGTTTTACAAATGAAATCGATTTGTAAAACTCAGTGTCGTAATCTAATAATCGGTAACTGCTCTGGCGGTTTACCTAAACGCTTCACTAGGAAAAATCCACGAATATTATCGATTCGTGGACTTTTCCGTCGTAATGGTAAGGAAGCGAACTAGCTAACTGCCTTACTAACTACGTTTGGCAAATGAAATCGATTTGCCAAACTCCGTGTCGTAGTTCAGTAAATGTATTTGATTGTGTAACAATCTAAGTAACTAACGCCAAGTTTCTATGGAACTTGGCTAGGCGCTCCACTAGTAAAGTTTTACGAATATTATCGATTCGTGTATTTTTCCGTCGTAACGGGTAGTGAGCGGTCTAGCTAACTGCCTCACTAACTGAATAAATTGAAAAATAGACTAGATAACTAGAAAAAACATCAATAGAATGCCTATGATTATAACCTAATCGTGGGCATTTTTGATAGGAGTTATAGAGGAGAATCGAGTTGATTCGAAGTAATTTCTTATGAAAATCTATTGTCACAAGACCTACTTAGATAATATTTTTGCATTACATTATGAATTATCAATGAAACAGGAATAGTCAAGTTTTTATATTTCAAAATATTTGAGTAGCAATGTGATATAAAAATGTATCAAATTCCTTGACTGTCGTTTGCACTTGGAGTATACTGTAAAAGTATAATTAAAATTGGGTGGATTGTCCACTTTAAGAATGTGACGAAAGGATAAATCATGTTTTTTAGACGTCAAAAAGGTGAGTATAGAGAAACCGATCGAGTGACACGGTATAAGTTAATAAAATCAGGAAAACATTGGTTGCGAGCTTCAACCTCTCTTTTTGGTTTGTTCAAGGTCTTGCGTGGTGGTGTAGATACATCTCAAGTTGCGACTGAAGTAGTAGAGGATAAAGTGAATCCGTCTATTACAGGTCTGGATATTATCAAGGGACTTGCCGCCACAGGGGCTGTTTTAGGGGGTGCTGTGGCTACTCAAACAAAAGTGTTTGCAAATGAAGCAGTAGCTGTGGAAAAAACACTAGAAAACCCCGATCTTTTGGTCACAAATGATACAGTAGTTTTGGGTACGACATCAGTAAGTAATTCAGAGAATTCTGCTAGCTTGTCTACTTCTTTGAGCGAAAGCACTTCGATGTCAGAATCTGTATCTAAGAGTTCGTCAGCCAGTGCTTCGATGAGTACTTCTGCAAGTGTCTCAGCAAGTACTTCTAATAGTGCTTCTACAAGTGCATCTGTCAGCAACTCTACTAGTATTAGTCAATCAACAGGTGAGCCGGGTAGTTTCTCGTTGGTGGCTAGTCTATCGGGTGAACAGAACACTTCTGCGACAGCAACTGACCGAGATGCTTCTGTATCAAAAGAATCAACTGGCCTTAAAATTGATTCTGCTCTACTAAAGGCAACTGAAATTGATGGGAAGGTTAGTGCGAGTGCTGCTCAATCAACTTCTACCACGACTAGTATTGTAGGAGTTACTGCTGGCGCTATCGCAACAGCGGAAGTTTCAGCTAAGCAACAGGACGAAAATCGTAAGAAGTTGACAAAACTTTCAGCTGAGATGGGTGAGTACCTAGCTAAAGCTGTTGGCTTACCAAATACTGACTCAGCTATCACTAAGGTCAACTCTGCGGTAACTGAAATTGAAAAAGCCTTGGCTGACCCGACTAGTGATTTAACAGCAGTGGTGCAAAAAGCAACCGTAGCTCGTAATTCCATTGCCAATGCTGTTTTGAGAGCCCATTCAGGTGCGCGTGATGCACGAAATGGGAAACCGATGTTGCGCGATGCTTCTCTTCGAGCAAGTTGGGCTCCTCAGCAGGGCGATGGCCGTATGAATGTAAGTAGTCCAACTGCTACTTTTGATAAGGCTACTGGTATCGCTACTTACACTATGAATGTCCATGCTGATAGTGCTTTGAGTCATGTCGGTGTAAAAATCGAAGTCGGTAAAGGTGGACATGTCCAAAGTGCGACCTTTAACGGTAGTTCAATGGAAAAAACATATGCACATGGTTCAGAGGCAGGTTTTAGTTATCGTCATGGCCAAAACAGGAACTTAGAGGGACAAGTTGTAGTAAGGGTTAAATACGATAATAATGTTCCGACTGCGACTGCCAATATGCAGGTTCAAGTAAGTTCTGCTCCTATTTATGAAAATACTCCAGGGAATGGTTCGGCAGTTCAATCGGCAAGTGTTCCAACTGGATATAGACAACAAACTACCAATACGAATACCAACTCAACATTCCGTTTTAATGTTACTGCCTATAAAGAAGTTTTTAATGGTGATGTCATTGGGGATAAGGTAGGTTTAGAAGGAGTAAATACTAATTCAGGCCGCGTTAAGTATATGAACATCGAGAATCGTGATGTAATTCCTGGGGTGAGTTATCTAGGTCCTAACAATAATGAAAAATTAAACAGACCAGCTGTAACTGCTCGATTGGAGGGAACGGTTGGTGGAAACAATGCTTCAGCTGAAGTTGGAAAAACATATGTTTATCGTTTTGTAGGAACTAATTATTCTGGTGCCCAAGCTTCTGCTAATGTAGGCTACTATATCAAAGGTTTCAACGAACGTCATGATATCCAAAGTGGTAATACTGTTCAGGTTTCTGATTTGGACCATTTGACACCAGATGAAGTTAAGGAAGTTTATAATAATTTTGTTGGAAAACAATCGAATTTAACTGATTTATCAAAAAATGGAGATCTTGCTCCAAATATTGCTGAAGCAAGTCAAACGACCAATCCAGATGGTAGCTTTACGCTGTCTTACCCTGGTACTAAATCTAAAATTGATGTTGCAACAGATGGTACCATCACGGTTACTTATCGTGACGGTTCTACAAGTGTCATCAATGCTTCTTTAGAGAAGGAAAAAATACCTCCAGTAATAACCGTTACTGCGACCCGTAATGGTAAACCTCTAGCTGCAGAAACAGGAGGTATAGCAGGAGATAAATATTACTATTATTATGCAGGTGATGATATCGGTTTTGAAATGAAAGCCGTAGATAATAAGGGAAAACTGAGTGAGTTTAAACTTGTAGCACAGGCTGATGGTAATAGACCAGCGTCAGAAATGGCTCAAAACATCTTTGGAGATAAAAATTATGGGACCGGGACAGCTACTTCTCTATCAGATCCAAATGGGAATCTCGTTGCGACTGAGTCTAATCCGGCAGTCATAACTGCAACTGGGCATATGAAAGATGATTTGACTTATGCTCCTAAAAATGAATGGCGCCGTAATGCAGTAGCAACAGATAAAGCAGGGAACGTTACGATTCCGGGAGATAACAGTACAGGAAACTTCTTTATTAAACAAGGCAAATTGGCGGATATTATGGATGGTGTAGGGCCTTCTGAAACTTTCCAAGTAGAAAATATCTCTCGATTGAACTCTCAAGAAAAAGATCGTATATTGGCTGCTGTTGAAAAACTAAACAATAAGAAGGAAAAGCGCATTGAATCCTTCACTGTTAGCGACAATGGTACAGTCACTATTACGTATAAAGATAGGACTACAGATACGGTAACTATAAAAGTGTCTGATAGTGATTATAAGAGTAGAAGTGCTTCTACTAGTCTAAGTAAAAGTTCTTCAATCAGTGCCTCAACGAGTGCGTCTAAGTCCGCATCGACCAGTGCGAGCAAGAGTACCTCAGTAAGTGCATCTAAATCTGCATCGACCAGCGCGAGCCAAAGTGCTTCAACAAGTGCGTCTAAGTCCGCATCGACAAGTGCGAGCCAAAGTGCTTCAACGAGCGCGTCTAAATCCGCATCAACAAGCGCAAGCCAAAGTGCTTCAACGAGCGCGTCTAAGTCTGCGTCAACAAGCGCAAGCCAAAGTGCTTCAACGAGCGCGTCTAAGTCCGCGTCAACAAGCGCAAGCCAAAGTGCTTCAACGAGCGCGTCTAAGTCCGCGTCAACAAGCGCAAGCCAAAGTGCTTCAACAAGCGCGTCTAAGTCCGCATCGACAAGCGCAAGCCAAAGTGCTTCAACAAGCGCGTCTAAGTCCGCATCGACAAGCGCAAGCCAAAGTGCCTCAACGAGTGCGTCTAAATCCGCATCGACAAGTGCGAGCCAAAGTGCTTCAACAAGTGCGTCTAAGTCCGCGTCTACTAAGGCAAGTCAATCCGCATCGACAAGTGCGAGTCAAAGTGCTTCAACAAGTGCATCTAAGTCCGCATCGACAAGCGCAAGCCAAAGTGCCTCAACGAGTGCGTCTAAATCCGCATCAACAAGTGCAAGTCAAAGTGCCTCAACGAGTGCGTCTAAGTCCGCATCGACAAGTGCGAGCCAAAGTGCTTCAACGAGCGCGTCTAAATCCGCATCAACAAGCGCAAGCCAAAGTGCTTCAACGAGCGCGTCTAAGTCTGCGTCAACAAGCGCAAGCCAAAGTGCTTCAACGAGCGCGTCTAAGTCCGCGTCAACAAGCGCAAGCCAAAGTGCCTCAACGAGTGCGTCTAAGTCCGCGTCAACAAGTGCAAGTCAAAGCGCCTCAACGAGCGCGTCTAAGTCCGCGTCAACAAGTGCAAGTCAAAGTGCCTCAACGAGTGCGTCTAAATCCGCATCAACAAGTGCTTCAGCCTCAGCAAGCACATCAGCTTCTGAGTCAGCCTCAACAAGTGCTTCAGCATCAGCAAGCACAAGCGCATCTGAGTCAGCCTCAACAAGTGCTTCAGCCTCAGCAAGCACAAGCGCATCAGAGTCAGCCTCAACAAGTGCTTCAGCCTCAGCAAGCACATCAGCATCTGAGTCCGCCTCAACAAGTGCGTCAGCCTCAGCAAGCACATCGGCATCTGAATCAGCGTCAACGTCTGCTTCAGCTTCAGCAAGCACAAGCGCATCAGAGTCCGCATCAACAAGTGCGTCAGCCTCAGCAAGTACATCGGCCTCTGAATCAGCGTCAACAAGTGCTTCAGCTTCAGCAAGCACAAGCGCATCTGAGTCAGCCTCAACAAGTGCTTCAGCATCAGCAAGCACATCGGCCTCTGAATCAGCCTCAACAAGTGCTTCAGCCTCAGCAAGCACAAGCGCATCTGAATCAGCCTCAACGTCTGCTTCAGCCTCAGCAAGCACATCGGCCTCTGAATCAGCGTCAACGTCTGCTTCAGCTTCAGCAAGCACATCAGCATCTGAATCAGCATCAACAAGCGCAAGCGAATCAGCAAGCACATCGGCCTCTGAATCAGCCTCAACAAGTGCTTCAGCCTCAGCAAGTACATCGGCATCTGAGTCAGCCTCAACAAGTGCTTCAGCCTCAGCAAGCACATCGGCCTCAGCAAGCACCAACTCTTCAAATTCAGTAAACCATTCGAACTCACAAGTTGGAAATAGATCTGAATCATCAGGTAAATCACAAAAAGAATTACCAAATACAGGTACTAAGTCATCAACTGGATCTGTGTTACTTGGAGCTCTAGCAGCTGTTACAGGTATTGGATTGGTTGCGAAACGTCGTAAGCGGGATGAAGAAGAGTAAGGATATCCAATAGATTTAGGTTAAACTAACTCGCGCACATAAATCATAGAAACCCCTTGGAAAAGTAGAATTTTCAAGGGGTTTTTACTATTATATAGCTGAAATTTTGACTAAAAAATTGTATAATAAATATAAGGAGAAAATCGCTAGTGAATGATAAAATAACGGTCATTGTACCGGTATACAATGTAGAAAACTATCTAAGAAAATGCCTAGATAGTATTATTGCTCAAACATATAAAAATATCGAGATAATTGTCGTAAATGATGGTTCTACTGATACTTCAGGTGAGATTTGTAAAGAATTTGTAGAAATAGATCACCGAATTATCTATATAGAACAAGAAAATGCTGGTCTTTCTGCTGCACGAAATACTGGTCTGGAAAATATGTCCGGAGATTATGTGACTTTTGTTGACTCGGATGATTGGATTGAGTTAGATTATGTAGAAACTCTATACAAAAAAATAGTAGAGTATCAGGCTGATATTGCAGTTGGTAATTACTATTCTTTCAACGAAAGCGAAGGAATGTTTTACTTTCATATATTAGGGGACTCCTATTATGAAAAAGTATATGACAATGTTTCTATCTTTGAGAACTTGTATGAATCCCAAGAAATGAAGAATTTTTCTTTGATATCTGCTTGGGGTAAACTTTATAAGGCAGGATTGTTCGAGCAGTTACGCTTCGACATGGGTAAATTAGGAGAGGACGGTTACCTCAATCAAAAGATTTATTTGTTGGCAGAAAAAATTGTTTATATCCATAAAGGAATCTATTCTTATCGCATCAGAAATAATAGTTTATCTAGGACTTGGACAGAAAAGTGGATGCATGCCTTGGTTGATGCCATGTCTGAACGTATCACTCTATTATCTAGTCTAGGATATCCTTTAGAAAAACATTTAGCTATTTATCGTCAGATGTTAGAAGGAAGTCTTTCTAATGGGAAGGTCAGTGGCTTAGAAGAAACTCCTACCTATAAAGAATTTGAGACAAAAAAATATCTACTAGACAAACTTGAAAAAACTAAGAATACACAAAAGAAAGCCATTGTCCTAGCGGCGAATTACGCCTATGTAGATCAAGTTTTGACTACTATCAAATCTATTTGTTACCACAATCGCTTCATGCGTTTTTATCTCATTAATAGCGATTTTCCTAATGAATGGATCAAACAATTAAATAAGCGTTTAGAAAAGTTTGATTCAGAAATTATTAATTGTCGGGTAACTTCTGAGCAGATTTCAAGGTATAAGACAGATATCAGTTATACAGTATTTTTACGCTATTTCGTAGCTGATTTCGTGCAAGAAGACAAGGCCCTCTACTTGGACTGTGATTTACTTGTAACGAAAAATCTGGACGACTTGTTTGCTACTGATTTACAAGATTATCCTTTGGCTGCTGTTAGAGATTTCGGGGGAAGAGCCTATTTCGGTCAGGAAATTTTTAATGCTGGGGTTCTCTTGATCAATAATATTTTGTGGAAACAAGAAAACATGTCCCAACGCTTGATAGATTTGACAAATGAGTGGCATGATAAGGTGGAACAGGCTGATCAGAGCATCTTGAATATGCTTTTTGAACATAAATGGCTGGAATTGGATTTTGATTATAATCATATTGTCATTCATAAGCAGTTCACTGATTATCAGTTGCCTGTAGGTCAGGATTATCCTGCTATTATTCATTATCTTTCTCATCGGAAACCGTGGAAAGATTTGGCAGCTCAAACCTATCGTGATGTCTGGTGGTATTATCATGGACTTGAATGGACAGAATTGGGACAAAATCATCATTTACATCCATTACAAAAATCTCACCTTTATCCTATAAAGGAACCGTTCACTTGTCTCATCTATACAGCTTCAGACCATATTGAACAAATTGAAACATTGGTTCAGTCTTTACCAGAGATTCAATTTAAAATCGCAGCTAGAGTCATGGTCAGCGACCGATTGTCTCAAATGACGGTTCATCCAAATGTGACTATTTTTAATGGCATCCATTATTTACTTGATGTAGATAATGAATTGGTAGAAACCAGTAAAGTACTTTTAGATATTAATCATGGTGAAAAGACAGAGGAAATTCTCAACCAATTTGCAAGACTTGGGAAACCTATTTTATCTTTTGAAAACACCAAATCCTACGAAGTAGGTCAGGAGGTATATGCTGTTGACCAAGTTCAAGCAATGATTGAAAAATTAAGAGAAATAAGCAAATGAAGAAAAATCATTTAGTAGGTGATGCACTAATCTTAACTGTTAGTGATCAAATTGAACAATTATATTATCTCCTTGAAAACTTGCCAAACATCTGTTTTCATATTGCAGCACCTGTCCAATTTTCCGAGAAAATTCGTAGCTTAGAAACGAACTATAATGTCCGTCTCCTAACGACTACAAATGAAGAACAGCTAAATTTCCTACTAGATACGTGTGACTTTCTATTAGATATCAATCACTTTCAAGAAGTAGATGCTATTGTATCAAGGTTTGTTCAGATTGGGAAACCTATCTTTGCTTTTGACAATACAGTCCATGGAAATCAAGGACAAGAAGTTTTTCTGTCAAGTACACCAGATAAATTGGTTTCTAGAGTGAGAGACTATCTGAATGAAGTCAGATTCGGCACCAATCATCAAGAAAAAATCATCCAAGATGGGACTTGGAATGTATTTCAAATCAATGATAAGGCAAACTTGGTTGTAGGAGCCAATGTCATCTGCAGAAATTTTGAAAATTTTCATGTTTCTTCTGGTAAGTTAATACTGCATGATGGTGTCTTTGTCAATAACTCCTGTAGTTTTAACTGTATGGAAAGAATTGAAATTGGTTCAGGTACCATGATGGGGGAGGGTGTTCGTTTTTATGATCATGACCATGTCTATACTGCTGAAAAAATTGAAAAGTGGCAGTGGACCACAGCTCCGATTAGAGTTGGAAGAGATTGCTGGATAGGAAGTAATGTCACGATTTTAAAAGGAGTGACAATTGGCGATAATACCATTATCGGAGCAGGTTGTCTCATACGCAATGATATTCCGGCAAACAGTGTGGTTTATAATGATGGGCATGTAAAAATAGAAAGTCGAAGATAAATTTTAATTTAGCAGTTGCAGGAAGTAGGATCCAAATAGTGTCATTAACTTAAGATGAAGGAACGACTTACTGGAATTAATTTTTATAGAAACAAGAAATATGAAATTACATTTAACGAATTTATACGGCATGGCTGGTGATAGTACGGTTATCTTAGCTCAGAATGCTGTTCAAAAGATTGCCAGCCAACTGGGATTTAGAGAAGTCGGTATCTATTTTTATAATATTGCTTCAGACAGTCCTTCTGAAATGAATAAGCGTCTGGATGGCATTATGGCCAGTATTTCAATTGGAGATATATTAGTTTTTCAGTCTCCAACTTGGAATGGCTTTGAGTTTGATCGAGTCTTGTTTGATAAGCTGAAGGATATGCAGGTGAAAATTATTTGCTTTATCCATGATGTCGTTCCTCTCATGTTTGATAGTAACTATTATCTCATGAAAGAGTATATGTACATGTATAACCTATCGGATGTTTTGATTGTTCCATCTGAGCAGATGAAAAAACGCCTGATGGAAGAAGGCTTGACAACCAAGAAGATTCTCATTCAAGGGATGTGGGATCATCCTCATGATTTATCCTTATACACTCCGACTTTTAAAAAAGAACTCTTTTTTGCTGGCAGTTTAGAGCGTTTCCCAGACTTGCAAAATTGGTGCCAAGATACGCTTTTGAGAGTATTTTCAAATAAAGGAGAAGCTAGTTCTAATGCTAGAAATCTGAGTATTGAGGGATGGAAAAAAGATGAGGAACTGTTACTAGAATTATCAAAAGGTGGCTTTGGTCTTGTCTGGGGAACTCATCAAAACGATGGAGAAAGTAATCAATACTATACTTTAAATATATCTCATAAGGTAAGTACCTATCTGACAGCTGGCATACCAGTCATTGTGCCAAGTAGCTTGTCAACTGCTAAATTTATAGTCGATCAAGGTTTAGGCTTTGTGGTGAATAGTCTGGAAGAAGCTCATGAGATAGTTGATAAAATGAATGTCGAAGAATATCAAGAAATAACGAATCGTATCAAGAGCTTTAGCTATCTGCTAAAAGAGGGTTATTTCACTAAAAAGCTACTGGTAGATGCAATCTATCACTTGGGAATTAATTAAGGAAATGAAATGAACAAAACAATTGTATTAGCTGGTGATCGTAATTACACCACGCAGTTAGAAACAACCATAAAATCTATCCTATATCACAATAGAGATGCTAAGATTTACATTTTAAATCAAGATATCATGCCAGATTGGTTCCGTAAGCCACGAAAAATAGCTCGCATGCTAGGGAGTGAGATTATTGATGTGAAGTTGCCAGAAAAGGCTATTTTTCAGGATTGGATCAAGCAAGCTCATATTAGCAGTATTGCCTATGCTAGGTACTTTATTCCAGACTATATACAAGAAGATACTGTGTTGTATTTGGATTGTGATTTACTTATTAATGATAAATTAGACAGTCTATTTGAGCAGGGTGTACAAGAACATTCTATCGCAGCGATTAGAAACGTAAATGGTCAAGGTTTTAATACTGGTGTTTTACTCATTAACAATAAAAAATGGCGCCAAGAGAAGCTAAAAGATCGTCTAATTGAACAGTCTATCCTAACAACAAAGGAAGTTGAAGAAGGTCGTTTTGAACATTTTAATGGTGATCAAACGATTTTCAATCAGGTCTTGCAAGATAATTGGTTAGAGCTAGATAGAGCTTACAATCTACAAGTAGGGCATGATGTGGTGGCTCTCTATAATAATTGGCAGGAACATCTAGCTTTTCATGACAAACCAGTAGTAATTCATTTTACGACCTACAGAAAGCCATGGACCACCTTGATAGCCAATCGTTATCGTGATTTATGGTGGGAATACCATGATTTGGAGTGGAGTCAGATTCTACAACACCATGTAGGAGAGTTTGAGCTAATATCGCCTCTAGATAAGGAATTTTCTTGCTTAACCTTAACGAATTCCCAAGATTTAGAAGGAATAGAGGAGTTAGTTACAGCTCTTCCAGATGTGGTATTTCATATCGCTGCTTGGACGGATATGGGAGATAAGCTAAAAAGATTAGCGATATATGATAATGTGAGATTGCATCCACAGATTGTTCCACCTGTATTAGATAAGTTGAAGAGCAGTGCAGATTTATATCTGGATATTAACTATAGTCATGTAGCAGGTACTATCTTAGAGGATATGAAACTCTTAGAAAAGCCAATTCTATCATTTGATACTATTGACCATGGGAATGCTGGTCAGCTAGTATTTAAAAAGAATGAAGTTTCAGTCATGGTTCGAGCAATTAAAGATTATCGTAGAGATGGAAAATTTCTAAGTTGTTATGAAGGTAGTGATTTCCATTGCTTAACTTTAACAAATTCTCAAGAATTGGAAAAAATAGATTATCTAGTAGAGAATTTTCCTATGGTAACCTTCCATATAGCGGCTTGGACGGTAATGGGACCACTCTTACATGAATTAGCGAAAAAATATAAAAATGTTAAGCTATATCCTGAAGTGAAAAGAGATCAATTTGAACAACTCAAATCTCAAATGGATGTTTATTTGGATATTAACCTCCACAATTCTACTAGTGAGGTTGTCAAGGAGATATCATTATTAAATAAACCAATGCTTGCATTTTATACTTCACAAAATGGGAATCATGGCCAGCATTTATATTCAAGTGAGCATCCAGAAAGGCTCCTTCAGGCACTTCAATCATTGATAAAAGGTGAGACTTTGGGAGAGCCAGAAAAGCCAATTAAAGTTATAGGAATTGATCAAACTCTGGATTATGTTATCAAAAATAAGTCTTCATTAGTTCGCTTTGGAGATGGAGAAGTCAATTTGATGTGGGGCTGGCCGATACCTTATCAAAATCATGATGTTGAATTGGCTAATCAATTAAAGCATATTGTAGGGTTGCAGAGTAATGAAAAACTAGTGGTTTGTTTACCTGACGCTTTTGAAGATCGTTTTGTCTTTACTTGGTGGGCTACACCATTCTGGAAAGAACATATGAATGTTTATATGGATTTTTATAAAGAGTTGTGTAAAGGTTCATGGTACGGCTCTACCTTTATCTCACGTCCATACATTGATTATGAAGATAAAAGCAAAGCAAAAGGTCAATTTGAAAAGTTAAAGAGCATATGGGAGAATCGAGACATTCTTATTGTAGAAGGAATTACATCTCGTTCAGGGGTAGGAAATGATTTATTCGATAAGGCCAAATCTGTGAAGCGGATTATTTGTCCATCTCATAATGCTTATTCTATTGTCGATAAGATTCAAGAGAAAATTATTAAACATGCTAATGGAAGACTCATTTTATGTATGTTGGGACCAACAGCCAAGGTTCTGAGTTATAATCTATGTCAGATGGGCTATCAAGTTTTGGATGTAGGCCATATTGACTCAGAGTATGAGTGGATGAAAATGGGAGCTAAAACTAAGGTTAAATTTTCTCATAAACATACAGCTGAACATAATTTCGACCAAGATATTGAATTTATTGAGGATGAAACCTATAACAATCAGATTGTTGCAAGGATTTTAGAATAACTTATAAGTATGATTAATAAGTTCTCAATTTTGATGGAACATTTTTAGAAAAATAAAGAAAATTAATGAGGGTATTTCTCTAAAAGAATAGATATTTTTTAATAAAAATGAGTCTATTATGAACAGGAATTTGATGGAAAATTTTCAAGATTTACATAGAGACTGCCCGACAACTATATTGCTAGATAAATAAAGATTTATTCTATAATTTTAAGATTGTAGGTGAAATGTATGGAATCTTTGATTAGTGTTATTATTCCAGTTTATAATACTGAAAGTTATATTGGAGTTTGCTTGGAAAGTCTTGTTAAACAGACTTATACAAATTTTGAAGTGCTTATGATTGATGATGGTTCTACAGATAATTCAGGAAGAATTTGTCAGGAATATACAGAAAGTGACTCCCGTTTTCATTACTACAGGAAAGAAAATGGCGGAGTTTCCTCTGCTCGTAATTTAGGGATTGAATACTCAAGAGGTGATTATTTAACGTTTGTTGATTCAGATGACTGGGTTGAGGAAGATTATTTAGAAGTTCTATATTCTGCTCTAGTATCCGAATCTGCGTCAGTTTCAATTTCAACATATAAAAGATTTTCTATGGAAGATAACACTTGGTATGTTCATTCTTTTCAAAGAGGCTATGAAAAACGAGTTTTTAATTACCTAGAGTTAATAAATGAATTAATTGATTTAGATTCATTCGATCATTCTTATCGTTTTGTAAGTGGAAAGTTAGTAAGACGAGATATTCTAGGAGATATTCGTTTTAATACTTTGACAATATTGGGTGAGGATATGGAGTTTTGGTTTAAAATCTATCTTATTTCACCCAAATCTGTCTATATCAATAGAGATAGTTATGTTTATCGAATAGCTGAAGGCCCGACGAGACATTTTAGTTTACTCAAGATCAGGTGTGATTTACAGCAGCGTAAAAATTTTATAGCTCTTCTTTTAGCTCGAAATATAGATGTTGGTCGATACGTAGATAGTTTTGTATCTCTGTTAAAATTTAGAAAAAAAGAACTTGAAGAAAAAAATCTATCAGAAACAGATACGATGAAATGGATTAAGGAAACATTATATTTACTTGATGAGTAAGTGAACAGCTTTAAAGTTGATCAAATAAAATCTATATGCTTTAATTTATGTAGGACAATAAATAGTGTTAGTTAGAATAAATGATAAGGATTTAAAATGGGAAATACCAAACGTGCAGTAGTATTTGCAGGTGATTACGCTTATATTCGCCAAATCGAAACAGCTTTGAAATCAATCTGTAGACACAATAGTCATTTGAAAATTTATGTGCTAAATCAGGACATTCCCCAGGAATGGTTTAGTCAAATAAGAATATATTTACAAGAAATGGGTGGGGACTTGATCGATTGCAAGTTGATTGGCTCGCAGTATACAATGAACTGGTCTAATAAATTACCTCATATCAATCATATGACCTTTGCACGCTATTTTATTCCAGATTTTGCAACAGAAGATAAAGTTCTCTATCTAGATAGTGATTTGATTGTGACTGGTGATTTGACCGATTTGTTTGAATTAGATTTAGGTGAAAATTATCTGGCAGCAGCACGTTCTTGCTTTGGAGCTGGAGTTGGCTTCAATGCTGGGGTTTTGTTGATTAACAACAAAAAATGGCGCTCTGAAACTATTCGACAAAAATTAATTGAATTAACAGAAAAAGAACATGAGAATGTTAAGGAGGGGGACCAATCAATTTTAAATATGTTGTTTAAAGAACAATATAACTTGCTTGAAGATAAATATAATTTTCAAATAGGTTTTGATTATGGAGCAGCTGCCTTTAAACATCAATTTATTTTTGATATTCCATTAAATCCATTACCGCTAATTTTACACTATATTTCTCAGGATAAACCATGGAATCAATTTTCTGTTGGACGTCTAAGAGAAATTTGGTGGAAATACTCTTTAATGGATTGGTCTGTGATTTTAAATGAATGGTCTTCAAAGGGTGTGAAGTATCCTAGTAAATCACAACAATTTAAGTTGCAATGTGTGAATTTAACGAATTCTTGGTGTGTCGAGAAAATAGATTACTTGGCGGAGCAATTGCCAGATGTTCATTTTCATATTGTTGCTTACACAAATATGGCAAATGAACTATTAGCTTTAACGCGTTTTCCTAATGTGACCGTATATCCAAATTCCTTACCAATGTTATTGGAACAAATATTAATAGCTTCAGATTTGTATTTGGATTTGAATCATGATAGAAAATTAGAAGATGCATATGAGTTTGTGCTTAAGCACAAAAAACCAATGATAGCTTTCGATAATACTTGCTCTGAAAATCTTTCTGAGATTTCATATGAAGGTATCTATCCAAGTTCCATTCCGGAAAAAATGGTAGACGCAATCAGATCTTACATGAGGTAGAGAATAGTATGAGAAAATCAATAGTATTGGTAGCTGATAATGCTTATCTTATTCCTTTAGAGACGACTATAAAGTCTGTATTGTATCACAATAGGGATGTTGATTTTTATATTCTAAATAGTGACATAGCTCCTGAATGGTTCAAATTATTGGGGAGAAAAATGGAAGTTGTGAATTCTACAATTCGCAGTGTATACATTGATAAAGAACTTTTTGAAGGTTATAAAACGGGACCTCATATTAATTATGCTACTTATTTTCGCTTTTTTGCGACAGCAGTGGTTGAATCTGAAAAGGTCTTATATCTGGATTCTGATATTATTGTAACTGGTGATCTATCTACTCTGTTTGAGATGGATCTTAAAGAATATTCTATTGGAGCTGTTGATGATGTTTATGCCTACGAGGGACGAAAATCTGGTTTTAATGCTGGTGTTTTGCTAATGGATGTTGCAAAATGGGAAGAAGATTCTATTGTTAATAGTTTATTGGAATTAGCGGCAGAGCAGAATCAAGCTGTTCATCTTGGGGATCAGAGTATTTTAAATATTTACTTTGAGGATAATTGGCTAGCATTAGATAAAACATATAATTATATGGTTGGTGCTGATACTTTTCGTCTGGATCAGGAATGTGAACGGCTAGATAATAATCCACCTGTCATTGTTCACTTTGCTAGTCATGATAAACCTTGGAATACGTATAGTATATCTAGACTGCGTGAATTATGGTGGACTTATAGAGATTTAGATTGGTCAGAGATCGCTTTTAAGCGTTCTAGTTTGAATTACTTTGAACGAAGTAATCAATCGCAAAAACAGGCTATGGTTGTAACTTGGAGTGCAGATGTAAAACATTTAGAGTATTTATTACAACAATTACCTGATTGGCATTTTCATGTTGCAGCCCCCGTTTATTGTAATAAAGATTTAACTAAATTGTCTGTCTATTCTAACGTGACTTTATATCAATCTATTCTTCACCAGAGAATCGATTGGTTACTAGATGATTCTAGTATATACTTGGATATTAATATGGGTGGGGAAGTCCTAGATGTAGTTACGAGAGCAAAAGAGAGAGGTAAGAAAATCTTGGCTTTTGATATAACACGTAAAAGTATGGAAGATGGAATCTATGAAGGCATTTTTTCTGTAGAGAGACCGGATGATTTAGTGAATAAAATGAAGAATATAGAGATAGAATAATGAGCGAATTAATTAGTGTTGTGGTACCAATATACAATACAGAGAAATATTTAGTGGAGTGTGTCGAGCATATTCTAAAGCAAACCTATCAAAATATAGAAATTATTTTAGTTGATGATGGTTCGACGGATAATTCTGGGGAAATTTGTGATGCTTTTATGATGCAAGATGAGCGTGTCAGAGTGTTTCATCAAGAAAATCAGGGAGCAGCACAAGCTAAAAATCTAGGTCTGCGTGAAGCTAGAGGCCAATATATTACGATTGTTGATTCGGATGATATTGTAAAAGAAAATATGATTGAAACTCTTTATCAACAAGTTCAAGAAAAGAATGCAGATATTGTTATAGGAAATTACTATAATTATGACGAAAGTGATGGGAATTTTTATTTTTATGTAACGGGGCAAGATTTTTGTGTCGAAGAACTATCTAGGCAAGAAATTATGAACCGTCAAGCAGGAGATTGGAAATTCAATAGTTCAGCCTTTATATTGCCGACATTTAAGTTGATTAAAAAAGAATTATTTAATGAAGTTCACTTTTCAAATGGTCGCCGCTTCGATGATGAAGCAACCATGCATCGCTTTTATCTTTTAGCGTCTAAAATCGTCTTTATAAACGATAATCTCTATCTGTATAGAAGACGTTCAGGAAGTATCATGAGAACGGAATTTGATCTTTCTTGGGCAAGAGATATTGTTGAAGTGTTTTCTAAGAAAATATCAGATTGTGTCTTGGCTGGTTTGGATGTATCCGTTTTGCGTATTCGATTTGTCAATCTTTTAAGGGATTACAAGCAAACTTTAGAATTCCATCAATTAACAGATACTGAGGAATATAAAGATATTTGTTTCAGATTGAAGCTCTTTTTTGAAGCAGAACAAAGAAATAGTAAAAGTTAAAATAAAAAGTTTGTTGTTTACCAGATCACAAACAATGAAGGTAAGGGGAGTATTTTGTGACTAAGATTTATTCGTCAATAGCGGTAAAAAAAGGACTGTATACCTTATTTCTACTGTTTATCTATGTATTGGGAAGTCGTATTACTCTCCCTTTTGTTGACTTAAATAGTAAAGATTTTTTAGGAGGTTCAACAGCCTATCTAGCCTTCTCAGCCGCCCTAACAGGTGGAAATCTAAGAAGTTTGTCAATTTTTTCTGTTGGATTATCCCCTTGGATGTCAGCTATGATCTTGTGGCAGATGTTTTCATATTCTAAAAAATTGGGGCTAAGTTCTACAGCGATTGAAATTCAAGATCGTCGAAAAATGTATCTGACCTTGCTAATTGCTGTTATTCAATCCTTGGCAGTTAGCTTGAGCTTGCCAGTGCAATCCTCCTACTCGGCAATTTTGGTTGTTCTAATGAATACCTTGTTGCTGATAGCAGGAACATTTTTTCTTGTTTGGTTATCAGATTTAAATGCTAGTATGGGGATTGGGGGTTCTATTGTCATCCTCCTATCCAGTATTGTTTTAAATATCCCTCAGGATGTTATTGAAACATTTCAGACGGTTCATATTCCAACAGGGATTATTGTGTTACTTGCTTTATTAACCCTTGTCTTTTCTTATTTACTTGCCATTATGTATCGAGCTCGCTATTTGGTTCCTGTTAATAAAATTGGCTTACACAATCGTTTTAAACGCTATTCTTATCTCGAAATCATGTTGAATCCTGCAGGTGGGATGCCTTATATGTATGTGATGAGCTTCCTGAGTGTACCAGCTTATCTGTTCATCTTGTTGGGATTTATTTTCCCTAATCATGCAGGGCTAGCGGCTTTATCAAAGGAATTTATGGTTGGGAAGCCTTTGTGGGTCTATGTTTATATTTCGGTCTTATTTTTATTTAGTATTATTTTTGCATTTGTTACTATGAATGGAGAAGAGATTGCAGACCGCATGAAAAAATCTGGAGAATACATTTATGGAATTTATCCAGGAGAGGACACTAGTAGATTTATTAATGGCTTGGTCCTTCGTTTCTCAGTCATAGGTGGTCTCTTTAATGTGATCATGGCAGGTGGTCCCATGCTTTTTGTTTTGTTTGATGAAAAGTTATTACGATTAGCAATGATTCCAGGATTATTTATGATGTTTGGGGGCATGATTTTTACGATTCGAGATGAGGTCAAGGCTTTACGGTTAAATGAAACCTATAAACCTTTGATTTAGGAGAATTTTATGTATTATTTTATTCCAGCTTGGTATGGTTCAGAAAGAACATGGCATACCAATATCACTCCATGGTATTTTTCTCATTTTCGTTTTGAATTTGATGATACTTTTCATCAGATTCGGATTTTTCAAGAGCAAGATATAGATTCTCGTCTATTAGTATTAGCTTACCAGCCTCATTTGCGTTATTTTTTACATAGGCATGGGGTTTTGGAAACAGAAACATATTCTATTTTTGATGTTATGCAAGATTTTCAGAATCCCCATACCCAAGTTTTAAGCATTCGAGATATTGAGTGGGATAATGACTGTGAATTTATTTATAGTCCCTTTACGATTATCGTTCAAAAAAATGGGAAGAAATTTGCTAAGGTTGAACATGGGGTTGAAGGCTTCATCAGTGATATACAGTATTTTGATCCGAACGGTCAAGTACATATGCACTATATCATGGATGACCGTGGATTTGTATCGAGTGTTATCTTTTTTGAAGATGGGCAAGCGGCCTATCAAGAATATCTGAATTCCAAGGGAGTGTGGCAGTTTAGAGAGCATTTAAAAGAAGGTGGACGAGTAGAAATCAACCCAATTTTTGGTTATCGTTTTAAAGCGTTTATCTATCAAAATATGGGAGACTTGGTGGCAGAATTTTTTGAGAATTATCTGCAAAATTATGTGAAGGATCAGGATATTTTTATGCTTCCTTCTCATCCTCATCATGATCAGCTGGTCTTAGACCGTTTACCTAGAGAAAATCCGAAACTGTTGAGTCTTTTTATTGGGCGTAATCCTCAAGATACCTTTAGGAATTTAGATTTAACTTTTGAAAAATCTGATTTGATTTTGGTGGATAGAGAGGATAGTTTACGATTGTTGCAGGAGTTGTATCCTGAACGAATGCATCAATTTTATCATTTATCATCTTTTGACACCCGATTACGATTGGGACGAAGCCAAACTAAGAAAGAATCCATCATATATTATCAACTGGATTTTGAACAGGGGATTGATAATCAAGCTCTACTTCAAGTCTTGTCCTTTGTCTCTGAAAATAAGGATACTGAGGTGATTTTTGGAGCCTTTGCTGCTAGTCAGGAGCAAATGAATGAGGTTGAAAGGATTGTTGAGTCTTTCATCCAAGAAAACATTCAATCCGAAAATCTGGGAAAGGCAATTGATTATGGTGATGCAGAAAATCCTCTGGAAGAAAATCAACACCAAGACTTACGCTTACAGTTTGTCAACTTGAATGATGAGTTGGATTTGATTAAGACATTAGAGTTTGTTCGTTTGATTGTGGATCTTAATAAACAACCTCATCTCTATACTCAAATAGCGGGTATTAGTGCGGGAATTCCTCAGATTAATCGGGTTGAAACTGTTTATGTAGAACATTTGAAAAATGGCTATTTACTTTCAGATGTGACAGAGTTTTCAACGGCTGCACATTATTATACAGATAGATTAAAAGAATGGAATGAAGCTTTAATTTATTCGATTGATAAGATTAAGGAGCACACTGGACAACAATTTCTTGGGAAATTAGAGAAATGGATAGAGGAGGTTAAAAATGTCAAAGGAACTTAATATTTTACAGATAGGACTTGCCAATTGGGGAAATCACTATGACATACCTGAAAATATGAGTTGGTATCATTTTTACCCAAACTCATCAAAAGCCCTTCGTGAAATAATTGACAAAGAGGATATTAGCCGTTTTCATGCAGTTTTAATAGAAGATGGTCAATATGCCAAAGACTTATTTTCCTTTGTAAAATATTTTGAACCTTATACTTTGTTCTATAACCAGAATCTACAAATAAATGATAGAGAGGTTGTGAATTTTCTAAAAAAACGATGTGCACAAGCAATTGATTTTTCAAGTCCCCAACAATTAATCAATGATTTATCAACCTCTCTCTTTGGTGGGGGATATGGGGATAAACTCTTTCCTTCGACGATACAAGTGAATCCAAATTTTACAGGAGCTATTTCTTATCAGGGATTGGATTATGTTAGTTTGGAAGGGGAATTTGGTGATACTTTTTCTCAATTAGCTTATTGGTCCTATAACATTATGGTTAGTAAAAATCTTCCTATTGAGCTGTGGCTTGAGTATGAAAAACAAGGTAATTGTGAGTTACGATTGGTCATTCGTAAAATATGGAGTGGTTCTGTTGATGATGTTTTTGAAGAGACAATAGTGACCGAAAATGACCTAGAGAATGCACTCATTATGGAAAATAAAGAGGGAGATTGCTATCTCGCAATATCTGTAGAAGCAAGAGGCCATGGAACTATCAAACTGGGTAATCTTCACCAACGTTGGAGTCGAAAACAATTTGGTAAGTTTGTACTTGGTGGAAATATCCTACATGATTCCAAGCGAGATGAAATAAACTATTTCTTCCATCCAGGTAATTTTAAACCACCTTTGGCTGTCTATTTTGCAGGTTATCGACCCGCAGAAGGATTCGAGGGTTATTTTATGATGAAAAACCTAGGATGTCCCTTTATTTTATTTTCTGATCCACGTTTAGAAGGGGGAGCTTTTTATCTAGGAACCGATGAGCTAGAGGGAAAGGTCAAAGAGACGATTGCTCACTATCTTGATTATTTAGGTTTTGATCGTAAGGATTTGATTTTATCAGGCCTTTCTATGGGAACGTTTCCGGCTCTTTATTATGGTGCTTCTTTTGAACCTCATGCTATCATAGTTGGGAAGCCCTTGGCAAACTTAGGAACCATAGCTAGCCGTGGACGTTTGGACGCACCAGGTGTCTCTAACTTAGCTTTTGATTGTTTAATTCACCATACAGGTGGGACAAGTTGGCAAGATATGACAGAGCTGGACCAGCGTTTTTGGAAAATCTTTAAACAAGCAAATTTTTCAAAGACAACCTTTGGTTTGTCCTATATGAAGGATGAAGAAATGGATCCTCAGGCTTATGAGAAACTAGTTACTTATTTGTGTAATACAGGTGCAAAGATTTTGTCTAAAGGAACTGCTGGACGACACAATGATGATACAGATACCAATGTTGCTTGGTTTATCCACTTTTATCGGATGGTACTAGCAAGTGGTTTTGGAAGGGAGAAAGAATGATTATCACACAGAGACAGTCCATTCATTGGGGAGAAGTTGGTGGGACTTATATGTACGGATCAACTGTATCTTATTACCCTGACAAAAGTGTCCGTCTGTATAATCCTCTATTGCCATCTGGTGAAATTCTTAAGACTTGGTTTTCTAGTGTCAATTATCAGGCTGCACGGACTCAGCCCCAGCTTCCCCTACTAAAAAGAAATCAGGAATATCAACTATCACTGGTTTTTGATTGTCAGCCTGAAAATGGGGTTTATACCAAGATAACTTTTTTTGACCGCTATGGTGATATTTTAGAAGAAAAGGTAGAAAAAGTGAAAGATTTCATATTTACTTATCCAGAAGATAGTTATACTTATCAAGTTTCTCTTTTAAGTGCTGGTTTTGAATCCTTAACTTTTTATCATTTTTCTATCAAGGAGATTAGAAGTGTTTAGACGTTTAGGTCAAGATTTCCAGCTTAGGAAAGTGAAAAAGATTTTAAAGAGGATCAATAGCTTAAAAGGCAAGATGTCCTCTCTTTCGGATCAAGAATTGGTCGCTAAAACAGTGGAGTTTCGTCAGCGTCTTTCCAAGGGAGAAAGTCTAGATGACCTTTTAGTAGAAGCTTTTGCAGTGGTGCGTGAAGCAGACAAGCGGATTTTAGGGATGTTCCCCTATGATGTTCAGGTCATGGGAGCTATTGTCATGCACTACGGAAATGTTGCTGAGATGAACACAGGGGAAGGGAAAACCCTAACAGCCACCATGCCGGTCTATTTGAACGCTCTTTCAGGTCAAGGTGTGATGGTTGTTACGCCTAATGAGTATTTATCAAAGCGGGATGCAGAGGAAATGGGCCAAGTTTATCGTTTCCTAGGCTTGACTATTGGGGTCCCATTTACAGGGGATCCAAAGAAGGAAATGAAAGCAGAAGAAAAGAAACTGATCTATGCTTCGGATATCATTTACACAACCAAAAGTAATTTAGGTTTTGATTACCTAAATGATAATTTGGCTTCGAATAAAGAAGGTAAGTTTTTGCGACCTTTTAACTATGTCATTATTGATGAAATTGATGATATCTTACTTGATAGTGCACAAACTCCTTTGATTATTGCGGGTTCTCCCCGTGTTCAGTCGAATTACTATGCAATTATTGATACACTGGTGACAACGCTGGTCGAGGGAGAAGATTATATTTTCAAAGAGGAGAAGGAGGAGGTCTGGCTTACTACTAAGGGGGCCAAGTCTGCTGAAAGTTTCCTAGGAATTGACAACTTATATGAGGAAGAACATGCGTCCTTTGCTCGTCACTTAGTCTATGCAATTCGAGCTCATAAGCTCTTTACTAAAGATAAGGACTATATCATTCGTGGAAATGAGATGGTATTGGTGGATAAAGGGACTGGTCGTTTAATGGAAATGACCAAACTGCAGGGAGGTCTCCATCAGGCCATTGAAGCCAAGGAACACGTGAAGTTGTCTCCTGAAACGAGGGCCATGGCCTCCATCACCTATCAGAGTCTCTTTAAGATGTTTAAAAAAGTATCTGGGATGACGGGGACAGGAAAGGTAGCAGAAAAAGAATTTCTTGAGACTTATAATATGGCTGTTATTCGGATTCCAACCAATCGTCCTAAGCAACGGATTGACTATCCCGATAATCTCTATGTGACTTTACCAGAGAAAGTGTATGCGTCTTTAGAATACATCAAAGAGTATCATGCTAAGGGAAATCCCTTACTCGTTTTTGTTGGATCAGTTGAAATGTCTCAACTTTATTCATCTCTATTGCTCCGTGAAGGGATTGCCCACAATGTTCTCAATGCTAATAATGCTGCGCGTGAGGCCCAAATTATCGCTGAATCAGGTCAGATGGGGGCCGTAACAGTTGCAACTTCTATGGCCGGACGTGGGACGGATATCAAACTTGGTAAGGGTGTTGCAGAGCTTGGTGGCTTGATTGTCATTGGTACGGAGCGGATGGAAAGTCAACGGATTGACCTTCAAATCCGTGGACGTTCTGGCCGTCAGGGTGATCCAGGCATGAGTAAGTTTTTTGTGTCTCTAGAAGATGATGTTATTAAGAAATTTGGTCCATCTTGGGTTCACAAGAAGTATAAAGATTATCAAGTTCAAGATATGACGCAACCAGAAATTCTCAAAGGTCGTAAGTATCGTAACCTGGTTGAAAGGGCTCAACATGCTAGTGACAGCGCAGGTCGCACTGCCCGTCGTCAGACCTTAGAGTATGCTGAGAGTATGAATATCCAACGCGATATGGTTTACAAGGAACGCAATCGTTTAATTGATGGTTCTCGTGACTTAGAGGATGTAGTTGTGGATATCATTGAGAGATATACAGAAAAGGTAGCGGCTGAACACTATGCCAGTCGTGAATTGTTGTTTCACTTTATTGTTACCAATATCAGTTTCCATGTAAAGGAAATTCCAGATAATCTAGACTTATCTAATCAGAAACAAGTCCGCTCCTTTATTCGACAAGTTGTGAATAGAGAACTCTCTGAAAAGAAGGAATTACTGGAACAACATGACTTGTATGAACAGTATTTACGACTCTCTCTACTTAAGGCTATCGATGATAACTGGGTGGAACAAGTAGACTACCTCCAACAGTTATCTATGGCTATCGGTGGTCAATCTGCTGCACAGAAAAACCCAATTGTAGAATATTATCAAGAAGCCTATGCAGGTTTTGAAACGATGAAAGAGCAAATTCGTGCGGATATGGTACGGAATCTCTTGATGGGGCTGGTTGAGGTCACTCAAAAAGGTGAAATCGTGACTCATTTTCCATAAGAGGAGACAATATGACAATTTACAATATAAATTTAGGAATTGGCTGGGCCAGTAGCGGTGTAGAATATGCTCAGGCCTATCGTGCCGGTATTTTTCGAAGTTTGAATTTACACTCTAAATTTATCTTTACAGATATGATTCTAGCTGATAATATTCAGCATCTGACAGCCAATATTGGTTTTGATGATGAGCAAGTGATTTGGCTTTATAATCATTTCACAGATATCAAGATTGCACCGACTAGTGTAACAGTGGCTGATGTCTTGGCTACTTTTGATGGTGTTGAAAGTTGTAGAGAAAAGAATGGCAAGGTTTTGCGTATCTTCTTTGCTGACCAAGATAAGTTTGTCACCTGTTATTTGGTTGATGAGGACAAGGACTTGGTTCAACATGTGGAGTATGTATTTAAGGGGAACTTGATTCGGAAGGATTACTTTTCTTATACGCGTTATTGTAGCGAATACTTTGCTCCCAAGGACAATGTTGCAGCGTTATACCAACGAACTTTTTACAATGAAGACGGGACTCCGGCCTATGATATCTTGATGAATCAAGGAAAGGAAGAAGTTTACCGTTTTAAGGATAAGATTTTCTATGGAAAGCCAGCCTTCATGCGTGCTTTTATGAAATCCTTGAATTTGAACAAGTCTGATTTAGTCATTCTGGATAGAGAGACAGGTATTGGACAGGTTGTGTTTGAGGAAGCACAGGCAGCGCATTTAGCGGTAGTCGTTCACGCGGAGCATTATAGTGAAAATGCTACAAATGGGGATTACATCCTCTGGAACAACTATTATGACTATCAGTTTACCAATGCGGATAAGGTTGACTTCTTTATCGTGTCAACTGACAGACAGAATGAAGTGTTACAAGAGCAATTTGCCAAATACACCCAGCATCAACCAAAGATTGTTACCATTCCTGTTGGTAGTATTGATTCCTTGACTGAGTCAAGTCAAGGGCGCAAGCCATTTTCATTGATTACGGCTTCGCGTCTTGCCAAAGAAAAACACATTGACTGGTTGGTCAAGGCGGTCATTGAAGCTCGCAAGGAAATCCCTAAATTAACCTTTGATATTTATGGTAGTGGTGGAGAGGATTCTCTGCTTAGAGATATTATTGCAACTCATCAGGCTGAGGATTATATCCAACTCAAGGGACATGCGGAACTTTCGCAGATTTATAGCCAGTATGAAGTCTACTTGACGGCTTCAACCAGCGAAGGCTTTGGTTTGACCTTGATGGAAGCTATTGGTTCAGGTCTCCCTCTCATCGGTTTTGATGTGCCTTATGGTAATCAGACTTTTATAGAGGATGGGCAAAATGGTTATCTGATTCCAAGTTCATCTGACCATGTAGAAGACCAAATCAAGCAAGCTTTTTCAACTAAGATTTGTCAATTGTATCAAGAAAATCGTTTGGAAGCTATGCGTACCCATTCTTATCAAATTGCAGAAGGCTTCTTAACCGAAGAAATTTTAGAAAAGTGGAAAAAAGCAGTAGAGGAGGTGCTCCATGATTGAACTTTATGATCGTTACAGTCAGGAAAGTCGAGATTTACATGAAAGCCTAGTAGCTACTGGTCTTTCTCAACTTGGAGTGGTCATCGATGCAGATGGTTTTCTGCCTGATGGTCTGGTATCTCCTTTTACTTATTATCTTGGATATGAAAAGGGAAAACCTCTTTATTTTAATCAAGTATCTGTTCCAGCTTTTTGGGAAATTTCAGGAAATAATCAGTCTGCTCGTATTGAGGATATGACACAGGAGAGGGCTGTCATTCATTATGCTGATGGAATGCAGGCGCGTTTGGTTAAACAGGTAGATTGGAAAGACTTGGAAGGCAGAGTACGCCAAGTTGATCATTACAATCGCTTTGGAGCTTGCTTTGCTACAACGACCTATAGCGCAGATAGTGAGCCGGTGATGACGGTTTACCAAGATGTCAATGGTCAGGAGGTGTTACTTGAAAACCATGTGACGGGTGATATCTTATTGACCTTACCTGGTCAGTCCATGCGTTACTTTACCAATCGAGTAGAATTTCTCACCTTCTTTTTACAAGATTTGGAGCTAGATAAGCATCAGATTGTCTTTAATACCTTAGCGACTGCTTTCTTGGTTTCCTTCCATCATCCAGATAAGTCTGGATCAGATGTTTTGGTTTGGCAGGAACCTCTCTATGATGCCATTCCAGGCAATATGCAGTTGATTTTGGAAAGCGATGATGTGCGTACTAAGAAAATCATTATTCCCAACAAGGCGACTTATGAGCGCGCTTTAGAGTTGACTGACGAGAAATACCATGATCAGTTTGTGCACTTGGGTTACCATTACCAGTTTAAACGCGATAATTTCCTAAGACGAGATGCCTTAATCTTGACTAATTCCGATCAGATTGAGCAAGTGGAAGCAATTGTAGATGCCTTGCCTGATGTCACTTTCCGCATTGCAGCGGTGACTGAGATGTCTTCTAGGCTCTTAGACATGCTTCGCTATCCTAATGTGGTCCTTTACCAGAATGCTAGTCCACAGAAGATTCAGGAGCTCTATCAATTGTCGGATATTTATTTGGATATAAACCATAGCAATGAGTTGTTGCAGGCAGTACGTCAGGCCTTTGAACACAATCTCTTGATTCTTGGATTTAATCAGACAGTGCACAATAGACTTTATATCGCTCCAGAACATTTGTTTGAAAGTAGTGAAGTTTCTGCTTTGGTTGAGACCATTAAACTGGCTCTTTCAGATGTTGAACAAATGAGTCTGGCGCTTGGGAAGCAAGGCCAACATGCAAATTATGTTGACTTGGTACGATATCAGGAAACCATGCAAACTGTTTTAGGAGGCTAACATGTCAGATGAAGATTTATTTTACAAAGATATTGAAGGTCGTATGGAAGAGTTGAAACAAAAACCGATCAAGAAAGAAAAAGAAACCCGAGGTGAAAAGATTAGTAAGACTTTTTCACTCATCTTGGGTTTAATGATTCTGATTGGTTTGCTCTTTACTTTGTTGGGAATTTTGAGGTAGGTCTATGATTGAAATACTGATTGTTTTAGCTATTGTCCTCTCTCTCGCTTTGATTGTATTGGTAACTATACAACCCCGTCAAAATCAACTATTTTCAATGGATGCGACCAGTAATATTGGTAAACCAAGCTACTGGCAGAGCAATACCTTGGTCAAGGTTCTTACTTTATTGGTGAGTTTGGCTTTATTCGTTTTACTATTAGCCTTTATGGTAATAACTTACAAATAAAAGAAAACTTCAGATATTCACCTTTTGTGATTGGTCTGAAGTTTTCTTTTTTATACTCAATGAAAATCAAAGAGCAAACTAGGAAGCTAGCCGCAGGCTGCTCAAAATACCGTTTTGAGGTTGTAGATAAGACTGACGAAGTCAGTAACCATACCTACGACAAGGTGAAGTTGTCGTAGTTTGAAGAGATTTTCGAAGAGTATTACTGTCCATATTTTTGGTAAAAATCAACTTTTACTTGGATGAAGGTTTTGGCTTCACGTAGGAGTTGGAGGAGCGTGGCGCGGGTTTCAAATTCTTCTCTTGTCTTGGGCAGACTGCGGTTGCGGAAGACTTCTAGATAGCGTTCAATTTCATCTAGTAAATCAGAAGCAGGATTGGTCTGGCTCAGTTGACCTGCAATTTTTGAAAAGAGTTGGGCCAAAATCAGGCTCTCACTGGCAGCTAGGTGACAGGTATTGATTTGCTGGGCCATATTTCGCAGAATGCGACTTTGTCGCTGTCTCATCTCAAAGTAGTGAATATGGTAATCAGTCTGGTGAAAGAGGTGGTCTGAGTGATCCAAATAGACCAGTCTGAGGGCTTCTTCCAAAAGGGTGTCCAATTCTTTAACCAACTGTGCTCGGTTGCGTCCGTCCCCTCTGGATAAATAATATTTGAAGCGCTGGAGAATATCTTTTAACTTTTCTTCTACCAATGTGTGGTAGCGATGAATTTTCTCTTCTCGTGAAGGCATGTAGAGATTGACCAGTAAAGCAAATCCTGTACCGATAGCAAAGAGAAGGCATTCGTTGACTAGGAGGTCTGGAGAGGTTGACTCTTGCACCAAGAGATGGCTAACCAAAACGCTACTTGGTGTGATACCAATTTCCCAGCCCATCTTGTAGGCTAGAGGCACATAAAGGGCTAGATAGAGGCCAAGGCTCCAGATATGAAATCCGCTCAAGTGAAAAGCCAGAACTCCGATAACCAAAGCTAGAAGCATGGAAAAGAGGCGATTGCGGGCCAGTTTTAAGGTACTTCTACGGGTATCGGATAGGCTCAAGAGGGCGATGATTCCAGCTGAAACAGCTGAGGAGAGATTGAGAAAATAAGCAAGAAAGCAGGCAAGACAGGTAGCTAAGATGAGCTTGGTCGTACGTTGGCTAATAGACATAAGAATTTCCTAGTAAGTTAGATAAAAGTTGAAAAGACAAGACCTGAGTAGGCTTGTCTTTATGTGTTATTTTTTACGGGCTGCTGCGTATTCTGCAACAGCAGTAAAGAGGACGTCAGTAGAAGAGTTGAGAGCTGTTTCACATGAATCTTGGATGACCCCAATCACAAATCCAACCCCAACAACTTGCATGGCAATATCGTTAGAAATACCAAAAAGACTACAAGCAACTGGGATAAGAAGGAGGGATCCTCCGGCAATACCAGAAGCACCACAGGCTGAGATTGCTGCTACCACACTAAGGACAAAGGCTGTCGCAAAGTCAACAGGGATTCCCAAAGTATTTACTGCAGCAAGGGTTAGAACATTAATGGTAATCGCTGCCCCGGCCATATTGATAGTAGAGCCAAGGGGGATAGAAACCGAATAGGTATCTGGATCTAGTCCAAGGTCGTGACAAAGTTTCATGTTGACAGGGATGTTCGCCGCAGAACTACGAGTGAAGAAGGCTGTCACACCGCTGACACGCAAACATTTCCAAACGAGTGGATAAGGATTTCTCTTCATAAAGAGAAAGGCAATCAATGGATTGACAACCAGAGCGACAAAGAACATGGTTGTCACCAAGAGGGCAAGCAAGATTCCATAGTTGGCTAGACTGCCGATTCCCTTATCAGAGATAGTTTTAAAGACAAGGCCTAGGATTCCAAATGGTGCTAGGTTGATGATCCATTCAACAATCTTGGAAGTCACATCAGCTATGGTGTTCAACAATTCTTTACTATTTTTGCTGGCTTCTCTCATAGCAATTCCGAAAACAACTGCCCAAGATAGGATTCCAATGTAGTTAGCAGTAACGAGGGCATTGACAGGGTTGTCTACGAGTTTAAGCAAGAGGTTACTGAGGACCTGGCCAATTCCATCTGGTGGTGTAATTTCTGTATTGGCACTATTCAAGGTAATCTCAACAGGGACAATGAAGCTCGCTAGGACAGCGATAAGGGCAGCGGCAAAGGTTCCCACCAAGTAAAGGAAGATAACCGTTTTCATGTTGCTATCTTGTCCTTTTTGATGTTGGGAAAGAGCGTTAGCAACGAGGGCAAAGACTAGAATAGGTGCGATGGCTTTGAGGCCACCAACAAAGAGATCTCCAAGTAAACCAATTCCTGAAATGTTAGGAAGTGTCAGTCCTAGGGTTCCTCCAATAAGCATACCAATCAAAATCCGTTTGATTAGGCTTGCCTTATTCCAAGTATGAATGAGTTTTTTCATAATAACCTCCTTAGTTGTGTAATGTTTATGATTATAGTATAAATATGAGCTAAAATCAAGAATTTTCTGTCTATTTTGGCTATTATTTTTGAATATTTATGGAGATTCATCACTTGTGAAAGTATGGTATAATAAATGAAAGGAGTTTTCTATGCAAGAATTTATTCAAACCTATCTCAATAAACTTGATATTACAGCGATTATCGAGAATATCTTAACCAAGCTACTTTCTCTTTTATTCTTATTTTTGATCTTTTATATAGCTAAGAAATTGCTCCATACCATGGTGCAGAGAATTGTTAAACCTTCTCTAAAAATGTCTCGTCATGATGTCGGGCGTCAGAAAACCATTTCACGTTTATTAGAGAATGTGTTTAATTATACCCTTTATTTCTTTTTGCTTTACTGCATTTTGTCGATATTGGGTTTGCCAGTTTCTAGTTTGCTTGCTGGAGCTGGGATTGCTGGGGTGGCTATTGGGATGGGAGCCCAAGGCTTTCTATCTGATGTCATCAATGGCTTTTTCATCCTCTTTGAACGTCAACTAGATGTGGGAGATGAAGTTGTTTTGACAAATGGTCCTATTACTGTATCGGGAAAGGTCGTCAGTGTCGGCATTCGAACAACGCAACTCAGAGGAGAAGATCAGGTTCTGCACTTCGTTCCCAATCGGAATATCACCGTCGTCAGCAATCTCTCACGCACAGACTAGACCTGTTATTTTAAGTAATTTGTGGTACAATAGAAAGAGTTTAATAAAGGAGAAAAGATGGTTTTAGAAAAGCAGTTGGGCAATGGTTGTACCTGGATAGACCTTGATGTGGATAAGATTAAAAATATGGAAGATCTTTCTGACATCTATGGATTGGACAAGGAAACCATTGAGTATGCTCTGGATAGAAATGAACGAGCTCATATGGATTATAACCGTGAAACGGAGACGGTAACCTTTATTTATAATGTTCTTGATTTAGAAAAAGACAAAGAATATTATGAAGCGATTCCCATGACCTTTATCGTCGAAAGACAACGAATGATTACCATCAGCAACCATAAGAATGCTTATGTCATTGATCAGATGTCAGCTTATCTGGATAGCCATGAGTCGCTTTCTATTTACAAGTTTCTCTTTGCTGGTTTAGAGATTATCAGTAACGCTTATTATCCTGTCATTGAAGAGATGGATAAAAGTAAGGACGAAATTAGTGCCTTGCTACGTCAAACTACAACAAAGAAAAATCTCTTCGCCCTCTCTGACTTGGAGACTGGTATGGTTTACTTGACAGCAGCAGCAAAACAAAATCGACTCCTCTTGGAACATATCCAGGGCCATGCTCTTTATCGGAGATTTAATGATGTCGAACGAGAGCAGTTTGATGATGCCATGATTGAAGCCCATCAGTTGGTGTCTATGACAGACTTGATTTCTCAAGTCTTGCAACAACTCTCAGCTTCTTACAACAACATCCTAAACAATAACTTGAATGATAGTTTGACAATTTTGACTATTGTCTCCGTCTTACTAGCAGTACTTGCGGTTATTACAGGTTTCTTCGGAATGAATGTTCCTCTACCATTTACAGAAGAGCCAAATGCTTGGATTTATATCTTAATGGCTAGCTTGATTTTATGGGCAGCCTTATCTCAATGGCTGAAGAAAATTACTAGAAAATAAAAGAGAAGGAGCCAGAATGGCGATTGAAAATTACATGCCAGATTTTGCTGTGGAAGCAGTCTATGATCTGACAGTCCCAAGCCTGCAGGCGCATGGAATCAAGGCTGTTTTGGTCGATTTGGACAATACCCTCATTGCTTGGAATAATCCTGACGGAACACCAGAGATGAAGCAATGGCTACATGACCTTCGAGACGCGGGCATTCGCATCATCGTGGTCTCAAATAACACCAAAAAACGCGTTCAACGAGCAGTTGAGAAATTTGGGATTGACTACGTTTATTGGGCTCTGAAGCCCTTTACATTTGGGATTGACCGTGCCATGAAGGAATTTCATTATGAGAAAAGTGAAGTGGTCATGGTTGGCGACCAGCTCATGACAGATATACGAGCAGCCCACCGTGCAGGCATTCGCTCGATTTTAGTCAAACCCTTGGTCCAACATGACTCGATCAAAACGCAGATTAACCGAGCTCGTGAGCGTCGTGTGATGCGAAAAATCACTGAAAAGTACGGACCGATTACATATAAAAAAGGAATTTAACTATGGAAGAAATTCTCTGTATTGGTTGTGGAGCAACCATTCAGACGACAGATAAGGCTGGTCTTGGTTTTACCCCCCAGTCGGCACTTGAAAAAGGTTTGGAAACTGGCGAAGTTTATTGCCAACGTTGTTTCCGTCTCCGCCACTACAATGAAATCACGGATGTCCAATTGACGGACGATGATTTCCTCAAGCTCTTGCACGAGGTGGGAGACAGTGATGCCTTGGTGGTCAATGTCATTGATATCTTTGATTTTAATGGCTCTGTCATCCCGGGCTTGCCACGTTTTGTATCAGGCAATGATGTCCTCTTGGTGGGAAATAAAAAGGATATTCTGCCTAAGTCAGTTAAACCAGGTAAGATTAGCCAGTGGCTCATGGAACGTGCCCACGAAGAAGGTCTTCGTCCTGTTGATGTCGTCCTAACTTCGGCACAAAACAAACATGCCATTAAGGAAGTCATTGACAAGATTGAACACTACCGTAAGGGCCGTGATGTCTATGTGGTCGGTGTAACCAACGTTGGAAAATCAACCCTTATCAATGCCATTATCCAAGAAATCACGGGTGATCAGAATGTCATTACGACTTCGCGCTTCCCAGGGACAACCTTGGACAAAATCGAGATTCCGCTTGACGACGGATCTTATATTTACGATACGCCGGGGATTATCCACCGTCACCAGATGGCCCACTACTTGACGGCTAAAAACCTCAAGTATGTCAGCCCTAAAAAGGAAATCAAGCCTAAAACCTATCAGCTTAATCCTGAACAAACCCTATTTTTAGGTGGTCTCGGACGTTTTGACTTTATATCAGGAGAAAAACAAGGTTTCACTGCCTTTTTTGACAACGAATTGAAACTCCATCGTACTAAGCTTGAAGGCGCTAGTGCATTTTATGATAAGCACCTAGGAACTCTTCTGACACCACCAAATAGCAAGGAAAAGGAAGATTTTCCAAAACTAGTTCAGCATGTATTTACCATCAAGGATAAGACAGACCTAGTTATCTCTGGACTCGGCTGGATTCGCGTAACAGGCACAGCCAAAGTCGCCGTCTGGGCACCAGAAGATGTCGCCGTCGTCACACGAAAAGCAATAATTTAAAATAAAATGGCTGAGCGAACAAAGTGAGCTCATAAAAAGATAGTTATTGCCGTGGTGTCTTGCCAATCGATAGATTGGCAAGGGGCACAATTGAGACCAAGGCTCAATTGTGAGGTCAGGAAATCCATTTTTCAAAGATGAGATCTTTGGGAAATTAGTTCCGACCGTCCCTCACCACCTAAAATAACTATCAAAAAACAAGGAAGAATATTATGTCATTAACATCAAAACAACGTGCCTTCCTCAACAGCCAGGCACACACTCTCAAACCCATCATCCAAATCGGAAAAAATGGACTCAACGACCAAATCAAAACCAGCGTCCGTCAAGCTCTTGATGCCCGTGAATTGATCAAGGTGACTCTTTTGCAAAACACCGATGAAAATATCCACGAAGTAGCTGAAATTTTGGAAGAAGAAATCGGTGTGGACACAGTCCAAAAAATCGGACGAATTTTGATTTTGTTTAAACAATCCAGCAAGAAAGAAAATCGCAAGATTTCTAAAAAAGTCAAAGAAATTTAACCCCCATACTCCAAACAACTGTTTTTACAGAGAAATAAAGGAGACTAGCCTATGGCAATCGAACTATTGACTCCCTTTACCAAGGTAGAGTTGGAGCCAGAAATCAAGGAGAAAAAACGCAAACAAGTCGGGATTTTAGGGGGGAATTTTAACCCTGTTCACAATGCCCATCTGGTTGTTGCGGACCAAGTACGCCAGCAGTTAGGACTGGATCAAGTCTTGCTCATGCCGGAATATCAACCCCCTCACGTAGATAAAAAGGAAACCATCCCTGAACATCACCGTCTCAAGATGCTTGAGTTGGCGATTGAGGGAATTGAAGGTCTATCCATTGAAACAATCGAGTTAGAGCGCAAGGGTATTTCCTATACCTACGACACCATGAAGATTTTAACAGAGAAGAATCCAGATACGGATTATTACTTTATCATCGGTGCCGATATGGTGGACTATCTGCCTAAGTGGTACCGAATTGATGAACTGGTAGATATGGTTCAGTTTGTGGGAGTTCAGCGCCCACGCTACAAGGCTGGAACTTCTTATCCAGTTATCTGGGTGGATGTGCCTCTCATGGATATCTCGTCTAGCATGGTGCGTGACTTCCTTGTCCAAGGTCGGAAACCCAACTTTCTCCTGCCTCAGCCTGTACTAGACTATATCGAGAAGGAGGGGCTTTACTGATGGCATACCAAGACTATATCAATTGCTCTCGCGAGGCTTTGTTGGAAAAAATGGCAGAGCTTCTACCTGAAAAACGTTTAACCCATTGCTTGGGTGTGGAGCGTGCAGCCATAGAATTGGCTCAGCGATTTGGAGTCGATACCGAGAAAGCAGGCCTAGCAGGCCTTCTTCATGACTATGCTAAAAAGCTGTCAAATCAGGAATTTCTAGACTTGATTGGCCGTTATCAGCTAGACCCTGACCTCAAAAACTGGGGCAATAATGTCTGGCATGGCATGGTTGGTATATACAAGATTCAAGAAGACCTGGATTTGCATGATTCAGAAATCTTGCGAGCTATTGAAATCCATACAGTTGGGGCGGATCAGATGACTGATCTTGATAAGGTTATCTACGTCGCAGACTATATAGAGCATAATCGTGCCTTTCCAGGGGTGGATGTGGCGCGTGAGATTGCAAGTCTATCGCTTAATAAGGCGGTGGCCTACGAAACAGCTCGCACTGTGGAGCATCTGGCTCATCAGGGATTCCCTATCTATCCCCAAACCCTTGAAACCTATAACGCCTTTGTGCACTATTTGAAAGAGGACTAAATGAAGACGGCTTTTATAATCATTGATGTTCAGAATATTTTAGTGGAAACTGGGTTCCAGACAAAAAGTCTATTGGAAAAAATTTCTTATTTACAAAATCAGGCTAGAAGCAAGAATATTGAAATTATCTATGTTCAACATATTGAGAACTCTGAAGCTCAAACATCAGAAGATTGGCAGTTATCTGCGCTTTTAAATCGAAAATCTGATGAAAAGGTCTTTCAGAAGAAGTATAATAGTATTTTCAAAGAAACTGGCTTAAAAGAATACTTGGATAAACAGGGGATTGAAAAATTAGTTTTATGTGGCATGCAGACAGAATATTGTGTGGATACCTCTGTCAAGGTTGCCTTTGAATATGGCTATCAGCTGATTATTCCAGAAGGTGCTGTCACAACCTTTGATGGGGATGACATTCCAGCAGAAACGATAAATGAATTTTATGAGGGCATTTGGGAGAATCGCTTTGCAGATGTCCTAGATTATAAAAATATTTTTTAAAAGAGGACTAAATGAACGAAAAAGAATTACTAGAACTAGTCGTGAAAGCGGCTGATGAGAAACGTGCGGAGGATATCCTCGCACTTGACGTACAAGATTTGACTAGCGTGACGGATTACTTTGTTATCACTAGCTCAATGAATAGCCGTCAGTTGGACGCTATCGCTGATAATATCCGTGAAAAAGTAGCTCAAGCAGGCTTTAAAGGCAGCCATATCGAAGGCGATGCAGCGGGAGGCTGGGTCTTGCTGGACCTCGGTGCTGTTGTCGTGCATATCTTCTCAGAAGAAATGCGTGCCCACTATAACCTATAAAAGCTATGGCATGAGGCGAATTCAGTAGATATTTCAGAAACTCTTGCTTAGAAGATGAACTCAGTTGCAGTCAACTGGGTTTCTTTGCTTATTTTAGAAAATTGATGGAAAGGTGAAGAGCGAGTGGTGTTTGCCATGGAGGCTCTTGGTATCATGATTATGGCGACTTATGAAACCTTTGCGGCTGTTTACGATGCTGTGATGGATGATAGTTTATACGACAAATGGACGGATTTTTCTCTGCGTCACTTGCCTAAGACCAAGGAGAGAAAGAAACTCTTGGAATTGGCTTGTGGGACAGGCATCCAGTCTGTCCGCTTTTCTCAATCTGGTTTTGATGTGACTGGACTTGACTTGAGTGGGGATATGTTGAAGATTGCTGAAAAGAGAGCTTCTTCAGCCAAACAAAAGATTGACTTTATTGAAGGCAATATGCTGGATTTGTCCAAGGCAGGTCAATATGATTTTGTCACTTGTTATTCGGACTCAATCTGCTACATGCAGGATGAGGTGGAAGTAGGGGATGTTTTTAAGGAAGTGTATAATGCACTTAATGAAGATGGAGTTTTCATCTTTGATGTGCATTCGATCTACCAGACAGATGAGGTCTTTACAGGCTATTCTTACCATGAAAATGCGGAAGATTTTGCAATGCTCTGGGATACCTACGAGGACGAAGCTCCTCACTCCATCGTGCATGAGTTGACTTTCTTTATCAAGGAAGAGGATGGGTCCTTTAGTCGCCACGATGAAGTGCATGAGGAGCGGACTTATGAGGTCTTGACCTATGATATTTTGCTGGAACAGGCCGGTTTTAAGTCCTTCAAACTCTATGCGGACTTTGAAGACAAGGAGCCAACAGAAACCAGCACCCGTTGGTTTTTTGTGGCGCAGAAGTAGGAGATTAGCATGACCATCACAGGTATTATCGCGGAGTTTAATCCCTTTCATAATGGGCATAAATACCTGCTAAATCAGGCTGAGGGGCTGAAAATCGTGGCTATGTCAGGGAATTTCATGCAGCGTGGAGAACCTGCTATCGTGGATAAGTGGACACGTGCTCAGATGGCACTGGAAAATGGCGCAGACTTGGTAGTAGAATTGCCCTTTTTAGTCAGTGTTCAGGCAGCAGATTTCTTCGGCCAAGGAGCTGTGGATATCTTGGCTAGGTTGGGTATTGATAGCCTCGCTTTTGGGACGGAGGAAATTCTAAATTACCAGAAAATCGCTGACTTATACACAGAGCAGGGGGCTGAGATGGAGAAATTTGTGGAAAACCTGCCTGATTCTCTTTCCTATCCACAGAAAACCCAAGCCATGTGGAAGGAATTTGCAGGTCTTGATTTTTCAGGCAATACGCCCAATCATGTTCTTGCTCTGGCCTATGTCAAGGCGGTTGCTGGACGAAACATCAAGCTGCATCCGATTCAACGTCAGGGCGCAGGTTACCATTCTGTGGATAAGGATGTGGACTTTGCCTCGGCGACAGCCCTCCGTCAGTACCAGTCAGACCAAGATTTCTTAGAACGCTTTATGCCTTCTGTTTCCCTCTTTGAGCAGGCCAGTAAGGTGAGATGGGATGACTATTTTTCTTTACTCCGCTATCAAATCTTGTCAAATCCCGACCTAACTACCATCTATCAGGTCAATCAAGAAATGGCTGTGCGCATTAATGAAGCTATTAAAACAGCCCAGTTTGTGGAAGAATTGGTCGAGTTAGTGACTACCAAACGTTACACCAAGGCGCGTGTCAGACGCCTTTTGACCTATATCTTAGTGCAGGCAAGAGAAAGTAATTTGCCAGAAGCCATTCATGTCCTTGGCTTTACCGAAAAAGGCAGACAACACCTCAAGTCTCTGAAAGGGCAGGTCAATCTAGTCAGCCGAATTGGCAAAGAACCCTGGGATGCCATGACTCAAAAGGTAGACCAGATTTACCAACTGGGAAATCCAAGTATAGCAGAGCAGAATTTTGGAAGAGTGCCGATTAGAATAGAAATAAACTAAGTCTACTGAAAGGTGGACTTTTTATTTTTTAAATTTTTGTGAGTAAGTTTAAGATAAAATTTTTTGGAAAATGACAGAATCCCTAATACAAAAGACAAAAACTCAGTAAAGAAATTTAGTATAGCAATTACAATTCTTGTCCCTTGAATCCGTTTTATGCTTATCATTTTGTGGTATAATCATGATAACATAGATTAAAAGGGAGATATATGAAAAATATAATGACGAGGATTCTTAATTTTTTTATGAATTTCAAATTATTGAAATATCTATTGAAAAGACCATCATGGAGTAGTAATGTTAGAATTGTAGAATGGTACAAAATATTTATAGCCAGTATATGGGTACTGTATCTCGCACTTGAGATTGAACAATTTAAACGCTTTGCTTTACCTATCTATAAATTTGTATCTAATTATAATTTTTTAAAAGATATTGTTTCGATTTTGTATATGAATCGTGTAATAATATTGTTAGCACTGACTATACCAACAATACTGTTCTGGTTTTTAGATATAATTTTTAAAAAAGTTAGTTATAAAAAACTGGATCCGGAGCTATTTCCGGAATATGATTTGGATGACTATCCTTATCAAACTCATCTAGTGGAGTTTTTAAATACTCCAGATTCTATTCATAATGTCTTTTGGCTGGATGGTTCTTGGGGGAGTGGGAAAACATTTTTTATAAAGACGTTTTTTGAAAATCAAATTTACAAAAAGAAAGAAATCTATTATATTTCCTGCTTTGGGATCAAAACAAGAGAGCAAGCCGAGAAAATATTGATCAATGAAATAGAAAAGCAATCAATACTCGGAAACTTAGACTTTATTCCACTTATTGGAGGAGTTTTTAAATGGTTCTTTAAAACAGTTGGAACGGATTTGATGAAGCAAGATTCTATCATTATTTTTGATGATTTTGAACGAGTTTCATATACAGGGAAATCTGCTAACTCTTCCGATAACCCTGCAGATTATAATGATTTATTAGGGTACATTGACTATCTTTCTGAAAATAAAAAGTTTAAAATTATTGTAATATTAAATAGTGAGGAAATTAAGTCAACAAAGGAGAATCTTATTGATAATAAATTTAAGCTAAATCAAAATCAAATGGTATCTACAGAAGAAGTCATAGATAACATTTTGGAAAAAAGTAAGTTGAAGAATGATTATCTTGGGCTTATTCTATCATTCGTTTTTAAAATTTATTATGTAGATATAGATGAGAGAGTTGTACAAGATAAAAATAATGATTCAGGAGTAAAAAAACCAAGTTTAAGAGAGTTCCAGAAGTCATTAGAAGAACTTTCAAATATAACTGATAATAAGAAGAAAGCAGACTACATTATCGGGTGGATGGATGGTTGGAAAGAAACTGATAGTATTCTAGTATTCTTTTTTGAATGTTATATGTATCTTAATGGGATAGATAAGTATGACAAGTTATTTGAGTCTGACGGATATTTTCATTTTGAAATGTTAGCAAAGATTGTAGATTTTAATATTGAGGATCTTATAGCAATTTCATATGGTTTTTCGAACGTAGATAGAAAATTATATAATAAGAAAAAGGCCTATCTTTCTCAACTTTTATCGTGTTTATGGAAGATAGGGCTAAGAAATTTATTTTTATCAAAAAAAACTAAGAAGGTATTTTATAGTAACTATAATCATTCTAGTTATGAAATAGAGGAGAGTCTAGTTGAAATATACTATGATGTTGTAGATAAGAATATAAAAGATGATTATCGAATTAATAACATAGAGAAATTAGAAGATCCAGAATATCAGAACTTTATAAAAAAATATCTACCTTTGGAATCAAGAAGACAAATTACAATTAATGATATTCCACTAGATAATTTAATACAATAGAGTTTAAAAGTAGATGGCTCTTTGTCTAACTTTTAATAGACACTCTTCATTTTAGGTTTGTGAAAATCACTTTTTTATGGTAGAATGTAAAGGAATGTATGTCATTCGGAATAACAATAAAATGAGGTAAAAACATGGAAATCATGTCGCTTGCGATTGCTGTTTTTGCCGTCATCATTGGTTTAGTCATTGGATATGTCAGCATCTCAGCTAAGATGAAATCATCTCAGGAAGCTGCGGAGTTGATGCTTTTAAATGCTGAACAAGAAGCAACTAATTTACGTGGACAAGCTGAGCGTGAAGCAGATTTACTTGTTAATGAAGCCAAGCGTGAAAGCAAGTCTCTTAAAAAAGAAGCACTATTGGAGGCCAAAGAAGAAGCCAGAAAATACCGTGAAGAAGTGGACGCTGAATTCAAATCAGAACGTCAAGAACTCAAACAAATCGAAAGTCGTTTGACAGAGAGAGCTACTAGCCTCGACCGCAAGGACGACAATTTGACGAGTAAAGAACAAACACTTGAACAAAAAGAACAAAGTATTTCTGATAGAGCGAAAAACCTTGATGCGCGTGAAGAGCAATTAGAGGAAGTCGAAAGACAAAAAGAAGCAGAGTTAGAGCGTATTGGTGCCCTGTCTCAGGCAGAAGCACGAGATATTATCTTGGCACAGACAGAGGAAAACTTGACCAAGGAGATTGCTAGCCGCATTCGCGAAGCTGAGCAAGAGGTCAAGGAACGTTCTGACAAAATGGCCAAGGACATCTTAGTTCAAGCTATGCAACGTATTGCTGGTGAATATGTGGCGGAGTCAACAAACTCAACGGTTCATCTGCCAGATGATACTATGAAGGGACGCATTATTGGTCGTGAAGGTCGTAACATTCGTACCTTTGAAAGTTTGACAGGGGTCGATGTGATTATCGACGATACACCAGAAGTGGTGACCTTGTCAGGATTTGATCCGATTCGTCGTGAGATTGCCCGTATGACTATGGAAATGTTGCTCAAAGATGGTCGTATTCATCCAGCTCGTATCGAAGAGTTGGTTGAGAAAAACCGTCAAGAGATTGACAATAAGATCCGTGAATACGGTGAGGCTGCTGCCTATGAAATTGGGGCGCCAAACCTTCATCCAGACTTGATGAAAATCATGGGTCGCTTGCAGTTCCGTACTTCATATGGACAAAATGTCTTGCGCCATTCGATTGAGGTTGCTAAGTTGGCTGGTATCATGGCGAGCGAACTTGGTGAAAATGCGGCTCTTGCTCGTCGTGCTGGATTCCTTCACGATATCGGGAAAGCTATTGACCGCGAGGTTGAAGGTAGCCACGTTGAAATCGGTATGGAATTGGCTCGTAAGTATAAGGAACACCCAGTTGTGGTCAATACGATTGCTAGTCACCACGGTGATGTTGAAGCTGAGAGCGTCATTGCAGTGATCGTCGCTGCGGCAGATGCCTTGAGTGCAGCCCGTCCAGGAGCTCGTAGTGAGTCTCTTGAAAGCTACATCAAGCGTCTCCATGATTTGGAAGAAATTGCTAACGGCTTTGAAGGGGTACAAAATAGCTTTGCCCTTCAAGCAGGACGTGAAATCCGTATCATGGTCAATCCAGGACAAATCAAGGACGACAAAGTCACAATCTTGGCTCATAAAGTTCGTGAAAAAATTGAAAACAATCTCGATTACCCAGGAAATATCAAGGTAACCGTGATTCGCGAGCTTCGTGCAGTAGATTATGCTAAATAATAAAAAACTGAGGTCAGAATAGAATCTGACTTCAGTTTTTTGAATAAATTATTTGAAATAATTCGTTATATTATCGAGGCGAAACCTCAATTGGAGATAGGTAGACTAAATCTTGAGTGGAGTTATAGTTTCCAATTTGTGCTTTTATATGTACATTTTGGCCTTTAGAAATATTTTCGCCATTAAAAGAGTTGAAAGCGGCGTTAGAAACTGTTGTTATATTTACAAATTTGAAGTTTGGCCCCGAAGGTGCTTGTTCTGCTCCTAAGTAATTTCCGACATAAATAAGCATATCGAATTTTGTTTTGTAATTTTTATAGTGTGCAATATCTGCTATGTGTCCATCAAATTCGATGACTTGACCTTTATATTTTTGAATAAAATTTGTTATGGTGCTTGAGTCATCAGTTTGCAATAGTGCTTTAAATTCCTCATTGTTTTCAGTCGTGATGACAGCTGATTGGGATGGACTTGTTGACGAGGTTTCGGTCGAGCTTGATGTGGTGTTAGTTGAACTAGAGGAAGCAGGCGTCGAACTTGATGATGTAGAGGATGATTCACTAGTTTTCTCGACAGATTTTTCAATAACGCTACTAGTTTCTGTAGATGAAGGGGGAGAAACAGTAGTTGATTTATCTGAGTTTCCTCCAAATAGAACTAAAAGAAGAATTATAAATGTTACAGCAACACCAGTTAAATATGGAATTAATTTTTTGAATTTTAATTCCATAGGGCTCAGTGGTGCGATTTCAACTTCAGCTTCTTTTTCAAAAAAACCAAATATTCCAGCATTTCCTTTTTCAATAATATTGATTTTCACCTCATTTTTTTGAGATTGAGTTCATATAAGCCATTTTCAATCGCTTCATCAACATTCTTTCCTTTATAAATTGGCATAAATCTCTCCTTTTTATACTAGTCGTTTCATTATCTCTTAAATAGAATAAAAAGGCAAGTATATTTTAAGGGGATACCTTGTATAGAACATAGATTATGCTAAATAAATAAGAAAGAGCAGTTGAAAAATTACTGCTTTTTTGTTACACTAGATAGAAAGACTGTAGAAGGATAGTTTGTGTAAAATGCTACTATCTGAAGGAAAATTTTATTTTATTTTTACAGACTGACTAAAAGGAGACACAATGGCAGACCGAGGCTTACTAATCGTTTTTTCTGGTCCTTCAGGGGTTGGAAAAGGAACGGTTAGAAGAGAGATTTTTGAGAGTTCTGAAAACCAATTTCAATACTCTGTATCGATGACGACACGCGCACAACGTCCTGGAGAAGTGGACGGTGTTGACTATTTCTTCCGTACTCGTGAAGAGTTTGAAGAGCTGATTCGTCAAGGACAGATGTTGGAATATGCAGAATATGTCGGCAACTACTATGGAACTCCTCTGACCTACGTCAATGAAACCTTGGACAAGGGAATCGATGTTTTCCTTGAAATTGAAGTTCAAGGCGCTCTTCAGGTCAAGAAAAAGGTTCCAGATGCTGTCTTTATCTTCCTGACACCACCAGATTTGGATGAATTGCAAGATCGTTTGGTGGGACGTGGAACAGACAGTGCAGAAGTGATTGCCCAACGAATCGAAAAAGCCAAGGAAGAAATTGCCCTCATGCGTGAGTATGATTATGCGATTGTCAACGATCAGGTGCCCCTAGCTGCTGAGCGTGTCAAACGTGTGATCGAAGCAGAGCACTTCCGTGTGGATCGTGTCATTGGTCACTATCAGGAGATGTTACCAAAATCTCCAACTACTCGATAAAATTTAGAAAATAGGTACAAGAAAATGATGTTAAAACCCTCTATTGATACCTTGCTCGACAAGGTTCCATCAAAATATTCACTCGTAATCTTGGAAGCAAAACGTGCCCACGAATTGGAAGCAGGTGCGCCAGCAACTCAAGGTTTCAAGTCTGAAAAATCAACTCTTCGCGCTTTAGAAGAAATCGAATCAGGAAACGTTACAATTCACCCAGATCCAGAAGGAAAACGTGAAGCTGTGCGTCGCCGTATCGAAGAAGAAAAACGCCGCAAAGAAGAAGAAGAAAAGAAAATCAAAGAGCAAATCGCTAAAGAAAAAGAAGATGGTGAAAAAATTTAAGGTTGGGGGGACTCAATCTTATTTTTTCTATTGCAAGAATGTACTGACAAGGAGGAGGTGAGAAGATGTCTATAGCTAAGATTATCGTTGATGTGCCCTTGATGCAGACGGACCAGCCCTATAGTTATAGGATTCCTGCGGAATTTGAGGGAATGTTGGAAGTTGGAATGCGGGTACATGTGCCTTTTGGTAAGGGCAATCGCCTGATTCAAGGGATTGTTCTTGGTTTGGAGTCCCAATTGGATGAAGAAGAGATGGAGCAAGATTTAAAAGATATTGCTGAGGTGCTGGATTTTTCTCCTGTTCTCACGCAAGAACAACTCTGGCTAGCTGAAGAGCTCCGCAAGTCCGTCTTTTCCTATAAAATCTCTATCCTCAAGGCTATGCTTCCAGGATTTCTGAACTCCAGCTATGATAAGATTCTCTATCCTCTGGCAGGTCTGAGTCAGGCAGACAAAAAGCGCTTGTTTGGTTCAGAAGATTCGCTTGCTTTTTCTTCTCTGGATTTAGCTAAGCAAGCTGAAATGATGCGTTTGACTAGAAAAGGCCTGCTTGGTCTGGAATATCAGGCAATTGATCAAAAGAAGATCAAGACCCAGTCTTGGTATGAGGTGAATCTTGCTCAATTAGAAAGTGTAGAGATTTCTGCGCGTGCCAAGAAAAAGTTGGAATTGAGAGACTATTTATTGTCTCATCCTGAGAGTGCTTCCTTGGCTAGTTTGTTAGAGTCCTACTCGCGGGAGCAAGTCAACTTCTTTGTGGAAAAAGGTGCTGTGACCATAGTCCAAAAGGAAGTTCAACGCTCGGCTTCTTATTTTGAAGGCATTGAGGCAAGTCAGCCTTTGGAGTTGAATCCAGAGCAAAGACAGGCGCGTGATGCGGTTGTCAATGCTATTGGCAGTCATCAGCCCCCCTTCCTCCTTCAAGGGATTACAGGAAGTGGGAAGACGGAGGTTTACTTGCAGATTATCCAAGGGGCCTTGGACAAGGGCAAGACAGCTATTTTGCTGGTGCCTGAGATTTCCTTGACTCCACAAATGACGGAGCGTTTTATTGCTCGATTTGGTGAGAAAGTAGCCATTCTTCACTCAGGTCTGTCCAATGGTGAAAAGTATGATGAATGGCGTAAGGTCGAGCGTGGAGACGCTCAAGTTGTTGTGGGTGCCAGATCTGCCATCTTTGCTCCGCTGAAAAATCTAGGTGTTATAATTATAGATGAGGAGCATGAAGCGACTTATAAGCAGGACAGTAATCCCCGTTATCATGCTAGAGAGGTAGCTATTTTACGGGCTCAGTATAATCAAGCAGCCCTGGTACTTGGTTCAGCAACTCCTAGTCTGGAAAGCCGTGCTAGGGCTGGAAAAGGTGTCTATCAACATTTACGTCTGACCCAACGCGCCAATCCTTTAGCTAGGATCCCTGAGGTTCAAGTAATTGACTTTCGAGACTATATCGGACAAAATGAGACATCAAACTTTACGCCTCCTTTGCTAGAATGTATCCAAGACCGTCTGGCTAAAAAAGAGCAGGTGGTTCTCATGCTGAATCGCCGTGGTTATTCTAGCTTTGTCATGTGTCGGGAATGTGGGACAGTAGATACTTGTCCCAACTGTGATATTTCCCTGACATTGCACATGGATACCAAGACCATGAATTGCCATTATTGTGGTTTTTCGAAGGATATTCCTCACGTTTGCCCCAACTGTAAGAGTCGCAGTATTCGTTACTACGGGACGGGAACTCAGAAGGCTTATGACGAGCTAGCAGAACTCTTTCCGCAGGCCCGCATTCTACGGATGGATGTGGATACGACTCGTAAGAAAGGTAGTCATCAAGCTCTCCTTGACCAGTTTGGTCGAGGGGAAGCAGATATTTTACTAGGTACTCAGATGATTGCCAAGGGATTGGATTTTCCAAATGTGACATTAGTCGGAGTGCTCAATGCGGATACGGCCTTGAATCTACCAGATTTCCGTTCTTCTGAGAGAACCTTCCAGCTCTTGACTCAGGTGGCAGGTCGGGCAGGACGTGCGGAAAAAGCTGGGCAGGTCTTGATTCAGTCTTACAATCCTCAGCACTACGCTATTCGATTTGCAAAAGACCAAGACTACGAAGGCTTTTACGCTTATGAAATGGGTATCAGACGACAACTTGGCTATCCACCTTACTATTTCACCATTGGCATTACCCTTTCTCACAAGAAAGAAGAAGAGGTGGTCAAACGTGCTTATGAAGTTATGAACATTTTGCGGTCAGGTTTATCAGAGACCAGTCACATTCTGGGGCCGACGCCAAAACCTATTGCTCGTACCCATAACCTCTATCATTACCAGATTTTAATTAAATACCGTTTAGAAGATGAGCTGGGGCCGACCCTCAACCAGGTCTTGGCCTTGACGCAAGAACGGGAAAATAGTGAGCTCCGTCTCAGCATTGACCATGAGCCACAGCAATTTTTATAAGAAGGAGAAGATATGACAAAATTAATCTTTATGGGGACCCCCGACTTTTCAGCAACAGTTTTAAAAGGGCTTTTGACAGACGACCGTTACGAAATTCTATCCGTTGTGACCCAGCCAGACCGTGCTGTCGGCCGTAAAAAAGTTATCCAGGAAACCCCAGTTAAACAAGCTGCCAAAGAGGCAGGACTTCCTATCTACCAACCTGAAAAACTATCTGGAAGTCCAGAGATGGAAGATCTTATGAAGCTAGGAGCAGATGGAATTGTGACTGCTGCTTTTGGGCAGTTTCTCCCAAGTAAACTCCTTGATAGCATGGACTTTGCGGTCAATGTTCACGCTTCTCTTCTTCCTAAACATCGTGGTGGAGCGCCAATCCATTATGCCTTGATTCAAGGAGATGAGGAAGCTGGTGTGACCATTATGGAAATGGTTAAGGAAATGGATGCAGGGGATATGATTTCTCGTCGTAGTATTCCGATTACGGATGAGGACAATGTCGGGACCTTGTTTGAGAAATTAGCTCTTGTTGGTCGCGATTTGCTTTTGGATACTTTGCCTGCCTACATTGCTGGTGACATCAAACCTGAACCGCAAGAACAAAGCCAAGTTACCTTTTCTCCAAATATCAAGCCAGAAGAAGAAAAATTGGACTGGACTAAAAGCAATCGTCAACTTTTCAACCAAATCCGTGGAATGAATCCGTGGCCTGTTGCCCATACTTTCCTTAAGGGTGACCGCTTTAAGATTTATGAAGCCCTAGCAGTAGAAGGTCAGGGCAATCCAGGTGAAATCCTTTCTATCGGCAAGAAAGAATTGATTGTCGCAACGGCAGAAGGGGCTCTATCCCTCAAACAAGTGCAGCCAGCTGGTAAACCTAAGATGGACATTGCTTCCTTCCTCAACGGAGTTGGACGTACATTGACTGTAGGAGAACGATTTGGTGACTAAAGTAGAAACGGCTAGAAGTTTAGCCCTAGCGGTATTAGAAGATGTCTTTATCAATCAAGCATACTCAAACATCGCCTTGAATAAGCATCTCAAGGGAAGTCAACTTTCGGTAGCAGACAAGGGCTTGGTGACCGAGCTGGTCTATGGAACGGTAGCCCGTAAACTGACTCTAGAATGGTATCTGTCCCACTTTATCGAAGACAGAGACCAGTTAGATAGTTGGCTTTATGTCCTTCTTCTCATGAGTGCCTACCAGCTCCGCTATTTGAACAAGATTCCAGATCATGCTGTGGTCAATGAAGCAGTGGAATTGGCCAAAGTTCGTAAAAAAGGCAGTGAAAAATTAGTCAACGCCGTCCTTCGTCGTATTCTGCGTGAAGGCTGGCCAGATATTGCTAGCATCAAACGAAAAAACAAGCGTGATTCCATTGCCTATTCTCTCCCAGTTTGGCTAGTTGCCAAGCTCAAGGAAGAATACGGAGAAGAGCGAGCGCAAGCTATCTTTGAAAGTCTTTTGGTGCGAAACAAGGCCAGCATTCGTGTAACAGACTTAGGACGAAAAGAGGAAATCCAAGCCTTGTTGGAGGCCAGTGAGTCATCCTTGTCTCCTTCTGGTTTGGTTAAGGAGCAGGGGCATTTTGCAGGCCATGATTTGTTTGCGGATGGAGCCATTACCATCCAAGACGAGTCCAGTCAGCTTGTTGCTCCGACGCTTGATTTACAAGGTGATGAGCAGGTTCTAGATGCCTGTGCAGCTCCAGGTGGAAAAACAGCCCATATAGCCTCTTATCTCACGACAGGTCAGGTTACTGCTCTGGACTTGTATGACCACAAGTTGGACTTAATCCAAGAAAATGCCCAACGTCTGGGTGTGGCGGATCGGGTTCAAACGCAAAAATTGGATGCCAGAAAGGTACATGAGTTTTTTGGTCAGGATTCTTTTGATAAGATTTTGGTGGATGCTCCCTGTTCAGGAATCGGTCTTCTGCGCCGAAAACCAGACATCAAATACAATAAAGAAACGGCAGATTTCGCTTCCTTGCAGGAAATTCAGCTAGAAATATTAGGTAGTGTTTGTCAAACACTACGCAAAGGTGGTATAATAACTTATAGTACCTGTACTATTGTCTCAGAGGAGAACTTTCAAGTCGTACAGGCATTTTTAGAAAGTCATCCTGAATTTGAGCAGGTAACACTAGAACATGAATGTAAGGATATCATGAAAGATGGCTGTATCCTCATCACACCTGAATTGTATGGAAGTGATGGATTCTTCATCAGTCAATTTCGCAAGATATCGGATTAGGAAGGAACTAACACATGGAAATTTCATTATTAACAGATGTTGGTCAGAAACGAACAAATAACCAAGACTATGTCAACCACTATGTCAATAGAGCTGGACGTACCATGATTATTTTAGCTGATGGGATGGGAGGTCATCGCGCAGGAAATATTGCTAGTGAAATGGCAGTAACAGACCTAGGTATAGCTTGGGTTGATACCCAAATCGATACAGTCAATGAAGTGCGTGAATGGTTCGCCAATTACCTAGAAATTGAAAATCAAAAGATTCATCAACTTGGACAAGATGATGCCTATAAAGGAATGGGAACAACTCTTGAGGCTGTTGCTATTATTGGCAATCAGGCTATCTATGCCCACATTGGTGATTCTCGTATCGGTTTGATTCGTGGAGAAGAATACCACCAGTTAACGAGCGATCATTCCTTGGTCAATGAATTGCTCAAGGCAGGTCAATTGACGCCAGAAGAAGCAGCTAGCCACCCACAGAAAAATATTATTACCCAGTCTATCGGTCAAAAAGATGAAGTTCAACCTGATTTTGGAATAATTACCCTTGAGCTAGGAGACTATCTCTTGCTCAATAGTGATGGTTTGACCAACATGATTTCAGGCAGTGAGATTTGTGATATTGTAACCAGTGATATTCCTTTGGCAGATAAAACAGCGACGCTCGTGCGTTTTGCTAACAATGCAGGAGGTTTAGACAACATTACGGTTGCCCTTGTTTCTATGAACGAGGAGGATGCAGAATGATCCAAATCGGCAAGATTTTTGCCGGACGCTATCGGATTGTGAAACAGATTGGCCGAGGAGGCATGGCAGATGTCTATTTGGCCAAGGATTTAATTCTAGACGGAGAAGAAGTGGCAGTGAAGGTCCTGAGGACCAACTACCAGACGGACCCGATAGCTGTAGCTCGTTTTCAGCGTGAAGCGAGAGCTATGGCAGATCTAGACCATCCTCATATCGTTCGGATAACAGATATTGGTGAGGAAGACGGTCAACAGTATCTTGCAATGGAGTATGTTGCTGGACTAGACCTCAAACGTTATATCAAGGAACACTATCCTCTTTCTAATGAAGAAGCCGTCCGTATCATGGGACAAATCCTCCTAGCCATGCGTTTGGCCCATACCAGAGGAATTGTTCACAGGGACTTAAAACCTCAAAATATCCTCTTGACACCGGATGGGACTGCCAAGGTTACAGACTTTGGGATTGCAGTAGCCTTTGCAGAGACGAGTCTGACTCAGACTAACTCTATGCTGGGCTCAGTTCATTACTTGTCACCTGAGCAGGCGCGTGGTTCGAAGGCGACTGTACAGAGTGATATCTATGCCATGGGGATTATTTTCTATGAGATGCTGACAGGTCATATTCCTTACGATGGAGATAGTGCGGTGACCATTGCCCTTCAGCATTTCCAGAAACCACTGCCCTCAGTTATTGATGAAAATCCATCTGTGCCTCAGGCTTTGGAAAATGTTGTTATCAAGGCAACTGCCAAGAAATTGACAGATCGCTACAAATCAGTAGCTGAAATGTATGTGGATTTGTCTAGTAGTTTGTCTTATAATCGTCGTAATGAACCAAAGCTGGTCTTTGACGATGCGACTAAGGCGGACACCAAGACACTACCAAAGGTATCCCAGAGTACCTTGACCTCGATTCCTAAGGTGCAAACACAAAGTCCGAAGCCACAGACTACGAAGCCGAGTCAGCAGGTTTCAGAAGACAATTACGTAACCAAGCCTGTTAAGAAACGAAAATTTAGAGTTCGTTATATGATTTTGTTGGCCAGCATTGTATTGGTGGCAGCTTCTCTTATTTGGATACTATCCAGAACTCCTGCAACCATTGCCATTCCAGATGTGGCAGGTCAGACAGTTGCGGAAGCCAAGGAAACGCTCAAGAAAGCCAATTTTGAGATTGGCGAGGAGAAATCAGAGGCTAGTGAAAAGGTGGAAGAAGGGCGGATTATCCGTACAGATCCTGAAGCTGGAAAGACTCGAAAAGAAGGAACGAAAATCAATTTGGTTGTCTCATCAGGCAAGCAATCTTTCCAATTGAGCAATTATATCGGCCGTAAATCAACAGATGTTATTGCAGAACTCAAGCAGAAGAAGGTTCCTGAAAATCTCATCAAGATTGAGGAAGAAGAATCAAGCGAGAGCGAAGCAGGAACCGTTCTCAGACAGAGTCCAGCTGCTGGAACAACCTATGATTTGAGCAAGGCATCAACGATTACCTTAACCGTTGCTAAGAAAGTAACCAGCGTTGCCATGCCAAGTTATACAGGATCTAGTCTTGAATTTACTAAAAACAATCTCGTTCAAATTGTCGGTATTAAAGAAGCCAATATTGAAGTTGTGGAAGTGTCGACAGCTCCTGATGGAACTGCTGAGGGTACAGTCGTTGAACAGAGTCCAAAAGCGGGTGAAAAGGTTGATTTGACTAAGACGCGTGTCAAGATTTCAATCTACAAACCAAAAACACCGCCGTTAACGTCATCATCAGCACCATCCCAACGTGGAAACCAAGGTTCTACTACAACACCAAGTCAGGGGAACCAACAAGGAAATCAACGAGGGAATGCACCTACTACTCAGTCAAGTAGTGAAGGCAACCACGAAAATTCACGTGATTAAACGAATCTTTGTCATGATTTCATGGCAAAGATTTTTTTTGACTCCAGATTTGTGATAGAATAGAGGGAGTTGATAAAAGGAGGCAAGCATGGAAGAATCAAGAGAATTAAATGCCGTAATCGATGTGATTATGTTAGCTGGAACCATTCTTCTCAAAAGTGGTTCAGAGATTCATCGCGTAGAAGATACCATGATTCGGATTGCGCATTCGCAGGGGATTGTGGATTGCAATGTTCTTGCCATGCCTGCCGCCATCTTTTTCTCCATTGAAAATACCAATATTTCGCGAATGAAGCGCGTAACCTCCTCTTCTTATAACATAGAAAAAGTCTGTGATGTGAACCAAATTTCTCGTCAGCTGGTTGGGGGGCAAATTGATTTAGAAACGGCCTTTAAGCAATTGACGGCCTTACAATCCCAACCCCTTCCTTATACTAAGTTGCAGGTAACTTTGGCTGCGACTTTTAGTGCTCCTTTCTTTTCAGTTATGTTTAGTGGAAATATCTACGACGCACTTGGGGCAGGAGTGGCGACCTTATTTGGTTTTGCCTTTTCCCTCTATGTGGAGAAGTTTATCCGAATTCCTTTTGTGACAGCCTTTGCTGGAGCCTTTGTCTTTGGGATGATAGCCCAGTTTTGGGCTCGCTACACAGGCTTTCCTTCAACAGCAGATTTGATTATAGCTGGTGCGGTCATGCCTTTTGTACCAGGAATTGCTTTGACCAATGCGGTTCGTGATATTATGACTAATCACATAAACTCTGGTATGAGCAAGATGTTTGAATCCCTGCTCATTACCCTTGCTTTAGGGGCAGGAACTTCTGTCGCCTTAGTATTGATGAACTAATATGACACTAACGACCTTTTTATTACAAGCAGTAGCAAGTCTTCTTGCCATTATTACATTTTTAATCGTACTCAATGTGCAACGCTCTATGCTTTTACCTGGAGGGATTTTGGGCATGGCTGTCTGGCTAATTTATCTTTTGCTCAAGGAACCGACCAATGTTATTGTGGCTACTTTTATTGCAGCCATTATCGGTTCTTGTGTCAGCCAGATTTTAAGTATTCTTTATAAGACACCTGCTGTGGTCTTTATCTTGGCCATCTTGGCACCTCTGGTTCCGGGTTATCTCTCCTATCGGACAACTGCCTTTTTTGTGACAGGAGATTACAGTCATGCCATTGCTAGTGCAACCTTGGTTGTTATGTTGGCTTTGGTGATTTCCATTGGAATGGCTAGTGGAACAGTGATTCTCAGACTCTATTCTCACTTACGAAAGCAGCAAAATAATTAGAATAATAAGGGACTTGATTTGGTGAATCAAGTCTTTTTTCTCTCTTTTACTGCCATTTGTGATAAAATAGTATAGAACGATTTTTTACATGAATGATAAAATAGAGGTAAATATGACAATCGGTATTGATAAGATTGGTTTTGCGACCAGTCAATATGTCTTGAAATTACAAGACTTAGCAGAAGCGAGGGGAATTGACCCTGAAAAATTAAGCAAAGGACTCTTACTCAAGGAATTGAGTATTGCGCCTCTAACTGAGGATATCGTGACCTTGGCAGCCAGTGCTAGTGACTCTATTTTAACTGAGCAAGAAAGGGCAGAAATTGATATGGTCATTGTGGCTACTGAGTCAGGAATCGACCAGAGTAAGGCTGCTGCCGTCTTTGTGCATGGATTGTTGGGGATCCAGCCCTTTGCTCGTAGTTTCGAGATTAAAGAAGCCTGCTATGGAGCGACAGCTGCCCTTCATTATGCCAAATTGCATGTGGAAAATTCTCCAGAGTCCAAGGTCTTGGTCATTGCCAGTGATATTGCCAAGTACGGTATTGAAACTCCAGGAGAACCAACTCAGGGTGCTGGCAGTGTGGCCATGTTGATTACACAGAATCCACGCATTATGGCCTTTAATAATGACAATGTGGCTCAGACTCGTGACATTATGGATTTTTGGCGTCCAAATTACTCAACAACCCCTTATGTAAATGGTGTCTATTCTACCCAACAATACTTGGATAGTTTGAAAACGACTTGGCTTGAATATCAAAAACGCTACCAGCTTACTTTGGATGATTTTGCAGCTGTTTGCTTCCACTTGCCTTATCCTAAATTGGCGCTAAAAGGCTTGAAAAAAATCATGGATAAGAGCCTGCCTCAGGAGAAAAAAGACCTCTTGCAAAACCATTTTGACCAGTCTATTCTCTACAGTCAAAAGGTGGGGAATATCTACACAGGTTCGCTTTTCCTTGGACTTTTGTCTCTCTTGGAAAATACAGATAGCTTGAAAGCTGGGGATAAAATCGCCCTTTATAGTTATGGAAGCGGGGCTGTGGCTGAGTTCTTCAGTGGTGAATTGGTTGAAGGATATGAAGTTTATTTGGATAAAGACCGTTTGAACAAGCTCAACCAACGAACTGCCCTGTCTGTTGCAGACTATGAAAAAGTCTTCTTTGAAGAAGTAGACTTAGATGAAACAAACTCTGCCCAGTTTTCTGGATATGAAAATCAAGATTTTGCTTTGGTTGAAATTGTTGACCACCAACGCCGTTATAGCAAGGTTGAGAAATAATGAAGATAAGTTGGAATGGATTTTTTAAAAAATCATACCAAGAGCGCCTCGAGCTGTTAAAAGCTCAGGCACTCCTTAGTCCTGAGAGACAAGGGAGTTTAGAGCAGGATGAACAGATGAGTGTGACTGTGGCAGACCAGCTGAGTGAGAATGTAGTGGGAACTTTTTCTCTGCCTTATTCGCTGGTCCCAGAGGTTCTCGTTAACGGTCAGGAATACACAGTTCCCTATGTGACAGAAGAACCGTCCGTGGTTGCTGCGGCTTGCTATGCCAGTAAAATCATCAAGCGTGCAGGTGGTTTTAATGCTCAAGTCCATGAGCGCCAGATGATTGGGCAGGTAGCCCTTTATCAAGTTGCTGATTCTGATCTAGCGCTAGAGAAGATTTCCGACAAGAAAGCAGAACTCTTAGAACTTGCCAATCAAGCCTATCCTTCTATCGTTAAACGAGGAGGTGGGGCGCGTGATTTGCATGTAGAGCAGATCAAAGGTGAAACAGACTTTCTCGTTGTTTATCTCCATGTCGATACCCAGGAAGCCATGGGTGCTAATATGCTCAACACCATGCTGGAAGCCTTGAAACCAGTCTTAGAAGAACTGAGTCAGGGACAGAGTCTCATGGGAATTCTGTCTAATTACGCGACCGATTCTCTGGTGACTGCAAGTTGTCGTATCGCTTTTCGCTACTTGAGTCGCCAAAAGGATCAAGGACGAGAAATTGCGGAGAAAATCGCTTTGGCTAGCCAATTTGCGCAGGCTGATCCGTATCGTGCTGCTACTCATAATAAAGGAATTTTTAATGGTATTGATGCCATTTTGATTGCCACTGGTAATGACTGGCGTGCCATCGAATCTGGGGCCCATGCTTTTGCCAGTCAAGACGGACGCTATCAAGGTCTTAGCCGATGGACGCTGGATCTTGAAAGAGAAGAATTGGTCGGTGAGATGACCTTGCCTATGCCTGTAGCGACCAAGGGCGGTTCTATCGGTCTCAACCCTCGTGTAGCTCTCAGTCATGAACTACTGGGAAATCCTTCTGCCAAAGAATTAGCCCAGATTATCGTGTCTATCGGTCTTACCCAAAATTTTGCAGCCCTCAAAGCCTTGGTGAGTACAGGGATTCAGCAAGGTCACATGAAATTGCAGGCCAAATCCTTGGCACTCCTAGCAGGTGCTAGTGAATCTGAAGTTGCTTGCCTAGTAGAGCGCCTTATTGCAGATAAAACCTTTAACTTAGAGACAGCCCAGCGTTATCTAGAAAACTTAAGATCATAAAAAAACTCAGACGGATTGGTCTGAGTTTTCTTGTGCTTAAATACTTTTTCCTGGCAATAATGTAACTGGTAAGAAGTAACCTGTTGTCGCGACTTCCTTGCCTTCGATCTTCTGCAAGAGGAGATCAACAGTGAGGCAGGCAATTTCTTCTAAGGGTTGCTTGATAGTAGCCAGTTGAGGGTAGTAATTCTCGATAAAGTAGGTCCCATCATAGCCGATGACTTTAAGCTCTTCCGGGACAGAAATTCCTAACTCTTGAGCGATTTTAATGACTAGAATAGCTGTCAAATCATCTGAAGCAAAGATGGCATCTGGTTTTTGACGGGTCAAGATATTTTTGATTTCCATTTCTTTTCTGACAGGAGAAAAGTCACTGGAAACATTGATAATAGGAGCTTTTGGGAGTACAGATGCAAAACCAGCGTGGCGCAGTCCCGTTGGCGAATTGGAATTGTCATTCCCTGTAATCATGATGATAGACTGGGCGCCTGTCTTAACCAAGGTTTGGGCTGCTAGGACCCCACCAGCATAGTTGTCAGAGGAGACGACAGGGATGTCTGGAGACAGGTTTCGGTCAAAGGAAATAATCGGCGCTGTTACACGATTGTAGTCTTCAATTCCCAAGTTGTGACTGCCAGAAATGATGCCGTCCACCTGATTAGCTTCCAACATTTCGATGTACTCGCGTTCCTTCTCAGAATCATGCTCACTGTTGCAAATGATGGTCTTGTAGCCATTTTTGAAGAGTTGGTGTTCCAGCTTATCAATCAATTCTGCGTAGAAAACGTTGGAAATATTTGGGAAAATCAGGCCGATTAACTTAGCTGATTTTCCTTGCAGACTACGAGCCAGGTTGTTGGGTTTATAGCCCAATTCTCGCATGGCTTCATTGACCTTTTGAATGGTTTTTTCAGATAGATAGCCTTTTTTATTGATAACCCGAGAAACGGTAGTAGGGCTGACGCCTGCGAGTTTGGCGACATCAGTTAGTTTTGCGACCATAATCTAATTCATAGTAAGTTCCAGTTGGGTTTCCAGACTTGATCAGGATACCATTTTGGTCCGCATGTGGGAAGACACGACCAGAAAATACTTTTTCTCCTTTATTGATGAAAATTTCAAAGACAGAGTTATCGATGAAGATTGTAGCAGTAGTAGCCTGATTATCGATTGGGCAAGAACGAGTTGTCCCAAATTCTTGAGCATACTGTTCACCAGCCTGGCTACGATCTACTGTCACTTGACCATTTACAAGGTCAAAGTTGATTGCAAGTCCCTTGCCTTCTTTGTCAGCAAGTAAGACAATCTCGCTCTGGTTATTAGCTTCCAAGTTGAGCTCGAGTTCGTAGGTGTTATTGGTTTGAGCACGGTTTGAGAAGACTTCTTCAGAAGCACGAAGGTCCTTGATAGCTGCGACTGGGTATTGGTAGAGTTTGCCGTCTTTGATAGTCAGTTCTTTGACCAATGAGAAGGTTCCTTGGTGGTCAAAACGGTCAGATGGGTAAGAAACATCTGGCAAACCAAGCCAGCTAACTGCTAGAGCACGTCCATCAGGAGCGTTGAAGGCTTGAGTTGCATAGGCTTCGAAACCATAATCCATGTTTTGAAGTTGAGATACATCTACCATTTTGGCGTTTTCAGGGTCAAAGGAAGCCCCAATTTTGTACATATTTGGATAGATATTGTCGTAGTCTAGAACTTTCTTATCCAATCCTTGTGGGCAGTAGAGAAGGACAGGTTGCTCTCCTACAAAGACTAGATTTGGGCATTCCATCATGTAGGCAGTGCGGTCGTTAGCAAAGTCAAGGTCGCCAACTGCTTGCCAGTTTGTGTAGTCGTTGTCCACAGCCTTGTAGAGACGGACGAAGCCTTTTTTCTCCAAGTCCTGTCCTCCGACGATAGCATAATATTGACCTTTAAAGTTAAAAATTTGCGGATCGCGGAAGTGGTCAGTAGAGTCTGCTGGCTGGTCAATCAAGATCTTGTCAATCTTCGTAATCTTGCCATCCTTATCCATCAAAGCACCGATCTGGTAAGGGTGACGGATCCAGTTTTCATCACGGACATTTCCTGTATAGAATAGGAATAAGTTATCGCCAAACTGCATGGCAGAACCAGAGTAGGCACCGTGGCTATCTAATGGAGTATCAGGCAAAACTTTGACTCCAGTTTCTGTGAAATGAACCAAGTTCTCACTTTCCAATTGAACCCAAGATTTCAAACCGTGGGCTGCACCAAAAGGAAAGTTCTGATAAAAAACAATCCACTTTCCATCAAAGTAAGAAAAGCCATTTGGGTCGTTAAGAAGTCCTGTTTTTGGCTCAACATGATAATGAGTATGCCATGGAGATTGTGCCATATTTTCTTTAATATTCTTAATTTCTTCTTGCGTCCAATCTTGATAAAGTCTGTAACGACGCTCAGTTGTCCATTCCATTCTTCTATTCCTCCAAAAATCTTATCACTTTTAATAGTAACCGTTTTCGGAAAAAAAAGCAAGACTTTTATGTTAAAAAAGAGAAAAAACTGTCAAACGTTTATCATAAAATAAATGCAGGAAATCAATCAAATTTTCACAAAAATATGAAAGAGAATGAAATAAAACCCTTTTAACCAAGATTTTAAACTTATTTTTTTAAGGAACACCTGATAAAACAGTCAAAATCAATCAATCTAAAGCGAGCAAACTAAGTGGATAGAATATTTTTTCTGCAAAACGCTTGACATATTTCTAAAACATGATAAAATAATAGTCGTAGGGCGAATAAAATCGCTTTCAAACAAGAACAAAATTTTATATAAGGAGATTTTTGCAAATGAACAATCAGGAAATTGCAAAAAAAGTCATCGATGCCTTGGGTGGACGTGAAAATGTCAACAGTGTAGCTCATTGTGCGACTCGTCTTCGTGTCATGGTCAAAGATGAAGGAAAAATCAATAAAGAAGTGATTGAGAACTTGGAAAAAGTTCAAGGTGCTTTCTTTAACTCAGGTCAATACCAAATCATCTTTGGTACTGGTACAGTAAACAAAATGTACGATGAAGTTGTTGCACTTGGTTTACCAACATCATCTAAAGATGACATGAAAGCAGAAGCTGCTAAACAAGGGAACTGGTTCCAACGTGCTATCCGTACTTTCGGTGACGTTTTCGTTCCAATCATCCCAGTTATCGTAGCGACAGGTCTCTTCATGGGTGTGCGTGGTCTTTTCATTGCTCTTGAAATGCCACTTCCAGGAGACTTTGCAACTTACACACAAATCTTGACAGATACAGCCTTCATCATCTTGCCAGGTTTGGTTGTTTGGTCAACCTTCCGTGTATTCGGTGGTAACCCTGCCGTTGGTATCGTTCTTGGTATGATGCTTGTTTCTGGCTCACTTCCAAACGCTTGGGCAGTTGCTCAAGGTGGTGAAGTAACAGCTATGAACTTCTTTGGTTTCATCCCTGTTGTTGGTTTGCAAGGTTCCGTTCTTCCAGCCTTCATCATCGGGGTTGTCGGAGCTAAATTTGAAAAAGCTGTCCGCAAGGTCGTTCCAGATGTCATTGACCTTTTGGTAACACCATTCGTGACACTTTTGGTTATGTCTATCCTTGGACTATTTGTCATCGGACCAGTCTTTCACGTTGTTGAAAACTACATCCTTATCGCGACAAAAGCGATCCTTAGTATGCCATTTGGTCTTGGTGGTTTCTTGATTGGTGGGGTTCACCAATTGATCGTCGTGTCAGGTGTGCACCATATCTTCAACTTGCTTGAAGTTCAATTGCTTGCTGCTGACCATGCTAACCCATTCAACGCTATCATCACTGCGGCTATGACAGCTCAAGGTGCTGCGACTGTTGCGGTTGGTGTTAAAACTAAAAATCCAAAACTGAAAACACTTGCTTTCCCAGCTGCTCTTTCTGCCTTCCTCGGTATTACAGAGCCTGCTATCTTCGGGGTGAACTTGCGCTTCCGTAAACCATTCTTCCTCTCATTGATTGCTGGTGCAATCGGTGGTGGATTGGCTTCTATCCTTGGACTTGCTGGTAATGGTAGTGGTATCACCATCATCCCTGGTACAATGCTTTATGTTGGTAACGGACAACTTGCCCAATACCTTCTTATGGTAGCTGTATCATTTGCACTTGGTTTTGCTCTTACTTACATGTTTGGTTATGAGGATGAAAAAGAAGTTGCTACTGAAGTAGCGACAGAACGTTTGGTCCAAGAAGAAACAACTGGTAACATTCCAGCAGCTCTTCAAAATGAAACACTTGTAACTCCTATCGTTGGTGACGTTGTAGCTCTTGCTGATGTCAATGACCCAGTCTTCTCAAGTGGAGCTATGGGACAAGGTATCGCTGTGAAACCTAGCCAAGGTGTGGTCTATGCACCAGCTGATGCTGAAGTTTCAATCGCCTTTGCAACAGGACACGCCTTTGGTTTGAAAACAACTAATGGTGCTGAAGTCTTGATTCACGTTGGTATCGACACTGTAACAATGAACGGTGAAGGTTTCGAACAAAAAGTTGCCCAAGGTGACAAGGTGAAAGCAGGCGATGTTCTTGGAACATTTGACTCAAACAAAATCGCTGCAGCTGGTCTTGATGATACAACAATGGTTATCGTTACAAACACAGCTGACTTCTCTTCAGTAGCTCCAGTCGCAACAGGTTCAGTTGCGAAGGGGGATGCTGTGATCGAAGTGAAAATCTAACCAATCCTCTCTAATGTGAAAACGAACAAATGACATGTTTGTTCGTTTTTGCTTGAATGGTAAGATTTACAGAGGAAAATCTAAAAAATAGAGACATTTAGACTTTCGAAGTATGCTATAATAAAGAAAATAAAAACAAGAGGTTTATCATGACAAAATTATATGGAAGCTTGGAAGCGGGCGGTACAAAGTTTGTCTGTGCTGTCGGTGATGAAAACTTTAACGTTGTAGAAAAAACACAATTTCCAACAACAACTCCAATCGAAACAATCGATAAAACCATTGAGTTCTTCTCAAAATTCGACAACCTTGCTGGTCTTGCAGTTGGTTCATTTGGTCCGATTGATATTGACAAAAACTCAAAAACTTATGGCTTTATCACAACGACTCCAAAACCAAACTGGGCAAATGTGGACTTGCTTGGTGCCCTTCGTCGCGCCCTAAACGTGCCAATGTACTTCACTACAGACGTAAACAGCTCTGCTTATGGTGAAGTGGTTGCCCGTAACAATGCTGGTGGCCGTATCGAAAACTTGGTTTACTACACAATCGGTACAGGTATCGGTGCAGGTGTTATCCAACGTGGTGAGTTTATCGGTGGTGTGGGTCACCCTGAGATGGGTCATTATTATGTTGCTAGACACCCAATGGATATTGAAAAAGAGTTTAAGGGTGTTTGTCCTTTCCATAAGGGATGTTTGGAAGGCTATGCAGCTGGTCCAAGTTTGGAAGCTCGTACAGGTGTTCGTGGGGAAAATATTGAACTCAACAACCCTGTTTGGGATGTCCAAGCCTACTATATCGCTCAAGCTGCGGTTAATGCGACAGTGACTTTCCGACCAGACGTGATTGTCTTTGGTGGAGGGGTCATGGCTCAACAACACATGCTGGACCGTGTCCGTGAGAAATTTACATCTCTTCTCAATGGTTACCTACCAGTACCAGATGTGCGTGACTACATCGTCACTCCAGCAGTCGCAGGAAATGGTTCTGCCACACTTGGAAACTTTGTTCTTGCAAAAGAAGTTTCAAAATAAAACAAAAATCCGCTTGGGAAACCAAACGGATTTTGTGGTTGAAAACAATATTTTTGAGCCTTTCCTTAAGCGATTACGGACGGTAGCGACTTTCTTCGAAATTCCATACCTAAACTTTGAGCCTAATGTCTCAAAGTTTCCGAACACCTGAAATCATTAGATTTCAGGTGTTTCTATCACGGCGGAAAGGCTAGGTAAGTCCTCGCCTCACTATCGAAAAATAGTTATGATTTTCATACCAAAGTATATTTAGTATCAAGCTATAGTCAATCTACGTTCTAAAAATCCGCTTGGGAAACCAAACGGATTTTTTACATGTCAAAGCATTTGCCAGAAAAAGTCTATAATATAGGTCAGACCGTAGGTATAAACAACGAGGGTAAAAGGCTTGGTCAGAATGATGATGGTCATATAGCGCTTGAAACTCATCTTGGTCAGGGCAGCCAGCATACAGAGAAAGTCAGCTGGACTAATGGGCCAAATCATCATAAAAATAAAGAAACGGTCAAAACGATTGCCCTTATCCAACCAGCCGATATACTTGTCATAGGTACGCTTGCTGACGACAGATTGGACAAAGGCGGCCCCATAGAGGCGTACTAGATAAAAGATAATGGCACAGCCAATGACAATGCCGATATAGTTGTAGATAGTCCCGATGATGTGCCCGTAGATAAAGACGCCAGCCACCGAGGTCAAGGCCCCAGGAATGATAGGGACGACCGTTTGTAAAATCTGTAAAAAAATAAAGAGAGGTGGACCCCAGATACCTGCCTGCTGGATAAAGGCAGAGAGGGTTTCCTTAGACTGTAAAATCCCAGCCTGATAAGCCCAAATACAGAAAATCAAACTCCCAACCCCACCGACAATCGATGAGATATTGATAACTTGCTGTAAAAGGGGAGAAACAGCTTTCATTTGTTTATCCTGTGACATGTAAACTCCTCATAGATAGTATAACTCTACTATACCATATTTTGGAGGAGAAAGGGGGAATGAGTCTTTTTGATGAGGAATGGATAGTGAATAGGCCTTCGAGACTTAGAATAACCGTATTTCCATAAATCTAAAAATATCCTGCTGCTGACAGCGGTGGTCAATGCTCAAGAGGAATATGACCAAGTGGAAAGTAAGGCGCGTACTCACAAGTCTGCCAAGGAAGTTGGCAAGACTAGACAACTCCGTACCGAACTTTCAACTAGCTACGACCTCTTTATGCGCTATACCGCAGCCAGTGCAGAAGCTTACCCTGAAAAGGAACACCTGACTCAACTACTCAAGGAACTCAATAGCATCCGAGATAGCAAGCGTCGTCTCATCACTAGCAACAAGAAAGATAAAAAGACCAAACCAACAGAACCAGCCCAAGCAGCAGGATAAAGACAACCCCTTAGAAGCGGATTTCTAAGGGGATTTTTGTGGCTTCGTGGTATAATTTTATTAGGAAAATTAAAAAGAGAAAATAGATTCGATGTAAGATAGAAAGGAAAAGAATGCAAATACAGTTAATAAATTATAATGGGCGTAATGAAAATAATTATAGTGTAACGAAGTGTAATTCATTTGGGGAGGCCCATTCATTAGATTCTTATGATTTAAATATTATCGATTTGACTAGTTCATCAATTTGGTTAAATCGTTGTTATAATAAGGATTTTGAAAAACTAGGTTGCGATAATGACTTTCAAACGCTATTAACTAGCGTTTGTCACTCATCTAAGACAAAATTCTTATACATTCTACCACCAAATATTAGCTTTAAAACGGAATATGCAACACCAATTAGAGGAAGAGGCAAAGATTTTTTGTCTAGGGAGCAACTTAAAGATATTATCAGGTATTTGGTTCATAATTTAGAAAAAGTTATACCAATAGATATTGATTTGTATTACGAAAAAACTCATACAAATTTGTTAGGTACCAAACTATCAGCTGATTTCTACTTTGACTCAAGAATGGGGGACAATTATTATGACGGTTATAATCTACCAGAGGATATGGCTTATTCAGATGGAAGCGAAAAATTAGTATTTGTATCACATGGCAAGTATTCATTAACCACTCTACAAGCTAAAAATAATGATGAATTATCAGTCTTAGTACAAAATGTTTTGATGGATGAAACCGAAGAAGAGGCGCCTGACTGGTTTCAAGAACTACATTTTTTTGATGATATTAAGCAAGATGAAGCTATACAAATAGAAAATAAAAAGATTGAAGAGTCTAAAGATAAAATAAACATTTCAAAAGAAATAATTCGTGAAAATAAACGTTTTGAATCAATTTTATTTAAATCAGGATCAGAATTAGAAGTAATTTTGAGTGAAATGTTAGAAATAATGTGTGATGTTCAAAGTGAATTTGAAGATAGAAAAAATGAAGATTATTCTTTCGAGAAAGATGGGCTTCATTACATTTTTGAATTTAAAGGTCTAACAAAAGATGTAAAAAAATCAAATGTTTCACAATTAGTGACTCACGGACATATTTATGAAGAAACAAAAGAAGTTGTTCCAGACGTAATTAAAAAGATAATCATAGTAAATCGATTTAAGGATATAAAACCTGAGGAACGGCTACCTGTTAGCAATAATGTTATTGAAGTAGCCAGTAATGCAGCTAATAATGTGTTGATAATAGATAGTCTTATTTTCTTAAAAATGTTTGAACAGTTTAAAGCAGGAAAATTAAGTTCAGAAGATATACTATCTCGTTTCCGAGAAGTCGGCTTGTGTGAACTAAATAGATAGAAGGAATATGGTTAAATCAAATGTTAAACAGCATGTTGTTCCTAAAAGTTATTTAAAACGATTCGGTAAGAAAAATCTTAATAATAAAGGCTATAATATAGCAGTTAAACAATTAAAATCTAATAAAATTTTTATAGATTCAGTTGATAATGTGGCGTTTAGGAAAAACTTTTATGACGTTAGTGGTAAAAAAGATTCTAAATATTGGGAGAAATTTTTCTCTAGCGAGATCGAACCGTTATATGGACCAGAGATGACCAATATAATTGCTTCGCTAACATTATCTCAAAAAAAGAATGATGTTTTAACAGTTTCTCAGATTCACTCGTTATCTAAAATGATCACTTTTCAAGTGTTAAGAGTACCAGGATTTTTAGAACGTAGGTTTGAGAATGGGAAAATTATGTTTGATGAGACAATCAACGAAACATCCGAACAGTTTGAATTACATCCTGAAATAATAAAAGGCATATTAGAAGATTTTGTAAATAATAAAAATGATTTTATAAGAGATATGACTATTCCATTAATTGCAGAAGTAGACAGACTGGAAAAATTTTCTAAGGTATTAGTTGATAAAATTTGGTTAATTTATTTCAATAATTCTAGTCTTCCTTTTATTACAAGTGACTCTCCAGTTGTGATGTATAATTTCATTAGAAATTCAGTTTCTTACGCTGACAACGGTGTAGGAAGAGATGATATATTTATCTATTATCCATTGTCCAGTAAAATTCTAATTAAGATAGTACCAAAGAAGTTTTTTGGTGGAAATATGAAAAATTTGAACAATACACTAGGATTTTTTTCAAATCATGATATTCCTTTTATAAACTCAGTTAATAATCTTCAAGCTAAACACGCTGAGAGACAGATATTTGTTCATCCAGATTCTATAGATTACTTAAAAACTATTTCTTATTTATAACCTAAATAACGCGTTATTTTCGTTTTATATAAAGATAACCCCCTCTCCCTCCCTGTGGCGAGTGGGTTTTCTTAAAATATGATAAAATAGAAAAGATAATACATTTAATAAGGAAAGTAAAAATGGCAAGTAAAGAAAATGCAGAACGCAAGGAACTGCATCGTAAGATTTGGGCGATTGCGGACGATGTTCGTGGTGCTGTAGATGGTTGGGATTTTAAGCAATATATCCTAGGTATCCTTTTCTATCGCTTTATTTCAGAGCATATGGCTGATTATTTTGACCGTGCTGAGCATGAGGCTGGGGATCTAGAATTCCGTTATGCTGAATTGAGTGACCAAGAAGCTGAGCAAGATTTCAAACCAGGAACAGTTGAGGATAAGGGATTTTTTATTCTTCCGAGTCAACTATTTGAAAATGTTGTCGAGAATGCCTCGCAAAATGAAAATTTAAACGAAGACTTGGCCAATATTTTCCAAGCTATTGAGAAATCAGCTATTGGCTTCAAATCAGAAGATGATATCAAAGGTCTGTTTGATAACTTGGATACACGAAGCAATATCCTTGGTGGAACTGTTCCAGAAAAGAATAAACGACTTTCTGACATTCTAAATGGTATCAATAGCATTAACTTTGGTAATTTTGAGGAAAATGACATTGATGCCTTTGGGGATGCTTATGAGTTCTTGATTTCCAACTATGCAAGTAATGCAGGAAAAAGCGGGGGTGAATTTTTCACACCTCAGACAGTCTCTAAACTACTAGCTCGCCTAGTGATGGTCGGCAAGGACAAAATTAACAAGGTCTATGACCCAACATGTGGTTCAGGCTCTCTCCTTCTTCAAATGAAAAAACAATATGAAGACCATATTCTAGAGGATGGATTCTTTGGTCAAGAAATTAATATGACCAACTATAACTTGGCTCGTATGAATATGTTCTTGCACAATATCAACTACAACAACTTTGATATTAAGCGAGGAGATACCCTTTTAAATCCTCAGCATCTGGAAGAAAAGCCGTTTGATGCTATCGTTTCTAACCCTCCGTACTCTGTCAAATGGGTGGGAGATGGAGATCCAACTCTGATAAATGATGACCGTTTTGCGCCAGCTGGTAAGCTAGCTCCTAAGTCAAAAGCTGACTTTGCCTTTATCATGCATAGTCTCAACCACTTGTCCAATAAAGGTCGAGCAGCTATTGTATGTTTCCCAGGTATTTTCTATCGTGGTGGAGCTGAAAAGACTATTCGTCAGTACCTAGTAGATAACAACTTTGTTGAAGCGGTTATTTCCCTTCCAGATAATCTCTTCTTTGGAACTTCTATCGCAACGACGATCTTGGTTTTGGCAAAAAATAAACTAGAGAACAAAACGCTCTTTATCGATGCGAGTAAGGAATTCAAAAAAGAAACTAACAACAATGTTTTGACGGATAGCAATATCGAACATATAGTTGAATTATTCTCTAATTATCAAAATGTTGACTATAAATCTGCTCTTGTTGGCAATGATGTGATTGGTTCAGAGCAGGATTATAACCTATCTGTTTCAACCTATGTCGAACAAGAAGATACACGTGAGAAGATTGATATAAATGTTCTCAATAAAGAAATTGCAGAAACTGTAGCCAAGATTGACCACTTGCGTGCAGAGATAGACAAGATTGTAGAGGAGCTGAGCCATGGCAAATGATGTGATTCTCTATAGGACAGATGACGGCGAGTCCGCTATTGAACTTCACTTGGATAATGGAACGGTCTGGCTGACCCAACAAGAGCTAGCTGAGCTCTTTCAAACTTCCAAGCAAAATATTAGTAAGCATATCAAGGCTATTTTTGAAGATGGAGAATTATCGGAAGAGGCAACTGTCAACTATAAGTTGACAGTTCAAAATGAGGGCAATAGAAGTGTTCAGCGAAATGTTGCCTACTATAATCTCGATATGATTTTGGCGATTGGTTATCGAGTTCGATCTCCTCGTGGCATTCAGTTCAGACTCTATGCTTCGACAATCTTGAAAGAGTATCTGATTAAGGGCTTCGCTATGGATGATGAGCGTCTGAAAAACTTGGGTGGAGGCTCTTACTTTAAAGAACTCCTTGAAAGAATCCGAGACATTCGCTCGAGTGAAAAAGTCTTTTATCGTCAGGTCTTGGATCTCTTTGCTACATCAAGCGACTACAATGCAAATTCACCAGAGGCAAAGAAATTCTTTGCGACGGTTCAAAACAAGATGCATTATGCTATTCACCACAATACTGCCAGCGAACTCATCTACAATCGTATTGATAGTGAAAAGGAGTTTCTGGGCTTAACTACCTTTAAGGGAGACCTCCCTACTCTATCTGAAGCAAAAGTTGCCAAGAATTATCTGACAGAAAAGGAACTCCGTGGGCTTAACCAGCTTGTATCAGGATATCTAGACTTTGCTGAAAGACAGGCAGAGCGAGAAGAAGTCATGACTATGGCTGACTGGGTAACACATGTGGATCGAATCCTTCTGGCTACTGGAGAAGACTTGCTGGACAATAGTGGCTCTATCTCTCGTGAACAGATGGAGCATAAGGTGGATAAGGAATATAAGAGCTACCAAGCCAAGACCCTTAGTCAAGTTGAAAAAGATTACCTCAAGGAAATCAAAAGTATTGAAAATCTAGCCAAGTAAGGAGGTAAGTGATGAACATCCTAGAAGAAATCCAAAACTGTCCTGTTGAGTGGAAAGAGTTGGGGGAAGTGGTTGATACTGTTACAAGTCCAGTAAAGCTAACTAAAAAGGAGTATCAAGTAACAGGTAGAATACCAGTTGTTGATCAGGGTGAACAATTCATAGCAGGTTACGCAGATAATGAAAAATATCTTGAAAAAGATGAATATATCATTTTCGGGGATCACTCAGAGCATGTAAAATATGTAGACTTTGCTTTTGTTCAAGGAGCAGATGGTTTAAAAATTTTGAAACCTAAAAGTGGCATAAAAGCAAAATATATATACTATTGCTTTTGTAATTTTTATAAGAAAGAAGGAAGCTATAAAAGACATTGGAGTAATGCGAAAATTACTCTGATACCTATTCCTCCCCTAGAAATTCAAGAAAAAATCGTGCAAATACTTGACAAATTCACCGATTATGTTACAGAATTGACCTCAGAATTGACCTCAGAATTGACCTTACGTAAAAAGCAATATTCTTATTTTAGAGATTATCTCTTGAACTTTGATGAAGATGGTTCGGGGGGGGGCGAACGATAAAGTATATCAGGTGGAGTGGAAGACTCTGGGGGAAGTTTGTGATGTGCGTGATGGAACACATGACTCGCCAAATAAAAAAGCTTTTGGTAAATATTTAATAACCTCCAAAAATGTCAAAAATGGTTCGATAAATTTTGATAGTGCTTATTTTATAAGTGAATCCGACTTTGATAATATTAACAAGAGAAGTAAAGTTGATATTGATGATTTGTTATTTACTATGATTGGAACTGTTGGAGAAATAGCTCATATTACTGAGGAGCCAGACTTTGCTATTAAAAACGTAGGATTGATTAAGACACAAAGTAGGATTTTAGCAAGATATTTATTACATTATTTACAGTCAACATATGCCAAAGATTATATTTCAAGTAATAGTAGTAAAGGTAGTCAAGTGTTTCTTGGACTTGGGAAATTAAGAAATTTTCCAATACCATATGTGGAACCTAAAATTCAATCTCGTATTGTTCAAGTTTTAGACAACTTTGATACGGTTTGTAATGACCTCAACATCGGACTACCCAAGGAGATTGAACTACGCCAAAAACAGTATGAATATTTTAGAGAAAAACTCTTGACATTCGTCGCCGAAGGCGAGTACACTGAGAGTAGAGTAGAGTAGAGGAGTGGGACAACTCCGCTATTATCAAACTTTTACAGTGGGTATTTGGACCAATTCGAGTGAAGTTGGGAGCAGTTGCAGAATATAGTCAAAAGAGGATTAGTGTGACAGATTTAACTCCTGAAACTTATGTTGGAGTTGATAATTTGTTGCAAGATAGAAAAGGGAAAGCAGTTGCTACATTTTTACCTGATCAAGGAAGTGTTACAACCTATAATCAGGGTGATATATTGATTGGTAATATCAGACCTTATCTCAAAAAAATTTGGTTTTCTAATCAAGTTGGTGGGACAAGTGGAGATGTCTTGACAATTCAAAATTCTATTACCCCTTGTATGGAAAATAAATATTTATATTATATTTTGTCAGATGATCGATTCTTTTATTATAATGTGCAATATTCAAAAGGTTCTAAGATGCCCCGAGGAGATAAGAAAGCTATTATGCAATATAAGTTTATATTGCCATCCATTACAGAACAAAAAAGAATCGTCTCCATTCTTGACAATTTTAACACCCTAACCAACTCTCTTTCTGAAGGTCTTCCAAAAGAAATCGAACTAAGACAGAAACAGTATGAATACTGGAGAGAACAATTATTAAACTTTACTAGATAAATTCTTGAATCATTTTGAGAAAGAATCTCAATTAATACAATAAAAGGAAGCATACTATGGTTGATTATTCAAAAGTACATGAAGTAATTGCGGAAACAAATGAAGGGATTCTCTTGGCTGAGTATCAACCAGAGTATCGTACAGATAGAGAATTTCAGTCTGAGGCAGATTTGGAAAGACAATTGCTTACGGATTTGGTCAATGGTCTCAATTATGAACGATTGGATATCCATACTCCTTCAGAGCTTTTAGCGAATGCAAAGGTTCAAATTGAAAAGCTTAATAAGGTTACGTTTACGGATGCTGAATGGCAACGTTTTGTAGTCGAGTATTTAGACTGTCCCAATGAAGGTTTGGTTGAAAAAACACGAAAAATCCAAGAAAATCATATCTATGACTTTGTCTTTGATGATGGACGGATTAAAAATATTTTCATCCTCGACAAGAAAAATATTCACAACAACAGCATGCAGGTTATCAACCAAGTGACGCAAGTGGGGAGTCATACCAACCGCTATGATGTGACCATTTTAGTCAATGGTATTCCACTAGTTCAGATTGAATTGAAGAAGCGTGGAGTTAGTCTACAAGAAGCTTTTAATCAGGTTCACCGCTATAGTAAGGAAAGCTTTAATAGTGAAAATTCTTTGTATAAGTATGTTCAGATTTTTGTGATTTCGAATGGAACTTATACACGCTACTTTGCAAATACGACAGCTCAAAATAAAAATCACTATGAGTTTACCTGTGAGTGGGCGGACCGTAAGAATAAGACTATTCACGAATTGGAAGATTTTACCGTTACTTTCTTAAGCAAGCGTGTCCTATTGGAAGTCTTGACTAAGTATTGTGTTTTTGATGTGGATAATACCTTGCTCATCATGCGCCCTTATCAGATAGCAGCTACCGAGAGTATTTTGAGAAAAATTCATTCCTCGAATGAGATGAAGAATTTTGGAACCATCAATGCTTGTGGCTATATCTGGCATACGACAGGGTCAGGGAAAACCTTGACCAGCTTTAAGACTGCTCGTTTGGCAACAGAGTTGGACTACATTGACAAAGTGATATTCGTTGTAGATAGAAAAGACTTAGACTATCAAACTATGAAGGAATATCAAAAATTCCAACCAAATTCAGTCAATGGTAGTAACAATACAAAAGAACTACAACGCAGTATCGAAGAAAATGATGATCGAATCGTTGTCACAACTATTCAAAAGTTAAATAAGTTTATCACTGCAAATCCTAATCATGAAGTCTATGCTAAGAAATGTGTCTTGATTTTTGACGAGTGTCATCGTTCTCAGTTTGGGAAGGCTCAAAAGCGCATTAAGAAGGCTTTTAAACAGTACGCCCTATTTGGATTTACAGGGACACCAATTTTCCCAGAAAATAGCTTGACGGGTGAAACAACGCAAGAAGTTTTTGGAGAACAGCTTCATAACTACGTTATCACGGATGCTATTCGGGATAAAAAAGTCTTGAAGTTTAAGGTTGATTACAACTATATCAAGCCTGAAATCAATAAGTATAGAGAAGCTGAAAAAGCAGTTGGCCGAGAGATTGATGAGAAGAAACTTAAAAAGATGGAGAAGGAGCTACTTCTACATCCAGAACGGATAGCAACCATCACAGAATACTTACTTCGCGTGTATAATACAAAAACACACCGAAATCAACACTATACTCATAAACAAAAACAATTGTCTGGATTTAATGCTATGCTAGCTGTACAAAGTATTGAAGCAGCAAAATTATACTATGAAGAACTCCAGCGACAACAAGCAGCTTTACTAGAAGCTAAACGCTTAAAAGTTGCAACCATCTTTAGCTTTGCACCTAACGAAGAACAGTCTGCTTATGGGGAAATTCAAGACGAAGAGCTAGAACCTCAAGATACAGCTATGCCTCTATCTTCTAAAGAGTTCCTTTCTAGAGCAATTGACGACTATAATCAAATGTTTAAGACGAACTTTTCGACAGATGGGAAAGAGTTTCAAAATTACTATCGTGACCTTTCCAAACGAGTTAAATCCAAGGAAGTGGATTTGCTGATTGTGGTCGGTATGTTCTTAACGGGATTTGATGCCCCGACTATGAATACACTCTTTGTCGATAAAAATCTACGTTATCATGGTTTGATTCAGGCCTTTTCGAGAACCAATCGGATTTTTAACAAGGTTAAACCTTTTGGGAATATTGTTTGTTTCCGTGATTTAGAAAAGGCTACGCAAGAAGCTATTAAGACTTTTGGAGACACTAATAAGCTTGAAATCATCTTAGAAAAAAGCTTTAGCGAATATATAGATGGTTTCGTGGATCAAGTAACGGGTATCGAGGTTAAAGGATATACTGCGGTTTGTCAGGAAATTCTGGAAAGATTCCCGAATCCGCAAGAAATTGAAACAGAGCATGATAAGAAGGAGTTTGTTAAGTTATTTGGTGAGTTGTTGAAGCTTGATAATGTTCTTCGAAATTATGACGAATTCCAAGAGATAGACAAACCTATTTCAGAAGGTTATCTTCAGGATTTAAGAAGTACTTATGTGGAAATTCGAGATGAATTTTTGAATCTTAAGAACTATGAAAAGTCCAAGAATTTGGATGTTGATCTTTCAGATGTTGAATTTGAGATTGAACTCCTAAAAACAGATGAGATTAATCTGGACTACATTCTTGCATTGATTGTTGAAAAATCGAAGAATTCTGAGTCCAAAGAAGCAATGAAAGCAGAAGTTAGTCGTGTGATTCGTTCTAGTATTGATATTCGTGCCAAAGAAGAGTTGGTTATCGGCTTTATCAATGACACTGATTTGCAAAAATTGAAAGACCATGATGGGATTATCAATGCTTTCTATGAATATGGCAAGGAGCGCAAGAAAATCGCAATCCATGACCTAGCTGAGTCTGAGAAACTTGTAGCTGATTACCAATTATTTATTGATAAATCAATTCAACGAGGTTATGCTGAAAATAGTGGGACTGATTTGGATTCGATTATTCCACCAACTTCTCGTAGACAGGGAGCACGTGAACGGAAAAAGCAAGAAGTTTTACGTAAGATTCAGTTGTTAGTAGAGACTTATTCAGGTATTTAAGGATTGTTGACTAATATTTATTAGAAAAATCAGGCTCTACAAAAAATACTATTTATTCGCTCATATTCCGCTCATTTTTTAGATACAACTTTGTTTCCATATTTCCGGGGAACTAGTAGAAAGTAAGGAGAAATATGGAAAATAACAACCAACATGCCCTTTGCCAGCAACTCTGGGCGAGAAACAAATACCTCGTTTTGAGTCATTCCAGCAATATTTACAATGGGATCCGCCAATACTTGAAGAATGAAGAGGTGGAGGTAAGTCATGTTCAAGAACTGATCGATCGTGCCTATCAGATTCCAGAACACAGGGGTCAGGTTTGCAACGCCTTCCAGCATATTTGGAGCTATTTTAAAAAGCAAGCCAGCCTTAACGAGCGCCAAGACTACATGCTCTTGTTGGATCGCTACCGCTTTGGTCAGGCTTCTAAGGAAGACTTGATCACTAAGACTAGAGACTTGCTTGATCGCTATCCAAATACCTATTTGCAACATTCGACTTTACTGAAAGGAGACGCCCATGAGACTTTGACATGAGGCTTTGATTTCACAACTTCCCCGCCCTCAACTTTTGGGGCAACATCGAGAGTGCTGCGCACTTCGTGGCAATGGCTGGGGCAGAAAGCATGCGACGGTTGACTATGTCTTTACCCACTCGCCCTATCGTCTCTATGCCTATCATGACTTGATCATGGAGGAGATGACTGACCGTGGCTACAAGGTCAGTCCAGAGTGGTTGGATAAGAATTATCGTGGCAAAACCTGCCCTCCTTATCAAGACTTAGCAGAGGAAAAGCTGAAAAGTCCTATCTATAGTGAGCATGACCATGCCTACTATGAGGAGTGTCTGGCTAATCTCCGAGAGAAGGGAATCAACCTATAGTCTTTTCTAATAACAAGCCATAGTCACTTATAAGAATTACTAATAACGCGTTTGGCCAGTCTAACTGAAATATAGTTAAAAAACAAGCTACACAAAGGATGAGGCTGGGCAAAAACTCGCTTCTAACTATTAAAAAAACGAGCATTTCCGTAGTTGGAGATGCTCGTTTTCTTATGTCATGGTTTATAATTAAAATAACAACAAAACAATTAGAAAGCCATGACAATGTATAAAGATTATAACACAAATCAGTTAAGTTTGGAAGTAAATCTTGCCTACGATATTCCATCAAATCACGAAGCAAGAATGATTAGCCTCTTTGTAGACAGTATCCCTAGTCAAGTTCTATTGGAAGAGACCTCTCACACTGGTCGCCCTGCCTTTCATCCAGCCATGCTCATGAAGATGACCCTGTTCGCTTACGCTCGTCAAGTGTTCTCTGGACGTAAAATCGTTCAAATGAACTCAGAAGTCATTCCCATGAAATGGTTGAGCCAAGATACCTATGTTAGCTATAAAACGATTAATAACTTCCGCTCCAGTAAACATGCCAACAACCTAATCAAAACTGCTTTTATTTACTTCACTTTACTCATGCGTGAGAATGGGATGATTGAGGATGATGCCTTGTTCATTGATGGAACAAAACTAGAAGCTGATGCCAACCTCTATTCTTTCACTTGGAAAAGAGCTATTGACAAATATGAAGCAGCCTTGAATGGGAAAATTTCCCAGCTCTATGACCAGCTGATTCAAGAAGGAGTAAATCTCGCCTTATCTAAAGAAGAACGGGAAACCAGTCAGGGTTTGGAGGAGCTACTAGAAAAAACGGAGGCTACCTTAGTTGAAATAGAACAAGCTATTGAAGAAGAGCCTAAAGTGATAAAGGGTGGGTCTGCCAATAGACAAAAACGCCGTCGGATAAAGAAAATCCGTAAGCAATTAAAGGATGATTTCCTTCCTCGTAAACAGCGATATGAAGAAGCTAGAAAAATTTTAGAAGACCGCAACTCTTTCTCAAAAACGGATCATGATGCCACCTTTATGCGAATGAAGGAAGACCATATGCAAAATGGGCAACTGAAACCTGGTTATAATGTCCAAGCGGCTACCAATGGTCAGTATGTCCTTGATTTTGATATCTTTCCAAATCCAACAGACACTCGCACTCTGAAACCTTTCCTCCAATCGATTCAAACCCTAGACTTATTCAACTATATCGTAGCAGATGCTGGTTATGGTAGCGAAGAAAATTATCGTTTTATCATTGATGAATTGGAAAAAATACCGCTTATTCCCTACACCATGTATCAGAAGGAATTGACTAAAAAGTACCAGACGAGCACAGATAATCCAATGAACTGGGAATATCTTGAGGACACGGACCAGTTTATAAAGCCCGACGGCGTAGTTTATTCTTTTAAGAACTACTCTAGTCGAACTGACAAGTATGGCTTTCAACGTGATTTCAAGATTTATGAGGCTGATAAAGTTCAAGACACTCCAGAGTTAGAACAGTTGGCTAAAACAGATAGTGGAAACCAGAAACAAATCCATTATAATCCAACTTGGAATTACTTTAAGGAACTCCTTAAGCAAACATTACATAGTGAAGAAGGCTCTCGAATCTATGCCAAACGGAAAATCGATGTTGAACCCGTTTTTGGTAGATTGAAGAGTGTTTTTGGCGTGCGCAGAGTGCATGTCAGAGGGAAACAAGCTGTCTCAACAGAAATAGGATTCATCTTTATGAGCATGAATCTCACCAAGTTGGCCAAGAATCTAGCCTCTAAAACATCCACTATTCAAAAACCACACAGTATTTCTTTCAGCTTGATTGGATTCAAGACTGGAATCACTGTGTGGTTTTATTTAGAAGCTAGTTTTTGCCCAGCCTCGTCTTTTCCTTTTGTTTAAAACAGAGATATAGTTTCAAACTATATCAAAGCCTAATTTTTTACAATTATACAGATGATTCCTTTTCTGTTAAGATAGTTTCAACAACAAATTTTGGAGGACACATCATGTCAACTACAATCATCGGTTTCCCTCGTTTGGGAGAATTCCGCGAATTAAAATTTACAACTGAAAAATACTTTAGAAAAGAAATCTCAGAAAAAGAACTCTTGGCGGCATCAAAAGACTTGCGTGCTAAACACTGGAACATTGTCAAAGAAAAAGGCATCACTGAAATTCCATCAAATGATTTTTCTCACTATGACAACTTCCTAGATGCAGCCTTCCTCTTCAACGTGGTACCTGCATCCGTTCAAAACTTGGACTTGTCTGACCTTGAGCGCTACTTCGCTTTGGGTCGTGGTTACCAAGGAGAAAAAGGGGACGTTCGCGCCCTTCCAATGAAGAAATGGTTCAACACTAACTACCACTACATCGTTCCTAAGTTTGAAAAAGACACTCAAGTAAAATTGGCTGGTCACAAGATTTTTGATGAGTTCCAAGAAGCAAAAGAACTTGGATTGAACACTCGCCCAGTTCTTGTAGGGCCATTTACTTTCCTTCAATTGTCAGACTTTGAAGAAGGTGTGAAAGCAGAAGACTTCGTAGACAGCTTAGTGGCTGCTTACCAAGAAGTTTTTGCAAAATTGGCAGAACTTGGTGCAACTCGCATCCAATTGGATGAAGCGGCTCTTGTCAAAGATTTGACTGCCGAAGAAAAAGCTCTCTTCTTGAACCTCTACAATAAACTTTTGGCTGACAAAAAAGGTCTTGAAGTCTTGCTTCAAACTTACTTCGGAGACGTTCGTGACGTTTACGCTGACCTTGTGAACTTGCCAGTAGATGCCATTGGTTTGGACTTCGTTGAAGGTAAGAAAACTCTTGAACTCGTTAAAGGTGGCTTCCCAGCTGACAAGACTCTTTATGCAGGTATTGTCAATGGTAAAAACATCTGGCGTAATAACTACGAAAAGAGCTTGGCTGTTCTTGAGCAAATCCCAGCTGAAAACATTGTCTTGACAAGCTCATGCTCACTTCTTCATGTGCCATTTACAACTGCTAATGAAGAATTTGAGCCAGCTATCTTGAACCACTTTGCCTTTGCAGTTGAAAAATTGGAAGAACTTCGTGACTTGGATGCTATCCGCAATGGTCAAGGTGAAGAAGCTCTTGAAGCCAACAAAGAACTCTTTGCAACTGAACGTGTGGGTGAAAATGCGGAACTTCGTGCTCGTATCGCTGGCTTGACAGACGCAGACTACACTCGTTTGCCAGCCTTTGCAGAACGTGAAGCTATCCAAGAAGAAGCTTTCAAACTTCCAGCTCTTCCAACAACAACTATCGGTTCATTCCCTCAAACTAAGGAAGTTCGTGCCAAACGTTTGGCTTACCGTAAAGGTGAATTGTCTCAAGAAGAGTACGACGCTTTCCTTGCTGAAACAATCGATGAATGGATCAAATGGCAAGAAGATATCGACTTTGATGTCCTTGTTCACGGTGAGTTCGAGCGTAATGACATGGTTGAGTACTTCGGTCAAAACTTGTCAGGTTACCTCTTCTCTAAAAATGGTTGGGTACAATCATACGGTATGCGTGGGGTGAAACCACCAATCATCTGGGGTGATGTAACTCGTCTTAACCCTATCACTGTTAAATGGTCTAGCTATGCACAAAGTCGTACAAACAAACCTGTTAAAGGTATGTTGACTGGACCTGTTACCATCCTCAACTGGTCATTCCCACGTGAAGACATCTCTATCAAGGATTCTACTCTTCAAATCGCTCTTGCTATTAAGGATGAAGTGCTGGACCTTGAAGCTGCTGGCGTGAAAATTATCCAAATCGACGAGGCTGCTCTTCGTGAAAAATTGCCACTCCGTCGTAGCGACTGGTACGAAGACTACCTTGACTGGGCAATTCCTGCCTTCCGCTTGGTACACTCAACAGTAGCGCCAGATACTCAAATCCACACTCACATGTGTTACTCAGAATTTACAGATATCATCCCAGCTATCGATAACTTGGATGCGGACGTTATCTCATTTGAGGCTAGCCGTTCAAACCTTGAAATCTTGGACGAACTCAAAGCGAAAAACTTCCAAACAGAAGTGGGACCTGGGGTTTACGATATCCACTCACCTCGTGTGCCAAATGAAGGCGAAATCGACAATACAATCGAAGCCATCCTTGCTAAAGTGCCAAGTAAGAAAGTTTGGATCAACCCTGACTGTGGTTTGAAAACACGTGGTATTCCAGAAACAAAAGAAAGCTTGATCCGCCTTGTGGAAGCAGCTAAAGCTGCACGTGAGAAATTGTAAGATTGGATTTTTCCCCATACAATGGTTGTTCAAAAAAATCAACTAGAAAAGGATAATGACTATGTCACGCCAAACACCGTCACTCTCATTTGAAGTGTTCCCTCCCAACCCAGCTGTGGGTAATGATAACATTATTTCTGCTCTTCAAGATATGCAGGAGTTGGCCCCTCACTTTATCAGTGTAACTGCCAGCAATAATAAATTTAATATCAAGGAAACGACGGTCCGTTTGGCTGACTTTATCCAAAATGACTTGGCGATTCCGACTATTGCTCACTTGCCAGCCATCTATCTGACCAAGGACAAGGTTGCTGAAACCATTGCTGACTTGGACAAGGTTGGGGTGCAGAAAATCTTGGCTCTTCGTGGGGATATTATTCCAGATGTGGAGCCGCAAAAGGATTTTCGTTACGCAACCGACTTGATTGAGTTCATCAAGGAACAAGCCCCTCACTTTGATATTGTTGGTGCTTGTTATCCGGAAGGACATCCAGATTCACCAAATCAGATTTCAGATATTCAAAATCTTAAGAAGAAAGTAGATGCAGGTTGTTCGAGTCTTGTAACTCAGCTTTTCTTTGACAATGAGCGCTTCTATGATTTCCAAGACAAGTGCATCTTGGCTGGGATTGATGTTCCCATTCATGCAGGGATTATGCCAATTCTGAATCGAAATCAGGCTCTCCGCCTCTTGAAGACTTGTGAGAATATCCATCTTCCACGCAAATTCAAAGCCATTTTAGACAAGTATGAGCATGACCCTGAGTCGCTCAGAGCAGCAGGACTTGCCTATGCGGTGGACCAAATCGTGGACTTGGTAACTCAGGATGTTGCCGGTGTGCATCTCTACACTATGAACAATGCAGAAACAGCAAAATACATCCACCAAGCAACACATGCTTTGTTTAATCACCAGTCTCTAGGATAATAAAAAGCAAACCATTCTTCTCAGGTGAGGGGGATGGTTCCTTTTTAATGGTAAAGACCGCACTTTTTAAGAAAAATATGATAAAATAATCTCTGTACGTACTTGATACAAAGATGAGGGTATTAAAAAAATAATGCATTTAAACTGAGAGTCTTAGATATTTTAGCATCAAATCTTTCTGATAACTAATGGTAGGAAAGAGCGACACGAGCGAGTCAAATCAATGTTATTTGACGAGAGAGTTAGTAAAGCATTTAGCTAGTCGCCTGATAGCGATTAGCGTGAAAGGATTAGATGCTTTAGCATCAAACCCTTCTAATGATTTGTATCTTGTGTAATTGAACCCGGCCGAAAAGCTGTGTAAAAAAGATAAATCTGCCTAGGAGCAGTCGCTCCGTCGTTCGATTTCCTATTTTCCTTTGAGTTGCTTAACGGCTTAGTATCTTGATGAATTGAATTTTGGCCTCATTTCTTAGGAAAAAAGATAAGCTTCCTAGCACTCATCGAGTGCGGCGTCACCTTCCTATTTTTCTACAGAAATGTTCGGTAAGTCGAACCGTCCAAAATATCTTGTGTAATTGAACCCGGCCGAAAAGCTGTGTAAAAAAGATAAACTGTCTTGTCTTCATCGAAGACTTCGTCAGTTTCCTATTTTTACTTTGCTTTTGACGTCCTTGGTATCTTGATCTTTGTAGGCAAGACGTATAATATTATCAATCCAAAGGGGATTAAAATGACAAAACAAGTGTTTCAAACGACTTTTGCGGGTCGTGAGTTGATCGTAGAGACTGGTCAGGTTGCTAAGCAAGCAAATGGCTCTGTTGTCGTGCGTTACGGTGAGTCAACTGTCTTGACTGCGGCCGTTATGTCTAAAAAAATGGCAACTGGGGATTTTTTCCCTCTCCAAGTCAACTACGAAGAAAAAATGTATGCGGCTGGGAAGTTTCCTGGTGGCTTTATGAAACGTGAAGGACGTCCTTCAACAGATGCGACCTTGACAGCGCGTTTGATTGATCGTCCAATCCGTCCTATGTTTGCGGAAGGTTTCCGTAATGAAGTCCAAGTCATCAACACCGTGCTTTCTTATGATGAAAATGCTTCTGCACCGATGGCAGCTATGTTTGGTTCATCCTTGGCACTTTCTATTTCAGATATCCCATTTGATGGCCCAATCGCTGGTGTCCAAGTGGGTTATGTGGATGGTCAAATCATCATCAACCCTACGCAAGAGCAAGCAGAGCAATCTCTCCTTGAATTGACAGTAGCAGGAACTAAACACGCCATCAACATGGTAGAGTCTGGTGCCAAAGAATTGTCAGAAGAAATCATGCTGGAAGCGCTCCTTAAAGGGCACGAAGCGGTCAAAGAATTGATTGCTTTCCAAGAAGAAATCGTTGCTGCTGTCGGTAAGGAAAAAGCAGAAGTAGAATTGCTTCATGTGGACGCTGACTTGCAGTCTGAAATCATCGCAGCCTACAACAGCGACCTTCAAAAAGCGGTTCAAGTAGAAGAAAAATTGGCTCGTGAAGCTGCAACTCAAGCAGTTAAAGACCAAGTGACTGCTGTTTACGAAGAAAAATATGCGGACCACGAAGAATTTGACCGCATTATGCGTGATGTGGCTGAAATCTTGGAACAAATGGAGCACGCTGAAGTGCGCCGTTTGATTACAGAAGATAAGGTTCGTCCTGATGGTCGTAAGGTTGATGAAATCCGTCCTTTGGATGCGGTTGTTGACTTCCTTCCTCGTGTGCACGGTTCAGGTCTCTTTACTCGTGGACAAACTCAGGCTCTTTCAGTTTTGACCTTGGCTCCGATGGGAGAAACTCAAATCATCGATGGTTTGGATCCAGAGTATAAGAAACGCTTTATGCACCACTATAACTTCCCTCAATATTCTGTAGGGGAAACTGGTCGTTACGGTGCGCCAGGTCGTCGTGAAATCGGTCACGGTGCTCTTGGTGAGCGTGCTCTTGCTCAAGTCTTGCCAAGTTTGGAAGAATTCCCATACGCTATCCGTCTGGTAGCAGAAGTCTTGGAATCAAATGGTTCTTCATCTCAAGCTTCTATCTGTGCGGGAACTCTTGCCCTTATGGCTGGTGGTGTGCCAATTAAGGCGCCAGTAGCTGGTATTGCCATGGGTCTCATCTCAGATGGAAATAACTACACAGTCTTGACAGATATCCAAGGTTTGGAAGATCACTTTGGAGATATGGACTTTAAGGTTGCTGGTACTCGTGACGGGATTACAGCCCTTCAAATGGATATCAAGATTCAAGGAATCACTGCAGAAATCTTGACAGAAGCCCTTGCCCAAGCCAAGAAAGCCCGTTTTGAAATTCTTGATGTGATTGAAGCAACCATTCCAGAAGTTCGTCCAGAATTGGCTCCAACTGCTCCAAAAATTGATACCATCAAGATTGATGTGGACAAGATTAAGATTGTCATCGGTAAAGGTGGAGAAACTATCGACAAGATTATCGCTGAAACAGGCGTTAAGATTGATATCGATGAAGAAGGAAATGTGTCTATCTACTCTAGCGACCAAGATGCTATTAACCGTGCTAAAGAAATTATTGCTGGTTTGGTCCGTGAAGCCAAAGTGGATGAAGTTTACCATGCTAAGGTTGTTCGTATCGAGAAATTTGGTGCCTTTGTCAACCTCTTTGACAAGACGGATGCCCTCGTTCATATCTCGGAGATGGCTTGGACGCGTACCAATAATGTCGAAGACTTGGTAGCCATCGGGGATGAAGTTGATGTTAAGGTTATCAAGATTGATGAAAAAGGACGTGTGGATGCTTCTATGAAAGCCCTTCTTCCTCGTCCTCCAAAACCTGAACGTGATGAAAAAGGCGAAAAGTCTGAGAGACCTCACCGCCCACGTCATCACAAGGACCACAAACCTAAGAAAGAAGTTACAGAAACACCAAAAGATTCAGAATAAGAAAAGGAGAAATGTATGGGATGGTGGCGCGAAACCATTGATATCGTAAAAGAAAATGATCCAGCGGCCCGCACCACTTTGGAGGTTTTGCTGACTTATCCAGGTGTCAAGGCCTTGGCGGCCCACCGTCTTTCGCATTTTCTCTGGAAGCATGGCTTCAAACTCTTGGCTCGTATGCACAGTCAGTTTTGGCGCTTTTGGACTCAGATTGAGATTCATCCAGGTGCCCAGATTGATTCAGGTGTCTTTATCGACCATGGTTCTGGTTTGGTGATTGGGGAAACAGCGATCGTTGAAAAAGGTGTTCTTCTTTATCACGGGGTGACTCTTGGTGGGACTGGTAAGGATGTTGGCAAACGCCATCCGACCGTTCGAAAGGGAGCTCTCATATCAGCCCATGCCCAAGTTATCGGACCTGTGGAAATTGGTGAAAATGCCAAGGTCGGTGCAGCAGCAGTTGTTGTAGCAGACGTACCTAGTGATGTGACAGTTGTCGGTATTCCTGCTAAGATTGTCCGTGTACATGGTAAGAAGGATGAGCCAGTCATTCACGAAGTCGAAGAAAAACGAGAGTACTACGTCAATAAACTCGAGCAGGCTAAAGATGTAAGTCACAGATCGTCTGGTTTGTAGAGGATACCTATATGATTCAAGCAAGAAACAAGTTAAGCCAAGAGGAGCTATCTGAGGCGAAAAAACTAATTAACTGTTGCCAAAACTATGACGGCACCTATCGTGATCCCTATCTCTCTAACATGCTTAATTTTGACCCAAACATGCCCGCCTTTTTCCTTTATTATGAAAAAGGCGAACTTGTTGGTTTATTAACTGTCTATGCAGATGATCAAGATGTAGAAGTGACGATACTGGTTCATCCAGCCCATCGCCGTCAGGGGATTGCACGTGCATTGTTTACTAGTTTTGAGAGAGAAACAGCTTCTTTTCCGATTCATTCAGTCACTTTTCAGACAGAGCGTGTTTTTCTAGACCGCTATCCTGATTTTGTCAGCAACTGGGGACTAATCGAGGATGAAGAGACAGAAACTTGGTTAGGTAAGGATAGAAAACCTTATCCGTTAGCAAAGGTTTCTAATCTTGAAGTTTTGTTAGCAGATAGTTCGTATCAGGAGCAAATTAGTCAGTTAAAATTTCAGGCATTTTCAGAGGAACATGAATCGAGAGAAGTTGTGGATAGATATGTCGCTGAGGCTCTGAAAGATCCAGAAAGTCGCCTATATATTTTATTAAAAAATAGTCAGGTTATTGGAACTTGCACGGTAGATTTATCGACTAATACGAATTACTTCTACGGTTTAGCAATATCTGAATCTGAACGTGGGAAAGGTTATGGAAGTTATTTAGCAAAATCCCTCGTCAACCAACTCATTGAGCAAAATGATAAGGAATTTCAGATTGCAGTGGAAGATAGCAATGTAGGTGCCAAACGTTTGTATGAAAAGATTGGCTTTGTCAAACAGACCCAGGTGGTTTATCTGAATGAGAAAGGAGCAAGGGATTCCGAAGTGTAGAGAGATTCGGACTGAAATTCAATTGAACTCTTAGTGATGAAATTAACTGTTCTTGGATTTTGGCTTTCCTGACTATTATTTTATGATTAAAATCTATGACACCATGTCTCGTGATTTGCGAGAATTTGTCCCAATCGAGGACGGCAAAGTCAAGATGTATGTTTGTGGGCCAACCGTGTACAACTATATCCACGTGGGGAATGCCCGTTCGACGGTAGCTTTTGATACGATTCGTCGTTATTTTGAGTATCGTGGGTATGAGGTTGCCTATATTTCCAATTTTACAGATGTAGATGATAAAATTATCAACCGTGCCAAGGAAGAAGGTATCACGCCCCAGGAGGTTGCGGACAAGTACATTGCTGCCTTTCGTGAGGATGTGACGGCCTTAGGCGTGAAGCCTGCGACCCGCCATCCGCGTGTAGTGGAGTTTATGGCGGATATCATCCGCTTTGTGGAAGAGTTGATTGAAAAAGGTTTTGCCTATGAGAGCCAAGGGGATGTTTACTTCCGTGTTGAAAAATCCCATAACTATGCTAAATTAGCAAATAAAACATTGGAAGATTTGGAGCTAGGTGCTTCAGGTCGAACCGATGAAGAAACGGCTCGTAAGGAAAATCCTGTAGACTTTGCCCTATGGAAAGCTGCCAAATTAGGCGAGATTTCTTGGGACAGTCCTTGGGGACCTGGTCGTCCGGGCTGGCACATCGAGTGTTCAGTCATGTCAACAGAGATTTTGGGCGACACCATTGATATTCACGGTGGTGGAGCTGACCTTGAGTTTCCTCACCACACCAATGAAATTGCCCAGTCTGAAGCTAAAACAGGTAAGACCTTTGCCAACTACTGGATGCACAATGGTTTTGTCAATATCGATAATGTCAAGATGTCCAAATCCTTGGGCAACTTTATTACAGTGCATGATGCCCTCAAAACCCTCGATGGGCAAGTGCTTCGTTTCTTCTTTGCGACTCAACATTATCGCAAGCCAATCAACTTTACAGAAAAGGCAGTGCGTGATGCAGAGACTAATCTCAAGTATCTAAAGAACACTTACGAACAACCATTTTCTGGGACTGTAGATGCTCAAGAGTTACAGGCTTTTAAAGACAAGTTTGTGGCTGCAATGGATGAAGATTTTAACGCTGCAAATGGAATCACAGTTGTCTTTGAAATGGCCAAGTGGATCAATTCCGGCAACTATGATGCAAGTGTCAAGCAAGCTCTTGCGGATATGTTGGAAGTCTTTGGAATTGTCTTTGTCGAGGAAGTTTTAGATGCAGACATTGAAGCCTTGATTCAAAAACGACAAGAGGCGCGTGCCAATCGTGACTTTGCGACAGCAGACCAAATCCGTGACCAATTGGCTGCTCAAGGGATTAAGCTCCTTGATACCAAAGATGGAGTGAGGTGGACACGTGATTGATGTCAATCTCATTAACGGGATTGCGCTAGCCTTTGAGGGGGACGCGGTGTATTCTATGTATATTCGTCGTCACCTCATCCTCAAAGGTATGACCAAGCCCAATAAACTCCATCAAGAAGCGACCAAGTATGTCTCAGCCAAGGCTCAGGCTCGCCTGATTTCTCTCATGTTGGAGGAGCAGGTCCTAACGGAAAAAGAAGAAGAAATCTACAAACGTGGTCGCAATACCAATAGTCACACAAAGGCTAAAAATGCTGATGTGGTGACTTACCGTATGTCCACAGGTTTTGAAGCTGTGATGGGCTATCTTCATATGACTGAAAATCTGGAACGTCTTGAGAGCTTGATTTCGTGGTGCATCCAAAAAGTGGAGGGTTAGGACATGATGTCAAAAGAACTACAAGACTGGTTTCCTGAAGCTCAGATTTCAGACCAACCAGTAGAGAAAGAGGGATATCTTACCCTCCCTTTAGCTTCTCAGCAGTGGATTTTGCTGGAGGAAACTGGGCTCAGTGAGCGTGAAAAGCAGTTGATTTCCCTTTTGACCCAGCAGGAGCAGGCTCGTTCGCTCAATCCTTGGTATTCTTTTCTGATTGAGGGCAAGGGACAAGCACCACAAACTTTTAAAAAGATTCAGTTGGCCTATTGTCATCTTTCCTATTTTCAGCAGGAAAATCTAGCTTCTTGGCTAGATATGATGCGGACCCTTTTTCCTAACTGTCAGACAGTGCTACAGGTGGGAGCGCAGGATTACATTTTTGTTCTCCAACAAGATAAGTACACCTCTGTACGAGCTATTTTAAGTGATACGATTGAAGCGGTTGAATATGACTTTGGACTGCGTCTCTCTATCATGTTAGGTCAGGTTTGGTCTCAGACAGGCCATCAAGCCCTATCAGACTTAATCAAAGCAGAGCGCGATTTGTTTAAGACCTGGTGGCGTCAGGGTCACCAAGGTGTTCATACTTTTTCTCAGCTCTATCTATGGAGTATGGGAGAAAGGCTCGTGGACTTGAAGCCAATCAAGGAATGTCTACACCAGATGATTTTGGATCAAGATCAGATTCAGGAAATCATCCTCTCTCTTTGGGAAAATAGTGCTGTTCTCACTAAAACAGCCCAGAAACTCTATCTGCACCGCAATTCTCTCCAATATAAGATTGATAAATGGGAAGAATTGACAGGGCTTCAGTTGAAGGAGTTGACAGATCTCACCTTGTGTTATCAATTGATTTTACCAGATATTCTCTAAAGTTTTGTGCAAGTTGCACAGAACTTTTTTATTTTTTTGGTCATCTTGCCATAGAAATGTAAAGCGTTTTCATCTATAATAAAACTATCAAAAGACAAAAGGAGTTCACCTCATGGTAGAATTGAATCTTAAAAATATTTACAAAAAATATCCAAACAGCGAACACTACTCAGTTGAAGACTTCAACTTGGACATCAAAGACAAAGAGTTCATCGTTTTCGTAGGTCCTTCAGGATGTGGTAAATCAACAACTCTTCGTATGATTGCTGGTCTTGAAGACATCACAGAAGGTACTGCATCTATCGATGGCGTGGTTGTCAACGACGTAGCTCCAAAAGACCGTGATATCGCCATGGTATTCCAAAACTACGCTCTTTACCCACACATGACTGTTTATGATAACATGGCTTTCGGTTTGAAATTGCGTAAATATAGCAAGGAAGACATCGACAAACGTGTGCAAGAAGCAGCTGAAATCCTTGGATTGAAAGAATTCTTGGAACGTAAACCAGCTGACCTTTCAGGTGGTCAACGTCAACGTGTTGCCATGGGTCGTGCGATTGTCCGTGACGCAAAAGTATTCTTGATGGACGAGCCTTTGTCAAACTTGGATGCTAAACTTCGTGTATCAATGCGTGCTGAAATCGCTAAAATCCACCGTCGTATCGGAGCTACAACTATCTACGTAACTCACGACCAAACAGAAGCGATGACACTTGCAGACCGTATCGTTATCATGTCAGCAACTAAGAACCCTGCTGGTACAGGTACTATCGGACGTGTAGAACAAATCGGTACTCCTCAAGAAGTTTACAAAAACCCAGTTAACAAATTCGTAGCAGGATTCATCGGAAGCCCAGCTATGAACTTCATCAACGTGAAATTGGTTGGTAGCGAAATTGTTTCTGACGGTTTCCGTTTGAAAGTTCCAGAAGGTGCTTTGAAAGTTCTTCGTGAAAAAGGCTACGAAGGTAAAGAATTGATCTTCGGTATCCGTCCAGAAGACGTGAATGCAGAACCTGCTTTCCTTGAAACATTCCCAGACTGTGTTGTAAAAGCGACTATCTCTGTATCAGAATTGCTTGGTTCAGAATCTCACCTTTACTGCCAAGTTGGTAAAGATGAATTTGTTGCTAAAGTTGATGCTCGTGACTACTTGCAAACAGGTGCAACAGTTGAACTTGGATTTGACTTGAACAAAGCACACTTCTTCGATGTAGAAACTGAAAGAACAATTTACTAAGCAAATGAAACTCAAAACACTGCTAGAGGAATCTGGCAGTGTTTTTTTGGCGATTGCGTAGAAAGACTCTCCAATGAACTGGAGAGTGGCTGTTTATACTCAATGAAAATCAAAGAGCAAACTAGGAAGCTAGCCACAGGTTGCTCAAAACACTGTTTTGAGGTTGCAGATGGAAGCTGACGTGGTTTGAATTTGATTTTCGAAGAGTATTATTCTGCAGCTTGTTGCCAACGTTTGGCTAGCATATGTGACAGGCTAGAAATTGCTAGGTTAAAGCTGAAGTAGATGAGGGCAATCAGGATATAAAGACTGAAGACCTGCTCTGGTTCGAAATAACGGCCCATGAGAATTTGGCTAGCTCCAAAGAGTTCTTGTAGGGCGATAACAGAGTAGAGGAGGCTGGTATCCTTAATCACGGTTACAAACTGAGAAATGATGGCTGGCAACATTTTGCGAATGGCTTGTGGGAGAATGATGTGGTAGAGGATTTGTGCAGAAGTAAATCCTTGTGACATTCCTGCTTCGTACTGTCCCTTGTCTACGGCATTGAGACCGCCTCGAATAATCTCAGCTAGAGCTGCTGAGGTAAAGAGAGTGAAGGCAGTGATTCCTGCTGGAGTGGATTTCATCTTGAAAACCAAAAAGATAGTGAAAATCCAGAGGAGGTTAGGAACGTTACGCACAAATTCGATGTAAATGCTGGAGATGATCCTTAAGACAGGATTTTTACCATTTCTCATGACGGCTAGCACCGTTCCGATAAGGGTAGAGAGGACGATGGCAATCAGAGAAATGTAGAGGGTCAAGCCAAATCCTTTAAAGATAAAGACTAGGTTATCTGGGGTCAAAACTTCTAAAATGGATTCCATAGTAACCTCCTAAAGTGAATAGGCTTTTTTGTTGGCTTGCTCCATCTTGCGACCAAACTGGGCAACAGGAAAGCAAAGAGAAAAGTATAGTAGAGCAGCGCCTAAAAATGCTGGAATGTAGTTTCCGTTGAGGGCTGACCAAGACTTGGTCACAAACATCAAATCTACTCCAGAGATGATAGCGACTGTTGAGGTGTTCTTGATGAGGTTGACGATTTGGTTGGTCAAAGGAGGGAGAATGATACGAAAGGCCTGAGGCAAGATAATCAAGCGCATGGCCACTGATATAGGTAAACCCTTGTGACAAGGCTGCCTCCATTTGACCGCTAGGAATAGACTGAATCCCTGAGCGAATAACCTCAGCGATATAGGCGCCGTGATAGAGTCCCACGCAGAGTACAGCTGTCCAATAAATTGGAATCATGATGATATGGTCACTGATAAGAGGTAGGCCATAAAAAACGATGACAAACTGCACTAAGAGGGGAGTGTTTTGGTAAAACTCCACAAAGATGCGAGCTAAAATGCGTAAAATTGGACGTTTACTGGTTGACATGGCTCCAAATAAGATGCCTAAGACCATGGCGAGGATAAAGGATCCGATCGCTAGGGCAAGGGTGAAGAGGAAACCGTTGAAAAATTGTCCAAAATCCTGAAAATAGGCTGTCCAAGATGATAAATCTGTCATAGGGTGTCCTCCTTAATCTGCGGTATGGCTAGATGGTTTGAGCTTGTAACGGTCATAAAGTTTCTGCAAACTACCATCTTTGCTCCATTTAGTAACCAAGTTATCGAGATAGTCGTTGAGCTCGGTATTTGATTTCTTGGTAACGATACCGTAGTCAGATGGCTTGAAACTATCATCTAGTAGTGCTGTCCGTTTACTAGTGTAGCCAGATAGAATCGAGCGGTCAACGGAAAAAGCATCAATACGGTGAGCGTGTAGGGACGTAATCAATTCTGGGTAGGAACCAAGTTCGACGAATTTAAACTTCAGGCCTTTCTTTTTACCCAGTTCAGTAATCAGGCGTTGGGTGATGGAACCTTGGGCAACTCCGATGGTTTTGCCGTTTAGGTCCTCAATCTTTTTGATTTTGGCAGATTTATTGACCAAAAAGCCAGAGGCATCTGTGTAGTAAGGGCTGGTGAAGTTGTAGAGTTTTTTGCGTTCATCTGTGATGGTGAAGGTTGCGATATCCATATCGACCTGTTCATTGTCTAGAAGGGGTCCACGGGTTTGCGCTGTAACCGGCACATAGCGAACCTTGACCTTGAGCTCATCTGCTACCATTTTGGCCAAGTCAGTTTCGATACCGGAATAGGTCCCAGTCTTAGGATTCTTATAACCGAAATTGGGAACGTCTTGTTTCACACCGACAACCAGCTCGCCTCTCTTTTGAATGTCTGCGACACTGGTGTCAGCCTGAACTGGTTTTGTAGCAGTAAGGCCGAAAAGGCTAATCAATAATGCGGATAAAAAGAATTTCTTTTTCATAGGCGCCTCCTTATTTGACTTTGTCACTTTCGTGGTTGATGATTTTGCTGAGGAATTGTTGGGCACGAGGTTCGCTTGGATTGTCGAAAAAGTCATCAACATCTGTCGTATCCACCAAAACTTCTCCATCAGCCATAAAGATGATGCGGTCCGCAACTTCACGGGCAAAGCCCATTTCATGAGTAACGATAATCATATTCATACCATCGTGGGCCAATTTTTGCATAACTGCCAGAACATCACCGATGGTTTCAGGGTCAAGGGCAGATGTTGGTTCATCAAAGAGGAGGAGTTCCGGATGCATAGCGAGTCCACGTGCAATGGCAACCCGTTGCTTTTGTCCACCAGACAGCATGGCTGGATATGAATCTTTCTTGTCCCACATATTTACAAATTCCAGATATTTTTGAGCTGTTTTTTCAGCTTCTTTTTTTTCAATTCCTAGAACTTTTATAGGTGCAAGTGTTACGTTTTCTAACACTGTTTTGTGCGGATAGAGGTTAAAATGTTGGAAAACCATGCCGACTTCCTTGCGAAGAGGTACCAAATCTTTCTGGCTGGCACCAGCAACTTGGTGGCCATTGACTAGAAGACTTCCCTTGTCGACAGCCTCCAAACCATTGATGGTACGGATAAGAGTGGATTTCCCAGAACCAGATGGTCCGAGTAGGACAACGACTTGTCCTTTTTCAAAACGGAGATTGATGTCGCGGAGCGCGTGGTAGTCCCCGTAATATTTTTCGACGTGTTCAAATTCTACTAAAGCCATAAGGAATCTCCTTTGTGTTAGATTTTATAACATGATTTTACACCAAAAAATTTGTCTTGTCAAATCATATCTTAAAAATTCACTAAAATTTTATAAAAAAGCAATCTGGATAGAGAAAAAGCCTAAATCATGTTATAATGAAGCAATAGAATTCTTAGAAAGAGTGGATGTCTTTTTGATAACACCTACTTATGAATGGCAGTTTGCCCCGCAGGTTGAAGATGCGGATTTTACAAAGATAGCCAAGAAGGCTGGACTGGGTTCTGAGGTGGCTCGGTTATTATTTGAGAGAGGGATTCAGGACCAAGAAAGTCTGAAGAAATTTTTAGAACCTTCTTTGGAGGACTTGCATGACCCTTATCTGCTCCATGATATGGACAAGGCAGTGGAACGGATTCGTCAGGCCATTGAAGAGGGGGAAAATATTCTCGTTTATGGAGACTACGATGCGGATGGCATGACTTCGGCGTCAATTGTTAAGGAAAGTTTGGAACAACTTGGTGCCGAGTGCCGTGTTTACTTGCCCAATCGTTTTACTGATGGCTATGGTCCAAATGCTAGTGTTTATAAATACTTTATCGAGCAAGAAGGAATTTCTTTGATTGTGACGGTGGACAATGGGGTTGCTGGTCATGAGGCTATTGAATTGGCCCAGTCTATGGGAGTGGATGTCATTGTGACAGACCACCATTCCATGCCTGAAACCCTCCCTGATGCCTATGCCATTGTCCATCCTGAACATCCGGATGCGAACTATCCTTTTAAATATTTGGCTGGTTGCGGAGTGGCTTTCAAGCTGGCTTGTGCCCTGTTAGAAGAAGTACAAGTGGAATTGCTTGATTTGGTTGCTATTGGTACCATTGCTGATATGGTTAGTTTGACAGATGAGAACCGTATCTTGGTTCAATATGGTCTGGAAATGTTAGGTCATACCCAGCGTATTGGCCTACAAGAAATGCTGGACATGGCTGGGATTGCCGCCAACGAAGTAACAGAAGAAACGGTTGGTTTCCAGATTGCCCCTCGTTTGAATGCCTTGGGACGTCTAGATGATCCTAATCCCGCTATTGATTTGTTGACTGGATTTGACGACGAGGAAGCTCACGAGATTGCCCTTATGATTCATCAGAAAAACGAAGAGCGCAAGGAAATCGTCCAGTCTATCTATGAAGAAGCTAAGACCATGGTGGACCCTGAGAAGAAGGTCCAAGTCTTGGCCAAGGAAGGCTGGAATCCTGGGGTTCTAGGAATCGTGGCTGGTCGTTTGTTGGAAGAATTGGGACAGACAGTCATTGTTCTTAATATAGAAGACGGTCGTGCTAAGGGCAGTGCTCGTAGTGTGGAAGCGGTCGATATTTTTGAGGCTCTAGATCCCCATCGAGACCTCTTTATCGCCTTTGGTGGCCATGCTGGTGCGGCTGGAATGACGCTGGAAGTGGAGAAACTCTCAGATTTATCTCAGGTCTTGGAAGATTATGTTCGTGAAAAAGGTGCAGATGCTGCTGGCAAGAACAAGTTAAATCTAGATGAAGAACTGAATTTGGAGACACTTAGCTTGGAAACGGTCAAAAGTTTTGAACGTTTAGCTCCCTTTGGAATGGACAATCAGAAACCTGTCTTTTATATAAAGGATTTTCAGGTCGAAAGTGCCCGTACTATGGGGGCAGGCAATGCTCATCTCAAGTTGAAAATTTCCAAAGGTGAGGCGAGTTTTGAAGTGGTAGCCTTTGGCCAAGGCAGATGGGCGACAGAGTTTGCTCAAACCAAGAATTTAGAGCTGGCAGTCAAATTGTCTGTCAACCAATGGAATGGCCAAACTGCCCTCCAGTTGATGATGGTGGATGCGCGTGTGGAGGGTGTTCAACTCTTTAACATCCGTGGGAAGAATGCAGTCTTGCCAGAAGGAGTTCCAGTCTTGGATTTTGCTGGAGAAGTGCCAAATATAGCGGCTAGTGAAGCTATTGTCGTGAAAACCATTCCTGAAGATATTACTCAGCTGAAGACCATTTTTCAGAAACAGAATTTTTCCGCTGTCTATTTCAAAAATGATATTGATAAGGCCTACTATCTGACAGGTTATGGGACTAGAGATCAGTTTGCAAAATTGTACAAGACTATCTACCAGTTTCCAGAGTTTGATATTCGCTATAAACTGAAGGATTTGGCCACTTATCTCAATATTCAACAAATCTTACTTGTCAAGATGATTCAAGTCTTTGAAGAACTAGGCTTTGTGACCATCAAAGATGGTGTTATGACAGTCAATAAGGAAGCGCCAAAGCGAGAGATAGGAGAAAGTCGGATTTACCAAAATCTCAAACAAACCGTTAAAGACCAAGAAATGATGGCGCTGGGTACCGTGCAAGAAATTTATGACTTTTTAATGGAAAAAGAATAGCAGATAGGAAAGAGTTGGGCAACCAGCTCTTTTTTGAAAACAAATCTTCATTTTGAAAATCATCAAAAAAATGGTATAATGGTAGGAAAAGATTCGGCTAATACTCAATGAAAATCAGAGAGCAAACTAGGAAGCTAGCCTCAGGTTGCTCAAAGCACTGCTTTGAGGTTGTAGATAAGACTGACGAAGTCAGCTCAAAACATGGTTTTGAGGTTGTAGATGAAACTGACGGAGTCAGTAACCATACATACGGCAAGGCGAAGCTGACGTGGTTTGAAGAGATTTTCGAAGAGTATAAAAGTAATAGTGCTTTTAGAATAAGAGGGTAAGTAACCCTATAATCAAGATAAACTAAGATTTTGGAGGAAAAATGAGTAATATTAGTTTAACAACACTTGGTGGTGTACGTGAAAATGGGAAAAATATGTACATTACTGAAATTGGAGAGTCCATTTTTGTTTTGAATGCAGGGTTAAAATATCCCGAAAATGAACAATTAGGGGTCGATGTGGTGATTCCAAAGATGGACTACCTTTTTGAAAATAAAGATCGAATTGCTGGGGTATTTTTAACTCACGGACATGCAGATGCTATTGGTGCTCTGCCTTATCTCTTGGCTGAAGCCAAGGTACCTGTATTTGGCTCTGAGTTGACCATTGAGTTGGCCAAACTCTTTGTCAAAGGAAATGACGCAGTCAAGAAATTTAATGATTTTCATGTTATTGATGAAGATACGGAGATTGATTTTGGTGGGACAGTGGTTTCCTTCTTCCCTACGACTTACTCCGTTCCAGAGAGCCTGGGAATTGTCTTGAAGACAGCTGAAGGTAGCATCGTTTATACAGGTGACTTCAAATTTGACCAGACAGCTAGTGAATCCTATGCGACAGACTTCGCTCGTTTGGCAGAAATCGGTCGTGACGGCGTCCTGGCTCTCCTCAGTGATTCGGCCAATGCGGACAGCGATATTCAGGTGGCTAGTGAAAGTGAAGTTAGAGATGAAATTACCCAAACCATTGCTGACTGGGAAGGTCGTATCATCGTTGCAGCTGTTTCCAGTAACCTTTCTCGTATCCAGCAGATTTTTGACGCTGCGGATAAAACAGGTCGACGTATCGTCTTGACAGGATTTGATATTGAAAATATCGTCCGCACAGCGATTCGTCTCAAGAAGTTGTCTTTAGCCAACGAAATTCTCTTGATTAAGCCGAAAGATATGTCTCGCTTTGAAGACCATGAGTTGATTATTCTTGAGACAGGTCGTATGGGTGAACCTATCAATGGACTTCGTAAGATGTCGATTGGTCGCCATCGTTATGTAGAAATCAAGGATGGGGACCTGGTCTATATTGCTACGGCTCCGTCTATTGCTAAAGAAGCCTTCGTTGCGCGTGTGGAAAATATGATTTATCAGGCAGGAGGGGTTGTCAAATTGATTACCCAAAGTTTACATGTGTCAGGGCACGGAAATGCGCGTGATTTGCAGTTAATGATCAACCTCTTGCAACCCAAGTATCTCTTCCCGATTCAAGGGGAATACCGTGAGTTAGATGCCCATGCTAAGGCTGCTATGGCGGTTGGGATGTTGCCAGAACGCATTTTCATCCCTAAAAAGGGAACTAGCATGGCTTATGAGAATGGAGACTTTGTCCCAGCTGGAGCGGTTTCAGCAGGGGATGTCTTGATTGACGGGAATGCCATCGGTGATGTTGGAAATGTAGTTCTTCGTGACCGTAAGGTCTTGTCAGAGGACGGAATTTTCATCGTCGCAATCACCGTTAACCGTCGTGAGAAGAAAATCGTGGCCAAGGCTCGTGTTCACACGCGTGGATTCGTTTATCTCAAGAAGAGTCGCGATATTCTCCGTGAAAGTTCAGAATTGATTAACCAAACGGTAGAAGACTATCTTCAAGGAGATGATTTTGACTGGGCGGATCTTAAAGGCAAGGTTCGGGATACTCTGACCAAGTATCTCTTTGATCAAACCAAGCGTCGTCCAGCTATTCTACCAGTAGTCATGGAAGCGAAATAATCGTTGAAATAAACAGGGAGAAAGTCGAATTTCGGCTTTTTCTTATCGGAAAATAGAAGGAGAAAATCATGGCAGTAATGAAAATTGAGTATTACTCACAAGTATTGGATATGGAGTGGGGAGTGAATGTCCTCTACCCTGATGCCAATCGAGTAGAAGAACCAGAGTGTAAAGATATTCCCGTCTTGTACCTCTTGCATGGGATGTCTGGCAATCATAATAGTTGGCTCAAGCGGACCAATGTAGAACGCTTGCTTCGGGGGACTAATCTCATCGTTGTTATGCCTAATACCAGCAATGGTTGGTACACCGATACCCAGTATGGTTTTGATTATTACACAGCTCTGGCAGAGGAATTGCCACAGGTTCTGAAACGCTTCTTCCCTAATATGACCAGTAAGCGTGAAAAGACCTTTATTGCTGGTCTCTCTATGGGAGGCTACGGCTGCTTTAAACTGGCTCTTGCTACAAATCGTTTTTCTCGTGCAGCTAGCTTTTCAGGCGCCCTTAGCTTTCAAGATTTTTCTCCTGAGAGTCAAAATCTGGGAACACCTGCTTATTGGAGAGGTGTGTTTGGGGAGATTAAAGATTGGACAGCTAGTTCTTATTCTCTTGAAAGTCTGGCTAAAAAATCGGATAAAAAGATCAAGCTTTGGGCTTGGTGTGGCGAGCAGGATTTCTTGTATAAAGCCAATAATCTAGCAGTGAATAATCTCAAAAAACTGGGCTTTGATGTGACCTATAGCCATAGCGCTGGAACTCACGAGTGGTATTATTGGGAAAAACAATTGGAACGGTTCTTAGCAACCCTACCGATTGATTTCAAATTAGAAGAGAGATTGACTTAGTTTGAACTTCAGCATAGGGGGAGTAGAACTAAAATAAAATATGTTTTTACTAGACTTTTCAAACGAAAGTAGTAGAATGGTAATAAGATACTGGAGGAAGGAGAGTAGGAAATGTACCGTTATCAAATTGGCATTCCCACATTAGAATATGATCAGTTTGTCAAAGAACATGAATTAGCCAATGTATTACAAAGCAGTGCTTGGGAGGAAGTTAAGTCTGACTGGGAACATGAGAAGTTTGGTGTTTACAGGGAAGAAAAATTACTGGCGACAGCTAGTATTTTGATTAGAGCTCTTCCGCTAGGCTATAAAATGTTTTACGTCCCAAGAGGACCTATATTGGATTATGGGGATACGGAACTCTTGAGTTTTGTCATTCAGTCCATTAAGTCTTATGCTCGTAGCAAGAGAGCTATTTTTGTGACTTTTGACCCAAGTATTTGCCTGTCTCAAAGTTTAATTAATCAGGAAAAGACAGAATTTCCTGAAAATCTGGCTATTATTGATAGTTTGCAACAAATGGGAGTAAGGTGGTCGGGAAAAACGGAGGAAATGGGAGACACCATTCAACCTCGTATTCAGGCGAAAATATACAAGGAAAATTTTGAAGAAGATAAACTTTCCAAGTCAACAAAACAGGCTATTCGAACAGCACGGAATAAGGGGGTAGAGATTCAATTTGGTGGAACTGAATTATTGGAGTCTTTTTCCTTTTTGATGAAAAAAACCGAGAAGCGGAAAGAGATTCATTTGAGGAATGAAGCCTATTATAAAAAATTATTGGATAACTTCAAAGAAGATTCCTATATCACGCTAACGAGTTTGGATGTTTCTAAGCGTTTAAGAGAATTAGAAGAACAGTTAGAAAAAAATAGAGTAGTTGCAGAAAAATTTAATGATGCAACCAAACCTTCAAAAATTCAGGAAAATATAAAAGAAAAAGAACGTTTAGAAGAGGAAATAGATTTCTTGCAGGGATATATGAATATGGGAAAATCAAACATTCCGTTAGCGGCTACTTTGAGTTTGGAATTTGGTACTACCTCTGTCAATCTATATGCTGGTATGGATGATGATTTTAAACGTTACAATGCACCAATTTTAACTTGGTATGAAACGGCTCGCTATGCCTTTGAGCGCGGTATGGTCTGGCAAAATTTAGGTGGTGTTGAAAACTCTCTCAATGGTGGACTTTATCATTTTAAGGAAAAATTTAATCCAACGATTGAAGAATATTTGGGTGAATTTACAATGCCCACTCATCCTCTCTATCCTCTGTTAAGACTTGCTCTTGATTTCCGTAAAACCTTAAGAAAAAAACATAGAAAGTAAGTATATGGCACTAACAACACTTACCAAAGAAGAGTTTCAGACTTATTCTGATCAGGTTTCTTCTCGTTCCTTTATGCAATCTATCCAGATGGGGGATTTGCTAGAAAAAAGAGGGGCTCGAATTGTTTATCTTGCTTTGAAACAAGAAGGAGAAATTCAAGTTGCAGCTCTGGTTTATAGCTTGCCCATGCTGGGGGGGCTGCATATGGAGCTCAATTCGGGTCCGATTTATACCCAACAAGATACTCTTCCAGTTTTTTATGCGGAGTTAAAAGAATATGCCAAGCAAAATGGTGTATTAGAGTTGCTTGTAAAACCTTATGAAACTTATCAAACTTTTGATAGCCAAGGTAATCCAATAGATGCTGAGAAAAAAAGTATTATTCAAGGTTTGACTGATTTAGGTTATCAATTTGGTGGTTTGACGACAGGGTATCCAGGTGGAGAACCAGATTGGTTATACTATAAAGATTTGACTGAATTAACTGAAAAGAATTTGCTTAAAATTTTTAGCAAAAAGGGGAAACCCTTGGTGAAAAAGGCTGAAACCTTTGGTATTCGGTTGAAAAAGTTAAAACGTGAAGAACTATCGATTTTTAAGAATATCACAAAAGAAACCTCTGAGCGTAGAGAATATAGTGATAAAAGTTTAGAATATTATGAGCACTTTTATGATGCTTTTGGAGAACAAGCGGAGTTTCTCATAGCAAGCTTAAATTTTTCGGACTATATGAGCAAATTGCAAGGTGAACAAAGTAAACTAGAAGAAATCTTGGACAAGTTGCGACTTGATTTGAGTAAAAATCCTCATTCTGAGAAAAAACAAAATCAACTGAGAGAATATTCTAGTCAATTTGAAACGTTTGAAGTTCGAAAAGCAGAAGCGCGAGACTTGATTGAAAAATATGGAGAAGAAGATATTGTTTTAGCCGGGAGTTTATTTGTCTATATGCCTCAGGAAACGACTTACCTCTTTAGTGGTTCCTACACTGAGTTTAATAAATTCTATGCCCCTGCGCTGCTTCAAAAATATGTTATGTTGGAAAGCATAAAACGTGGAATACCTAAATACAACTTCCTAGGTATTCAAGGAATTTTTGATGGAAGTGATGGTGTTTTACGTTTTAAACAGAATTTTAATGGCTATATTGTACGCAAAGCAGGTACTTTCCGTTATCATCCATCGCCTTTAAAATACAAAGCTATCCAGTTACTCAAAAAAATAGTAGGACGTTAAGATGAAAAAAGTCAGTATTTAGATTTCTTTCAGCTTCTTTTAGTAAAATAGTCTTTATTTGCTAGAAAGGTGGAGAGGCATGCGCTGGATTTTTCGTTTGATAGGGGCTTTCTTTTCTTTTGTGTGGCGTTTGTTTTGGCGCCTGGTTTGGACAGTTGTACTCTTATGCGTTCTTGCTTTCGGACTTCTCTGGTATCTAAACGGGGATTTTCAAGGAGCACTAAAGCAAGCAGAACGGTCAGTCAAGATTGGTCAACAAAGTATTGACCAATGGGAAAGAACAGGGCAACTGCCTAAGTTGAACCAGACAGATAGCCACCAGCATTCTGAAGGAAGATGGCCACAGGCCTCTGCTCGTATTTATCTAGATCCTCAGATGGATTCACGCTTTCAAGAGGCTTATGTAGAAGCAATCCAGAATTGGAATCAAACTGGTGCTTTTAACTTTGAAATTGTGACTGAGTCCAGCACGGCGGATATCTTGGCTACTGAGATGAACAACGGAAACACTCCTGTGGCAGGAGAGGCGGAAAGTCAGACCAATCTCTTGACGGGTCAATTCTTGTCTGTAACGGTGCGTCTGAATCATTATTATTTGTCCAATCCAAACTATGGCTATTCCTATGAGCGCCTTGTCCATACTGCAGAACATGAGTTGGGTCATGCGATTGGCTTGGACCATACAGATGAGAAGTCTGTGATGCAACCTGCAGGTTCCTTTTATGGTATCCAGGAAAAGGATGTTGCAAACCTCCGAAAAATATATGAGACTAGTGAGTAGGGACCAATCTTTCCTACTTTTTTGCTATAATGGAACTATGAACAACTTGATTAAATCAAAACTAGAGCTTTTGCCGACCAGCCCTGGTTGTTACATTCACAAGGATAAAAACGGCACCATTATCTATGTAGGAAAGGCAAAAAATCTGCGTAACCGCGTGAGATCTTATTTCCGCGGAAGTCATGATACTAAAACAGAGGCCTTGGTGTCAGAAATTGTGGATTTTGAATTTATCGTTACGGAGTCCAATATTGAGGCACTTCTCCTAGAAATTAATCTGATCAAGGAAAATAAGCCCAAGTACAATATCATGCTCAAGGATGACAAGTCCTATCCTTTCATCAAAATCACCAACGAGCGCTATCCTCGTTTGATTATCACCCGTCAGGTCAAAAAGGACGGTGGTCTTTACTTTGGTCCCTATCCAGATGTAGGAGCAGCCAATGAAATCAAGCGACTGCTGGATCGGATATTCCCTTTTCGCAAGTGTACAAACCCACCGTCTAAGGTCTGTTTTTACTACCATATCGGCCAATGCATGGCTCATACGGTTTGTCGCAAGGATGAAGCCTACTTCAAGTCTATGGCTCAGGAGGTTTCTGATTTTCTGAAAGGGCAGGATGACAAAATCATTGATGATCTTAAGGGGAAAATGGCAGTGGCAGCCCAGACTATGGAATTTGAACGTGCGGCGGAATACCGTGACCTAATTCAGGCCATCGGAACGCTTCGAACCAAGCAACGGGTCATGGCTAAGGATCTCCAAAATCGCGATGTCTTTGGCTACTATGTGGACAAGGGATGGATGTGTGTTCAGGTTTTCTTTGTCCGTCAGGGAAAACTCATTGAGCGCGATGTCAATCTTTTCCCCTATTATAATGATCCTGATGAGGATTTTTTAACCTATGTAGGACAATTTTATCAAGAAAAATCTCACCTGGTTCCCAATGAGGTATTGATTCCGCAGGAGATCGATGAAGAAGCCATCAAGGCTTTGGTGGATACCAAGATTGTCAAACCCCAGCGTGGAGAGAAAAAACAGCTGGTCAATCTAGCCATAAAAAATGCCAGAGTCAGCCTAGAGCAGAAATTCAACCTGCTGGAGAAATCTGTCGAGAAGACCCAAGGAGCTATTGAAAATCTAGGACGCTTGCTCCAAATCCCAACCCCAGTTCGTATCGAATCCTTCGATAACTCTAACATCATGGGGACCAGTCCTGTTTCGGCTATGGTGGTCTTTGTCAACGGCAAACCTAGTAAGAAGGATTACCGTAAGTATAAAATCAAGACTGTGGTTGGACCAGACGACTATGCCAGTATGAGAGAAGTCATTCGCAGGCGTTATGGTCGAGTTCAACATGACGGCTTGACTCCGCCAGATTTGATTGTCATTGATGGAGGACAAGGTCAAGTCAATATCGCCAAGCAAGTCATCCAAGAGGAGCTGGGCTTGGATATCCCCATTGCAGGTTTGCAAAAGAATGATAAGCACCAAACTCATGAATTGCTCTTTGGAGATCCGCTTGAGGTGGTGGAGTTGTCTCGCAATTCTCAGGAATTTTTCCTTTTGCAACGCATCCAAGATGAGGTCCACCGCTTTGCTATCACTTTCCATCGCCAACTGCGCTCCAAAAACTCCTTTTCATCACAATTGGATGGGATTGACGGTCTGGGACCTAAACGCAAGCAGAATCTCATGAAGCATTTCAAGTCTCTGACAAAAATCAAGGAAGCCAGTGTGGATGAGATTGTCGAAGTTGGTGTGCCAAGGGCAGTCGCAGAAGCAGTTCAGAGAAAGTTGAACCCGCAAGAGGCAGAAGCTTTGCCTCAAGTGGCAGAAGAAAGAGTAGATTACCAAACGGAAGGAAACCACAATGAACCATAAAATCGCAATTTTATCAGATATTCATGGCAATGCAACAGCTTTAGAAGCAGTGATTGCAGATGCTAAAACTCAAGGAGCCAGTGAATATTGGCTTCTGGAAGACATTTTCCTCCCTGGTCCAGGTGCAAATGACTTGGTAGCCCTGCTAAAGGACCTTCCTATCACAGCCAGTGTTCGAGGCAATTGGGATGATCGTGTCCTGGAGGCCTTGGATGGTGAATATGGTTTGGAACATCCAAAAGAAATCCAGTCAATGCGCATGACCCAGTTTTTGATGGAGCGAATGGATCCTGCAACGATTGTCTGGCTACGAAGCTTGCCTTTGCTGGAAAAGAAAGAAGTTGAGGGACTGCGCTTTTCTATCTCTCATAATTTGCCAAATAAGAACTATGGTGGTGACTTGCTAGTTGAGAATGATACAGAGAAATTTGACCAACTCCTAGATGATGAAGTTGACGTGGCAGTCTATGGCCATGTTCACAAGCAGTTGCTTCGTTATGGCAGTCAAGGGCAACAAATCATCAATCCAGGGTCGATTGGCATGCCCTATTTTAATTGGGAGGCGTTAAAAAATCACCGTGCCCAGTATGCCGTGATAGAAGTTGAAGATGGGGAATTGGTCAATATCCAATTTCGTAAAGTTGCTTATGATTACGAGGCTGAGTTAGAATTGGCCAAGTCCAAGGGGCTTCCCTTTATCGAAATGTATGAAGAACTACGAAGAGAAGACAACTATCAGGGGCACAATCTGGAACTCTTAGCAAGCTTAATAGAAAAGCATGGGTATGTAGAGGATGTGAAGAAATTTTTTGATTTTTTGTAAGAGTTTCCTAAAATAACCAATGCAAACTAAAAACGATTGGCCGGTCCAATCGTTTTTAGTCTATCTTATTGTAACTGAGATTGATCTGGGAGATAAGAGCCACCTAGATAGGTATTGCTGAGCTTTTCTAGTGTTCCATCTTGATAGAGTTCTTTGAGTGCTTTATCAAATTGCTCTTTAAACTCTTTTTGGTCGCTTGAGAAAACAATATAGTTGCTGGGACTATCAGCAGAAGGTAAATCAACTACTGAGAGGTCTAGGCCACGGTCCTTGATAATCTTTTGAACGGATACCTTGTCAAAAACTAGAAAATCAAATTCACCGTTAGCAAGATCTAGGATTCGTTTACCGATATCTTCACCAGAAAAATCAATTGTAGCGGGATTGTCAGTGTGTTTTTGATTCCAGTTATTGATGAATTGAGCGTTTGAAGTTCCAGTATCCTCTTGAGTTGTTTTGCCAGCGATTTGGTCAAGTGAAGTCAGAGGATTTTTCTTGTTGCTGACAAGGACGAGGGGATTGTTCGAAATTGGGAGTGAGTAAAGGTATTTTTCAGCACGCTCTTTTGTATAACTCAAGTTATTGGCTGCAGCCTGATAGTGACCAGAATCAAGTCCTGGGAAGATACTCTCCCAGGCAGTTCTTTTGAATTGAATCTCGTAGTCGCTGAGTTTTTCATCTACTGCCTTTAGAACTTCGATATCGAAGCCTGTTAGATTGCCCTTGTCTTCGTAGTCAAATGGCGGCACATCACCAGCTGTAGCAACGACGATTGTCTTTTGAGAATTAGTCTCTTTGGGTGTGGCTTGATTCCCACAGGCAACTAAAAAGGGGAGGATGGCTAGTAATAGGCTAAATTTTTTCATAATATCTCCATTCAAATGTAAAGTTATCTGTTAGTTTATCAGAAATGTTCCTGATGAACCAATATATATTTTTTATGGTTGTGATAAAAAAACTTAATCATGAAAAATCTCTGCAAGCTCTTTCAAATTATGGTAGAATGGAAGTAGTAGAATTAGAAAAGGAAATCGATTATGAAATTTCTTGAATTAAATAAAAAGCGTCATGCGACTAAGCATTTCACTGACAAGCCTGTTGATCCAAAAGATGTACGTACGGCTATCGAAATTGCAACCTTGGCACCAAGCTCCCACAACAGCCAGCCTTGGAAATTTGTGGTGGTTCGTGAGAAAAATGCTGAATTAGCAAAGTTGGCTTACGGTTCAAACTTTGAACAGGTATCATCAGCACCTGTAACCATTGCCCTCTTTACAGATACAGATCTGGCTAAACGTGCTCGTAAGATTGCCCGAGTTGGTGGTGCTAATAACTTTTCTGAAGAGCAACTTCAATATTTTATGAAGAATTTGCCTGCTGAATTTGCCCGTTACAATGAGCAACAAGTCAGCGACTACCTAGCCCTCAATGCAGGTTTGGTTGCTATGAACTTGGTTCTCGCTCTTACAGACCAAGGAATCGGATCAAATCTGATTCTTGGTTTTGACAAATCAAAAGTCAACGAAGTTTTGGAAATCGAAGACCGCTTCCGCCCTGAACTCTTGATTACAGTGGGATACACAGACGAAAAATTGGAACCAAGCTATCGCTTGCCAGTAGATGAAATCATCGAGAAAAGATAGAAAGAAGAAAAAAATGACAACAATTGATTTTACAGCAGAAGTAGAAAAACGCAAAGAAGACCTCTTGGCTGACTTGTTTAGCCTTTTAGAAATCAACTCTGAACGTGATGACAGCAAGGTTGACGCTGAACATCCATTTGGACCTGGTCCGGTAAAAGCCTTGGAGAAATTCCTTGAAATCGCAGACCGCGATGGCTACCCAACTAAAAATGTTGATAACTATGCAGGACATTTTGAGTTTGGTGATGGAGAAGAAGTTCTCGGAATCTTTGCCCACATGGACGTGGTGCCAGCTGGTAGCGGTTGGGACACAGACCCTTACACACCAACTATCAAAGATGGTCGTCTTTATGCGCGTGGAGCTTCTGATGATAAGGGACCTACAACAGCTTGTTACTATGGTTTGAAAATCATCAAAGAATTAGGCCTTCCAACTTCTAAGAAAGTTCGCTTCATCGTGGGAACGGATGAAGAATCAGGCTGGGCAGACATGGACTATTACTTCGAGCACGTAGGACTTGCAAAGCCAGACTTTGGTTTCTCTCCAGACGCTGAATTCCCTATCATCAATGGTGAAAAAGGAAATATCACGGAATACCTCCACTTTGCAGGTGAAAATGCAGGGGCTGCTCGTCTTCACAGCTTTACAGGTGGTTTGCGTGAAAATATGGTACCTGAATCAGCAACAGCAGTCGTTTCAGGTGATTTGGCTGACTTGCAAGCTAAACTAGATGCCTTTGTTGCGGAACACAAACTTAGAGGAGAACTCCAAGAAGAAGCTGACCAATACAAGGTGACGATTATTGGTAAATCAGCCCATGGTGCTATGCCTGCTTCAGGTGTCAATGGTGCGACTTACCTAGCCCTCTTCCTTAGCCAGTTTGACTTTGCTGGTCCAGCCAAAGACTACCTTGATATCGCTGGTAAGATTCTCTTGAACGACCATGAAGGTGAAAATCTCAAGATTGCCCATGTGGATGAAAAGATGGGTGCCCTTTCTATGAATGCCGGTGTCTTCCGCTTTGACGAAACAAGCGCTGATAATACCATTGCCCTTAATATCCGCTATCCAAAAGGAACAAGTCCAGAACAAATCAAGTCAATCCTTGAAAACTTGCCAGTTGCTTCTGTTAGCTTGTCAGAACATGGTCATACTCCTCACTATGTGCCAATGGAAGATCCACTTGTGCAAACCTTGTTGAGTGTTTATGAAAAACAAACCGGACTTAAAGGTCACGAGCAAGTTATCGGTGGTGGAACCTTTGGTCGTTTGCTCGAACGCGGAGTTGCCTATGGTGCCATGTTCCCAGACTCAATTGACACCATGCACCAAGCCAATGAATTTATCGCCTTGGATGATCTCTTCCGAGCAGCAGCAATCTATGCCGAAGCTATTTACGAATTGATCAAATAAAAAGATAGAAGTCTGAGATTGTATGCTTAGACTTCTTTTTGGAGGGAAAGTAGATGTCTCAAATTGAAAGAATTAAGCAGGCTATTATGGCAGATCCGCAGAATGCTACCTATACAAAGCGTGGCATCGAGCCTCTCTTTGCAGCGCCAAAGACTGCTCGCATCAATATCATTGGTCAGGCACCGGGACTTAAAACCCAAGAAGCAGGCCTTTACTGGAAAGATAAGAGTGGTGACCGCTTGCGCGACTGGCTAGGTGTGGATGAAGATACCTTTTACAATTCAGGTTATTTTGCTGTTCTGCCTATGGATTTCTACTTTCCAGGACATGGTAAGTCAGGAGACTTACCACCGCGAGCAGATTTTGCAGAAAAATGGCATCCACAGCTCTTGAAAGAATTACCCGATATTCAGTTGACCCTCTTGATTGGGCAATATGCCCAAGCCTACTATTTACAGGAGAAAGTCAGTGGCAAGGTAACAGAACGGGTAAAACACTATCAGAACTACTTGCCGACCTATTTTCCACTAGTTCACCCCTCACCGCGAAATCAAATCTGGATGGCCAAAAATCCTTGGTTTGAGTCAGAAGTGGTGCCAGATTTGAAAAAAAGAATTAAAACCATTTTATAGTCAATGAAAATCAAAGAGCAAACTAGGAAGCTAGCCGCAGGCTGCTCAAAGTACAGCTTTGAGGTTGCAGATAAAACTGACGAAGTCAGCTCAAAACACTGTTTTGAGGTTGTGGATAGAACTGACGAAGTCAGTAACCATATCTACGGTAAGGCGACGCTGACGTGGTTTGAAGAGATTTTCGAAGAGTATTAGGAGAAAAAGAATGAAAGAAATAACCTTTGACGCATTTTACCAGCTTTACCAAAATGACCAACTTTCTTTAGTAGACGTGAGAGAAGTGGATGAGTTTGAAGCTCTTCATTTAGAAGGTGCTCAGAATCTTCCTCTGAGTCAATTAGCTGATACTTATGATCAACTGGACAAGGATCAGTTACACTATGTTATTTGTAAAGCTGGAATGAGATCAGCGCGTGCTTGCCAATTTTTAGCTGAACAAGGCTATGAGGTTATCAATGTTCAAGGTGGCATGTTAGCCTTTGAAGAATTGTAAACATTAGAATTTCTCCTACTTGGTGTGGACTGGGTAGGAGAATTTTATTTTTAGATAATTCTCATTTTTGAGAATCTTGAAAACATTCAATATTTACTTCGTGAAGCTTTTTTCATACTCCTATTCATGATATACTAGGTCAGTATTTTATAAATATGAAGGAGATTTTCATGGCTAAAAAAGGTGCCTTAACAGGTTTACTCCTGTTTGGAATATTTTTTGGTGCGGGGAACTTGATTTTTCCGCCTTCTCTAGGTGCTCTATCTGGAGAACATTTTCTTCCTGCCATCGCAGGTTTTGTCTTTTCAGGTGTCGGTATCGCCGTCTTGACCCTTATTATTGGAACGTTAAATCCTAAAGGATATATCTACGAGATTTCAACGAAGATAGCGCCTTGGTTCGCGACTCTATACCTCTCAGTTCTTTACTTGTCAATCGGTCCATTCTTTGCTATCCCACGTACTGCTACAACAGCTTACGAAGTAGGGATTAGCCCCCTTTTGTCGGATGCAAATAAAGGACTTGGCTTGATTGTCTTTACGGTTCTGTATTTTGCGGCAGCCTATTTGATTTCGCTTAATCCATCAAAAATCTTAGACCGCATTGGACGTATCTTAACGCCAGTCTTTGCGATTTTGATTGTTATCTTGGTTGTTCTGGGAGCTTTCAAATACGGTGGAACAAGTCCTCAAGCTGCTTCAGCTGCTTATCAAGCTTCTGCCTTTGGTACAGGTTTCCTAGAAGGTTACAATACCTTGGACGCCCTTGCTTCAGTTGCCTTTAGCGTAATCGCAGTTCAAACCTTGAAACAACTTGGATTTTCAAGTAAGAAAGAATACATTTCAACTATTTGGGTGGTTGGTATCGTTGTAGCCCTTGCCTTCAGCGCTCTTTATATCGGTTTAGGTTTCCTTGGAAATCATTTCCCAGTACCAGCTGAAGCGATGAAGGGTGGAACACCAGGTGTTTACATCTTGTCACAAGCTACTCAAGAGATCTTTGGCTCAACAGCTCAACTCTTCCTCGCAGCTATGGTTACCGTAACCTGCTTCACAACGACTGTTGGTTTGATTGTGTCTACAGCTGAGTTCTTTAATGAGCGCTTTCCACAAATCAGCTACAAGGTTTATGCAACAGCCTTTACCTTGATTGGATTTGCCATTGCCAATTTGGGTCTTGATGCGATTATCAAGTACTCTATTCCAGTACTGGTTATCTTGTACCCAATCACCATTGCTATCGTTATGATTGTCATTGTCAACAAATTTGTGGCCCTTTCAAAACCAGGTATGCAGTTGACAATTGCTGTGGTTACAGCTATTGCCATTGCAAGTGTACTAGGAAGCTCATTTAAGGTTGAGTTTCTTGCAAATCTTGTCAATGCTCTTCCTTTTGCCAAGGCATCTCTCCCATGGTTGGTGCCAGCCATCGTTGGGATCTTGATCTCATTGGTTCTACCAAACAAGCAAGAAAGTGATGTTTTTGAAATGGAATAATCACTAATACTCTTCGAAAATCAAATTCAAACCGCGTCAACGTCGCCTTGTCGTACTCAAGTACAGCCTGCGGCTAGTTTCCTAGTTTGCTCTTTGATTTTCATTGAGTATAAAATCACTTTTGTAGCTAAGTCTACAGGAGTGATTTTCTTTTTTTATCCGATGATAAATGTGTTATAATAGGTAGCAAAAGAGGTAAATAAATGAATCAAACAGTAGAATATATCAAAGAACTAACAGCTATTGCATCGCCAACAGGCTTCACTCGGGAGATTTCGAACTATTTAGTCAATACTTTGGAAGATTTTGGTTACCAGCCGGTTCGCACAGCCAAGGGCGGTGTCAATGTGACCATTAAAGGTCAAAATGATGAAGAGCAACGCTATGTGACTGCCCATGTGGATACGCTGGGTGCTATTGTTCGTGCTGTCAAACCAGACGGTCGTCTCAAACTGGATCGTATCGGTGGCTTTCCTTGGAACATGATTGAAGGTGAAAACTGTACCGTTCATGTGGCTAGCACAGGTGAAAAAGTATCAGGAACCATCCTCATCCACCAAACTTCTTGCCATGTTTATAAGGATGCAGGAACTGCAGAACGCACTCAAGACAATATGGAAGTACGTTTGGACGCCAAAGTAACAAATGAAAAAGAAACTCGTGCCTTGGGGATTGAGGTCGGTGATTTTATCAGTTTTGACCCACGAACTGTCGTGACAGAGACAGGTTTTATCAAGTCTCGTCATTTGGACGATAAGGTCAGTGCAGCAATTTTGCTCAATCTCCTTCGTATTTATAAAGAAGAGAAGATTGAATTGCCAGTAACAACCCATTTTGCTTTTTCAGTCTTTGAAGAAGTGGGACACGGTGCTAACTCTAATATTCCTGCTCAGGTAGTAGAATATCTGGCTGTGGATATGGGAGCTATGGGAGATGACCAGCAAACAGACGAATATACAGTGTCTATCTGTGTCAAGGATGCTTCTGGACCTTATCACTATGACTTCCGGCAACACTTGGTGGCTTTGGCGAAAAAACAAGATATTCCATTTAAGCTGGATATCTATCCATTTTATGGTTCAGACGCTTCAGCGGCTATGTCTGCAGGTGCAGAAGTCAAACATGCCCTTCTCGGTGCTGGTATCGAGTCTAGCCATTCTTATGAGCGTACTCATATTGACTCGGTGGTCGCAACAGAGCGTATGGTTGATGCTTATCTTAAGAGCGAATTGGTAGACTAATATGTGTTTGATTTGCCAGAGAATTGAACTCATCAAGAAGGGAGAAAATCCCTATTTTGTCAAAGAGTTGGAAACAGGCTATCTTGTGATTGGAGACCACCAGTATTTTGCAGGCTATAGTCTCTTTCTAGCCAAGGGACACGTTACCGAATTGCATCATTTAGAGAAGGAAACGAAACTCCGTTTTCTAGAGGAAATGAGTGTGGTCCAAGAGGCGGTTGCTAAGGCCTTTGCTGCTGAGAAAATGAATATAGAACTGCTAGGAAATGGCGATGCCCATCTTCATTGGCATCTGTTCCCTAGACGAAGAGGTGATATGAATGGTCACGGTCTCAAGGGACGTGGTCCAGTCTGGTGGGTTCCCTTTGAAGAAATGACAGCAGAAACCTGCCAAGTAAAACCGGATGAGATTAAAAGATTAGTCGAATGTTTATCGTCAGAAGTAGATAAATTATTAGAAATAAAGGAGTAGAAATGAAAAAAAGATACCTTGTCTTGACAGCCTTGATAGCCTTGAGTCTAGTAGCTTGTTCACAAGAAAAAGCAAAAAATGAAGATGGCGCAGCTAAGACAGAGCAAACAGCTAAAGCTGATGGAACAGTCGGAAGTAAGTCTCAAGGAGCTGCCCAGAAAAAAGCAGAAGTGGTCAATAAAGGAGACTACTACAGTATTCAAGGGAAATACGATGAAATCATCGTAGCCAATAAACACTATCCATTGTCAAAAGACTACAATCCAGGGGAAAATCCAACAGCCAAGGCTGAGTTGCTCAAACTCATCAAAGCGATGCAAGAGGCAGGTTTCCCGATTAGTGATCATTACAGTGGTTTTAGAAGTTATGAAACTCAGACCAAGCTCTATCAAGATTATGTCAACCAAGATGGGAAGGCAGCAGCTGACCGTTACTCTGCCCGACCTGGCTATAGCGAACACCAGACAGGCTTGGCCTTTGATGTGATCAGTACAAATGGAGAATTGGTAACAGAAAAAAAAGCGGCTCAATGGCTTTTGGACCATGCAGCTGATTATGGCTTTGTTGTCCGTTATCTCAAAGGTAAGGAAAAAGAAACCGGCTATATGCCTGAAGAATGGCACCTTCGTTATGTCGGAAAAGAAGCAAAAGAAATTGCTGAGAGTGGTCTCAGTTTGGAAGAATACTATGGATTTGAAGGCGGAGATTACGTCGATTAATACTCTTCGAAAATCTCTTCAAACCACGTCGGCTTCCATCTGCAACCTCAAAACAGTGTTTTGAGCAGCCTGCGGCTAGCTTCCTAGTTTGCTCTTTTATTTTCATTGAGTATAAAAAATAAACTTTTCTCTTGCAATTCTAGATAAATAGTGTATAATAGATGGGTATGTGAAAAGCATACTTGTGGGAGGTAAAAATCTTTAATTACCGCCAAAACCACAAAGGAGGATTTAAAAATGGCTAAAAAAGTCGAAAAACTTGTAAAATTGCAAATCCCTGCTGGTAAAGCTACACCAGCTCCACCGGTTGGACCTGCTCTTGGTCAAGCTGGTATCAACATCATGGGATTCACAAAAGAGTTCAACGCTCGTACAGCTGACCAAGCTGGTATGATCATTCCAGTTGTTATCTCAGTTTACGAAGATAAATCATTTACTTTCATCACTAAAACACCACCAGCTGCTGTTCTTTTGAAAAAAGCTGCAGGTGTTGAAAAAGGATCAGGTACACCTAACAAAACTAAAGTTGCTACAGTTACTCGTGCACAAGTACAAGAAATTGCAGAAACTAAGATGCCAGATTTGAACGCAGCAAACGTAGAGTCTGCAATGCGTATGATCGAAGGTACTGCTCGTTCTATGGGATTCACTGTTGTTGACTAATCAATAACACAGTAGAAAATCTCACAGCAGTCTATTAGTTGCTTTTCATACTAGGCAAGTGACTGATGCTTGTACTTGGGTACAGCAAGGAAACTTAAGGCCGTAGGAAAAGAATCTAATAGACTGATAACCCGCAAGACTTCATCATTTCGAGGAGTGACGTGGGAGATGAAAATCGATTGAACCACTTACAAGGAGAATAGAAAATGGCTAAAAAAAGCAAACAACTTCGTGCTGCTCTTGAGAAAATCGACAGCACAAAAGCATACAGCGTAGAAGAAGCTGTAGCACTTGCAAAAGAAACTAACTTTGCAAAATTTGACGCAACTGTAGAAGTTGCTTACAACTTGAACATCGACGTTAAAAAAGCTGACCAACAAATCCGTGGAGCAATGGTATTGCCAAACGGTACTGGTAAAACTTCGCGAGTTCTTGTTTTCGCACGTGGTGCAAAAGCTGAAGAAGCAAAAGCTGCTGGTGCAGACTTTGTTGGTGAAGATGACCTTGTTGCTAAAATCAACGACGGTTGGTTGGACTTCGACGTAGTTATCGCTACACCTGACATGATGGCTCTTGTTGGACGTCTTGGACGTGTCCTTGGACCACGTAACTTGATGCCAAACCCTAAAACTGGTACTGTAACAATGGATGTTGCTAAAGCAGTTGAAGAGTCTAAAGGTGGTAAAATCACTTACCGTGCTGACCGTGCAGGTAACGTTCAAGCAATCATCGGTAAAGTATCATTTGAAGCTGAAAAATTGGTTGAAAACTTCAAAGCTTTCAACGAAACAATCCAAAAAGCAAAACCAGCTACAGCTAAAGGAACTTACGTAACAAACTTGACGATCACAACTACTCAAGGTGTTGGTATCAAAGTTGACGTAAACTCACTTTAATCAGTAGTTTATACAGAGAGAACGAGTACGAAAGTGCTCGTTTTTTTTTGCTTAGAACGGGCATGTTGTTTATCTGGATTTGTAATACTCTTCAAACCACGTTAGCTTTGCCTTGCCGTACTCAAGTACAGTATGCAGCTAGCTTCCTAGTTTGCTCTTTGATTTCCATTGAGTATTATTTGTGGGTACCATTTACTAGTGAAGCTTTTAGCGATTCCCAAGCCTGACTATCGTGAGGTAGCGGGCAGAGGAAGGGATAGCGAAATCGTGACTCTACGAACAGGAAAGTGGAGGTTCGTAGAGCGGATGAAGATGAGAGCAATTCCAAAGTACAAAAATAGTCGTAACCTGAATGTGTAAAAGATGGGAGGAGTTGAATTTGAACTAGAGAGGTAATAATAAATTTATGCTATAGTCATGGCAGACTATATGCTTTTGATTCTAGTTTATCAAATAATAGATTAGAATTGTCAGATAATATTATTTTATGTTATAATGAAGAAAAAAACAGAGGTGTTCAAATGTCAGAAGCAGGTCATAAGTTTTTAGCAAAACTGGGGAAAAAACGCTTACGCCCAGGTGGAAAACGTGCTACAGATTGGTTAATTGCGGAAGGAGGGTTTTCAAAAGAAAAGAGAATACTAGAGGTTGCGTGTAATAGGGGAACTACAGCAATTGAGTTGGCACAGCGTTTTGGTTGTAAGATAACTGCTGTTGATATGGATGCTCAAGCTTTAGAAGTGGCTAAAAAATCTGCTGAAACGGCAGGTGTTGCTCATTTAATCAGTTTTGAAAGAGCTAATGCAATGAAACTTCCTTATGAAGATGCTAGTTTTGATATTGTTATAAATGAAGCTATGCTGACTATGCAAGCCGATCAAGCTAAGAAAAAATGTGTAATGGAATATCTAAGGGTTTTAAAACCTGAAGGTCTTCTCCTGACACATGATGTGCTTCTTAAGGAAGCTAAAGAGTCTGTCAGACAGGAATTGTCGCAAGCAATTCATGTAAATGTAGGTCCTTTAACTCAAGATGGTTGGGAACAGGTGATGATAGAATCAGGTTATCGTGATGTGAAAGTATTGACTGGTGAAATGACATTAATGAAATTATCGGGTATGATTTATGACGAAGGTTGGCTAGGAACCTTGAGAATTTGTGTAAATGCTTGTAAAAAGGAGAATAGAAAGCAGTTTTTAACGATGTATAAAATGTTTAATAAGAATAAAAAGAACTTGGGCTTTATTGCTGTGGCTAGTCATAAACCGTCAAATCGTTAGATAATCATTGAAGTTAACTTTTCCTTTTTTCTTTCTTAAAAAATATGCTATAATAGAGAGTAAAAACTTTGAAAGAAAGAAAAAGATGAATTTAAAAGATTACATTGCAACAATTGAAAATTATCCAAAGGAAGGGATTACCTTCCGTGATATCAGTCCTTTGATGGCTGATGGAAATGCTTATAGCTATGCTGTTCGTGAAATCGTTCAGTATGCTACTGACAAGAAAATCGACATGATTGTAGGTCCTGAGGCTCGTGGTTTTATCGTAGGCTGTCCAGTTGCTTTTGAGTTGGGAATTGGTTTTGCCCCTGTTCGCAAGCCAGGAAAATTGCCACGCGAAGTCATTTCTGCTGACTATGAAAAAGAGTACGGTGTTGATACCTTGACTATGCATGCTGACGCTATTAAGCCAGGTCAACGTGTTCTTATCGTAGATGACCTCTTGGCAACAGGTGGAACTGTTAAGGCAACCATCGAGATGATTGAAAAACTTGGTGGTGTTGTAGCAGGTTGTGCCTTCCTTGTTGAATTGGATGAATTGAACGGTCGTGAAAAAATCGGTGACTACGATTACAAAGTTTTGATGCATTATTAATGAAAAACAGTCCCTAGGGCTGTTTTCTCTACATTAGGATATAAAAATAGACTATAGCTAGTTAGAGAAAAACTATAATTGAAAACTATATCTTCTTGCAGTATAATAAAAGGACTAAGTGTTTGAGATTTAGTTTCATACTCAATAAAAATCAAAGAGCAAACTAGGAAACTAGCCGTAAGCTGCTCAAAGTACAGCTTTGAGGTTGCAGATAAAACTGACGAAGTCAGCTCAAAACACTGTTTTGAGGTTGCAGATAGAACTGACGAAGTCAGCTCAAAACACTGTTTTGAGGTTGCAGATAGAACTGACGAAGTCAGTAACATATACGTACGGCAAGGCAACGTTGACGCGGTTTGAAGAGATTTTCGAAGAGTTTCAAACATATGCAATGATTCCTGAAAGAATACAGTTAGGAGAGGGTTATGCCGATTCGAATTGATAAAAAATTACCAGCTGTTGAGATTTTACGGACAGAGAACATCTTTGTCATGGATGATCAGCGTGCTGCCCACCAAGATATCCGTCCTTTGAAGATTTTAATCTTAAATCTTATGCCACAAAAAATGGTCACAGAGACACAGTTGTTGCGCCATTTGGCTAATACGCCCCTGCAACTAGATATTGATTTTCTCTATATGGAAAGCCACCGTTCTAAGACAACTCGTTCAGAGCACATGGAGACCTTTTATAAAACTTTTCCTGAAGTTAAGGACGAGTATTTTGATGGGATGATTATCACGGGTGCTCCAGTTGAACATTTACCATTTGAGGAAGTAGACTACTGGGAGGAATTTACTCAGGTGCTTGAGTGGTCTAAGACTCATGTCTATTCGACCCTTCATATCTGTTGGGGTGCTCAGGCTGGTCTTTATCTGCGCTATGGAGTGGAAAAATACCAGATGGACAGTAAGTTATCGGGTATCTATCCTCAGGACACCTTAAAGGAAGGGCACCTTCTCTTTAGAGGATTTGACGATAGCTATGTATCCCCTCATTCACGGCACACGGAGATTTCTAAGGAAGAGGTCTTAAACAAAACCAATCTCGAGATTTTATCAGAAGGGCCACAGGTTGGGGTTTCGATTTTGGCCAGTCGTGATTTGCGAGAAATTTATAGTTTTGGGCATTTGGAGTATGACCGTGATACCTTGGCAAAAGAGTATTTTAGAGATCGTGATGCAGGTTTAGACCCACATATTCCAGAAAATTACTTTAAGGATGATGATGTCAACCAGGCACCTTGTCTTTGTTGGTCTTCATCAGCAGCCCTCTTTTTCAGTAACTGGGTGAATTATGCGGTCTATCAGGAAACGCCTTTTGACTGGAGAAAAATAGAAGATGATGCATCTGCATTTGGGTATTTATAAGAGGAATTATGACATATTTAGACGCTTTTAAATCAGGGAACTTGGTTTTACCGAGTGCCCTGCTCTTGCATTTTAAGGAACTCTTTCCTTCTAGCGACGATTTTCTGGTCTGGCAATTTTTCTATTTGCAAAATACGACAGGTTTGGATGAAATGTCACCAAGCCAGATTGCTGAAAGGATTGGTAAGGAAATCTCGGATGTCAATCAGGCTATTTCCAATCTGACAGAGAGGGGACTGCTTCAATATCGTACTATCGAATTAAATGGTGAAATTGAATTGCTTTTTGATGCTAGTTTGGCATTGGAACGTTTGGATGACCTGCTTGAAGCAGTTCGTTCAAGTTCAGACCAGCTGACACCTCAAAACCAGCTTAAGGATTTGGTGGAAACTTTCCAACAGGAGTTGGGTCGCTTGTTGACGCCTTTTGAGATTGAGGATTTGACCAAGACTCTAAAGGAAGATGGAACCAGTGCTGACTTGATTAAGGAAGCTCTTCGTGAAGCTGTTTTGAATGGAAAACCAAACTGGAAGTACATTCAGGCGATTTTAAGAAACTGGCGCCATGAAGGTATCAAAAGTGTGACTCAAATAGAGGCCAGGCGGGCAGAGAGAGAAGCAAGCAATCCTCAGTTGACACAGGTATCGGCAGATTTTAGAAATGCCATGGATCTCTGGAAGGATTAATCGTTTGAAGCAGGCTTGAAATCCGAGTAAGATTTGCAAGCTGTGTCTAATTGTGATAAAATAAATAGAAAATAAATTGAAAAAAGAGGTATGTGAAATGTCACGTAAACCATTTATCGCTGGTAACTGGAAAATGAACAAAAATCCAGAAGAAGCTAAAGCATTCGTTGAAGCAGTTGCATCAAAACTTCCTTCATCAGATCTTGTTGAAGCAGGTATCGCAGCTCCAGCTCTTGATTTGACAACTGTTCTTGCTGCTGCTAAAGGTTCAAACCTTAAAGTTGCTGCTCAAAACTGCTACTTTGAAAATGCAGGTGCTTTCACTGGTGAAACTAGCCCACAAGTTTTGAAAGAAATCGGTACTGATTACGTTGTTATCGGTCACTCAGAACGTCGTGACTACTTCCATGAAACTAACGAAGATATCAATAAAAAAGCAAAAGCAATCTTTGCAAACGGTATGCTTCCAATCATCTGTTGTGGTGAGTCACTTGAAACTTACGAAGCTGGTAAAGCTGCTGAATTCGTAGGTGCTCAAGTATCTGCTGCATTGGCTGGATTGACTGCTGAACAAGTTGCTGCATCAGTTATCGCTTATGAGCCAATCTGGGCTATCGGTACTGGTAAATCAGCTTCACAAGACGACGCACAAAAAATGTGTAAAGTTGTTCGTGACGTTGTAGCTGCTGACTTCGGTCAAGAAGTTGCAGACAAAGTTCGTGTTCAATACGGTGGTTCTGTTAAACCTGAAAACGTTGCTTCATACATGGCTTGTCCAGACGTTGACGGTGCCCTTGTGGGTGGTGCGTCACTTGAAGCAGAAAGCTTCTTGGCTTTGCTTGACTTTGTAAAATAATCAGTAGCAAAAGCTAGGTGGAACAGCATTCAGATGTCTGTTCCATTTTTTATAGGAGAGGAAAGATTGAAAACAAAGATTGGAAAAATTGGATTAGCAAGTGCCTTTTTGCTTGGATTGATCGTTAATCAGGTGGCTGCAAATGAATCTGAAGTGAAAGCATCTTCGGAAGAAAGCAGTATTCAAGCTTCTGCTAGCAAGGTAGAAGAAAAGAAACCAGAAACGACTACAAGTCAAAAAGAAGAAGAGAAAAAGGCTGAGACTTCTTCTAGTCAGCGTCAAGAGAAAAAGGAAGAAGTCAAAGAGACACGAGCTAGTAGTCAGAAAGAAGAAAGTAAGCCGAATTCAACATCAGCACATTGGGACGGTGACTTCTATGTAAAAGCAGATGGTTCAAAAGCTAAGAGTGAGTGGATCTTCGATACTAGCTACAATAGTTGGTTCTATATAAAAGCAGATGGTCGTTATGCCCAAAAAGAATGGCATGGAAACTACTACCTCAAAGCAGGTGGTTACATGGCTAAAAATGAATGGGTTTACGATAACGATTATAAGAGCTGGTTTTACCTCAAAGCAGACGGTTCTTATGCAGAACAAGAATGGCAGAAAATCAATGGCAGATGGTACTATTTTAAGAAGTGGGGCTATATGGCTAAAAGTCAGTGGCAAGGAAATTATTTCTTGAATGGTCAAGGTGCCATGATGCAAAACGAATGGCTTTACGATAATCATTATAAGAGTTGGTTCTATCTTAAGGAAGATGGTTCTTACGCTAATGAACAGTGGCAAAAGATTGATGGCAAGTGGTACTACTTTAAGAAGTGGGGATACATGGCTAAAGATGAGTGGCATGGAAACTACTATCTTACTGAAAGTGGTGTCATGGCAACAGGTGAGTTGATTATGGACGATACTCGTTATACTTTTGCTGATTCAGGGGAACTGAAAGAAAAGAAAGCCTTGAATGTTGGTTGGGTTTATCGAAATGGACACCGTTATTTCTTTAACCATCGTGAAGAACAGGTCGGAACTGACCGTGCTAAGAAGGTTATTGATGTCAGTGAGCATAATGGCCGCATTAGTGATTGGAAAAAGGTTATCCAGGAAAATGGAGTGGATGGCGTTATTGTTCGCTTAGGATATAGTGGTGTAGAAGATAAGGAATTGGCACATAATATTCAAGAATTTAATCGACTAGGCATTCCTTATGGTGTTTATCTTTATACCTATGCAGAAAACGAAACAGATGCTGAGAATGATGCTAAGCAGACTATTGAGCTTTTGAAGAAATATAAAATGAACTTGTCTTATCCAATCTACTATGATGTTGAAAACTGGGAGTATGAAAATAAATCTAAGAAAGCTCCAGCAGATACAGACACTTGGGTTAAAATCATCAATAAGTATATGGAAACCATGAAAAAAGCAGGTTATCAAAATGTGAAAGTTTATAGCTATCGTCAACTTTTGCAAACTCGTTTGAATCATCCAAATATTTTACAACATGTAAACTGGGTTGCAGCCTATACGGATGCGCTTGATTGGAACAATCCTCATTATTCAGGAGAAAAAGGATGGCAATATACTTCATCTGACTCTCTTAAAGGGATTCGAGGACAGGTTGATGTCAGTGTCTGGTATTAAGATGTAAAACTAAGAAAAGAGCCTACAAATTGTATGCTCTTTTTCTTTATTTTATCGCTGTTAAGAGAGTTTGAAAGTGACAGGGTTTCATTCTAAAAAATCTTAAATTATCAGTCTATTGCAACTTTTCTCATATGAGACATTTGGCTTGCTATTGTTTTTTCTTAGTAGTATACTAATAGGGTAATCACTAAGAGGTGCTTACAAAAAAATAATGAACGAGGTAATTAAAATGGTAGAATTGAAAAAAGAAGCAGTAAAAGACGTAACATCATTGACAAAAGCAGCGCCAGTAGCATTGGCAAAAACAAAGGAAGTATTGAACCAAGCTGTTGCTGATTTGTATGTAGCTCACATTGCTTTGCACCAAGTACACTGGTACATGCGTGGTCGTGGTTTCCTTGTATGGCATCCAAAAATGGATGAGTACATGGATGCTCTTGATGGTCAATTGGATGAAATCAGTGAACGTTTGATTACACTTGGAGGTAGCCCATTCTCTACTTTGACAGAATTCCTTCAAAATAGTGAAATCGAAGAAGAAGCTGGTGAATACCGTAATGTTGAAGAAAGCTTGGAACGTGTCCTAGATGTTTATCGTTATCTCATCACTCTGTTCCAAAAAGCTTTGGATGTTACTGATGAAGAAGGTGATGATGTGACAAACGATATCTTTGTTGGTGCTAAAGCTGAACTTGAGAAAACGGTTTGGATGCTTGCCGCAGAACTTGGACAAGCACCTGGTTTGTAAGAAATAGAATAATCATATAAAAATCTGTAGGAAAATTCTTACAGATTTTTTTCTATTCTGTAAGCTATTCCAAACCAGTCTTTTTTTGAGTTTTTTGATAAAATAGTACTATCAGTGAAAAGGATGGAAGCATGACTAAGAAAATCGTAGCTATTTGGGCCCAGGATGAAGAGGGTGTGATTGGTAAGGACAATCGTCTGCCTTGGCATTTGCCAGCAGAATTGCAACACTTTAAAGAAACAACTCTGAATCATGCTATCTTGATGGGGCGCGTGACCTTTGATGGGATGGGGCGTCGCTTGCTTCCAAAACGGGAGACCTTGATTTTGACACGTAACCCGGAAGAAAAGATAGATGGGGTTACTACTTTTCAGGATGTCCAGTCTGTTCTCGACTGGTATCAGGGGCAAGACAAGAATCTCTATATTCTCGGTGGCAGACAAATTTTTCAGGCTTTTGAGCCCTACCTTGACGAAGTGATTGTGACTCACATTCATGCTCGTGTGGAGGGAGATACCTATTTTCCTGAGGAGTTTGACTTGTCTCTTTTTGAGACTGTTTCAAGCAAATCCTATACCAAAGATGAGAAGAATCCTTATGATTTTACCATCCAATACCGCAAGAGAAAGGAAGTCTAATGGAACGTAGTATATTTGGTTTTTTCACAGCCATGCTGTGTTTGGTCTGCTTGCTTGCAGGGGCACAGGCTTTTCGTAAAAAGCGTTATGGACTTTCTGTCCTGCTCTGGTTAAATGCCTTTACCAATTTGGTCAATAGTATCCATGCTTTTTACATGACCTTATTTTAGATAGAATGACAGTATAGAATAGAACGGAAGGAAATCATGCCTACAAATAGGAATAATGATATGATGGTTTATTGCTCATTTTGTGGCAAAAGCCAGGAAGAAGTACAAAAAATAATCGCAGGTAACAACGCCTTTATCTGTAATGAATGTGTGGAGTTAGCCCAGGAAATCATTCGTGAGGAGTTGGCGGAAGAAGTCTTGGCAGATTTGTCTGAGGTACCAAAACCAATCGAACTTCTCCATATCTTGAATCACTATGTAATCGGTCAAGATCGTGCCAAACGTGCTTTAGCAGTAGCGGTTTACAATCACTACAAACGTATCAATTTCCACGATACACGCGAAGAGTCAGAAGATGTGGATTTGCAGAAGTCAAACATCTTGATGATTGGCCCAACTGGTTCAGGGAAAACATTCCTTGCCCAGACCTTGGCTAAGAGTTTGAATGTGCCTTTTGCGATCGCAGATGCGACAGCTCTGACGGAGGCTGGTTATGTAGGTGAGGATGTGGAAAATATTCTCCTCAAACTCTTGCAGGCTGCTGACTTTAACATTGAACGTGCAGAGCGTGGGATTATCTACGTGGATGAAATTGACAAGATTGCCAAGAAGAGTGAGAACGTCTCTATCACACGTGATGTTTCTGGTGAAGGAGTGCAACAAGCTCTTCTCAAGATTATTGAGGGAACTGTTGCTAGCGTACCGCCTCAAGGTGGACGTAAGCATCCACAACAAGAGATGATTCAAGTGGATACCAAAAATATCCTCTTCATCGTGGGTGGTGCCTTTGATGGCATTGAAGAAATCGTCAAACAACGTCTGGGTGAAAAAGTCATCGGATTTGGTCAAAATAATAAAGCGATTGACGAAAACAGCTCTTACATGCAGGAAATCATCGCAGAAGATATTCAAAAATTTGGTATTATCCCTGAGTTGATTGGACGTTTGCCTGTCTTTGCTGCTCTTGAACAGTTGACAGTAGATGATTTGGTTCGTATCTTGAAAGAGCCAAGAAATGCTTTGGTCAAACAATACCAAACCTTGCTTTCTTATGATGATGTCGAGTTGGAATTTGACGACGAAGCTCTTCAAGAGATTGCCAATAAGGCTATTGAACGCAAAACTGGTGCGCGTGGTCTTCGCTCCATCATCGAAGAAACCATGCTAGACGTCATGTTTGAAGTACCGAGTCAGGAAAATGTGAAATTGGTTCGCATCACAAAAGAAGCTGTCGATGGAACGGATAAACCAATCCTAGAAACAGCTTAGAGGTGACTATGGAACTTAATACACATAATGCTGAAATCTTGCTCAGTGCGGCGAATAAATCCCACTATCCGCAGGATGACCTGCCAGAAATCGCTCTTGCAGGGCGTTCAAATGTTGGTAAATCTAGCTTTATCAATACCATGCTGAACCGTAAGAATCTGGCTCGTACATCGGGGAAACCTGGTAAAACCCAGCTTCTCAACTTCTTTAATATCGATGACAAGATGCGCTTTGTGGATGTGCCTGGTTATGGCTATGCCCGTGTTTCTAAAAAGGAACGTGAAAAGTGGGGGCGCATGATTGAGGAGTACCTAACGACTCGGGAAAATCTCCGTGCAGTGGTCAGTCTGGTGGATTTCCGTCACGATCCGTCAGCAGATGATGTGCAGATGTACGAATTTCTCAAGTATTATGAGATTCCGGTGATCATCGTTGCGACCAAGGCGGACAAGATTCCTCGTGGTAAATGGAACAAGCACGAATCAGCAATTAAAAAGAAATTAAACTTTGACCCAAGTGACGATTTCATCCTCTTTTCATCTGTCAGCAAGGCAGGGATGGATGAGGCTTGGGATGCAATATTAGAAAAATTGTGAGGAAAAGAAAATGGCAAAAACAATTCATACAGACAAAGCTCCAAAAGCTATCGGACCCTATGTTCAAGGAAAAATCGTTGGCAACCTTTTGTTTGCTAGTGGTCAAGTTCCTCTCTCTCCTGAAACTGGGGAAATCGTTGGAGAAACAATCCAAGAACAGACAGAACAAGTCTTGAAAAACATCGGTGCTATTTTGGCAGAGGCAGGAACTGACTTTGACCATGTTGTCAAAACAACTTGCTTTTTGAGCGATATGAACGACTTTGTTCCTTTTAACGAGGTTTACCAAACGGCCTTTAAAAAGGAATTTCCAGCTCGTTCAGCAGTAGAGGTAGCTCGTCTTCCTCGTGATGTAAAAGTCGAAATCGAAGTCATCGCAGAGATTGGATAAGCTAGTTGAAGTTTGGTGTTGCCAAACTTCTTTTGATATAAGGAGAAAAAGATGACAAAGAAACAACTTCACTTGGTGATTGTGACAGGAATGAGTGGTGCAGGGAAAACAGTTGCCATTCAGTCCTTCGAAGATTTGGGTTATTTTACTATTGATAATATGCCACCAGCTCTCTTGCCTAAGTTTTTGCAGTTGGTGGAAACAAAGGAAGACGACCATAAGTTGGCCTTGGTAGTAGATATGCGTAGCCGTTCTTTCTTCTCAGAGATTCAAGATGTTTTGGATGAGTTGGAAAACAAGGAAGAACTGGACTTTAAAATTCTCTTTTTGGATGCAGCTGATAAGGAATTGGTCGCTCGTTACAAGGAAACCAGACGGAGTCACCCACTAGCAGCAGACGGTCGTATTTTAGATGGAATCAAGTTGGAACGTGAACTCTTGGCACCACTGAAAAACATGAGCCAAAATGTGGTGGATACGACAGAACTTACTCCTCGTGAGCTGCGTAAAACCATTGCAGAGCAGTTTTCAGATCAAGAACAAGCCCAGTCTTTCCGTATCGAAGTCGTGTCTTTCGGCTTTAAATATGGAATCCCGATTGATGCAGATTTAGTCTTTGATGTGCGCTTTTTGCCAAATCCCTACTATCTACCAGAACTGCGAAACCAAACGGGTGTGGATGAACCTGTTTATGACTATGTCATGAACCATCCTGAGTCAGAAGACTTTTATCAACATTTGTTGGCCTTGATTGAGCCGATTTTGCCAAGTTACCAAAAGGAAGGGAAGTCCGTTTTGACCATTGCCATGGGTTGTACGGGTGGGCAACACCGTAGTGTGGCCTTTGCTAAACGCTTGGCGCAGGACTTATCCAAGACTTGGCCTGTTAATGAAGGGCATCGCGACAAAGACCGAAGAAAGGAAACGGTAAACCGTTCATGAGAAAACCAAAGATAACGGTGATTGGTGGAGGTACTGGGATCCCTGTCATTCTTAAGAGTCTGCGGGAAAAAGATGTGGAAATCGCTGCTATCGTAACGGTGGCGGATGATGGTGGTTCATCAGGTGAACTCCGAAAAAATATGCAACAATTGACACCGCCAGGTGATCTTCGCAATGTCCTTGTGGCCATGTCGGATATGCCTAAGTTTTATGAGAAGGTCTTTCAGTATCGTTTTTCTGAGGATGCCAGAGCCTTTGCTGGCCATCCATTGGGCAATCTCATTATTGCAGGTCTGTCAGAAATGCAGGGTTCAACCTATAATGCCATGCAGTTGCTGAGCAAGTTTTTCCATACAACTGGGAAGATTTATCCTTCCAGTGACCATCCTTTGACTCTTCATGCAGTCTTTCAGGATGGGACAGAAGTGGCTGGAGAGAGTCATATCGCAGACCATCCAGGTATGATTGACCATGTCTATGTGACCAATACCCTCAACGATGATACGCCTCTGGCTAGCCGTCGAGTAGTCCAGACCATTCTTGAAAGTGACATGATTGTCCTCGGACCTGGTTCCCTCTTTACCTCGATTTTGCCTAATATCGTGATTAAGGAAATCGGGCAGGCTCTTTTGGAAACTAAGGCAGAAATCGCCTATGTCTGTAATATCATGACCCAACGTGGGGAGACAGAACACTTTACAGATAGTGATCACGTAGAGGTCTTGCATCGTCACCTTGGTCGACCTTTTATCGATACTGTCTTGGTGAATATCGAAAAAGTGCCTCAGGAATACATGAATTCCAACCGTTTTGATGAATACTTGGTGCAGGTGGAACATGATTTTGCTGGTCTTTGTAAGCAAGTTCCGCGTGTGATTTCATCCAACTTCCTTCGTCTGGAAAATGGGGGTGCCTTCCACGATGGCGATTTGATTGTGGACGAGTTGATGCGGATTATACAGGTGAGAAAATGAGTTTCACAGTAGCAGTAAAAGAAGAAATTCTAGGTCAGCACCATCTAAGCCGGCATGAATTATCTGCCATTATCAAGATGTCTGGTAGCATCGGTCTCTCGACTTCGGGTTTGACCTTGTCTGTCGTGACAGAAAATGCCAAACTGGCTCGTCACCTCTATGAGTCCTTTCTCCATTTCTATGAAATCAAATCAGAAATCCGACATCACCAAAGAAGTAATCTTCGTAAGAATCGGGTCTATACCGTTTTTACAGATGAAAAGGTGCAGGACTTGCTGAGTGATTTGCACTTGGCAGACTCTTTCTTTGGCCTGGAAACAGGTATTGATGAGGAGATTTTATCAGATGAGGAAGCAGGTCGTGCTTATCTTTGTGGCGCTTTTTTGGCAAATGGCAGTATTCGTGACCCTGAGTCAGGCAAGTACCAGTTGGAAATCAGTTCTGTTTATCTGGACCACGCGCAAGGGATTGCCTCACTTCTCCAGCAGTTTTTGCTGGATGCCAAGGTGCTTGAGCGTAAGAAGGGGGCAGTGACCTACCTCCAGCGAGCTGAAGACATTATGGACTTCTTGATTGTCATCGGAGCCATGCAGGCGCGAGATGATTTTGAGCGAGTTAAGATTTTGCGAGAAACCCGTAACGACCTCAATCGGGCCAATAATGCCGAGACAGCTAATATCGCTCGAACAGTTTCTGCCAGTATGAAGACTATTAACAATATCAGCAAAATCAAAGATATCATGGGCTTAGAAAACCTGCCAGTGGATTTGCAGGAGGTAGCGCAATTGCGGATTCAGCACCCAGACTACTCTATCCAGCAGTTAGCAGATAGCCTCAGCACCCCTCTGACCAAAAGTGGTGTCAACCACAGACTCAGAAAGATAAATAAATTAGCCGAACAACTATAAAGATATAAAACAAGCCCTTGAATTATCAGTATGATTGGTTGATTCCATTTTTCTAACAGCCTGATGTCGCTAGTTTACAAAATATCAACCTCTTTCTTGACAATTGAACAGAGCATGTGAGATAATAAAGAGGAATTGAGAAGTGCTAGCATTTTAGTGCTATCAGAAATCCCCTCGGTACTGCAATACCAAGGGGATTTTTTCTGGGTTAGATAGCACTAACCAGGAAGGTTATACTCAATGAAAATCAAAGAGCAAACTAGGAAGCTAGCCGTAGGCTGTACTTGAGTACGGCAAGGCGAAGCTGACGTGGTTTGAATTTGATTTTCGAAGAGTATTACTTGTCGAAGTGCGTCTAACCAACGAGTCACCAGCCATGAGATAATACTCTCGATGACTGCGATAAGTATTATTTTGAGAAGTTCTAGCATCTGTAATACCTCCTTTTCCAAGGCGTATTGTTAGTGCCGTTCTTATTATATCCCATGTTTTATCAGTTTGATAGGCATTTTTATTTTTGCTAAAAAAGGGAAAGATATGAGCTAACAAGATTGTAGATGAATTATAAAACCACGAATCCTATGCGACTCGTGGTTCTTTTTTATAAACTGGTTGAATGTTTTGGTTGTACTTTTTGCTCTGGGTCGATATAGTTGATGGCATTGTTGATAGCGGTTGGAGCTTCTCCGAGGCCTGTCGCAATCAGATCAATTTTTCCGTCATAGTAGCAACAGTCACCGATAGCATAGATACCTGCTTGGCTAGATTCTTGTTTGCTGTTGACGATAATCTTGTGGCGGTTGAGGTCCAGACCCCAGTTTTTAAGGTTACCGACAGAAGATTTGAAACCATAGTTGACAAAGAGGTGGTCTAGGTCAATCGTTTCTGTTTCATCAGATTTGACTTTTGTGATTTCAAGTTTATCGAGCCTTTTTCCATCTCCAAGGAGTTGGCTAGGGACGAATGGTGTCTTGATGGTTACAGAAGATTCCTTTAAGGCTTGGACACTGTGTTCTAAGGCGCGGAAATTATCTCTGCGGTGGACAAGGGTAGTTGGCGCAATTTTTTCAAAAGCCAAAGCCCAATCCACAGCTGAGTCCCCACCACCAAGAATCGTCACTTTCTTACCAGCGTATTGCTGGATGTTGGAAACATGGTAGTGGATATTTTCATAGCCCTCAACGCCTTCTAGTTCCAGCGGACGTGGTTTAAAGGCACCGCCACCCATAGCGATGATAACAGTTTTAGACAGGTGACTTCCTTTAGAAGTTGTAATGACAAAGCCTTCTTCTTGTTTTTCAATCTCAAGGACCGTTTCATTGAGATGAATAGGGGTATCAAAGCCATGTAATTGCTCGATTAGACGGTTAGTCAACTCTTCTCCAGTCAGATTTGGGAAACCTGGGACGTCTAGGATTTCCTTTTCAGGATAGAGAATAGCAGGTTGTCCACCTAGTTGGGGAAGAGAGTCGATGATTTGGACCTTGGCTTGGCGTAGATGGGCATAGAAGGCTGCAAAAAGCCCGACAGGACCACCACCTACAATGGTAATATCATAGAGTTGAGACATGGTTTCTCCTTTGTTTTTTCTAGTCAGTTTATTTTATCATATTTTTCCTTAATTTAAAATGAAGTAGGATAGGGAAAAAAATGTCAGAAAAATGGTATAATAGAAAGGAACGTGTTTGGACAGAGAGGAGACAGCAGATGAACTTTCAACAATTATCCAACCTGCAATATTGGACTAGCTTGTTTTCTAGTCCTTGGAGTATTGCCATCAATCTGTTTGATATTTTGATTGTGGCCTATATTTTATATCGTTTTACAAAAGCGATAGCTGGCACCAAGATTATGATTTTGGTGCGTGGTGTCGTGATTTTTGTATTAGCCCAGGTTGTGGCCAATATCCTTGGTTTAACAACGATTTCTTGGTTGATTAATCAGATTATCACCTATGGGGTTATTGCTGCGGTTGTTATCTTCTCTCCAGAGATTCGGACTGGTTTGGAACGCTTGGGAAGGGCGACAGATTTCTTTTCTACTGCTCAAATTAGTGCAGAGGAGCAAATGATTCGTGCCTTTATCAAGTCGGTTGAATATATGAGTCCTCGTAAGATTGGTGCTCTGGTTGCCATCCAACGAGTTCGGACCTTGCAAGAATACATTGCGACAGGGATTCCTTTGGATGCCAATATTTCAGCTGAACTCCTTATTAATATCTTTATCCCCAACACTCCCCTACACGATGGTGCTGTGATTATCAGAGAAAATCGAATAGCAGTAACCTCTGCCTATTTGCCCCTGACAGAAAGTACAGGGATTTCCAAGGAATTTGGGACCAGACACCGGGCGGCTATCGGTTTATCAGAAGTGTCGGATGCCTTGACCTTCATCGTCTCAGAGGAAACAGGTGGCATTTCTATTACCTACAATGGGGTTTTCAAGCACGACTTGACGATTGAAGAATTTGAAGCAGAGCTACGAGCAATTCTTTTGCCAGTTGTTGAGGAAAAAGTCAGTTTTAAGGACCGTTTGCTAGGAGGCTGGAAATATGAGAAAAAATAGTCTATATATCATTTCATCTCTCTTTTTTGCTTGTGTCTTATTTATCTATGCAACGTCAACCAACTTTCAAAATAGCAATACCGCAAGGCAGGTCAAATCAGAAACCTACACCAATACGATAACGAACGTTCCTATCGATATTCACTATGATGATGACCAGTATTTCATTAGCGGATTTGCATCAGAAGTTTCAGTTGTACTGACAGGTGCCAATCGTGTGACCTTGGCTAGCGAAATGCAGGAGAGCACTCGTAAGTTTAAGGTAACTGCTGATTTGACGGATGCCAGTGTTGGAACGATTGAAGTTCCCTTGAATATTGAAAATCTTCCAAGCGGATTGACCGCTGTGGCAACGCCTCAAAAGATCACAGTGAAAGTTGGGAAGAAGGTTAAGCGAGATGGGATGATTGTTGTGCCACAAGTTGACCAAAGCCAGATTGATTCCAAGCTACAAATTGATAGTGTAACCGTGTCAAATGAACGGGTTTCTGTCACAACTGACCAAGAAACACTATCTAAAATTGATCGTATTATTGCGCTTTTACCAACCAGCGAACGCATAACAGGTAATTACAGTGGTTCAGTACCTTTGCAGGCAATTGATCGCAATGGTGTTGTCTTACCAGCAGTTATAACTCCGTTCGACACAACAATGAAGGTGACTACAAAACCAGTAGCACCAAGTTCAAGTACATCAAATTCAACAACAAGCAGTTCATCGGAGACATCTTCGTCAACGAAAGCAACTAGTTCAAAAACGAATTAATAATAGGAAAAGGATTTTATAAAAATGGGTAAATATTTTGGGACTGATGGAGTCCGTGGAGAAGCTAACGTAGAATTAACGCCAGAATTGGCCTTCAAACTAGGTCGTTTTGGAGGTTATGTTCTTAGCCAACATGAAACGGAAGCACCGAAAGTTTTTGTAGGACGTGATACACGTATTTCTGGGGAAATGCTGGAATCAGCCTTGGTAGCTGGTCTTCTTTCAGTTGGTATTCACGTATACAAACTAGGTGTTCTGGCAACACCAGCAGTAGCTTACTTGGTTAAAACTGAAGGGGCAAGTGCCGGTGTCATGATTTCTGCTAGCCACAACCCAGCCCTTGATAATGGAATTAAGTTCTTTGGCGGTGATGGCTTCAAACTAGATGATGAAAAAGAAGCAGAAATTGAAGACCTGCTAGACGCTGCAGAAGACACTCTTCCTCGTCCAAGTGCTGAAGGCTTGGGAACCTTGGTAGATTATCCAGAAGGCTTGCGTAAGTATGAAGGCTACCTTGTTTCAACTGGAACTCCTCTTGAAGGAATGAAAGTTGCCTTGGATACAGCCAATGGTGCAGCTTCTACAAGTGCCCGTCAAATCTTTGCAGACCTTGGTGCTCAATTAACTGTTATCGGGGAAACACCAGATGGTCTTAACATCAACCTTAATGTTGGTTCAACCCACCCAGAAACCCTTCAAGAAGTGGTCAAAGAAAGCGGGTCAGCTATTGGTTTGGCCTTTGACGGAGACAGTGACCGCTTGATTGCTATTGATGAAAATGGTGAGATCGTTGATGGTGATAAAATCATGTACATTATCGGGAAATACCTTTCTGAAAAAGGACAATTGGCTCAAAATACAATCGTGACAACGGTTATGTCTAATCTTGGTTTTCACAAGGCCTTGGACCGTGAAGGCATTAACAAGGTAGTCACTGCAGTTGGCGACCGCTACGTTGTTGAAGAAATGAGAAAATCAGGCTACAACCTTGGTGGTGAACAGTCTGGCCACGTCATCTTGATGGACTACAATACAACAGGTGATGGTCAATTATCAGCTGTTCAATTGACCAAAATCATGAAGGAGACTGGTAAGAGCTTGTCAGAGTTGGCAGCAGAAGTAACCATCTATCCACAAAAATTAGTCAATATCCGAGTGGAAAATGCCATGAAGGAAAAGGCTATGGAAGTGCCAGTTATCAAGGATATCATCGAGAAGATGGAAGAAGAAATGGCAGGCAATGGCCGTATCCTAGTACGCCCAAGTGGAACAGAACCCCTCTTGCGTGTTATGGCAGAAGCGCCTACAACAGAAGAAGTGGACTACTATGTTGATACCATCGCAGACGTAGTTCGAGCTGAAATCGGGATTGACTAAATCCTAGAAAACTAGATGAAAATAAAAAATTATGGTACAATAACTTATAATATTGTAGCCAAGGGAGAAAGACATGAATCTTAAACGTGAACAAGAATTTGTTAGTCAGTATCATTTTGATGCGCGTAATTTTGAATGGGAAAATGAAAATGGAGCTCCTGAAACTAAGGTGGATGTGAACTTCCAATTGATTCAACATGACCAAGAAAATCAAGTGACTTCCTTGATTGTTGTCTTGAGTTTCATGATTGTATTTGATAAATTGTCATCAGTGGAACCATTTCACAGGTGAACCATATCGATGGTCGTATCGTTAACGAACCCAGTGATTTGACCAAGAAGAGTGGAAACCTTGCTCGTCCATGTTTGAACATGCTCAACCGTTTGACTTACGAAGTAACTGAAATTGCATTAGACTTACCAGGAATTAATTTGGAGTTCTAATATGAAATTAGCTGTTATCACAGATTCCTCTGCCTATCTCAGTATAGATACCTTGCGAAGAGAAGATTTGTATGTCTTGGATATTCCTGTCAATATTGATGGTAAGGAGTATGTCGAAGGCATCAATCTGACTGCTGAGGAATTTTACAAAAAAATGGCTCAGGCTTCTGAATTGCCTAAGACTAGTCAACCAAGTATTGCCAAGTTAGATGAAATCTTAACTTCGCTCAAAGAACAAGGTTATACCCATGCCTTGGGGCTTTTCCTATCTTCTGGAATTTCAGGTTTTTACCAAAATATTCAGTATATGATAGATGAATATGAGGGTTTAACTATTGCTTTCCCAGACACTTTGATTACAAGTGCTCCGTTGGGTATCATGGTTGAAAGCGTCTTTAACTGGCGTGACCAGGGCTATGATTTTGCCAGCATTCAGGATAAGCTAGCCATTCAAATCAGCCGTACGTCAGCTTTTATTATGGTAGATGACCTGGATCATTTGGTAAAAGGTGGACGTCTTTCAAATGGTGCTGCTATTTTGGGCAATTTGCTTAGCATTAAGCCAATCCTTTATTTCAACGACCAAGGTGTGATTGAAGTTTACGAAAAAGTTCGTACTGAAAAGAAAGCCACAAAGCGCTTAATTGAAATCATCAAGGAAGCCACAGCTTCAGGCCAATACCGTATCATTGTTATTCACGGAAATGCTCCTGAAAAGGCTGAAGAATTGCGTCAGCACTTGCTTGATTCTGAGGTAGGTACGGATATTTCACTTGCGACATTTGGTAGTGTCATTGGGACCCACTTAGGAGCAGGAAGTATTGCTCTAGGTTATATTCCAGTGATTTAGTTGGCGTTTCTAGGCTAGTTAAGAAATCTTGTATCATAGAAATTGAACACGGACTACCTGCTTCTTGAAAAAAGATGCCTGTCTTGCCTTTCGTGGAAAGTCAGAGTCATTCCCTATTTTTCATGGGCAGCTAAGGTCCTTTGTATCTTGATAATTGAACACGCCTGGAACCCTGTGTGAAAAAGATAGTTCTTCCAAGAAGTAGACACTTCTTGATCAAAACTCCTATTTTCACTTTGTGTTCCTATAGGCTTTGTATCTTAGCAATTGAACACGGACTACCTGCCTCTTGAAAAAAGATGCCTGTCTTGCCTTTCATGGAAAGTCAGCGTCATTCCCTATTTTTCAAGGGCAGCTATCGTCCTTTGTATCTTAGACAGGAGTAGAGATGAGTATTCGAGTAATTATTGCTGGTTTTAAGGGAAAAATGGGGCAAGCTGCTTGTCAGATGGTCTTGGCTGATCCAGACTTGGACTTGGTAGCAGTTTTGGATCCTTTTGAGTCTGAGTCAGAATGGCAAGGTATTCCTGTTTTCAAGGATAAGGCTGATTTGGCAGGCTTTAAAGCAGATGTCTGGGTAGACTTTACTACACCAGCTGTTGCCTACGAAAATACACGCTTTGCCCTTGAGAATGGCTTTGCTCCAGTAGTTGGAACAACTGGTTTCACAAGTGAAGAAATTGCAGAGCTAAAAGCATTTTCTCGTGAACAAAATTTGGGTGGATTAATTGCCCCTAACTTTGCCCTGGGTGCTGTCTTGCTCATGCAATTTGCGACGCAGGCTGCTAAATATTTCCCAAATGTGGAGATTATCGAGCTCCATCATGACAAGAAAAAGGATGCTCCGAGCGGAACAGCTATTAAAACAGCTGAGTTAATGGCAGAAGTTCGAGAGTCTACCCAGCAAGGTGCGCCTGATGAGGAAGAATTGATTGCAGGTGCCCGTGGTGCTGATTTTGATGGCATGCGGATCCACTCAGTACGTTTGCCAGGCTTGGTAGCCCATCAGGAAGTCATCTTTGGCAATCAAGGAGAAGGATTGACACTCCGTCATGACTCCTATGATCGCAGCTCCTTCATGACAGGGGTGAATTTGGGAATTAAAGAAGTTGTCAAGCGTCATGAGCTTGTCTATGGATTAGAACACTTATTATGAGATTAACGCAAATGCCTTCTGAATTTCAGAAGGCTTTACCAGTATTAGAAAAAATTAAAGAAGCAGGTTTTGAGGCCTATTTTGTTGGGGGTTCTGTTCGAGATGCCCTCCTCAATCGCCCTATCCATGATGTGGATATTGCGACGTCTTCTTATCCAGAAGAAACCAAGCAGATTTTCCCGCGAACAGCCGATATCGGAATCGAGCATGGGACTGTCTTGGTTTTAGATGGGGACGAGGAGTATGAGGTGACTACTTTTCGGACAGAAGATGTCTATGTGGACTATCGTAGACCTAGTGCGGTTTCTTTTGTTCGCTCGCTAGAAGAAGACCTCAAGCGACGTGATTTTACAGTCAATGCCTTTGCTTTGGACGAGACAGGAGAAATCATTGACTTGTTCCATGGTTTAGAAGATTTGGAAAAGCAAGTCTTACGAGCAGTTGGAGTGGCAAGTGAGCGTTTCAACGAAGATGCTTTGCGGATTATGCGTGGCTTCCGTTTTCAGGCTAGTCTTGGCTTTGAACTTGAGTCAGAAACCTTTAAAGCTATGAAAACCTTGACGCCACTTTTGGAGAAAATTTCTGTGGAGCGTACCTTCGTTGAGTTTGATAAACTCTTGCTGGCTCCCTTTTGGAGAAGGGGCTTGGTTTCCATGATTGAGAGTCAAGCTTATGATTATCTCCCTGATATGGCAGCTAACCAGGACAAGCTCAACAGACTGTTTAATTTAGAGACTGATTTTACCTTTGAATCCTCTGAACAAGCCTGGGCGGCTTTACTGTGGGCTTTGGAGATTGAAAATGCGCAGCCATTTTTGAAGGCTTGGAAGACCTCACGTCAGTTTGCAAAGCAAGTTCAGGATTTGCTGACTATTTTGGCCTTGCGTGAAAAGGGAGAATTGAGTAAGCGTGATTGTTACCGCTTTGACTTGAATTTGCTTTTACAGGCTGAAAATCTTCGTCAGGCTCAAGGAAAAGAAGTTAACCCGCAAGTCATCACAGAAACTTACCAGAGTTTGACCATTCATGATAAGAAAGAAATCCAGATTAATGGTGGCATTTTGATTAAGGAATATGGTTATCAGCCTGGACCAGACTTGGGAGAGATTTTAACAGAGATTGAGTATGCTATTGTCGATGGAGAATTGGAAAATGACCGACAAGCCATCCATGCTTATCTGAGGGAGAAAAAATGAGTGACTTTATCGTTGAAAAACTAAGTAAATCCGTCGGTGACAAGACCGTTTTTAAGGATATTTCCTTTATCATCCATGATTTGGACAGAATTGGTCTAATCGGTGTTAATGGGACTGGCAAGACCACCCTTTTAGATGTCCTTTCTGGTGTTTCTGGCTTTGATGGGGATGTCAGTCCCTTTTCAGCTAAGAATGATTACCAGATTGGTTACTTGACCCAGGACCCTGATTTTGATGATAGCAAGACGGTCTTGGATACGGTCCTATCCAGCGACCTCAAGGAAATCCAGCTCATTCGTGAGTATGAGTTGATCATGCTCAACTATAGTGAGGACAAGCAGGCGCGTTTGGAACGGGTCATGGCAGAGATGGATTCTCTTCAAGCTTGGGAAATTGAGAGTCAGGTTAAGACCGTTCTTAGCAAGTTGGGGATTCAGGACTTATCTACTCCAGTTGGGGAATTGTCAGGTGGTCTAAGAAGACGGGTCCAGTTGGCGCAAGTTCTTCTTGGCAACCACGACCTCTTGCTTCTGGATGAGCCGACCAACCATCTGGACATTGCGACTATTGAGTGGCTGACCCTCTTTTTGAAAAATTCTAAGAAGACCGTCCTTTTTATTACCCACGATCGTTATTTCTTGGATGCTTTGTCAACTCGGATTTTCGAATTGGATCGCGCAGGCTTGACCGAATATCAGGGGAATTATCAGGACTATGTTCGCCTAAAGGCGGAACAGGATGAGCGCGACGCGGCTCTTCTTCACAAAAAAGAACAACTCTACAAACAAGAATTGGCCTGGATGCGCAGACAACCGCAGGCGCGTGCGACCAAGCAGCAAGCTCGTATCAATCGTTTCCATGATCTGAAAAAGGATGTTTCAGGTGGCGTTGCTGAGACAGACTTGACCATGAACTTTGAAACCAGTCGGATTGGGAAGAAAGTCATCGAGTTTCAGGATGTTTCCTTTGCCTATGAAAATAAGCCCATTTTGCAAGATTTTAATCTCTTGGTGCAGGCTAAAGATCGTATTGGAATTGTTGGGGATAACGGTGTTGGGAAATCAACCCTACTTAACTTGATTGCAGGCATTCTTGAGCCGACAGCAGGACAAGTTGTGATTGGGGAAACTGTTCGCATCGCCTATTTCTCTCAGCAAATTGAGGGCTTGGATGAAAGTAAGCGAGTGATCAATTACTTGCAGGAAGTGGCAGAAGAGGTCAAGACCAGCGGTGGTTCTAGTACTTCGATTGCAGAGTTGCTGGAGCAGTTTCTTTTCCCACGTTCGACGCATGGAACCTTGATTGAGAAATTGTCTGGTGGAGAGAAAAAACGTCTTTATCTTCTCAAACTGCTCTTGGAAAAACCAAATGTTCTCCTTTTAGACGAACCGACAAATGACCTAGATATTGCGACCTTGACAGTTTTGGAGAATTTCTTGCAAGGCTTTGCTGGTCCAGTTTTGACTGTTAGTCACGACCGCTATTTCTTGGATAAGGTAGCGACTAAGATTCTGGCTTTTGAGGATGGCAAGATTCGTCCATTCTTTGGTCATTATACCGACTACCTTGATGAAAAAGTCTTTGAAACAGAGGTGGCCAATCAAGTGCAAAAGGCCGAAAAGGAAAAAGTCGTCAAGGTTCGAGAAGACAAGAAACGCATGACCTACCAAGAAAAGCAGGAGTGGGCAAGTATTGAAGGCGATATTGAAGCCTTGGAAGATTGTATCGCTGCTATTGAAGAGGAGATGCAGGCCAACGGATCCGACTTTGGTAAACTAGCGACTCTTCAGAAAGAGCTAGATGAGAAAAACGAAGCACTCCTTGAAAAATACGAACGCTATGAGTATCTCAGTGACTTTGATAGCTAGAAGAATAGAAAAATCCCGTCTCATGACAGGATTTCTCTATTCTTTTTTTGTTTCTTGGTGAAAGATATTTTGCCAAGTTTCATGGCGACGCCAGATACTGGTATGGACGATACCATCTAACTCATAGCAGATGAGTTTTGTTTTCTGACTGATAGAAGTGATTTGGATGTCCTTGATAGTAGAATTCAACTCTTTTTCGGCTTTATAGGTCTCTTTATCCATCTGTTCTCCATCTTGACGAATATAGACAAAATCGTCAGCCAAGAATTCTTCCAGTTGATTTCCCTGATCAATCAATTGTTCGCGTATAAGCAATTTTTTGTAGACATTATCTAAAATTTCATCCTCAGGGATAGGTGCTGGCTCAATATGAACATCGGTATCAAAGACGCCAAAACGTTCCTCCAGCATAGATTCGACTTGATCCGCAATCTCGTGACTCTCAAAAACAGACAAGTCAGGATTCATTTCTAGCGTGATATCCAGGTAAATATTGCTACCGTAAGTGCGACCTCTTTGCGACTTGACCTTGCTAATTTTTGGAATTTCCATAATGGCCTTTTGATAGTCCTCAAGCAGACGGTCGTCAAAGCCATCTGAAAGACTAAAGGAAGACTCGATGAAGATATCATAGGCAGTCTTCAAGATAAAGAAAGTGATGATAATAGCAACCAGTTTATCCACAATGGGATAATTGAAACTGCTAGCCAGTATGGCAATGGTAGTACCAAGTGAGGTAACAGCGTCAGAAAGATTGTCCTTTGCTGCGGCCTTGAGTGCCTTGGAGTTGGATTTCTTACTGAGGCGAGTATTGTAGAGATAAACTACAAACATAATCGCTGCAGAAATGATTCCTAGGGTTGCACCAAGAGGGTCAATAACCGTTTCTTCATGACTGAGAATTTTTTGAATGGTATCCTGAAGTACATCGAAACCGACATAAAACATAATGATGGAAGTGATTAAGCTTGCCAAATCCTCAATCTTCCAGTGGCCAAAACGGTGGTCACGGTCAGCAGGCTGGCGCGCCATTCGAATCCCGATCAGAAGAGCAACATTTCCGATAATATCTGATACGTTGTTGAAACCATCGGCTACCAAACTGGATGAATGGAGAAGGTGCCCAGTTGCTAATTTGGCTGCAGACAAGATCAAATAGGTCGAAATACTGATAATGGCCCCACGCTCAGCTAACTTGAGATTTGAGATAGATTGCTTCATTCAACTTCCTTTCTAGTCATATAGCATTCTACCATTATACTGGTTTTCAAGGGAAAATTCAAATAAGGCAGTTTTTACTCTTTGAAAACTTTTCAAAATTTGGTATAATAGTACTACTCAAGGGGAGTAGCTGGCAGAAACCTGTGATAGTGTCGTCATTCCGAATTTTATACTGAAAAGTATGCTTTCCGGCCCTATCTTAAACAGCGAGACTTGTTAGGATTAACAGGTCTCTTTTTGTTTGTCGTGAAAAGATACGATGGGGAAAAGAGAGTCTGTTTTGCACACAATGTCAAGGAGGAGACACATGTCAAAAGAACAAAAACGCCAAGCGTTTTACACTCAGAGTCCTGAAGAGGTCTTGAAGGCTGTGGATGCGACCGTGCAAGGTTTGTCATCAAGTGAGGCGGAAAAGCGCCTTGCCGAATTTGGCCACAATGAACTCGAAGAAGGCGAGAAACGATCAATCCTGGTCAAATTCATTGAGCAGTTTAAGGATTTGATGATTATTATCCTAGTTGCGGCAGCAATCTTGTCAGTCGTGACTTCTGGTGGGGAAGATATCGCAGATGCCATTATCATCCTAGCCGTGGTTATCATCAACGCTGCCTTTGGTGTTTACCAAGAAGGAAAAGCCGAAGAAGCTATCGAAGCCCTCAAATCCATGTCTAGTCCAGCTGCCCGCGTTCTGCGTGATGGGCATATGTCGGAGATTGACTCTAAAGAATTGGTACCTGGAGATATCGTTTCTCTTGAAGCAGGTGACGTGGTACCAGCGGACCTACGTTTGCTAGAAGCCAACTCTCTTAAAATTGAAGAAGCTGCTTTGACAGGTGAGTCTGTGCCAGTCGAAAAAGACTTGACAGTCGAGCTTGCTGCAGACGCTGGTATTGGTGACCGTGTCAACATGGCCTTCCAAAACTCAAATGTGACTTATGGTCGTGGTCTTGGTGCTGTTGTCAATACAGGTATGTACACTGAAGTTGGTCATATCGCTGGTATGCTCCAAGATGCGGATGAGACGGATATTTTCCTCAAACAAAACTTGAACAACCTTTCTAAGGTCTTGACCTATGCAATCTTGGTCATTGCCCTTGTTACTTTTGTTGTAGGTGTCTTCATTCAAGGAAAAGATCCACTTGGTGAGTTGTTGACTTCTGTTGCCCTTGCCGTTGCAGCCATTCCAGAAGGGCTCCCAGCTATCGTAACTATCGTTCTTGCCCTTGGTACTCAAGTTTTGGCAAAGCGAAACTCTATCGTTCGTAAGTTACCAGCAGTAGAAACACTTGGTTCAACTGAAATCATCGCTTCTGATAAGACTGGTACGCTGACTATGAACAAGATGACAGTCGAAAAAGTCTTCTACGATGCGGTCCTACATGACTCAGCTGATGATATTGAACTAGGTCTTGAAATGCCACTACTTCGTTCAGTTGTCTTGGCAAATGATACTAAAATTGATGTGGAAGGCAACCTGATTGGTGACCCTACTGAAACAGCCTTCATCCAGTATGCCTTGGATAAGGGTTACGATGTTAAAGGTTTCATAGAGAAATATCCTCGTGTAGCTGAATTGCCATTTGATTCTGAACGTAAGCTCATGTCAACAGTTCATCCACTTGCAGATGGACGCTTCCTCGTAGCTGTTAAAGGTGCGCCAGACCAACTTTTGAAACGTTGTGTTCTTCGTGATAAGGCTGGGGACATTGCTCCGATTGACGAAAAGGTTACAAACCTCATTCATACAAACAACTCTGAAATGGCTCATCAAGCCTTGCGTGTCCTTGCAGGTGCTTATAAGATTATCGATAGCATTCCAGAAAACCTGACTTCTGAAGAATTAGAAAATGATTTAATCTTTACTGGTTTGATTGGGATGATTGACCCTGAACGTCCGGAAGCTGCTGAGGCTGTTCGTGTGGCTAAGGAAGCGGGAATTCGTCCAATTATGATTACAGGTGACCACCAAGATACTGCAGAAGCTATTGCCAAACGTTTGGGAATCATCGATGCAAATGATACAGAAGGACACGTTTTAACTGGTGCTGAGCTCAACGAACTATCTGATGAAGACTTTGAAAAAGTCGTTGGTCAATACTCTGTTTATGCCCGTGTGTCTCCAGAACACAAGGTTCGTATCGTCAAGGCCTGGCAAAAACAAGGTAAGGTCGTTGCCATGACAGGTGATGGTGTCAATGATGCGCCAGCTCTGAAAACAGCCGATATCGGTATCGGTATGGGAATCACTGGTACAGAGGTTTCTAAGGGGGCTTCTGACATGATTCTTGCAGATGATAACTTTGCGACTATTATCGTCGCAGTGGAAGAAGGACGTAAGGTCTTCTCAAACATTCAAAAGACTATTCAGTACCTACTTTCTGCCAATACTGCTGAAGTATTAACCATCTTCCTATCAACCTTGTTTGGTTGGGACGTCTTGCAACCAGTTCATCTTTTGTGGATCAACTTGGTAACCGATACTTTTCCAGCTATCGCTCTAGGTGTTGAACCTGCGGAGCCTGGTGTCATGAACCATAAACCACGTGGACGCAAGGCAAGCTTCTTCTCAGGTGGTGTTTTGAGTTCTATTATCTATCAAGGTGTACTCCAAGCAGCTATTGTTATGAGTGTTTATGGTCTTGCGATTGCTTACCCAGTTCATGTGGGTGACAATCATGCCATTCATGCAGATGCCCTTACTATGGCCTTTGCAACCCTTGGTTTGATTCAGCTCTTCCATGCCTACAATGTCAAGTCTGTTTACCAATCCATCTTGACAGTTGGACCATTCAAGTCTAAGACCTTTAACTGGTCCATCTTGGTATCCTTCATCCTTCTTATGGCAACAATTGTCGTAGAACCGCTTGAAGGAATCTTCCACGTAACCAAACTAGACTTGTCACAATGGGGAATCGTTATGGGCGGAAGCTTCTCAATGATTATTATCGTCGAAATTGTTAAGTTTATTCAACGCAAACTCGGTTTTGACAAGAATGCAATTTAAAAAGAAAGTCATCTTCGGATGGCTTTTTACTACAGTTGAGGGAAAGGGCTTGCAGTTATCGGCTTTTGTGCTATAATTGCTATAATATAGTAAACATCAAGAGGAGGGTGAGGAAGTGGAAAAGAAAATTGTGAAGGATCTTTTGTTTTTATCTCAGGTGTCTCAGCCGGCAAGTCAGGAAGATCTGTATCTTGCCAGAGATTTACAAGATACGCTCTTAGCAAATCGTGAGACCTGTGTTGGTCTGGCTGCCAATATGATTGGGGTGCAGAAGCGCGTGATTATCTTTAATCTTGGCTTGGTTCCTGTGGTCATGTTTAACCCAGTGCTCCTGTCTTTTGACGGACTTTATGAGACAGAAGAAGGCTGTTTATCCTTGACAGGTGTGAGACCTACTAAGCGTTATGAAACCATAAGGGTTGCCTATCGTGACAGCAAGTGGCAGGAACAGACCATTACCTTGACAGGTTTCCCAGCTCAGATTTGCCAGCATGAACTGGATCACTTGGAAGGACGAATCATTTAGGAGGAAAGCAAATGAAACGGATAATCTTTGAACTGCTTTTTATCGCAACGACCTGGTATATCTTTTTACCGCCTCTTAACCTGACCAGCTGGGAATTTCTCTTTTTCCTTTGTGGGCATTTGCTGCTTGTAGCAATCTTATTTGGCTTTGGCAAGGGGATAAACTTTGTCAAAACAGTTCATGTGCGCCACGGCAAGGCGGAAGCTGCTTTAAATTTTGAGGATTTCAAAATCAATCGGTTAGGGAAAATTCTTTTTGCTTCTATTGGAGGAATTCTTCTCTTGGCTGGTTTAGTTTCCTTGGTGACTTCCAGCATTTTTCAGGCTAAAAATTATGCCAATGTAGTCACGGTGACGGAAAAAGACTTTACTGAATTTCCTAAGACTGACACCAGTAAGGTTCCTATCTTAGATAGAAGTACCGCTGAAAAAATTGGTGACCGCTACTTGGGTTCCCTAACAGATAAGGTGTCGCAGTACGTAGCGGCAGACACCTATACCCAATTGACGATTGATGGGAAACCTTATCGGGTTACACCGTTAGAATATGCAGACCCTATCAAGTGGTTTAATAATCAAGCTAAGGGAATCGGCGAGTATATCAAGGTGGACATGGTCACAGGAAATGCCAATTTGGTGGACTTGAAGACACCAATCAAGTACTCGGACTCGGAGTATTTTAACCGCGATGTCAAGCGTCACCTGCGCTTGAAGTACCCAACTAAAATCTTCAAAACTCCATCTTTCGAGGTGGACGATGAGGGTAATCCTTTCTATGTGGCTACAGTTTACCAAAAGCAGTTTGGCTTAGCGGTTCCTCGTCCTGTTTCAGTCATTATATTGGACGCCACAAATGGAGAGACCAAGGAATACAGCTTGGCAGATGTTCCAGAATGGGTGGACAGGGTCTATCCAGCTGAGGAAACTATTGAGCAAATCAACTACAACGGCAAGTACAAGGACGGTTTCTGGAATGCTATGATTTCCAAGAAAAACGTGACCCAGACTACCAAGGGCTATAATTACTTGTCTATCGGCAATGACATCTATCTCTACACAGGTGTGACGTCGGCCAATGCAGATGAAAGTAATCTTGGTTTTATCCTTGAAAATATGCGGACAGGGGAAATCACGAAGTATAGCTTGGCTTCTGCGACCGAAGAATCAGCCCGTGAATCAGCCGAAGGTGCTGTTCAGGAGAAATCCTACAAGGCAACCTTCCCAATCCTCATCAACCTCAATGACAAGCCTTTGTACATCATGGGCTTGAAGGACAATGCTGGTTTGGTCAAAGAGTATGCTTTGGTAGACGCAGTCGAGTACCAAAATGTTATCGTAGCTACGACAGTGGAAGAGCTACTCAGCAAGTACGCCAATAAAAACGACCTTGAAATTGATAATGAAACAACAGAAAGCATCAAGGGTGTGGTAGCAGACCTCAAATCAGCTGTTATCAAGGGCGACACTGTCTATTTCTTTAAAGTTGATGGCAAGATTTACAAGGTCAAGGCCTCAGTATCAGATGACCTCCCTTATCTTGAAAATGGTAAAACCTTCGAAGGTCAAGTAGGAAAAGACAATTATCTCAAGACCTTTAAAGTACAGTAAAAAAGGCTTATTTAAGAAATATATGTTATAATAAGGTAAAATAAGCCTAATGGAGGACAAAGAAATGGGGTTTTATTTGATGGTTGCTTCAATGCTACTTGGATTGCTCGCTTTGAAGATAGGTTTTTCTCAGTTCAAGGAGAAAAAAGATAAATTCTTATCTATCTTAACAAGTTTAGCTGGTATAGCCCTTGTTCTCGTGGCTGTCTGGTTAGGATGGCCCAAATAAATAGAGGAACCTCGGTCAAACCGAGGTTTTTCAGATGAATTTCTTGGTTGTGGCTAAAAAATATGCTACACTATCAATATGAAAATTTTAATCCCAACAGCAAAAGAAATGAACACAGACTTGCCGAGTATCGAAGCAACTCCTTTAAGATCAGAAAGTCAGGCCGTGCTGGATGCCTTGGCTCTCTATTCTGCTAGTCAATTGGAGAGTTTTTACAAGGTATCAGTTGAAAAGGCGGCGGAAGAATTTCAACATATCCAAGCTTTGAAAAGGCAAACTGCTCAACACTACCCAGCTCTGAAACTTTTTGATGGGCTCATGTACCGCCATATCAAGAGAGATAAGTTGACCGAAGTAGAACAAGCCTATCTTGAAAATCATGTCTTCATTACCTCGGCCTTGTACGGTGTTGTTCCAGCCTTGTCACCTATGGCACCTCACCGTTTGGACTTTTTGATGAAGTTAAAAGTCGCTGGTAAGACTTTGAAGAGCCATTGGAAGGCAGTCTATGATGAAGCTGTGACGCAGGAAGAAGTGATTTTCTCCCTCTTGTCATCCGAGTTTGAGACTGTATTTTCTAAGGAAATCAGAGAAAAAATGGTGACCTTCAAATTTATGGAGGACAAGGGTAATCAGTTGAAAATTCACTCAACTATTTCTAAGAAAGCGCGTGGTGCCTTTTTAACCGCTATGATAGAAAATCAAGTGCAGACGGTGGAGGAAGCTCGGCGTTTAAGCTTTGCAGGATTTGAGTACCGAGAAGCCTTGTCCCAGCCACAGGAATTGATTTTTGTTAAGGAGGTATGAAAAGAGAAAAATTCAAATTGAGGCTCAACTTCTTCGTTTTTGAAACGCATGAGGTTGGATAAAAAGTCTTTAAAATCAGAAAAATCCATATTATCAGATATTGAAAAAATTTGATGATATGTATTTTATTTTTCTAGAGTATTTTGGAGATGTTATACTTTAATTTTATTAGGATTGAAAGAAAAAATTAGTCATTTCCTATCTTTTCTATTGCTTTATCGGCTATCATTTGTTATATTAAAAGTGTAATTATTTTTTATTTAATGATGTAAGTGTTGCACTTTTTAGACAGAAAGGAGTATTTTTTTAAATAGCAGATGTAAACGCTTACGTATATAGTGAAAGGATTTAGGACTTAATGAATAAAGGATTATTTGAAAAACGTTGCAAATATAGTATTCGGAAATTTTCACTAGGGGTTGCTTCTGTTATGATTGGTGCAGCTTTCTTTGGAACTAGCACTGTTCTCGCAGATTCTGCACAAACAGGTTCAACAGCGAATATGCCAGCAGATTTGGCAGCAGCTCTTGCCAATGCTAAAGAGGACGGTGGGCGCGACTTTGAAGCACCAAAACCTGGTGAAGACCAAGGTTCTCCTGAAGTAACTGAAGGACCAAAGACTGAAGAAGAATTGCTGGCAAAAGAAAAAGAAACTGCAACAAGCTCAGCAGTTTCAGATACTCTTCCTGAAGAACTACGTGGAAAACTTAATAAGGCTGAAGAAAATGGCCGCACTGCCTCAAAAGAAGAACTAGAAAAAGAAGATAAAAGTCTAGTCCCGGAAGATGTTGCTAAAACAAAAAATGGGGTATTAAACTACGGTGCGACTGTCGAAATTAAAAGTTCAGCAGGGCTTGGTAGTGGTATCGTTATCGGGGAAAATCTCGTTTTGTCAGTTTCTCATAACTTTATCAAAGATGTTCCAGATGGTAATAATCGTAAGGTAGCTGATAATGTTGAGAGTGATGGAGATGTCTATACAGTTTCTTACAAAGGGGCACCAGATGTCAAATTCAGTAAGAATGATGTGAAACACTGGGATCGTGAAGGATTCCTCAAAGGATATAAAAATGACCTGGCAATCGTTAAACTTCGTACACCTCTTGCCAATGCACCTGTTGAGGTGATTGACAAGCCTTCAACAATTAAGGTAGGAGATAAGGTCCATGTATTTGGATATCCAAAAGGAGAGCTCGATCCAATTCTAAATACAACCGTTGAGGACATTAATAATCACGGAGAAGGCGTTCGTGGAATTAGCTATCAAGGAAGTGAACCAGGTGCCAGTGGTGGCGGAATTTTCGATGAAAATGGGAAATTGATTGGTATTCACCAAAATGGTGTCTCTGGTAAACGTAGTGGAGGTATTCTCTTCTCACCTGCTCAGCTAGAGTGGATTCAAAACTACATCAAGGGTATTGAAACAACGAAACCAGCTGGTCTAGATGCTCTCGATAAACAAGTTGAGGACAAGGAAGAAAAACCAAAAGAGGATAAACCTCAAGAAGAAAAACCAGCAGACAATAAGCCGGCAGAAAACAAACCAGCAGACAATAAGCCGGCAGAAAACAAACCAGCAGACAATAAGCCGGCAGAAAACAAACCAGCAGAAAACAAACCAGCAGGCAATAAACCGACTGAATCAAAAGAAGTCACTCCAGAATGGAAAACGGTTGAAAATAAAGACCAACAGGGAACAGTAACGATTCGTGAAGAAAATGGAGTTCGTTACAACCAACTAGCTTCAACTGCTCAAAATGACAATGGTAAGAAACCAGCCTTATTTGCAAAAGATGGTTTGACAGTCGATGCTAATGGAAATGCCACAGTTGATTTGACCTTTAAAGAAGAATCTGAAACAGGAAAATCTCGCTTTGGTGTCTTCATGAAATTCAAAGACACTGATAACAACGTTTTTGTAGGATATGATCAAGGCGGATGGTTCTGGGAATACAAGTCAAATGGAAGTGGACTTTGGTACCAAGGTAATCGTGTTGCAGCTCCTGTTAATGGTTCAACTAACCACTTGACCATCAGTCTCAAATCAGATGGACAATTGAATGCAACTAACAATGATGTCAAACTCTTTGATACAGTGACCTTGCCATCTGCAGTAAATGACAAACTAAAAGATGAGAAGAAAATCGTTCTTAAAGCTGGAACTTATAATGGTAGCGAACGAACAATTGTCAATGTTAAAACTGACAACCAAGAAGGGGTTAAAACAGATCAAGAAACTGCTGAAAAAGAAAAGGGAAATACAGTGGATGATAGCAATGTCAAGTACGACATTATCGAATCTACAGTCTTAAAAGCAGTCATCGATCAAGCCTTCCCACGTATTAAAGAGTACGTCTTAAACGGCAACAAGCTTCCAGGTCAAGTGCAACCGATTAATCAAGTTGTGATTAACAAGCACGCTGTGACTCCTGAAGTGACCTATAAGAAAGTCAATGCAACGACTGCAGAGTATGACATGAAACTCCGTGATGAGAAAAATCTCATCAATGCAGATATGACTGTTCGTTTGCAAGTGGTGGACAACCAACTTCATTTTGATGTGACTAAGATTGTCAACCATAACCAAGTAACACCAGGACAAAAGATTGATGACGAACGTAAACTACTTTCTTCCATCAGCTTCCTAGGAAATGCCTTGGTATCTGTATCGAGCGATCAAGCAGGAGCTAAGTTTGATGGGGCAACCATGTCAAACAATACTCACGTCAGTGGTGATGACCATATTGAAGTAACCAATCCAATGAAAGATTTGGCAAAAGGCTACATGTATGGATTTGTTTCAACAGACAAGCTTGCAGCAGGTGTATGGAGTAACTCACAAAATAGCTATGGTGGTGGTGCTTACGATTGGACACGTTTGACAGCTTACAAGAATACGATTGGCAATGCCAACTATGTGGAAATTCATAGCTCTGAATGGCAATGGGAAAAAGCCCACAATGGAGTTGTCTTCCCAGCATACACTCAAGAACTTCCAAGTGCAAAAGTTGTCATCACTGAAGATGCCAATGCTGACCATAAGGTTGACTGGCAAGATGGTGCCATTGCTTACCGTAGTATCATGAACAACCCTCAAGGATGGGAAAAAGTTAAAGACATTACAGCTTACCGTATTGCTATGAACTTTGGTTCTCAAGCGCAAAACCCATTCCTTATGACCTTGGATGGTATCAAAAAGATCAACCTCAACACCGATGGTCTTGGTCAAGGTGTACTCCTTAAGGGATACGGAAGTGAAGGACATGATTCTGGTCACTTGAACTATGCGGACATCGGTAAACGTATCGGTGGTGTTGAAGACTTTAAGACTCTAATTGAGAAAGCTAAGAAATATGGTGCCCACCTTGGTATCCACGTCAACGCTTCAGAAACCTATCCAGAGTCTAAATACTTTAATGAAGATATTCTTCGTAAAAATGCAGATGGTAGCTATAGCTACGGTTGGAACTGGCTTGACCAAGGTATCAACATTGATGCTGGTTATGACCTTGCTCATGGGCGTCTAGCTCGTTGGGAAGAATTGAAGAAAGAGTTGGGTGAAGGTCTAGACTTCATCTATGTCGACGTATGGGGTAACGGTCAATCAGGTGACAATGGTGCCTGGGCAACTCACGTTCTTGCTAAAGAAATTAACAAACAAGGCTGGCGCTTTGCTATTGAGTGGGGACACGGTGGCGAATATGATTCTACCTTCCAACACTGGGCAGCTGACTTGACATACGGTGGCTATACAAATAAAGGTATTAACAGTGCCATCACTCGCTTTATCCGTAACCACCAAAAAGATTCTTGGGTTGGTGACTACAGAAGTTATGGTGGTGCAGCTGACTACCCACTTCTAGGCGGTTATAGCATGAAGGACTTTGAAGGATGGCAAGGACGTAGTGATTATAACGGTTATGTAACAAACTTGTTTGCTCATGATGTTATGACTAAGTACTTCCAACACTTTACAGTCAACAAATGGGAAGATGGCAAACCAGTAACCATGACTGACAATGGTAGTAGCTACAAATGGACTCCAGAAATGAAAGTTGAATTGGTCGATGCTGCAAATAACAAGGTTGTGGTAACTCGTAAATCAAACGATGTCAACAGTCCACAATATCGTGAACGTACAGTTACGCTCAATGGTCGTGTTATCCAAGATGGTTCAGCCTACTTGACACCTTGGAACTGGGATGCAAATGGTAATAAGCTTGAAAGTGACAAGGAAAAAATGTACTACTTCAATACTGAAGCAGGTGCAACAACTTGGACACTTCCTAGCGACTGGGCAAATGGTAAGGTTTACCTTTATAAACTAACTGACCAAGGTAAAACTGAGGAAAAAGAAGTTGCCGTGAAAGATGGTAAGATTACCCTTGATCTCACTGCAAATCAGCCATATGTGCTCTATCGTTCTAAACAAACCAATCCTGAAATGTCATGGAGTGAAGGTATGCATATCTATGACCAAGGATTTAACAGTGAATCTTTGGATCATTGGAAGATTTCGGGAGATGCTTCTAAGGCTGAAATCGTGAAGTCTCAAGGTGCAAACCAAATGCTCCGCATCCAAGGCAATAAAGAAAAAGTTAGTCTCACTCAAAAATTGACTGGCTTGAAGCCAAATACTAAATACGCAGTCTATGTCGGTGTAGACAACCGTAGTAATGCTAAAGCAAGTATTACTGTTAATACTGGTGAAAAAGAAGTAACCAACTACACCAACAAGTCACTCGCCCTCAACTATGTAAAAGCATACGCTCACAATACTCGTCGTGACAATGCAACTGTTAATGATACAAGTTACTTCCAAAACATGTATGCCTTCTTCACAACAGGTTCAGATGTATCAAATGTAACTTTGACCTTGAGTCGTGAAGCAGGAGATGAAGCAACTTACTTCGATGAAATTCGTACCTTCGAAAATGACTCTGCTATGTATGGTGATGGTCACGATACTGCAACAGGTGTCTTCAAACAAGATTTTGAAAATGTCGGCCAAGGTATCTTCCCATTTGTCATCGGTGGTATCGAAGGTGTTGAAGACAACCGTACTCACTTGTCTGAAAAACATGAACCATACACACAACGTGATTGGAACGGCAAGAAAATTGATGACGTTATCGATGGAAATTGGTCACTCAAGACAAATGGTCTTGTAAGTCGTCGTAATTTGGTTTACCAAACAATTCCACAAAACTTCCGCTTTGAAGCAGGCAAGACCTACCGTATTACATTTGACTACGAAGCTGGATCAGATAATACTTACGCTTTTGTAGTCGGTAAGGGAGAATTCCAATCTGGCCGTCGTGGTAGCCAAGCAAGCGATCTCGAAATGCATGAATTACCAAACTCATGGACAGATTCTAAAAAAGCGAAACGTGCAACCTTCCTTGTGACAGGTGCTGAAACTGGCGATACTTGGGTTGGTATCTACTCTACAGGCAATGCAAGTAATACTCGTGGAGATTCTGGTGGTAATGCCAACTTCCGGGGTTACAATGACTTCATCATGGATAGACTTCAAATCGAAGAAATTGTCTTGACTGGTAAGATGATGACAGAAAATGCTGTTAAGAACTATCTTCCAACTGTTGCTATGACCAACTACACCAAAGAAACAATGGATGCTTTGAAAGAAGCAGTCTTCAACCTCAGCCAAGCAGATGATGACATCAGTGTAGAAGAGGCTAAAGCAGAAATCACTAAGGTTAATGATCTTAAAAACGCTTTAGTGATGAAGAAAACAGCGCTTGTAGCAGATGACTTTACAAGTCTTACAGCTCCTGCTCAGGATGGAGAAGGTCTTGCAAATGCCTTTGATGGGAACTTGTCTAGCCTATGGCATACATCATGGAGTGGAGGAGATGTTGGTAAACCGGCTACAATGGTCTTGAAAGAACCAACTGAAATTACTAGCTTCCGTTATGTTCCGCGTGGTTCAGGTTCAAATGGTAACTTGCGAGATGTAACTCTTGTAGTAACGGATGAAACAGGTAAGGAACATACCTTCAATGCAACCAATTGGGCTGACAACAATAAGCCAAAAGATATCGACTTTGGTAAGACGATCAAAGCTAAGAAGATTGTCCTAACAGGAACAAGAACTTACGGAGATGGTGGAGATAGATATCAATCAGCTGCAGAATTGATCTTTGCTCGTCCTCAAGTTGCTGAAACTGGTCTTGATACTACAGCCTATGAAGCGGCCTTAGCTAAAGCTCAAAAATTAACTGATAAGAGCAATCAAGAGGAAGTAGCAAGTGTCGTTGCTAGCATGAAATTTGCAACAGATAATCATCTCTTGACAAATAGAATGCTTGCATACTTTGCAGATTATCTTGATCAATTGAAAGATCAAACACCTACCCCAACTCCAGATCCTAAACCAGCAACTCCAACATCAAGCAAGGGTGACGAAGCAGCGCCAGTTGTTGACCTTCCAGAATTCACAGGTGGTGTAAATGGTGACGAAGCCACTGTTCATGAAGTTCCAGAGTACAATGAAATTGAGGGAACAGCAGGAAATGAAGTGGCAATCCACGAAGTTCCAGAATTTACTGGAGGTGTAAATGCAGCTGAAGCCGCTGTCCATGAAGTACCAGAGTATACAGGTGCAATCGGAACAGCAGGTGACCAAGCCGCACCTACAGTAGACAAGCCAACAGAAGACGTTCGTATCTTATCAGATAAGACTACAGGAGTTGTAGTTGCAGGGCTTGCGAGAGATTTGGTTGCAGAACTCAACCTTAAAGTTCAAAAAGTAACAGACCAAAATCTAAAAGGTGTGAAATTTGATGCTTACGCTCTTCATCTAGTTGATAAAGATAAGCATGAAGTTCAACCGAAAGGTGTAGTACTTGTTCGCTTACCAGTATCTGGTGAAGTAGCTGGAGTATACTACACTGCATCAGGTGAGGCAGTAAGCTTTACAAATGGTCAAGGTACAGTTGAGTTTACAACTAGTCAGCTAGGACATTTTGCAGTAGTTTATAAACAAGTTACTAAACCACAAACACCATCAGTAGGAGAGCCTGGTCATAAACCACAAACTCCATTAACTGATGAACCTGGAGGTCAAGTACAGACTCCATTAACAGAGAAACTTGATCATAAACCACAGAATGCAGCAGAACAAAAACTTGATCAGAAGTCAGTTGATACTTCTAAACCAGAAATGAAGGAAAAAGTAGCTAAAGAAGAAGTGAAGGATAAACTTCCAGAAACTGGTACTAGCAAGTCAGAGCATCTCTTCTTCCTTGCCAGCCTCAGTCTAGCAATGTCTGCTCTATTTCTTGCAAAAAGAAAAGAAGATTAAAATTTAAAAAAAGTTTTCATTAAAAGAGAGCTTAGACTCCACATTCATTGTAGTGGAGAAAAAGGAAACCCAGAGAGGCCCCTCTAGGTCCTCTCTTTTTCTAAAGGAGAATGAGAACGCTTACTCTTATGAGCGTGTGAAAGGAAATAGGAAAAAATGGGAAAACATTTTTTTGAGAGACGGTGTCATTACAGTATACGTAAATTTACAATCGGCGCAGCTTCTGTTATGATTGGTGCCAGTATCTTTGGAGCTGGTATGGTTCAAGCAGCTGAAACAGAAGGAACTGCAGAAACAGAAGGAACAGTAACACAGGCTCAACCTCTGGATAAGCTGCCAGCAGATATAGCAGCAGCTATTGAAAAAGCAGAAGCAAGTGCTGGAACTGTAGATGGTCAACCTGCAGCGTCAGAAACTGAAGCAACTGCAACTGAAGGAACTACTCCAAAACCAACAGAAACTCCTGCTCCTAAGGAAGAAGCAACTCCAAAACCAGCAGAAACTCCCAAAGAAGAAGTAGCTCCAGCAGCTAAACCTGCTGAAAAGCCAGTGGCCAAAGATTTGGTCGAAACTCCAGATGTCAATCATTTAGAAAAAGCTACTGCGACAGCATCAAACCATGAAGCCAACACACAATACACAGCAGAAAAGGCAATTGACGGAAAACCTGACACTCGCTGGGCTACTGACCAAAACGTTGAGAAACCAACAATCGAATTTACACTTGAAAAGACAACAGTGATTAAGCATGTTGAGATTGATTGGGACCGCCGCGTTCGTGGTGAACAAAATGATCCAAATATCAAGTCATGGAATCTCTACTATGCTGGTCAAGATGATGTGAATGGTTCAGGAGCTAAAGAATGGAAGTTGGCCTATCAAAGAACAGGAAATCCTATTCTTGATGAAAAAATTGACTTGAAAGAAGCTATCCAAGCCAAATACCTTAAACTTGAAATTACAGATTATCAAGCAGGTACAATGAACTGGAAAAATGTTGGAATTCAAGAAATTCGTGCTTACTCAAACATTCCAGACGCTAGCAAACCAACAGATATTCGCCAAGTGACAGAATTAGCTGTTGCTGAAGACGGGAAATCACTTGTATTACCTAAATTACCAGGTCAAGTAAGCTTGATTGGTAGCAACAAACAGGGTGTTGTTGATCTTAATAACAAAATCTATAAACCCTTAACAGATCAAACTGTTAAGGTCATGGTCCAACAAGTCAAGGATACTCATACCTTCACAAAAGAATTTGAAGTCCTCATTAAAGGTTTGCATGCAGACGAAGGAGTTGGCACTAAACCGGCAGTTGCACCAGCAGTTCAACAATGGTATGGAACTGAAGGTAAAACTTCTATTACAGCTGATACCGTTATTTCAGTCGGAGATTCTGGATTTGGTCAAGAAGCTAAATTCTATCAGACTGACCTTGAAAGTCGTGGGTTAGAAATCGCTACAGGTGATCAAACAGCTCAAAAACGGATTGAATTTAAGAAGGTTGAAGACAAGGGTTATGGCAAGGAAGGCTATGGTATCACTGTAAAAGATGGTGTTATCACTGTAGAAGCTGCAACCAATGCAGGAGCCTTTTACGCAACTCGTACTCTTCTACAAATGGGCGAAAATGATTTGCAAAACGGAGAAATTCGTGACTTCCCAAGCTTTAGCCATCGTGGATTTATGCTAGACACAGGTCGTAAGTTTATCCCTTATGATACGCTTGTAGATATTATGCTCAATATGGCCTACTACAAGATGAACGACTTGCAGTTGCACTTGAATGATAACTATATCTTCTTAAAAGATCATTTAGCAGGGAAAAATCTTACTCCTCAAGAGGAACTGGATTATGTTCTTAAAAATGCCAAGACAGGTTTCCGTGTAGAGACTGATGTTGTCGGTGAAAATGGTGAAAAATTAACATCTGACGAGCATTACACTAAGGAAGAAATGCAAGAAATCATCAAGTTGGCAAAAGCTTTGCATATCAACCTTGTTCCTGAAATTGACACACCAGGTCACGCTCTTTCATTCGTTAAAGTTCGTCCAGACTTGATGTATAAAGGTCAGCTTAGTGCGAGAAAACATAATGTAGAGCGCGTGGCTATGCTAGACTTGGATAACAAGTACGAAGAAACTCTTGCTTTTGTTAAATCAGTCTATGATAAATTGCTCGATGGTGAAGACGCACCACTTCATGGCGTCTCTACTGTTCATATCGGTACAGATGAGTATTATGGAAATCCAGAAAGCTATCGTCGCTATGTCAACGATATGATCCAGTACATCAAAGGAAAAGGTTTAACACCACGTATTTGGGGTTCACTCTCTGCCAAACAAGGTACCACACCTGTTGATTGGAAAGATGTAGAAGTCGATATTTGGAGCATTGGATGGCAACGTCCAGCTGCCGCAATTGCTCAAGGTGCTAAGATTATCAATATCACAGATATTCCAACCTATAGTGTTCCAAGTGGTAGCAATAGTCAAGGTGCTTATGGAGATTATGCTAATTATGAAATTCAATACAACCGTTGGACACCAAATGACTTCTCAACAGGTGGCGGACCACGTCTAGAAGCTTCTAATCCAAATATCCTTGGTGGTGGTCATGCAGTTTGGAATGATAACATTGACCTCCATGAAACTGGACTCACTTCTTACGATATCTTTAAACGCTTCTTCAAGAGTATGCAATCAACTGCAGAGCGTACTTGGGGTTCAGACCGTGCAGCCAAGACCTATGCAGACCGTATTCAACCAGCAAGTATTTATGCACCTCAATCTAATCCAGATAAGACCGTAGCTGAAGAAGACTTGTTCAAGATCAATCCTGAGACTGTCAAAGATTATCTTGCTAAGAAAGTACAGAAGACTGAAGCAGGTTTGAACTTCGAAAAAGATAGCACTATCGAAGGCCTGGTTGGTGATGTTGGACCAAGTCATGTCTTGAAATTGGATGTGACTGTAACTGGTGATGGCCAACAAACCTTCTCAACAAGTGGAAATAACCAACTTTACCTTGCAGATAAGGATGGTTATCTTGCCTATACTTTTGAACAATTCCATATCCAATTCAACAAGAAACTTGAAAAGAACAAACGTTATCAAATTTCTGTTGTAACTAAACCACAAGTAACAGAAGTTTATGTGGACGGTGAAAAGGTTGAACGGATTGCAAATCCAGCTCATCCTCGCTTGGCCTACAATAGTTTGGTGCTTCCACTTGAAACAATCGGAGGCTTCAAAGGCATCTTACATAGTGCCGAGTTGTCAAATGAACCATTCGTAAATCCACGTTTGATTCCAAATGATCATTTTACAGTTTCTGCAACTAGTCAAGAGTTACCAGGTACCAATGCTGAAGGTCCAGTAGAAAAAGCCTTTGACAATGATCCAAATACCTTCTGGCATTCAAAATGGACTGGACATCAAGCACCATTTACAGTTGCAATGAACTTGAAAGCAAGTGAAACAGTCAATGGTTTGACCTATCTTCCACGTCCAGGTGGAGGCAACGGTGTTGTGACATCTTATGAAATCTATGCTCAAAAAGATGGTCAAATGGTTAAAGTTGCTTCAGGAACTTGGGAAAACAATGCCAAAGAGAAAACAGTTAACTTTGATGCCATTGAAACCGATAAGGTAGAATTTAAAGTTTTAGCAGGTGCTGCAGGATTTGGTAGTGCTGCAGAAATTCAACTTCTGAAACCAGTTTCTACTAACAAAGCAGAAGAACCAGTTAGTCCAGAAAAACCTGTAACTCCAGAGAAGCCTGTAACTCCAGAAAAACCTAAAGTTGAGGAAATGGGCGATGGGACAACTGAACTTGCTGATAGCTTTGTAGCTACGAAACCTACAAGCGACGAGGCAGTTGCCGCAGCAGCCCAAAGTCAAGATTATCTCAAGAAAGAGTACAAGGTCTTCCCAACACCACAAAAAGTAACTTATGATGAAGGTGTTACGAAACTCCATAAACAAGTCAATCTTGTCATGGGAGATCAATTAGATATCTATACTCGTAACCGCTTGAAGAGTGTCCTACAAGATCATCAAATCTCTTACACAAGCAGTCAAACAGCAGTGGCAGGTGCTACCAACATCTACCTTGGTGTTCATGGTCAAAATTCACAGGCTGAAAAAGAAGTGTCTGGCATTTCTCAAGGACTCTTTGATAAGATTGATGCTTACGCTTTGTCAATTAAGAACAATACAATCTCTATCGTCGGTAAGGATACAGATGCTGTCTTCTACGGTTTGACAACTCTCAAACACATGCTTAATGAAAGTGAAGCTCCAGTCTTGCGTAATGTAACAGTTGAAGACTTTGCTGAAATTAAGAACCGTGGCTTTATCGAAGGATACTATGGTAACCCTTGGAGCAATGCTGATCGTGCTGAATTGATGCGCTATGGTGGTGACTTGAAGTTGACGCAATACTTCTTTGCACCAAAAGACGATCCATACCACAACAAGAAATGGCGTGAACTTTATCCAGAAGAAAAATTAGCTGAAATTCGTGAATTGGCGCGTGTCGGAAACCAAAACAAGACTCGTTATGTTTGGACCATCCACCCATTCATGAACAACCGTATCCGTTTTGGCAACGATGCTGATTACCAAAAAGACCTTGAAACCATTAAGGCTAAATTCACTCAATTGATGGATGTCGGTGTTCGTGAGTTCGGTATTTTGGCCGATGATGCTCCAAGTCCAGTCGGTGGCTACAATAGCTACAACCGCTTGATGAAGGACATGACAGATTGGTTGACTGAAAAACAAGCAACTTATGTTGGCCTTCGTAAGGAAATGATCTTCGTTCCTGGTCAGTATTGGGGTAATGGTCGTGAAGATGAATTGAAATCTCTAAATGAAAATCTTCCAACTTCAACTTCTATGACCCTTACTGGTGGTAAGATTTGGGGTGAAGTATCAGAAAACTTCCTTTCAAATCTTAAGAACAATCTGACTGCAGGTGGCAAGACTTATCGTCCAGTGTCTCTATGGGTCAATTGGCCTGTTACAGATAACTCTAAACAACACTTGATCTTAGGTGGTGGTGAGAAGTTCCTTCATCCGAATGTAGATCCAAGTCTCCTTTCAGGTATCATGTTGAACCCAATGCAACAATCTGAACCTTCTAAGATTGCCCTCTTCTCTGCAGCTCAGTATGCATGGAAACAATGGAAGTCAGAAGAAGAAGCTAAGAAAGTCAACGATATCGCCTTTAACTTTGTTGAAAACGGTAAGTTTACAGACAGTGAAACATCTGTCGCCTTCCGTGAGCTTGGTAAACACATGATCAACCAAAATATGGATGGTCGTGTTGTGAAATTGGAAGAGTCTGTGGAACTTGCACCTAAATTAGCAGCCTTCATGTCTAAGTTGAAAGCTGGTCAAGATGTCAGTGCAGAACGTCAAGAATTGCGTGCAGAATTTGCTAAACTAAAAGCTGCAGCACAACTTTATAAAGCATCTGGTGATGAAAAGATGCGTGCTCAAATCCACTACTGGTTGGATAATACCATTGACCAAATGGACGCCTTGAGTGCACTTCTTGATGGTACAGAAGCTATTGCTACGAATGACTCTGCAAAACTTTGGGATAGCTATTACAAGGGCTTGAAACTTTACGAACAATCACAAACTCATACCTTCCATTATGTAGACCATGATGAGAGAGCTGAGTTGGGTGTTCAACATATCCGTCCATTCTTGCTTGGACTCCGTGAAATCCTTGCAACAGAAGTTCAAAAAGCCTTGCACCCTGACCAAGTCATTAGCACCTTTATCACTAACCGTACAGGTGTGGAAGGTGGACTTGCTGAAGTGACTGACGGAGATCTAGGAACACATGCCCTTATCAAATCACCAAACAGTATCCAAACTGGTGACTACATTGGCTTGAAATTTAACAAAGCTGTTCCAGTTCAAAACTTGACATTTGCAATGGGAACTCAAGCAAATCCTCGTGATACCTTTAACAATGCTAAGGTTGAGTATCTCAATGAAAATGATGAGTGGGTAACCCTTTCAGAACCAAGCTACACTGGTAATGAGCCTCTGCTTAAATTTGAAAATCTCAATATCAATGCAAAAGCAGTTCGCATGATTGCAACTTCAGATCGTGATAATACTTGGTTTGCAGTAAGAGAAATTGCTGTTAACCGCCCTGTTGAAGTTACTCGTGCTAAACAGGCAGCTACTGTGACGATCAGTCCAAATCTTATGTACAAGTACAACACAACAGTTGGTCAAATTACAGACGGACATGATAATACTGAAGCCATGCTTGCAAATGCTGATAGAACAGACACAACTCCAGTCAATGGTTGGGTACAACTTGACTTGGGTGAAGTCAAACCTGTGACCAAGGTTCGTCTGATTCAAGGATCAGGAGATAAATTGGCGGAAGGTGTTCTTGAATATTCTGCAGATGGTAGCTCATGGCAAGAGTTGGATCGCTTGACTGGTGAACAAACAAAAGAAATCGAAACTCCGATTTCAGCTCGCTACGTCCGTGTTCGCAATACTAAGAACATCAACCTATGGTGGCGTATCGCTGACTTCTCAGTTGAAACACGTGCAGGCAATAGCGAATTGACTGATACAAACGTTGAAAGCTTGAAGTCAACTCCAGTTTATGACAGCCTAGGCCGTTATGACCTTCAAATTCCAAGCGGAACTAAGCTTCCAGCTCATAGCTACTTGGGTATGAAACTTGATCGTCTGCACCAAGCTGAAAGCATTCAAGCAGTTGGTACAGAAAATCCATCCCTCAATTTGGAATACTCTCCAAATGCCCAAGAATGGTATCCAGCTAATCAAGTGACAGATAAGTCCTTGGTACGTTATGTTCGTCTGGTTAATAAGACTGATCAAGAACAAGCAGTGACAGCGACATCACTACTCGTTCAGACAAAAGAAGTTCAACCAACAACACTTGATTCTACATCAATGGGAATCCACCCAACATACGGTCGAAATGACGTTCGTAAGATCAAGAACTTGGATCAATTGTTTGATGGTGTTTACAATAACTTTGTAGAGTTTTCAGACTATGCTCGTAAAGACGGTCATATCACCTTGAAACTTGGTAGCGAACGTGATATTAAGAAGATTAGAGCTTACATCCAAGACGGCACTCAAAACTATCTCCGTGATGGTAAGATTCAAGTCAGTCAAGATGGCAAGACTTGGACAGATGTTGTGACAGTTGGTGACGGCCTTGCTAATGAAACACGTGATGATTCCTTGACAGATGGCTGGACACATGATTCTAAGATGCCAGGAAACCGCTACATCGAGGGTGAACTTGCAAGTCCAGTTAAAGCCAACTATCTCCGTGTTCTATTTACAGCAGACTATGATGCTCGTTTTGTAGGCTTCACTGAGTTGGTGATCAATGATGGCGAATTCGTAAAACCAATCAATGACCCAACTGTTCAAGGAAACAGCGGTGAAAGCCAAGGCAACCTTTACACGAACCTCGTAGATGGTAAAGTCTTGACAAGCTACAAGGCTGAGAAAGAACAAGGTGAGCTTGTTTACCACTTGTCAGAACCAACAGACGCTAACCATATTCGACTTGTCTCAAGTATTCCTCAAGGAGTGACTGCGCGTGTGCTTGCTCGTACTCTTAAAGAAGATAAAAAAGATACTTGGACAGATCTAGGGGCAATTACCTCAAGCTTCCAAACATTTGCAGTGAGAGAAAAAGCGCCATTGTTGGATGTCAAACTCGTTTGGGAAGGTGGCAAACCAGAGTTCTACGAAATGACAACCTTCCACCAAGAGCTTCCGGAAGAACCAGAGAAACCAGCTTTAACTACAAGTAAGGGGGATGAACCAGCACCAGTAGTAGAAGTTCCAGAATTTACTGATGGCGTAAATGGTGTCGAAGCAGCTGTTCATGAAGTTGCAGAGTACACTGAAGCTATTGGCACAGCAGGTGATGAAGCAGCACCAGTAGTAGAAGCACTAGAATTTAAAGGTGGTGTTAATGCAGTTGAGGCAGCTACCCATGAAGTTCCCGAGTATACTGAAGCTATTGAAAAAGCAGACAGGCTTCCAGCACCAGTAGTAGAAGTCCCAGACTTCAAGGGTGGCGTAAATGGCACTGAAGCAGCTGTCCATGAAGTATCAGAATATGAAGGAACAGCAAGTCATCAAGCCACTCCAACAGAGGAAAACTTGAAAGATTCTGTTGATAAAGTCGATGGAGATAAGATGAGCAGTGGCAATAGTGATGTTGAAACTACTGTTGAAAAGTCCGATGAATTTGCAAATGCATCAGTGAAAACAGATCAAGCACAAAAACAAGAACAACCACAAACATCAATTTCTAAAGTTAAAGATCAACTTCCAGCAACAGGTGGAGAAGAATCAGCTACTTTAGCCTTATTAGGTGGTCTTGGACTAGTTCTCTCTGCCGTGTTTGTCAAAAAAGGGAAAAAGGATTAATACTCTTCGAAAATCTTTTCAAACCGCGTCAATGTCGCCTTACCGTAGATATGTATTTCTGACTTTGTCAGTCTTATCTACAACCTCAAAACAGTGTTTTGAGCAACCTGCGGCTGGTTTCCTAGTTTGCTCTTTGATTTTTATTGAGTATAAGAATTCGAAAAAGAGTTATTCAATGATCCCGGATAAACATTAATGTCACAATAAAACCACACAGTGATTTCAGTATTGAGGATCATCAAGCTGAAAGCAACACTGTGTGGTTTTTGAGGCTCTTTTCTACCATTTGTCAAGTCAATCAATGCTTTAATTAAAAAAAGAGATAAGACAGTAGCTATTCTGAGGTTACTGTCTTATTTTTAACACTTTTTGATCTATAAAAGGGCATGCTAAAAAACACCTCATCTGGTATTTTTTAAAACAAGGTGTTACAATAATACAGCATAGACAGCCTTATCGATTTTGGGTCAAAGAATAATCGTAAAGTTTGTTATGCATAATGAGATAATACATTGTTCGAATGAGACGATGTATAGAGGCAATCGTATGTGGCTTAGTTGAAGCTATTGTCGATTGTCTTTTTCGTTTCTCATAAAAGTCAGCGATATGGCAGGGATTGGTATGACTAGCTGAAGCGATGTTGTGAATGCACTTGAACAAAATTTTTCTGGCATAGGGATTACCTCGCTTAGTGATGTGTTCCTTAGCGAGAAAGTTCCCAGATTCATAGTGTCTCAGATCAATGCCAATAAAAGCGTTGATTTGATTGGCAGAGTGAAATCGACGAATATCTCCCAATTCGCCAATGAGAGATGTCGCTGTGGTTTCTGCGATGCCAGGAATTGACCGTAAGATGTCATACTCTGGTAAAGGCTGAGCTAGAGCTACCATGTCGTTTAAGACAACTTGTCTGCGTTCAGAAAGGCGAAGCAATTCTTGAGCATAGTAACGAACCTCTTCAAGCATTGGAGAGGTTTTCTTGACCGCACAAAAAGATTGTTTAGCGAGTTTTATAAGTTTATCAGTCAGGTAAGCAATACGCTTTTCAGAGATGCGTTTGGAGGTAGATTGACGGATAATCTCATACAAGTCACTTTGAGATAGGCTTAATACGAACTCTTTACATGGAAAAGCCATCACTAAGTTCCAATATTGCTCTCCAGTTGGTGTGGATAAGAGATTTTCCAATTCAGGAAAGGTGACTTGTAGAACCTTGTGTAGACGGTTTTTAGTTCTAACAAGATCTTCAGTCATATTTTGATAGAAACGGCTTAAATCACGTAGGTGTTGATAAACTTCTTCCTGCACGTAAGTTGGTTTACGATTGTGCACAAGCTGAGATTTAGCCAACTTTTCAGCGTCAATTTTATCTGTTTTACGAACTCGCAGACTGTCCAATTGCTTCTTAGCTTCCAGTGGATTTAGCCGTGTATAAGCGTAACCACATTCCTCAAGAAAGGCCTGAAGACGTCGAGAATAGACGCCTGTGGCCTCAAATATAATCTCAGGGTTATGAACAGTTTTCAAGTCCCCTAACAGGCGATTGAATCCAATGGCATCATTGAGTATGGTGTAGCCGTGAACCTTCTCACCGTTGACTAAAATTGCCACCTCAGAACTTGTTTTACTTACATCAATTCCAAATACTGCACGCATGACATTACCTCTTTTGTCTTGAATAATTCCATGTTTTAGTGATTTTATTTTCAATACGCGACGTTTAGCGTCCCACATACTTTGATCAAACTCCACCTAAAACAAGGTGTCTTGCCAGTTTGTCAAGCGACGTCTAGCGCCATAGAGCCCTACGACTTTACAAGACACCACTACTTTAACATAAAGAAAAAGTAGTGAGTACTCTCTCCCGTCGGAGATTTCTTCACTACTAATCTTAGTATGTTTGTCAACTGTAGTGGGTTGAAGTCAGCTAAGATTGAGAAAGGACAAAATTTATCCTTCCTTTTTTGATGTTCAGAGCGATAAAAATCCGTTTTTTGAAGTTTTCAAAGTTCCGAAATCCAAAGGCCTTTCGTTTGATAAGTTTGATGAGATTATTAGTCGCTTCCAATTTGGCGTTGGAATAGGGTAGTTGAAGGGCGTTGACAATTTTCTCTTTGTCCTTTAGAAAGGTTTTAAAAACAGTCTGAAAAAGAGGATGAACTAGCTTCAGATTGTTCTCAATGAGTCCAAAGAATTTCTCAGACTCCTTGTTCTGAAAGTGAAAAAGCAAAAGTTGATAGAGATGGTAGTGGTGTTTCAAGTCTTCTGAATAGCTCAAAAGCTTGTCTAGAATTTCTTTATTCGTCAAGTGCATGCGAAAAGTAGGGCGATAAAAACGTCTATAGCTGAGTTTCTGACTATCTTGTTGGATGAGTTTCCAGTAGCGTTTGATAGCCTTATATTCATGGGATTTTCGATGAAACTGATTCATGATTTGGACACGCACACGACTCATAGCACGGCTAAGATGTTGGATAATATGGAAACGATCTAGAACGATTTTAGCACACGGAAAAAGCTGTTTAGCCAAGTCATAATAAGGACTAAACATATCCATAGTAATGATTTTCACCTGACAACGAACGGCTCTATCGTAGCGAAGGAAGTGATTCCGGATGATAGCTTGTGTTCTGCCCTCAAGAACAGTGATGATATTGAGCTTTTCAAAATCTTGTGCAATGAAACTCATCTTTCCCTTTGTAAAGGAGTACTCATCCCAAGATATAATCTCTGGAAGATGAGAAAAATCATACTTAAAACGGAAGTCATTGAGCTTGCGAATGACAGTTGAAGTTGAAATGCCAAGCTGATGAGCAATATCGGTCATAGAAGTTTTTTCAATCAGCTTCTGAGCAATTTTTAGGTTGATGATACGAGGGATTTGATGATTTTTCTTTACTAGAGGAGTCTCAGCAACCATCATTTTTGAGCACTGATAGCACTTAAAACGGCGTTTTTTAAGGAGAATTCTAGTAGGCATACCAGTTGTTTCGAGGTAAGGGATCTTAGACGGTTTTTGAAAGTCATATTTCTTCATTTGGCTTCCGCAATCAGGACAAGGTGGGGCCTCACAATCTAGTTTAGCAATGATTTCTTTGTGGGTATCCATATTAACAACATCCATAATTTGGATATTAGGGTCTTTAATGTCTAGTAGTTTTGTGATAAAATGTAATTGTTCCATATGAATCTTTCTAATGAGTTGTTTGGTCACTTTTCATTATAGATCTTATGGGACTTTTTTTCTACAACAAAATAGGCTCCATAATATCTATAGGGGATTTACCCACTACAAATATTATAGAGCCATAGTTTCGGACTAGATTCTTTACCAATTGTTAAGGTTCTCGTTATAGGATACTTACTCCCTCTTTTTTGTTATATTAAAATCACAAAAAAGATTGCAATTTTTTGTTCATTTTGATATATTCAATATATACAAAAAAAACAAACTTGATGCTTAGTTGTGTATTCTGAAGGAGGTTATTTTTTCTAAAAAGTAAACGCTTACTTAGCGTCAAGAAAAAGAAATGAGGATTTTAATGAACAAAAGACTTTTCGACAAACGTTGTCATTATAGCATTCGTAAATTTGCTATAGGTGTGGCATCTGTGATGATTGGGGCTAGTATATTTGGTATTTCAGCTGTACAAGCTGAGGAGGCGGCTTCATCCAATACTCAAACAGAAGAAACAACGGTTCATCAAGCCCAACCTTTAGATAAGCTTCCTGATGATGTGGCAGCTGCTATCGCAAAGGCTGATGAGAATGGTGGACGTGAGTTTGTAAAGCCAAAATCTGAATTGGCAGAAGATAAAGTGACTAAGGATACAGAAACTACTAGACCTGCTAACGATGGTAGTCATGAATTGGCTAGTCCTAAAGTGGAAACTCCAAATAAAGTAGAAGAAGGAAACAAAGCTGAGGACAAACAGAAATCTGAAGAGGCAAATCCAAAGCCTGTTGAATCTGCAGTAACAGCTGGAACAGAAGTAAGAGATGATGCTAAAAAAACTTCAGAAAAGGATCAGGTAAAACAGACTACAGATATCAAATCTTCTTCTGAAAAAACGCAAGCGCTTTCTAAAGAGTCAAGTAAAGCGGATGTTGAAAAAGAGAAGCAGCTATTATCAGATCGAAAACAAGACTTCAATAAAGATTGGTACTTTAAACTAAACGCCCAAGGAGATTTTTCAAAAAAAGATGTGGATGTTCATGATTGGTCTAAATTGAATCTTCCACACGATTGGAGTATTTATTTTGACTTCGATCACAAGTCTCCTGCTCGTAACGAAGGTGGACAGTTAAATGGTGGAACAGCTTGGTATCGTAAGATTTTTACACTGAATGAAGCAGACAAAAACAAAGATGTTCGTATCAATTTTGATGGTGTTTACATGGATTCTAAGGTTTATGTAAATGGTAAATTTGTAGGACATTATCCAAGTGGTTACAATCATTTTTCTTATGATATTACAGAATTTTTGAACAAGGATGGCAGTGAAAATTCCATTACTGTTCAAGTGACCAATAAGCAACCAAGTAGTCGTTGGTATTCTGGTAGTGGGATTTATCGTGATGTAACCCTTAGTTATCGTGATAAAGTCCATGTTGCGGAAAATGGGAACCACATTACAACACCAAAATTAGCTGAACAAAAAAATAGCAACGTTGAAACACAAGTTCAAAGTAAGATTAAAAATACAGATAAAACAGCTGCTAATGTCTTTGTGGAGCAACAGATTTTCACTAAGGAGGGTAAAGCTGTTTCAGAACTAGTTCGTTCTGCAACTAAGAGTTTGGCAGAAAATGAAACAGCACAATTTAATCAGAATATCTTTGTTAATCAGCCAACTCTTTGGACAACGAAAAGTTACCATCCTCAACTTTATGTTCTAAAAACAAAAGTCTATAAAGAAGGCCAGTTAGTTGATGTAACAGAAGATACATTTGGTTACCGTTATTTCAACTGGACAGCTAAGGAAGGATTTTCTCTCAATGGTGAGAGAATGAAATTCCATGGGGTAAGTATTCACCATGACAATGGAGCCTTGGGTGCAGAAGAGAACTATAAGGCTACTTATCGTAAATTAAAACTTCTGAAAGATATGGGAGTGAACTCCATTCGTACCACTCACAACCCGGCGAGCCCTCAGTTGCTAGATGCTGCGGCGAGTCTAGGACTTTTGGTTCAAGAGGAGGCTTTTGACACTTGGTATGGTGGCAAGAAGACTTATGACTATGGACGGTTCTTTGATCAAGATGCAACTCATCCTGAAGCTAAGAAGGGTGAGAAGTGGTCTGATTTTGATCTTAGAACAATGGTAGAACGTGATAAGAACAATCCGTCTATTGTGATGTGGTCTCTTGGAAATGAGGTAGAGGAGGCAAATGGTAGTCCTCATTCTATTGAAACTGCTAAACGTTTGAAGGCTGTTATCAAAGCGATTGATACTGAGCGTTACGTAACCATGGGTGAAAATAAATTTAGTCGTGCATCTACAGGTGATTTCTTGAAAGTTGCAGAAATTATGGATGCTGTGGGTATGAACTATGGAGAACGCAATTATGATGCTGTTCGTAGAGCTCATCCAGATTGGCTCATTTATGGTTCTGAAACGTCTTCAGCGACAAGAACGCGTGATTCTTATTACAATCCTGCTCGAATTCTTGGACATGATAACAGTCCAAATCGTCATTATGAACAATCTGATTATGGTAATGACCGTGTTGGATGGGGAAGAACAGCTACTGAGTCATGGACTTTTGACCGTGATCATGCTGGCTATGCTGGACAATTTATCTGGACAGGAATTGACTATATCGGTGAACCAACTCCATGGCATAACCAAGATAATACACCCGTAAAAAGTTCTTACTTTGGTATCATCGATACGGCTGGTTTACCCAAGAATGATTTTTACCTTTACCGTAGTGAATGGTATAGTGCTAAAGAAAAACCAACTGTCCGAATTTTACCACATTGGAACTGGACTGATGAGACACTTAGGGATCGTAAGATGCTGGTTGATGGAAAGGTTCCGGTTCGTACCTTCTCAAATGCAGCAAATGTCGAATTGTTCTTAAATGGAGAGTCACTTGGTAAAAAGGAATTTACTAAGAAGAGAACCGAAGATGGACGTCCTTATCATGAGGGAGCTAAACCAAGTGAATTGTATCTTGAGTGGCTCGTTAAATACCAACCAGGCACACTGACTGCGATTGCTCGAGATGAAAATGGCAACGAAATTGCGCGTGATAGTGTGACAACTGCTGGGGAGCCAGCAAGAGTTCGTCTGACTAAAGAAGAGCATGTTATCACAGCAGATGGTAAAGATTTATCTTACATCCATTACGAAATTGTTGATGGCGAAGGGAATGTTGTTCCGACAGCGAATAATCTTGTTCATTTCAATCTCCATGGTCAGGGACAAATCGTTGGTGTAGATAATGGGGAACAAGCTAGTCGTGAGCGCTACAAAGCTCAAGCAGATGGAACATGGCAGAGACGTGCCTTCAATGGTAAAGGGGTTGTCATTGTAAAATCAACAGAAAAAGAAGGTAAATTTACTCTTTATGCAGATTCTGCTGGTTTAACATCTGATAGTGCAACAGTTGCAACCGTGTCTGGTAAGAAAGAAAACCGTCACTTTATAGCCTATGCTCCTGTGAAGGCCACAACTGATGTGAGTACCACTCCTGAATTACCACGAACAGTAACAGCTATTTATAGTGATGGTAGTGTTGAAGAAAAAGATGTGACTTGGAAAGTGCCATCTGACTTGCTTACAAGTGCAGGTGAGAAAAAAGTATTTGGTAATGTAGAAGGTCTCGAAGCTAAGGCTGAAGCCCTTGTCAAGGTAGTTGCACTTGATAAGTGGTTGCCTAAGGTAGCGACAGTTCCAGTTGGTACAACGGCAGCTGATTTGGATAAAACGGTTACTGCTGTTTTGTCAGATGGTAGCTTGATTGATACAGATGTTGTGTCTTGGACCTTGAAAGATCCTGCTGCTTTGAACAAGGAAGGTGGACGTACGGAGGCTACTGGTAAATTGGTAGATGACGACCGTGAAGTGACTGCAACCTTTATTGCAAGCAGTAAGGAAACAACAAGTAGCATTACAGGACTTACTGTAGGGGATAAAACTCTTGAGAACTTCGAGTCTGGTAAGACTTATTACCGTGTATCCCTTCCTTACACTGCAACCATTCCAAGTGTTGGAGCTCAGACTACCGGATATCAAGTAACTGTTCAGCAAGCTTCTGCTGATAATGGCTATCAGGCTTCTGTCTTCTTGAGTGACCAAAAGGGTGACTTGGTTCAAACTTACTTGATTCAATTCGTGAAGGAAGCACCTGCTTTGACTCGTTTGGAAGTAAGCGTTGAAGGAAAAGAGAAAGCAACAGAAGATCAAGTTCTCCCTTATCATGTGATTGGGCATTATGAGGATGGTTCACAGACGGAATTTGCAGCGTCAGATGTCCACTTGGAAGCCAAGTCAGCTGATGGTGGTCATCTTGAAGTAAATGGACAGAACTTGTTGCTCTATACTAAGGGTCGTGTTACTCTAACTCCTCGTATTGACAATCAAACAGAAAAAACGAAATCTGTCGCAACTGAATTGGTGATTAAAGAAAATAAAGTAGAGAAGAAAATTGTAAAACTTCATCCAGTTTCTATCTCTACCGATATCAATCAGCAACCTAATTTACCTAGTCAAGTTGGAGCAGAATTTGATAAAGGCTTGCCTCGTAAGGTAGCTGTAACTTGGGACAAAGTAGCTGAAAAAGAATTGGGGCACTATCATAGCTTTACCCTTAAAGGACATGTAGAAGGTACAGATATTGAGGCTCAAGCAACTGTGACGGTTGAAGGCTTGCAAGTTGCAGAGGAAATCAGCCTTACTCTTCCTAAGGGTGAGACAGTTCAATTGCCAGCTAGTGTACGTGCTTACCATTCTAATGGAACCACTATCTACAAAGATGTGGTTTGGGATCAGGTACCAGCTAACTTTAGTCAAACTGAAGGGGTGTATGAAATCAATGGTCATTTAGTTGGTAGCAATCTGACCACCAAGGCTCATGTCCGTGTTTCTAGTCAAGTGGTTGCTGGAAATAATATCTCTAAACAATGGACAGGTTCACAATTGCCAGCAGCTATTGTATCCAATACAGGAGGGGATGATTCAGCTAATGCTTTGAACGACCTGACTGTGTCAAGAACGCCTACAGATGCTAAAAATAGATGGACTACTTGGAGAACAAATACTGATAATGACTGGGCATCAATCTTGTTTGGAAACTCTGGTGATTTGACCAAGCGCTTTGTTGATAATCTTTCAGTTGATTTCTATACTGATGGAGCGATTGGTCTTCCAAAAGAATATGTTATTGAATACTATGTCGGTCAAGAAGTTCCAGATCTTCCGAATGATGTCAATAATGCTCAACGTGATAGCAACCATCCATTTAATAATGCAGCTAACTGGAAAGAGGTGGAACACCTCAAAGCTCCTGGACAATTATCTGCAGGTAAAACCAACCACTTTACATTTGATAAGGTAGAAACCTATGCTGTTCGTATGCGCATGAAGAAAGCAGATGGAACTGCTGGTATTGGTTTGACAGAGCTAACTGTCCTTGGAAATAAGGTAGTGAGCTCTACAAGTTCAGAGATTTCTATCAAGGTAGATGGAAAGGATCTTGAACACTTCAATCCATCGAAGACAGATTATTATATTCCTCAATCTAGCAAAGAAATCACTGCAACAGCAAGCAACAATGGCTTGGTGACAGTTGTTCCTGCAACAAGTGAAAAAGGTGCGACACGTCTTATCTTGAAAGCTGAGGATGGAACTGTTCTGAAAGAATATCGTATCTTCCGTGATGACGAAAAAGAGTCAACACAACCAGCAGCTGCAGAAAATAGTGCCAAGACACTGAATGTTGGTGATCAACTTCAATTGCCTGCTGAAGTGACAGTCTATTATCCTTCACAAGCTGGCTGGGTTAAGGCTAACCTTGCAGTTCAATGGGATGCCATTCCTGAACATGCGACAGAACAGGAGGGAAGTTTTGAAGTAACTGGTCATGTCATTGGTACAAATCTAACAACTAAAATACAGGTGACAGTTGTAGCTAAAGGTAACCAAGTTCTGTCAGAAAATCCAAGCAACAATGAAATGGATTCTAAAGCCTTTGCCTCGGCAACGAACGATACACAAGCAGCTTCACATGATAGAATTTTCTATATCAATGATGGAAAATACAATGAAGACGGACGTTGGACAAACTGGTCTCGTACTCCGAAAAATCAAGAAACTTCTGTCGGACTAGTCTTTAAGAAGGATGGAAAAATTGCCTCTCAATCCATTGGAAAAGTGGCTATTCAGTTCTTTAAAGATAGTGGAACAGATGCTCCAGAGAAAATGGTTCTAGAAAGATATATTGGTCCTGCCTTTACAGAACCAAGTACGATTTCTCGTTATGAAGAAAATGCTGACCATCCATTCAACAAGGCAGAAAATTGGGCATCAATCCCTTATAAAGCTTCTGGAGAATTAGTAGCTGGTAAACCAATAGAGTTTAACTTTGAACCGGTTCAAACGACAGCTATTCGTGCCCGCATGACTCGTAAGGCTACTACTAATGGTTTGGCAGTTGTAGAATTTACAGCCTACTCTGCAGGCAAGGGAGCAGAAGTGGAAACACCATCAGCGACGATTTCGATCGATGGAAAAGCATTGGAAAATTTTGATCCAAATGTGACAGATTATACACTAACAGCAATAAGTTCCCAACCAAAAGTCACTGCGACAACTAGTGGACATGGAGTAGTCACAGTTGTGAATCCTGGAAATACTAATCTTCCAACACTCGTTCGTCTTGTTTCCAAAGATGGAAATCTTGTGAAAGAGTATCGTTTACACTTTAAGACAGCCTTCCAAACAACTCCGACAGAAGGAGTTAAGAACTTAATAGCAGAAACTCCAAGCTTAGAAATTGAAAAGACTCCGCTTCCATTTAAAGAAGTTATTCGTGAAAATCCTGAACTTGCTCAAGGTCAACGTCGTGTAGTTTCTGAAGGACAAGCTGGAGAAAAAGTTGACTATATTCAAGTATCAGGAGCTACTAGAACTCTTGTTCATACTGAACAAAGAAAGGCTCAAGATCGCATTATTGAGGTAGGAGTAAAACCATCTATTTCAAATAGCAAGGGCGAGGAGCCTGCGCCAGTCAACGAAGTTCCAGAGTTCAAAGGAGGGGTCAACTTTGTAGAAGCATCGGTTAATGAAGTCCCTGAATTTAAGGGAGGAGCTAACTTTGTTGAAGGAGCAGTTAACGACATTTCAGAATACAAAGGGCAACAATCAACTGTAGGTAATCAGGTAGCACCAGTCGATGAGAAGCCTGACTTTAAAGACGGGGTAAATCCAGGAGTGCCTCAAGATAGTAAACTTCCAGAGGATAAAGCTGCTCCAGAAACAGTGGGAAATCAGGAAGTACCAGTTCGGGCGAAAACAGAGCATCCAGTACAGAACATAGCTAATAACCAGACTGCAGAAAGAAAGGCTTCAGCAGTCAAGGGAGATCAAAATAGCTTACCAGAAACTGGTGAGAGAGAATCTGATACAGCCATCTTCTTAGCAGGTGTTAGCTTGGCCTTGTCAGCAGCACTATTGGCGACAAAACGTAAAGAAGATTAGACTTTATCTCTAAAGCATTCTGATTTTTATAAATTGATCGAGGATTAAAAATTGAATCGGTGAATGAGCAGAGCTACTATGATATAGAACCTCAATTTGAGGAGAAATATAGTAGATCCTTGCATGATAAAACGCATCGTATTAGAGTTTTGATGAACATCTAATATGATGCGTTTTTTCTGAGGTTTAAGACTTTCCCCAGTCTCTTTTCAGATGAATTCCTTGGTAGTGGCAAAAAAATATGCTACACTATTAATATGAAAATTTTAATCCCAACAGCAAAAGAAATGAACACAGACTTGCCAAGTATTGAAGCCGCTCCTTTAAGACCAGAAAGTCAGGCTGTGCTGGATGCCTTGGCCCTCTATTCTGCTAGTCAATTGGAGAGTTTTTACAAGGTATCAGCTGAGAAGGCAGCGGAAGAATTTCAACATATCCAAGCTTTAAAAAAACAAACTGCTCAACACTACCCAGCCTTGAAACTTTTTGATGGGCTCATGTACCGCCATATCAAGCGAGACAAATTGACCGAGGCAGAACAAGCCTATCTTGAAAATCATGTCTTCATTACCTCGGCTTTGTACGGAGTTGTTCCAGCCTTGTCACCTATGGCCCCTCACCGTTTGGACTTTTTGATGAAGTTAAAAGTCGCTGGTAAGACTTTGAAGAGCCGTTGGAAGGCAGCTTATGATGAAGCTCTGAAGAAGGAAGAAGTGATTTTTTCTCTCTTGTCGTCAGAGTTTGAGACTGTGTTTTCTAAGGAAATCAGAGAAAAAATGGTGACCTTTAAATTCATGGAGGATAGAGGTGGGCAGCTGAAGATTCATTCAACTATCTCCAAGAAAGCGCGTGGGGCCTTTCTGACAGCCTTGATAGAAAATCAAGTACAAACGGTTGAGGAAGCTCGTCGCTTAAGCTTTGCAGGATTTAACTACCGAGAAGACCTGTCCCAGCCACAGGAATTGGTTTTTGTAAAGGAAGTATAGAAAATAGATAAAAGAAAAAGTCAGCACGATTACGCTGACTTTTTTGATAGATTATAAAGTATTGGATATATGAATCTCATTTGATAAGGTGTTAAGATGATTAACCAAATCCATGATTGACAGATGGTTGCGGCAAATAAACTTCTTGGTAATCCCTGGAATATAGAAATTAGACACGATGATATCGTAATCTGTCTGATTTAATATCTCAGGACTTGTTTTCAATTCATCCCAAATATCGAAGATAAAGCGATTATTACAGTAATAGGAAAGCATATCAACAAAGGTAAGGGATAGAGCATGGTCAAAGTTACTGATAATCAAAACCTTGATAGGTGGTCGATTTTCTAACAACAAAGTAGAGAGGTTTTCAGCATGGGTTAAGATGGTGTACATCAAGTGTTCCAACTGTTCAGGATGGTCATGCTTTCCAATTGCTTGACGGTATTGAGCAAGTTCTTGACGCGCACTTGCCATAAAGTCTGGGAAGTAAACTTCAAATTTTTTAATCGTCAATGTTTTTTGTTCAAATAAGATTGGGGTAGAAAAGATTTCTTGACTTTCAAAGAAAGCAGTGTTGTGTAAATGCCAAATCAGCTCATCGTGGTTAGTAAAAGTAATCTGATATTGTTTTGATAGGCGTTCTAATATTTGACTAAGTAATTGGTAAGAGTATCTTGCTTCACTGTTCTCTTCTAAAGAGTTGAGAAATTCTTGAGGATCTAAAAAAAGATTGTTTTGAATAAAGGAAATAAAAATTTGTGCGATGATATCTGGAGTGATTTCCAGTCCTAATTTTTCAGAGAAATAGACAAGCGTCTCCTCAAAGTTTGGAATTCCCATCAAAAGAGGGTAGTATTCATCGTAGAAATGATTTGGTAAGTCGATGAAATGGCCATTTTTGATACGGTAAATACTGATAGCTAACATCAATTTATACATTCTATAAATTGAAAAGTGCATTGGATAATTGGTGATTTTATAGAAGAAATCAGCAAACTCTGTTAGGTCCTCTTCAGGGATATAGGGAAAAGGCCAGTCTAGGAAATAATAGCGCTCAGAAAAATATTGAGCATAAAAATAGCGAATATCGATTTCATTCCCACGTATTTCGGATGGAGTAAATGATAGTTCAATTTGGAATTGAGTTGACAGAGTTTTTGTAATATTTCTGCCCAATCGATAGAGGTTGGCACGACTAGAGTGAAGATTTTCTAGGGTTCGATAAATAGGTAGGCCCTCATTAAAAAACAGATACTCTAGTAATTGAAAAGATTGAGAATGGGCAAGAAAATGTTGATATACATCTTCCACACTAGTCTGCATGTTTAAATCTATCATAATTCCATTAATAGAAGATTGGATATCGATAGTTGGAAAGGCAGTACGTAATTCATTTAAATCACTTTTTAGAATTCGTTCTGTACATCCTAATTTGTCGGCAAGTTCATGCAGTCTCAACCAATTACGATTTTGAATTAAGGTTTCCATTAAACGTAATTGTCGCTGATCTTTCGTTGATAAAAGGTTACGCATTTAGGCAATTCCTCCTAAATTGTATTATATCATAATTATGATTCTGTTACACAAAAAAGAAAGAATTAAAAATATGTTCATTAAGTTCAAAAAAAAAAAATATGACTCCAAGGTACAAAAATAAGATACATTAATTTCGTAGATAATATTGATTAATGCCTCAGATAGTTGTAGATTGTAAACTATAAAATATTACTTAGGAGTTCAAAATGAAACATTCACATAAGAAATCATTTGACTGGTATAGCATGCAACAACGATACTCTATTCGTAAGTATCACTTTGGTGCTGCTAGTGTCTTGCTCGGGACAGCCTTAGTCTTGGGAACTGCTGCCAATGCGCAATCAGTACAAGCAGAGGAACAACATCCTGAGGCAACTAATAGTGTCTCTGTTGATAAGGTAGATGAAGCCACTAAACCAGCAGAAGTTTCTACACCTAAAAAAGAAACAACTTATGCAGCTCCAACTGTTGCTAACCCAGTAGAAACGACTCCAGCTAAATCTGATGAAGCTAAAGCGCCAGCAGAAAAAGTTGAAGAAGCAAAAGATAAAAAAGAAGAAGCAAGTCATCAAGATGCGGTTGATAAGTCAAAATTGTTAACAGCTCTTTCACGTGCTAAAAAATTAGAAAGCAAGTTATATACAGAAGAAAGTGCTGCTAACTTGCAAGCAAGTATCCAAGCTGGTCAAGGTTTGCTTGGAAAAGCAGATGCATCTGAAGCTGAAATATCAGCAGCAGAGTCATCTATTCAATCGGCTATTATTGGTCTAGAACTTCGTTCTAACTCTGATAAAGGAACAGTATCAGAAACGCCTGTAGTGAAGAAGGTTGACACAGTAGAAGCCAAAGAAGAAGCTAAACCAGCTGCAACAACAACTGATCGCTCAGCTGTTGATAGTAGCGTTTTAGCAACTAATGCACCTGCCAAAGTAGAAACAACTTCAGCTCCAAAATCTACTAATGAAATCTTAAAACCAGGTTTGAGTCTTTCTGATGCTCGCCAAAATCCAGCAATTCGTAAGGAAGACTTGGATAAAGGACAAAGTGGTTTTAGAGCTTCTAGCAATCCAGCAAACCCAATTGTTTCAGGTTCTGGAAATACAGTTGCATTTACAGATATTAGTCAAGGTGGTCGTAGTTATAGTTTCCGTGGCTACGGGAACTCACGTGGTGGTAATTCCATTCATTATGATGTAACAACAGTACGTCAAGGTAATCGATTGAATTTCACAATTGAATATTCTGGCCCGGGTGAATTTGTTAATAATAACTTTATCTTGGATAAAGGGGATGGATTTGGAAATCCTTCAAATGCGACTATCACCACTCCAAGATTAAGAGAACAATCAAAACCTGTTAGTCAGGGTGCCAACTTCGTATCTCACTCAGGATACAGTATGACCTCTGCTACTTCAACGAGTGAGAGACAAACAATCAGATTTAGTTTGCCTATCAATAATCCAAATGGTGACTTGTCTGTTCGTTTGAAACCAGTTACTTTTAACGTGGACCAAGGTGGTGGTGGTGCCGCTACTAGCAATGACCCATACAGTAACTCAAACTATTATTATAGAGCAAACCCACTATACTTGGATGCCAATCCTTATGGCGGATCTAATAACAAGGTTGTTTCAGAAGACATTGATTTCCAAACTGTCTATCTTCCAACTAGTAAGTTACCAGAAGGTCAAACTAGATTAGTTCGAGAAGGTGAAAAAGGGCAACGTCAAATTACCTATAAAGTCCATCGATTTGGTAACGAAACACTTTTAGGATTGCCAATTAGTAATTCTGTTACTAAAGAAGCTAAGCCACGTATTATGCAAATTGGTGTGGCTAAAGAGCTAATCGATACAGTAAAACCACGTGTCGATCAAAATAAAGTCGGTGATACAAATAACCTCACTTTCTATCTTGATAACGATGGAAACGGTGTTTATACTGAAGGTGTAGACGAACTTGTTCAAAAAATTGCTATTAAAGATGGAGCAAAAGGTGAAAAAGGAGACCAAGGCGAACGCGGTTTAACTGGAGCGCAAGGTGCCAAAGGTGAAAAAGGAGACCGAGGCGAACGCGGTTTAACTGGAGCTCAAGGAGCTAAAGGTGAAAAAGGAGACCGAGGCGAACGCGGTTTAACTGGAGCGCAAGGTGCCAAAGGTGAAAAAGGTGACCAAGGCGAACGCGGTCTCACTGGAGCCAAAGGTGAAAAAGGTGACCAAGGTGAACGTGGTCTGACTGGAGCGCAAGGTGCTAAAGGTGAAAAAGGAGACCGAGGCGAACGCGGTTTAACTGGAGCGCAAGGTGCCAAAGGTGAAAAAGGGGACCAAGGTGAACGTGGTCTGACTGGAGCGCAAGGTGCCAAAGGTGAAAAAGGAGACCGAGGCGAACGTGGTCTGACTGGAGCTCAAGGTGCTAAAGGTGAAAAAGGTGACCAAGGTGAACGTGGTCTAACTGGAGCCCAAGGTGCTAAAGGTGAAAAAGGGGATCAAGGTGAACGCGGTCTGACTGGAGCGCAAGGTGCTAAAGGTGAAAAAGGAGACCAAGGTCAGGCAGGTCGTGACGGTGTAACTCCAACCGTAACCGTTAGAGATAATAAAGAAGATGGTACTCACACTATCACTATTAACGACGGTAGAGGTAATGTTACAAATACTGTTGTAAGAGATGGTCTCGATGGAGCAAGTCCATTAGTTGCGACTCAACGAAATGAAGCTGATAAAACAACAACGGTTATCTTCTATTACGATAAAAATGGAAACAACGAATTAGATGCTTCTGATAAGAAGCTAAAAGAAGTTGTCATTGCAGATGGTGCCAAAGGTGAAAAAGGAGACCAAGGTGAACGCGGTCTAACTGGAGCCCAAGGTGCTAAAGGTGATCGAGGCGAACGCGGTCTCACTGGAGCCAAAGGTGAAAAAGGGGACCAAGGTGAACGTGGTCTGACTGGAGCGCAAGGTGCTAAAGGTGAAAAAGGAGACCGAGGCGAACGCGGTTTAACTGGAGCGCAAGGTGCCAAAGGTGAAAAAGGGGACCAAGGTGAACGTGGTCTGACTGGAGCGCAAGGTGCCAAAGGTGAAAAAGGAGACCGAGGCGAACGTGGTCTGACTGGAGCGCAAGGTGCCAAAGGTGAAAAAGGGGACCAAGGTCAGGCAGGTCGTGACGGTGTAACTCCAACCGTAACCGTTAGAGATAATAAAGAAGATGGTACTCACACTATCACTATTAACGACGGTAGAGGTAATGTTACAAATACTGTTGTAAGAGATGGTCTCGATGGAGCAAGTCCATTAGTTGCGACTCAACGAAATGAAGCTGATAAAACAACAACTGTTATCTTCTATTACGATAGAAATGGAAACAACGAATTAGATGCTTCTGATAAGAAGCTAAAAGAAGTTGTCATTGCAGATGGTGCCAAAGGTGAAAAAGGAGACCAAGGTGAACGCGGTCTCACTGGAGCACAAGGTGCTAAAGGTGATCGAGGCGAACGTGGTGAAACAGGGGCAGCAGGACGTGATGGTAAAACACCAGTAATTACTACAGCTCGTGGAAAAGATGGTCATAGTACTGACATTACATTTACAATTCCAGGTGAAGAGCCTGTTGTAGCTAATATTAAAGATGGTAGAGATGGTCGCACACCAACTATTGACTTAAATGCCTTAGCAGAAGCTGCAGTAAGAATTAATAATCGAAGAAGTGGAAGAGTAAGAAGAGCATTAGCAGACGACCCAGCTACAGCACCAGCATCACAACCAGTAGATGGTACTCGTATCACAGCCTACTATGATAATAATGGTAACGGTAAATACGATCCAGGTGTGGATGAATTAATTGGTACAAGTGATATCTTGAATGGTACGAATGGACGTAATGGTACAGATGGAGCTTCTGGTACAGATGGTCGTAATGGTGCTGAATTATTAAGTGGGACTAAAGCACCAACAGCAAATGATGGTAAAGATGGCGACACTTATATCGATGCCAATACAGGTGATGTTTATAAGAAAGAAAACGGAACTTGGGATAAGATTGGTAACATTCGTGGACCACAAGGACTAAAAGGTGAAGATGGAGTTGCAGGACCGCAAGGACCACAAGGACCTAAAGGTGACAAAGGTGATAAAGGTGAACAAGGTCTTCAAGGTCGTGATGGTCAAGACGGAGCACAAGGTTTACCAGGACGTGATGGACGTGATGGCGCAGCAGGTCGTGACGGACGTGATGGACGCGACGGTAAAGACGTATTGGACGGCAAAGTTAACCCAGAAGCAAATCAAGGTAAAGACGGCGATAAATACGTTAATACAGAAACAGGTGATGTCTTCGTTAAGAATAACGGCAACTGGGATAAAGAAGGCAACATCAAGGGACCTAAAGGGGACAAAGGTGACCAAGGTCTTCAAGGTCGTGATGGTCAAGACGGAGCACAAGGTTTACCAGGTCGTGATGGACGTGATGGTGCAGCAGGTCGCGACGGACGTGATGGACGCGACGGTAAAGACGTATTGAACGGCAAAGTTAACCCAGAAGCAAACCAAGGTAAAGACGGCGATAAATACGTTAATACAGAAACAGGCGACGTCTTCGTTAAGAATAACGGTAACTGGGATAAAGAAGGCAACATCAAGGGACCTAAAGGGGACAAAGGTGCAGAAGGTGCACAAGGACCTAAAGGTGCGGATGGAGCACAAGGTTTACCAGGACGCGATGGACGTGATGGTGCAGCAGGTCGCGACGGACGTGATGGACGCGACGGTAAAGACGTATTGAACGGCAAAGTTAACCCAGAAGCAAACCAAGGTAAAGACGGCGATAAATACGTTAATACAGAAACAGGCGACGTCTTCGTTAAGAATAACGGTAACTGGGATAAAGAAGGCAACATCAAAGGACCTAAGGGTGACAAAGGTGACCAAGGTCTTCAAGGTCGTGATGGTCAAGACGGAGCACAAGGTTTACCAGGACGTGATGGACGTGATGGCGCAGCAGGTCGTGACGGACGTGATGGACGCGACGGTAAAGACGTATTGAACGGCAAAGTTAACCCAGAAGCAAATCAAGGTAAAGACGGCGATAAATACGTCAATACAGAAACAGGCGACGTCTTCGTTAAGAATAACGGCAACTGGGATAAAGAAGGCAACATCAAAGGACCTAAAGGGGACAAAGGTGACCAAGGTCTTCAAGGTCGTGATGGTCAAGACGGAGCTCAAGGTTTACCAGGTCGTGATGGACGTGATGGCGCAGAAGGTCGTGACGGACGTGATGGACGCGACGGTAAAGACGTATTGAACGGCAAAGTTAACCCAGAAGCAAACCAAGGTAAAGACGGCGATAAATACGTTAATACAGAAACAGGCGACGTCTTCGTTAAGAATAACGGTAACTGGGATAAAGAAGGCAACATCAAAGGACCTAAGGGTGACAAAGGTGACCAAGGTCTTCAAGGTCGTGATGGTCAAGACGGAGCACAAGGTTTACCAGGACGTGATGGACGTGATGGCGCAGCAGGTCGTGACGGACGTGATGGACGCGACGGTAAAGACGTATTGAACGGCAAAGTTAACCCAGAAGCAAATCAAGGTAAAGACGGCGATAAATACGTCAATACAGAAACAGGCGACGTCTTCGTTAAGAATAACGGCAACTGGGATAAAGAAGGCAACATCAAAGGACCTAAAGGGGACAAAGGTGACCAAGGTCTTCAAGGTCGTGATGGTCAAGACGGAGCTCAAGGTTTACCAGGTCGTGATGGACGTGATGGCGCAGAAGGTCGTGACGGACGTGATGGACGCGACGGTAAAGACGTATTGAACGGCAAAGTTAACCCAGAAGCAAACCAAGGTAAAGACGGCGATAAATACGTCAATACAGAAACAGGCGACGTCTTCGTTAAGAATAACGGCAACTGGGATAAAGAAGGCAACATCAAGGGACCTAAGGGTGACAAAGGTGAACGTGGAGAGGATGGTAAGACTCCAGAAGTAACTGTAACTCCAGGTAAAGATGGCCGTAGTACTGACATTACATTCACTGTTCCAGGTAAAGATCCAGTTACAGTAAATGTTAAGGATGGAGAAAATGGTCTAAACGGTAAAACTCCAAAAGTTGATTTACTTCGTGTCGAAGGACAAAACGGCAATCCATCTCATACAATTGTGACATTCTATACTGATGAAAACAATGATGGTAAGTACACATCAGGAACTGATGAACTTCTAGGTTCAGAAATGATTAAAGATGGTGCTAAAGGTGCGGACGGACGTGATGGTAAATCATTACTTACTGTCAAAGATGGTAAAGAAACTAAAGTTTACCAAGAAGATCCAGCACATCCAGGTCAACCATTGAACCCAGAAAAACCTCTAGCAGTTATTAAAGACGGAGTGGACGGTGTCTCTCCAACAGTAACAGCTGTTCGTAAGGATGAAGAAGGTCATAAGGGTGTAGAAATCACGGTGGATAACCATGATGGTTCACAACCAACCACAGTCTTTGTTCATGATGGTGAAAAAGGAGAAACTGGTGCAACAGGTCAAGATGGACAAACTCCTACAGTCACAACCCAACGTGGTCAAGATGGTCAAAGCACTCTTGTCACTATCACAACACCAGGAAAAGATCCAGTAACATTTACTGTGAAAGATGGTAAAAATGGTAGAGATGGACGTACACCACATATTGACTTAAATGCATTAGTGGATGCAGTAAGAAGAGGTGCAGGATTAGCTAGTAATCCACAACCTTCTACATCAACAAGAAGTGCAAGAAATAGAAGAGCATTACCAGATGAAGATAGAAGTGCAACTGAGTCATCAGAAACAGTACAACCAACAACTACAGATGCAACAGGTTCACAACCAGCAACTACAGGTTCACAACCAGCAACTACAGATTCACAACCAGTAGATGGTACTCGTATTACAGCATACTATGATAATAATGGTAACGGTAAATACGATCCAGGTGTGGATGAATTAATTGGTACAAGTGATATCTTGAATGGTACAAATGGACGTAATGGTACAGATGGAGCTTCTGGTACAAATGGACGTAACGGTGCTGAATTACTAAGTGGAGCAACTGCACCAACTGCTAATGATGGTAAAGACGGTGATACTTATATCGACGCCAATACAGGTGATGTTTACAAGAAAGAAAATGGTTCTTGGAACAAGATTGGTAATATCCGTGGACCTCAAGGAGTAGCCGGTGAAAAGGGCGAAAAAGGTGATAAAGGTGAAAACGGAGCTAATGGAGCTAATGGAGCAGATGGTAAATCACCAGTTGTAAATGTAACGGACAATGGAGATGGAACACACTCTATTACTGTTAGAAATCCTGATGGTTCTGAATCAACAACTAAAGTTAAAGATGGTAAAGACGGTAAAACTGCCAATATCACTACAACAGAAAATCCAGATGGAAGTCACACAATTACTGTAACAAATCCAGATGGAACAACTAAAGAAACTGTTGTTAAGAATGGTAAAGACGGTAAGACTCCAAAAGTTGAAGTAACGGATAACGGAGATGGAACTCATACTGTTAAAGTTACGGATGGAGACGGCAATGTTACCAACGCAATCATCAAAGATGGTAAAGATGGTAAAGCTGCAACAGCAACAACTACTGAAAATCCAGATGGAAGTCATACAGTAACAATCACTAACCCAGACGGAACTAAGAATGAATTTGTTGTGAAAAATGGACGTGACGGTGTTGACGGACGTACTCCAACTGCATCTGTTCGTGATAATGGGGACGGAAGTCATACAATCGTTATTACAAATCCAGAAGGTGTGACAACTGAAACGACAGTTCGTGATGGTAAATCACCAAAAGTTACAATAACTGACGAACAAAATGGAACTCATAAGATTTCAGTTCTAAATGGTGATGGAACAACTACTGAAACAATCATTAAAGATGGTAAATCACCAGTAGCAACTGTTACTGACAACCATGATGGTACTTACACAATTCGTGTAGAAAATGGTAACGGTACTGTTTCTGAAACCACAGTTCGTGACGGTAAATCACCAACTGCTAAGGTTGTGGATAACGGTGATGGAACTCACACTATCACAGTTGTGAACTCAGACGGTACAACTACAACAACGACAGTTCGTGATGGTAAAGAACCAAAACTTGAAGTGATTGATAACAACAACGGTTCACACACTATTAAAGTGACAGGTGCTGATGGTAAAGAAACTACTACTACAATCTTTGATGGTAAATCACCAAAAGCGAACATCGTTGATAACGGAGATGGAACTCACACCTTAACAATCGTTGATTCTGATGGCCGTGAATACAAATCTATTATCAAGGATGGTAAAGATGGCGTTTCACCAACTGTAACTGTTAAAAATAATAACGATGGAACTCACGTTGTTACAATTACTAATCCGGATGGAAGTAAGACAGAAATGGTGATTAAAGACGGTAAAGATGGTAAATCACCAAAAGTTTCTGTTGAAGATAATGGTGATGGTAGTCATACAATCACAATCATCAATTCTGACGGAACTGTGACAAAAACAGTTGTTAAAGACGGTAAAGACGGACGTGATGGACGTGACGGTAAAGACGGCAAAGATGGTAAATGTGGATGCCAAGACAAACCAGTAACACCATCAAATGACAAACCAGTTCCTCCAACACCTAATATGCCAGAAGGACCTAAATTTGCAATGCCAGAACCACCAGTTCATGAATTGCCAGAATTCAACGGTGGTGTGCCAGGAATGCCAGAAGTTCACGAATTACCAGAATTCAATAGTGGAGTACCAGGAATGCCTGAAGTGCCAGAGGTACCAAGATTAGATATTCCAACAGTACCAGCGCAACCAACACCAAATGTGCCGATACCAGAAGTACCGGTTAAACCTGTGCCAGCGCAACCAACACCAAATGTACCGACACCAGAAGTGCCAGTACAACCAACTCCAGTTGTTCCAACACCAGAAGTACCGGTTAAACCAGTACCAGCGGTTCCAGAACAACCAGTAGTACCAACACCGGCTCAACCAGCAACTCCAGTAAATGCTAACCCAGTAGTATCAACTACAGTTAAAGAAAACCATGGGGACAAATTACCAGAAACTGGAAGCCAATCTGATTATATCTCTGTTCTTTTAGGTAGCGGTATTCTATTGAGCCTATATGTAGGTCGAAGAAAAGAAGATTAATCAGCAAAAAGCAGTCATTAATTTCTCGAAAGAAGATGATAAGTGATAGATCTGGAATGAAAGAATATTCTTAGAACGATTTTCCATGATGGAAAGACTGCTAAAAACCTTGAGTGGTAACGCTCAAGGTTTTTTGGTTGACTGATGTTTGTCTGAAGATCTTGATTGAGTCTAAAAAAGCCACCCTGTTAGGTGACGATCATTGATTTAGACTTTTTAAACTATCTATTTTTTACTGAACTGCGGCTACCAAATCTTGAGCTTGTTTTTCAAGTGAGTTTAGGGCTGTTTTTTCGAGAACCAATTTTCCGTCTGTCCAGGCAGAGTCATTGACACGTGCAGCAGTGAAGTCACCAACGACTTGTGTACGGATAAATGGCAAGAGGTCTTTATAGATAGCGAAGAGTTGATTGTGACCGGCATTAGCTACAGATGATACGGTGACAAACTTGTCTTGAAGGGCAGAAGCGCCACGTGTATCAGACAAGTCAAGGGCACGAGATAGCCAGTCAAGCAAGTTTTTCACTGTTCCAGGGATAGAGAAGTTGTAGACTGGAGAGAAGATCCAGATAGCATCCGCAGCGAGAACTGCTTCACGAGCAGCAGCTACAGCTGGATGTGTTGGAACTTCCAAATCTTGGCTGAAGAGAGGGATAGCTGAATAATCAAGGTAGCTAACTTCCGCTTTACCAGCAAGTGCTTTCTCAGCTTCGAGAGCCATTTGGTGGTTGAAAGAACCTTGACGTAGTGATCCGACGATAAATAATACTTTTTTAGACATGATGTGTCTCCTTTTTCTTAATTTCCGAGAAGTCTCTCGTTGTTATAAAATATATTACAACAAAACAAAAGGACTTGCAAGAAATTTGCTCAGAGTTTATTTGAAAATTATAAAATTGCTGAAACTCTAGTCATTTGTGACTGAAATGCATTTGATTTTTGAAGGGTATTCCTATATTCTCTTGTAATATGATGACATAAGTGCTAAAATAAACAAGAAAACTCGCAATAGAAACCGTGGAACGGCTATTTTTTTCGGTATCATTTCATAAACAATTAAACGAAAATAATGGCATTGAAGAATGCTTCTAAAAGGAGTGGAGATCATGTAAGGCACAGATTAACAAGTGACGGACAAAAGAAATAATAATACACTTGTTAAAGGAGAAAAGATGTTAATAAGAAATTATCGGAAAAATATTGGCCTGATGGCCGGAGTTGAGTTTTTTGCATTTTTAGGGATTACCAGTTTTTGGATTCTCTTTCTCAGTCAAAACGGAATGTCTCTTTGGCAGATTGGACTTCTGGAGAGTATTTTTCATACGACCAGCCTTCTCTGTGAAATTCCATCTGGTATGTTAGCTGATCGCTATTCCTATAAGACCAATCTTTATTTAAGTCGGATAGCAGGAATTGTGTCTTCTATTCTCATGTTGGCTGGGCAGGGAAATTTTTGGATTTATGCACTAGCTATGGCGGTAAGTGCCTTGTCTTATAATTTTGATTCAGGAACAAGCGCAGCAATGGTCTATGACTCAGCTGTAGAGGCTGGACTAAAGGAGCGTTATCTATCCATTTCAAGCTTCCTATCAGGAGTGTCAGAAGGAACCCAGTCTTTGGGGACAGTTTTGGCAGGATTTTTCGTTCATGGTCAATTGCACCTGACCTACTATATCATGATTGCGACTTCTATCATAGTTCTTTTCCTGATTTGGATGCTGAAAGAACCCAGTGTCAAGGTAGAAAAAGCTGATAGTGTGACCATGAAACAGATTATGTGGACTGTTAAGGATGAGTTGAAGAGAAATCCCATGCTCTTCAACTGGATGATTTTGTCTCAGATTGTCGGAGTACTCATGTGCATGTTTTATTTTTACTATCAAAATCAGTTACCAGATTTAAGTGGTTGGCAAATTTCAGCAGTTATGCTACTTGGTAGTCTCTTAAATATCGTCGCAGTTTATCTAGCGAGTAAGATTGGAAAGAACTATGCTGCCTTGAGGCTTTTCCCTATCCTCGTCCTGCTGACTGGAGTCACCTATATGCTGTCCTACTTTGGAACACCTCTAATCTATATTCTGATTTATTTGATTAGTAATGCTCTGCATGCTCTTTTTCAGCCGATTTTTGACAATGATTTGCAAGGGCGCCTTCCAAGTGAAGTAAGGGCAACCATGCTGAGTGTCTATTCTATGATGTTTAGCCTCAGTATGATTGTCTTCTTCCCACTGACAGGCTGGTTGATTGACAATTTAGGCTTTGTAGTAGCATTTCTTTATCTAGGCTTCTTTTTAGTCATGATTAGCCTTCTACTGCCTATCTTTTTAGGAAAAATGGCTAAAAGAATGGATGATAAAATGATTCCATAGATTAAAAGAATTTTTGAAAACTTGAGTTCCAAGCTCAGGTTTTTTAATAGGTTGATTTTGGAGCTGTCTTTACTTTTCTTGCTCCGTTTTAAACAAGAAAAATCGGTTTGCTTTGAAGGAAGAAATAAAATGTGATTGTTCCTATATTCACTTGTAATAAAGCCCAATAGATGGTAAAATAGACGAGTGAAAAAAAGACAAAAAAAAGCAAAAAATAATCTACTGTGGCAGTATGGTCTAGGGATGACGATTTTGTTTGTGGTTATCAGTGCTTCCTTTCTGTATCTGGTTTCTCTTGGCATGAAACCCTATCAAACAGCTAAAAGTGAAGGAGAAAAATTAGCTCAGCAGTATGCAGGATTAGAGCAGGCTGATCAGGTTGACTTATACAATGGCTTGGAATCTTACTACAGTGTTCTTGGTCATAATAAACAGCAAGAAGCGCTTGCTGTCCTGATTGGAAAAGATGACCATAAGATTTACGTTTATCAGCTAAATCAGGGTGTTTCACAAGAAAAAGCAGAAGCGGTTTCTAAGGAAAAAGGAGCTGGCGAGATTGACAAGATTACCTTTGGCCGTTATCAAGACAAGCCAATCTGGGAAGTCAAGTCAGGCTCTGACTTTTATCTAGTAGATTTTGAAACAGGAGCATTGGTCGATAAGGAGGGCCTATGAAACTATCCAACCGTGTTTTAGAAATGGAAGAAAGTGTGACCTTGGCTGCTGGAGCCCGTGCCAAAGCACTGAAGGCTGAGGGCAGAGATATCCTGTCTCTAACCTTAGGTGAGCCAGATTTCACTACTCCAAAAAATATCCAAGATGCCGCCATTGCATCGATTCAAGATGGGCGTGCTTCTTTTTATACAGTAACCTCAGGCCTGCCAGAACTCAAGGCAGCGGTCAATACCTACTTTGAACGCTTTTATGGCTATTCTGTAGCGCCAAATCAAGTGACAGTCGCTGCGGGAGCCAAATATTCTCTCTATACCTTCTTTATGGCTGTGGTCAATCCAGGTGATGAAGTGATCATCCCAACCCCTTACTGGGTCAGCTATGGAGATCAGGTCAAGATGGCAGAGGGTGTGCCAGTCTTTGTTCCTGCTAAAGAGGACAATCACTTTAAGGTGACCGTAGAGCAGTTGGAAGCAGCTCGCACAGACAAGACCAAGGTTTTGGTTCTGAATTCACCATCTAATCCGACAGGTATGATTTACACTCGTGAGGAACTCTTGGCAATCGGAAACTGGGCTGTAGAAAAGGACATTCTTATCCTAGCAGACGATATCTATGGGCGCTTGGTCTATAATGGTCATGAATTCACACCCATTTCTAGCTTATCTGAAGCGATTCGCAAGCAAACGGTGGTCATCAATGGTGTGTCTAAAACCTATGCTATGACTGGTTGGAGGATTGGCTATGCCGTCGGAGAAGCAGACATTATTGCTGCTATGTCCAAGATTGCAGGTCAAACAACTTCGAACCCGTCAGCAGTAGCCCAGTATGCAGCAGTTGAGGCTCTATCAGGCGAGCAAGATACGGTAGAAAGCATGCGTAAGGCTTTTGAGGAACGTCTTAATACCATCTATCCCCTTCTTGCAGAGGTGCCAGGATTTGAAGTGGTCAAACCGCAAGGAGCCTTCTACCTCTTTCCGAATGTCAAAAAGGCCATGGAGATGAAAGGCTACACGGATGTGACAGACTTTACAACTGCTATCTTAGAAGAAGCTGAAGTAGCCTTGGTCACAGGAGCAGGCTTTGGAGCGCCAGAAAATGTGCGCCTCAGCTATGCGACAGACCTAGACACGCTTAAAGAAGCAGTTAACCGCTTGAAAACATTTATGGGGAGTGAGAATGATTGATCATTTTGAAATTAAGGTAAAGGATTTACAAATTTCAGAAGGATTTTATAGGAGTTTTCTCGCTCCTTTGGGCTATAAATTGGCTTTTAAAACTACTTCTCTAATCAGTTTTCTTGCCCCGAACAGCCCCCATCCTGGTGGTGATTTTTGGCTGGTTCAGGGGACACAAGATCCTATTCACTTTGCTTTTTTAGCAGAAAATAAGGAAGAAGTTCAGGCTTGTTATGAGGCTGGTTTGGAGGCAGGTGGGAGAGACAATGGAGCTCCTGATTATCGCAGTGAGCATTCGATTTACTACGCTGCTTTTATGATTGACCCAGATGGGAACAATATAGAGGTGGTTTGCCATAAAGAATAAAAAAGAAAAGGAAAAATAATGACAAAACGTGTAACGATTATTGATGTAAAAGACTATGTTGGTCAGGAAGTGACGATTGGCGCTTGGGTTGCCAACAAATCAGGAAAAGGGAAAATTGCCTTCTTGCAATTGCGTGATGGAACAGCCTTCTTCCAAGGTGTGGCCTTTAAACCAAACTTTGTAGAAAAATTTGGTGAAGAAGTGGGACTTGAGAAGTTTGATGTCATCAAACGCTTGAGCCAAGAAACTTCTGTTTATGTGACAGGGATTGTCAAAGAAGACGAACGTTCTAAGTTTGGTTATGAGCTTGATATCACAGACATCGAAGTGATTGGTGAATCTCAAGACTACCCAATTACACCAAAAGAACATGGAACAGACTTCTTGATGGACAACCGTCACTTGTGGCTCCGCTCTCGTAAGCAAGTAGCGGTGATGCAAATCCGTAACGCGATTATCTATGCGACTTATGAGTTCTTCGACAAGAACGGTTTCATGAAGTTTGACAGCCCAATTCTTTCAGGAAATGCAGCTGAAGACTCAACTGAACTATTTGAAACGGACTATTTCGGAACGCCAGCCTACTTGAGCCAATCAGGTCAGCTTTATCTAGAAGCAGGCGCTATGGCTCTTGGTCGTGTCTTTGACTTTGGTCCCGTATTCCGTGCTGAAAAATCAAAAACGCGCCGTCACTTGACTGAGTTCTGGATGATGGACGCAGAGTACTCCTACTTGACACATGATGAGTCACTTGACTTGCAAGAAGCTTATGTGAAAGCTCTTCTACAAGGTGTTCTTGACCGCGCGCCTCAAGCCTTGGAAACCTTGGAACGTGATACAGAACTCTTGAAACGCTACATTGCAGAGCCATTCAAACGCATCACATATGATCAAGCCATTGACCTCTTGCAAGAACATGAAAATGATGAAGATGCTGACTATGAGCATCTTGAGCATGGAGATGACTTTGGTTCACCACACGAAACTTGGATTTCAAACCACTTTGGTGTGCCAACATTTGTCATGAACTATCCAGCAGCCATCAAGGCTTTCTACATGAAACCAGTTCCTGGAAATCCAGAGCGCGTGCTTTGTGCAGACTTACTTGCTCCAGAAGGTTACGGAGAAATCATCGGTGGTTCTATGCGTGAGGAAGACTATGATGCCCTTGTCGCAAAAATGGATGAACTTGGCATGGATCGTACAGAGTATGAATTTTACCTTGACCTTCGTAAATACGGTACTGTACCACACGGTGGATTTGGTATCGGTATCGAACGTATGGTAACCTTTGCAGCAGGAACAAAACACATCCGTGAAGCTATTCCATTCCCACGTATGTTGCACCGTATTAAACCGTAAATCATGAGATGAAAGTAAAAGGTCAAATTGACCTTTTATTTTTTAGGATGAATCACCTGAAATGCAGATTAATATATATATATATTAAAAAATCCTCATATTTTGAATAGGTTCTTTTTTTATTGGTAACTTCTAAAACTAACTTCCAGTTTCCCACAACCTAGCTTTTAGTATGAGAAAAACGCGTGAAATCAGTGGAAATCCGTCTTAGACTAACTTCCACTGGTTTTCTTTTTCTTGATATATAAGGGTTCAAAAGCGAAAAGACTCAGAAAAAAGTGCACGACAAATAGCCCTAAAACAGAGTCGTCTTAGAGTAAATTCCAGTTGCTAGCGTTTAGTGTGAGACTTTTCGATGGTGATAAGATGTGTAGTTAGAGGGGAAAATTCCCTTTATTTCAATAAATCAGGTGATAGGTGTGTGTCTTCTGGTTTGACAAATTGGCAACCCAGAAGAGCAGCGATGTCCTCGCCAAAGGTGAAGGTGAAGATGTCGTAAGCAGATTTTCCTTGAAACTCTTCTCGTTTCAAGGAATTGACATGGGAAATGACTAGATTGACGTCTTTCTGAGTCAGCTGGTCAAAGGAAGTGCCCTTGGGAAGAATGGCTCGCAAAACCGTATGGTTCTTCTCAATCCGCCCCTTCTGGTCAGGACGGCTAGGGTCGCAGAAGTAGAGGTGAGACTTCCCATCAATGTCTCGCTCAAGCTCCTCCACATAGGCGAACTCAGATCCGTTGTCTGTGAGAATGACAGGGAACAGCTGATGGAACGCACACCCTCCGTCCATGACTCTTTCTTTCAAAGCTGCGAATTTAGTGGCGACCTCCAGAGCGGTCTTGTTGTTCAAAAGCAGGGCGAAGAGGAAGTTGCAGAAGGAAACGTTGAAGGTGAGCAGTAGCTTTCCACCAGGTCTGCCGATGACCGTGTCCATTTCCAACCATTTGAAGAAATCATCTGTTTCTCGTAACTCTTGGAAATCTTGATAGGTCCGCCCAATTTTCAGCTCTTTAGGAATAGCTACTTTTCTGGATTTTCTGCGTTCCTTGAACGTGACCATCCGAGGGAAATCAATGGGCTTGGCTGTCAGATAGCCCAGCTTGGCATGCCGATACACCGTAGCTTTCGACACAGGTAGGTTATGTGTCTGAATGATATGGTAGATGCTTTGTTTCTTCTGGATGCCTTGGGTTAAGACCTTGTCCATCTGATAAAAACTTTCCTTGTTTAGGGGAATTCCCTGTCTGGATTCCCTCAACATAGTCTCGTACTGCTCCTGTGCCTTTTTCGCGTAGTAAAGATAGCGGTTAAACCCACAATCCGTCCTCTTTTTTGGACAGTTGTTACAGACATAAGGAGCTTTTTTGAGAAGAGGGCAATCCGTGCAATCAGATTTGACGGATGTTGGATGCATGATGCGATTGCGCTTGATTTCCTTTGAAATCGTTGACGGGTCTTTCCCCATCTTCTCAGCGATGGAACGGAAAGTCTCCTGTTGGCTGATTCCAGTTTGGATGTCAATACGGTCTTCTAGAGTGAGATGTTTTTGTTTTTTCGTCATGAGGTGCCTCCTCACGAAAAGTCTCAGACTTAATTCTAGCATAATTCATCGTCTGAGACTAACTTCCAGTTTTGGGAGAGAGATGGAAGTTACTTTGAGAAGTTACGTTCTTTTTTTATTTAGGTGTTTTTACTTGCGTAAAAAAATTTTTTCTAGTATAATAGTTTATTGTGAGCGAACCTCACTTACCCCTTGCAAAGTCTTGGGGTCATTAGACCAAAAGGAGGAACATATCAATGGCTAAATACGAAATTCTTTATATCATTCGTCCAAACATTGAAGAAGAAGCTAAAAACGCTTTGGTAGCACGTTTTGACTCTATTTTGACTGACAACGGTGCAACTGTTGTTGAATCAAAATCTTGGGAAAAACGTCGTCTTGCATACGAAATCAAAGATTTCCGTGAAGGACTTTACCACATCGTTAACGTTGAAGCAAACGACGACGTAGCTCTTAAAGAGTTTGACCGTCTTTCAAAAATCAACGCTGACATTCTTCGTCACATGATCGTCAAAATTGACGCGTAAGAAGGTAAACTATGATTAACAATGTTGTACTTGTAGGGCGTATGACACGTGATGCTGAGTTGCGTTATACCCCATCAAATGTAGCAGTTGCGACTTTTACTCTTGCAGTAAACCGTACATTTAAGAGTCAAAATGGCGAACGTGAGGCTGATTTTATCAATGTCGTTATGTGGCGCCAACAGGCTGAAAACCTAGCTAATTGGGCTAAAAAAGGCTCACTTATCGGGGTGACAGGTCGTATCCAGACTCGTAGTTACGATAACCAGCAAGGACAACGTGTCTACGTGACAGAGGTCGTGGCTGAGAATTTCCAAATGTTGGAAAGCCGTAGTGTGCGTGAGGGTCATACAGGTGGAGCTTACTCTGCACCAACTGCAAACTATTCAGCGCCTACAAATTCAGTACCAGACTTTTCACGTGATGAAAATCCATTTGGAGCAACAAATCCATTGGATATTTCAGATGATGATTTACCATTCTAATGGACAACTAAAATTATAAAGGAGAAAAAACATGGCTCAACAACGTCGTGGCGGATTCAAACGCCGTAAAAAAGTTGATTACATCGCAGCAAACAAAATTGAATATGTTGATTACAAAGATACTGAGCTTCTTAGCCGTTTCGTTTCAGAACGTGGGAAAATCCTTCCTCGTCGTGTAACAGGAACTTCAGCTAAAAACCAACGTAAAGTAACAACAGCTATCAAACGCGCTCGCGTAATGGCTTTGATGCCTTTCGTAAACGAAGATTAAAGAAAAGACCCTGACGGGTCTTTTTTTCAGGTCCGGGCGGACCTCTTTTTCATGAGCTAGGAAATAAGGAAGCGAATTAAGACTCCGATAGATCGATTTTTCATAAACATTTTTTCTTTTCTCATCCAAGGACTTACAATAAAACTGGAAACTTTTTGAAAATAGGGGATTTCTCTACTTTATGGTATAATGGAAAGAGTTAGATTGAAAGAGGTAGTGAGATGGATGCCAAATTAAGATACAGGGCAAAGAAAATCAAGATTGTCTTTTTTGACATTGATGATACATTGCGGAATTCAAAGACAGGTTTTATTCCAGCTTCAATCCTAACTGTTTTTAAGCAATTACGTGAGAAAGGAATTTTGACAGGTATTGCTTCTGGACGAGGGATTTTTGGTGTCGTTCCGGAGATTCGTGAGCTCAAACCTGACTTTTTTGTAACTTTGAATGGGGCTTATATTGAAGATAAAAAAGGTCAGGTTATTTATCAACATCAGATTAAGAAGTCAGATGTTGAGGAGTATATCTCTTGGGCCAAGCAAGAGGGAATTGAGTATGGTTTGGTTGGGAGTCATGATGCCAAGTTGTCGACTCGCACCGATATGATTAGTGAAGCGATTAATCCAATTTATCCCGATTTGGATGTAGATCCAGATTTCCATGAAAAAGAAGATATCTATCAAATGTGGACTTTTGAAGATAAGGGAGATGACTTGCACTTGCCTGACAGTCTCTCTGATAAACTTCGCATGGTTCGTTGGCATGAGCATTCGTCTGATATTGTACCGATTTCAGGCTCCAAAGCGACGGGTGTGGAAAAGGTTGTGGAACACCTTGGCTTGAAACCAGAGAACGTCATGGTTTTTGGAGATGGCCTGAATGACTTGGAACTCTTTGATTATGCTGGAATCAGCGTTGCCATGGGAATTTCTCATGATAAGATCAAAGAGAAAGCAGATTATATTACAAAAACATTAGAAGAAGATGGCATTTTTGATGCCTTAGAAGGATTTGGTATGGTAGAAAAAGAATTGCATTTCCCACAAGTAGACATTGAAACAGTAGAAGGTCCTATCGCGACTATTAAGACCAATCACGGAGACTTGCGTATCAAGCTTTTCCCTGAACATGCTCCTAAAACAGTGGCTAACTTTGTAGCTCTTTCAAAAGATGGTTACTATGATGGTGTCATTTTCCACCGTACTATCAAGGATTTTATGATTCAAGGTGGAGACCCAACTGGAACTGGTATGGGTGGCGAGTCAATCTACGGCGAATCATTTGAGGATGAATTCTCAGAAGAACTTTACAATATCCGTGGAGCCCTTTCCATGGCTAATGCTGGTCCAAATACCAACGGTAGCCAGTTCTTTATCGTGCAAAATCAACATTTGCCTTATTCTAAGAAAGAAATTGCTCGTGGTGGTTGGCCAGAACCGATCGCAGAAATCTATGCCAACCAAGGTGGAACCCCTCACCTAGACCGTCGACATACTGTTTTTGGTCAGCTAGCTGATGAAGCTTCTTATACTGTCTTGGATGCCATTGCTGCTGTTGAGACAGGAGCTATGGATAAGCCAGTTGAAGATGTTGTGATTGAAACAATTGAAATCGAGGACTAAGATGAAAATCGGTGATAAGCTAAAGGGCCGTATTACAGGTATTCAGCCCTACGGTGCCTTTGTTGAGCTAGAGACGGGTGATACGGGGCTGATTCACATTTCAGAGATTCGGACAGGCTTTATTGAAAATATCCAAGAAGCCTTGAAAGTCGATGAAGAGGTTCAAGTTCAAGTAGTGGATTTAGATGAATTTACAGGGAAAGCTAGTCTTTCTATCCGCACTTTGGAGGAAGAAAAGCACCAGTTTCCGAGACGGAGACGCTTTTCAAGCGACCGTTTTAACTACGGCTTTGCGCCTCTTAAACGAATGATGCCAATTTGGACCAAGGAAGCCCTTCAACATTTGAAGAATCAGAAGCACTAGTTAGAAATTTCTATCTTTTGTAATGTTAATATAAATTTGCTATAATAGGAACATGGAAGAAGAACAATTATTAAAATCAGGGGAGCGCATTAACCAGCTCTTTTCGACAGATATTAAAATTATTCAAAATAGAGAGGTTTTTAGCTATTCGGTGGATAGTGTTCTCTTGTCACGTTTTCCACGTTTTCCTAAGAAGGGCTTGATAGTGGATTTTTGCGCTGGAAATGGAGCAGTGGGGCTATTTGCCAGCACTCGGACTCAGGCACAGATTTTGGCTGTTGAGATTCAGGAGCGTTTGGCAGATATGGCTGAACGCTCTGTCCGTTTGAATGATTTGGAAGAGCAGATGGAGGTCATCTGTGATGATTTGAAAAATATGCCTTCTCGTATACAGGGAAGTAAGGTGGATATGATTTTGTGTAATCCACCCTATTTCAAGGTGGATCCGCATTCAAACCTGAACGAGAGTGAACATTATCTCTTGGCGCGACATGAAATCACGACCAATTTGCAGGAAATCTGTCGTAGTGCTCAGAGTATTCTCAAATCCAATGGACGCTTGGCCATGGTTCATCGTCCTGATCGACTTTTGGATATCTTGGACATGTTACAACGGCATAATCTGGCTCCTAAGCGCCTGCAGTTTGTTTATCCAAAAAGGGAAAAGGAAGCCAATATGCTTTTGATTGAGGCTATCAAGGATGGTTCAACAAGCGGCTTTAAGGTCTTACCACCTCTCATTGTCCACAATGATGATGGCTCTTATACGCCGGAACTCGAAGAGATTTATTATGGATCATAAGGCCTATATGTATGTGCTGGAGTGTCGTGACGGATCCTACTATACAGGCTATACGACTGATATGAAGAGACGCCTCGCTGTCCACAATAGTGGGAAGGGAGCCAAATACACACGAGCACGCTTGCCAGTCAAACTTATCTATGCTCAAGGTTTTGCCAGTAAGGAAGAAGCCATGTCGGCAGAAGCCCTTCTCAAGCGTAAGAAGAGGCCACAGAAGGAAAGATTTTTATCTGAAAATCAAGATAGAAATTTACTCATACTCAATGAAAATCAAAGATCAAACTAGGAAGCTAGCCGTAGGTTGCTTAAAGCATTGCTTTGAGGTTGTGGATAGAACTGACGAAGTTAGTACCCATACCTACGGCAAGGCGAAGATGACGTGGTTTGAAGAGATTTTCGAAGAGTATAAGTTATTTTGAAGAATCGTGAGGAGCCCTTTGACTCCTCTTACTTTTGTCAAAAAGCGAAAAAAATGCTACAATAAAGAGAATAAACAAAATGAGGTATTATCATGTCTAAGATTCTAGTATTTGGTCACCAAAATCCAGACTCAGATGCCATCGGGTCATCTGTAGCCTTTGCCTACCTTGCAAAAGAAGCATACGGTTTGGATACGGAAGCTGTTGCCCTTGGAACTCCAAATGAAGAAACAGCCTTTGTCTTGAACTATTTTGGTGTTGAAGCACCACGTGTTATCACTTCTGCTAAAGCAGAAGGCGCAGAGCAAGTTATCTTGACTGACCACAATGAATTCCAACAATCTGTATCAGATATCGCTGAAGTAGAAGTTTATGGTGTTGTAGACCACCACCGTGTGGCTAACTTTGAAACTGCAAGCCCACTTTACATGCGTTTGGAACCAGTTGGATCAGCTTCTTCAATCGTTTACCGTATGTTCAAAGAACATGGTGTGGCTGTTCCTAAAGAGATTGCTGGTTTGATGCTTTCAGGTTTGATTTCAGATACCCTTCTTTTGAAATCACCAACAACACACCCAACAGATAAAGCTATTGCTCCTGAATTGGCTGAATTGGCTGGTGTCAACTTGGAAGAATACGGTCTTGCAATGCTTAAGGCTGGTACAAACTTGGCTAGCAAATCTGCTGACGAATTGATTGACATCGATGCTAAGACTTTTGAATTGAACGGAAATAATGTCCGTGTTGCTCAAGTAAACACAGTTGACATCGCTGAAGTATTGGAACGCCAAGCAGAAATTGAAGCTGCAATGCAAGCTGCCAACGAAGCAAACGGCTACTCTGACTTTGTCTTGATGATTACAGATATCGTCAACTCAAACTCAGAAATCTTGGCTCTTGGTGCCAATATGGACAAGGTTGAGGCAGCCTTCAACTTCAAACTTGAAGACAACCATGCTTTCCTTGCTGGTGCAGTTTCACGTAAGAAACAAGTGGTACCTCAATTGACTGAAAGCTTTAATGCTTAAGATTTTGAGTGTTCATTCAAATTATGAAAGGCTAGTTTGCCTTATATCGAAAGGAGTTTCGGCTCCTTTTTTCTAGGAGTGAAGCATGTTAGAAAATGGCGATTTGATACTTAATGAAAATCAAAGAGCAAACTAGGAAGCTAGCCGCAAGCTGTACTTGAGTACGGTAAGGCGACGCTGACGTGGTTTGAATTTGATTTTCGAAGAGTATGATTTTTGTGAGAGATGAGTCAGATATAGGACAGGCCATCCAGACTTCCACAGGCAACTATAACCATGTAGCCATTTATTTGGATGGGATGATTTACCACGCTAGTGGACAGGCTGGTGTTGTCTGTCAAGAACCTGCAGACTTCTTTGAGCCCAATCACTTGTACGACCTCTATGTCTACCCAGAAATGGATATCCAGTCTGTGAAGGAAAAAGCTTGCAAACATCTTGGAGCTCCTTATAATGCTTCTTTCTATCCAGATGGAGCTGGTTTTTACTGTTCCCAGTACATGGCAGAAATCCTACCGATTTTTGAGACCATACCCATAAAATTTGGAGATGGGGAGCAGGAGATTAGTGATTTTTGGAGAGAGTATTACAGAGAACTAGGTCTGCCTGTTCCTTTGAACCAGCCGGGGACCAATCCCAGTCAGTTGGCAGTATCGCCTCTGTTAGAAAGTAAAGAAAGGAATCTTCATGATTCAGATTTTTAATCCATCTCGTTTGACGAGACAGCCATTTTTTGGAGAATTGATCCGCTATCTGGACCAGCATGAGGATGTGATTTTAAGGGAAATCAAGGCTCAATTTCCAGATGTTGCAGTTGATAAACTCATGGAAGAGTATATAAAGGCTGGCTTTATTCTACGTAAAAATAAGCGTTATTACCTTAATCTTCCTATGCTTGAATCACTTGATAGTCTCGAACTGGATCAAGAGATTTTTGTCAGCGAAGCTAGTCCAATCTATCAAGCCTTGTTGGAGCAGGGGTTTGAGACAGAATTACGAAATCAAACCAATGCTGCTATTTTGGTTGAAAAGACGGACTTTGCGCGGACTAAAATGACCCTGTCCAATTATTTCTACAAGGTCAAACATCAGTATCCTTTGACAGAAAAACAGCAGGAACTCTATGACATTTTGGGAGATGTTAATCCTGAGTATGCTCTCAAATATATGACGACTTTTTTGTTGAAATTTCTCAAAAAAGATCAGCTTATGCAGAAACGCCGTGATATCTTTGTGGACAGTTTAGTTGTCCTAGATTATATTGTCCAAAAGGAAGATGGAAAGTATGAGTTGGCTATCGATTTGGATAAGGAAAGATTAACTTTCTACTTGGTCTGATTTCTTGTTTCTGAGCACATTGTTTGACTTTCCTTAGTATTCGGTATAAACTATATGTAACCGGTAACACTTATCGGAATAAAATTAAAGGAGACAATCATATGTCACTTGAAAACAAATTGGAACAAGCAACAGGCGCTATCAAAGAAGGATTTGGTAAAGTTACTGGAGATGGCAAGACTGAAGCAGAAGGCGCTGTAGAAAAGACAGTTGCTAAGGCAAAAGAAGTAGTTGAAGATGCTAAAGGTGCTGTAGAAGGTGCCGTTGAAGGTTTGAAAAACGCTTTTAAATAAAGATAAAAAAATCAAGGGTTTCATTTCCCTTGATTTTTTACTATCTTATAAATAATTTTCTGCGACGGCTGCATCTCCTGGATAGGCTTCTTTCTTTCCTTGGACGATTTGGTAGCAATCGGCTCCCTTACCGGCGATAATGACAGCATCTAATTCGTGATTTGTGATAGCCATAGCTGCCTTGATGGCTTCTTGGCGATCCGCAATTTTTTCAACAGGATGATTGATGTAGCTACTGATTTCATCTGCAATGGTCATTGGGTCCTCATAGTTGGGGTCATCAGCAGTCAGAAAGACTTGAATCTCAGGATGTTGATTGAGGAGGAGGCCAAAGTCCTTACGACGGCTTTCACCTTTATTTCCTGTCGAACCGAGAACCAAAGCAATCTTTCCAGTTTGATGAGTCTCTACAACATTGATTAGTTTTTTCAGACTGTCACCATTGTGGGCATAGTCGATGAAGACCTTAGCTCCATTTTTCTGAGTGAGGACTTCCATACGACCAGGAACACGGGTTGCAGCGATTCCTTTTTTGATGTCCTCAAGACTTGCTCCGAGACGGAGACAAGCAAGTCCAGCAGCAACGGCATTTTCTTGGTTAAAGTGGCCAATGAGTTGAATATCATAATCACCAGCAAGTTTACCCGTAGCTGAAAAACTAAAGGCTTTAGAATTCTCGATTTGGTTGCTCGACTGACTACCGTAGAAATCATGGTCTTGATTTTCGACTTGTTCTTTCAAGACAGAAAAGTGGTCCATGTCACTGTTAATGATGACTGCTCGGCTATTTTCCATCAAGAGACGCTTGTGGTAGAAGTAATCCTCAAAACTAGGATGCTCAATCGGGCCGATATGATCTGGAGTGATGTTAAGAAAGACTCCTACATCAAAGGTCAGGCCATAGACTCGATGGACTAGATAGGCTTGACTAGAGACTTCCATTACGAGATGGGTTCTTCCATTCTTAACAGCTTGAGCCATCATGTCAAAGAGGTCGATATTTTCAGGCGTCGAGAAGGAAGATTTAAAGAAGGTCTTTCCATCCAGAGTTGTGTTCATAGTTGACAAGAGAGCTGTTGGGTAGCGTTGAGATAGGATGTTGTAAGCAAAGTAAGCTGCTGTTGTTTTACCCTTAGTTCCTGTGAAGGCGAGAATTTTTAGTTTCTCTTGTGGATTACCATAGAACTCCATGGCAATCAAACTCATGGCTTTCTTTATATCGTTCACAATGATGACAGGGATGCCGACTTCGTAGTCCTTTTCAGCCACATACCAACCGAGGCCTTGAGAGATGGCAGAAATCAAAAATTCCTTCTTAAAGGCAGCACCTTTTGCAAAAAAAAGAGTGTCTTCTTTTACTTTTCGGCTGTCGTAACTAATGCTATCAAAAACAACTTTGCTGTAGTTATAGTGGTAATGACCTTGGTCAATAATTTCACGAAAAAGGCCATCTTTCTTTAATATATCTAATACGGTTTCAATCTTAATCATACTTTCTATTATAAACTTCAAGCCCGAATTTTACAAGTGACAAGGAAAAGTTTATAATGGAAGATGAGGAATTTTTCCTAGTGATTAAAATAAAATGAGGAATCTATGTCTAACGAAAACAATCACCAGCAGGCCCAGATGTTACGGGGGACTGCTTGGCTAACGGCTAGTAACTTTATCAGTCGTCTACTCGGTGCCATTTATATCATCCCTTGGTATATCTGGATGGGGTCTTATGCGGCTACAGCAAATGGTCTCTTTACCATGGGCTACAATATCTATGCCTGGTTCTTGCTGGTTTCAACAGCGGGTATTCCAGTTGCGGTGGCCAAGCAAGTGGCCAAGTATAATACCATGCGAGAAGAAGAGCATAGCTTTGCCCTGATTCGGAGCTTTTTAGGCTTTATGACGGGACTAGGTCTGGTCTTTGCCCTAGTCTTGTATCTCTTTGCTCCTTGGCTAGCAGACTTGTCGGGTGTGGGTAAAGACTTGATCCCAATCATGCAGAGCTTGGCTTGGGCGGTCTTGATTTTCCCATCTATGAGTGTGATTCGAGGCTTCTTCCAAGGGATGAATAACCTGAAACCTTATGCCATGAGCCAAATCGCTGAGCAGGTCATTCGTGTTATCTGGATGCTCTTAGCAACCTTTATGATTATGAAAATGGGCTCAGGAGATTATCTAGCAGCCGTTACCCAATCAACCTTTGCTGCCTTTGTCGGCATGGTAGCCAGTTTTGCAGTTTTGATCTATTTCCTTGCCAAAGAAGGATTACTTAAAAGAGTCCTTGAAACAGGAGATAAGATAAACAGCAAGCGTCTTTTGGTCGACACCATTAAGGAAGCCATTCCTTTTATCCTGACAGGGTCTGCTATCCAGCTTTTCCAGATTTTGGACCAGATGACCTTTATCAATAGTATGAGTTGGTTTACCAACTATAGTAATGAAGACTTGGTTGTCATGTTTTCTTATTTCTCTGCCAATCCTAATAAAATCACTATGATTTTGATTTCTGTTGGGGTTTCGATTGGGAGTGTAGGGTTGCCACTTTTGACTGAAAACTATGTCAAGGGAGACTTGAAGGCGGCTTCTCGTCTCGTTCAGGATAGCATTACCATGCTTTTCCTATTCTTGCTACCAGCAACGGTTGGAGTGGTTATGGTAGGAGAACCTCTTTATACGGTCTTCTATGGCAAGCCAGATAGTTTGGCTATGGGCTTGTTTGTCTTTGCAGTTTTGCAGTCTACTATTTTAGGCTTGTACATGGTCTTGTCTCCAATGCTTCAGGCAATGTTCCGTAACCGCAAGGCAGTTCTCTATTTTATCTATGGTTCCATTGCCAAGCTGGTCTTGCAACTGCCAACCATCGCTCTCTTTCACAGTTACGGGCCTTTGATTTCTACAACAATTGGTCTTATTATTCCTAATGTTTTGATGTATCGGGATATTTGTAAGGTAACTGGTGTTAAGCGCAAGGTGATTTTGAAGCGAACCATTTTAATCAGTTTGTTAACCCTTGTTATGTTCATCGGTGTCGGTGCCATCCAGTGGATTTTAGGATTCGTTTTCCAACCAAGTGGACGTTTGTGGAGCTTCCTTTATGTAGCCCTTGTCGGTGCCATGGGTGGAGGTGTTTATGGAGTTATGAGTCTCCGTACCCGTTTGTTGGATAAGGTGATTGGAAAAGCTCAAGCAGATCGCTTACGAATCAAATTAAAGTTAACTTAAAAAATATTTATAAATAAAAGGGATAATTTGAACATTTCTATCATAAAATGCTTGGATTATTCTCTTTTTTATTAATTTGTAGAATAATTTCTATAGTTTGTAGATGTAATGATTAATTTTTTTAAAAAATCTATTGACTAAATAAAACTCGAGTTGTATAATAAGACAAATATTTAAATCAGGAGGTTTTGGAGATGAAAAAGTCTAAATCCAAGTATCTGACACTTGCAGGTGTCGTTTTAAGTGCAGGTTTTCTACTAAGTGCCTGCAGTAATTCTTCTAGTGCAGCTAAAACGTATAGTTATATTTACGCTTCTGATCCAACTAGCTTAAACTATCTTAAAGAAAATCGTGCGACTGTACTTGACGTTGTTACAAACTTTGTAGATGGTCTCATGGAAAATGATCAGTATGGGAACTATGTGCCATCCTTGGCAGAAGATTGGACTGTTTCTCAGGATGGTTTGACCTATACCTACAAACTGCGGAAAGATGCTAAATGGTATACTGCAGATGGAGATGAATATGCTCCTGTTACTGCCCAAGATTTTGTCACTGGTTTGAAATATGCGGCTGATAAAAAATCAGAAGCCTTGTACTTAGTGCAAGAATCCGTCGCAGGTTTGGATGATTACATTAACGGTAAAACAAGCGACTTTTCAACTGTCGGTGTTAAGGCTCTTGATGACCAAACCGTTCAATATACCTTGAACCAACCAGAACCTTACTGGAATTCAAAAACAACTTCAAGTATTCTCTTCCCAGTTAACGAGGAATTTTTGAATTCAAAAGGAGATGATTTTGGTAAAATTGATCCTGCAGATATCTTGTACAACGGACCATTCTTATTCAAGGCTTTCACTTCAAAATCTGTTATGGAATATAAAAAGAATCCAAACTACTGGGATGCAAAAAATGTCTTTGTAGATGATGTGAAGTTGACTTATTTTGATGGTAGTGATCAAGATTCCCTTGCTCGCAACTTTACTGAGGGAGGGTATAGTTATGCTAGGCTCTTCCCAAATAATTCAAGTTTTGAAGCTATTAAAGAAAAATACAAAGATAATATCATCTACAGTATGCAAGATGCGACTTCTTACTATTACAATTTTAACCTAGACAGAAAATCTTATAAATACACTTCAAAAATAAGCGATGCTGAGAAAAAATCAACTCAGGAAGCTGTTCTAAATAAGAGCTTCCGTCAAGCTATTAATTTTGCCTATGATCGTACAGCCTATGGAGCTCAATCTCAGGGTGAAGATGGGGCAACGAAGATTCTCAGAAACCTTTTGGTTCCACCAACCTTTGTCTCAGCTGATGGTAAGAACTTTGGTGAAATGGTAGCTTCAAAAGTTGTCAATTATGGTAAAGAATGGCAAGATATGAAATTTGATGATGCTCAGGATCCGTATTACAATGTTGACAAAGCCAAAGAAGCCTTTGGAAAAGCTAAAAAAGAATTGGAAGCTAAAGGGGTTCAATTCCCAATCCACTTGGATATGCCAGTTGACCAAACTGTTAAAAGAGGTGTCCAAGAAGCTAGTTCATTCAAACAGTCTATCGAATCTGTCTTGGGGGCTGATAATGTAGTTATTGACATCCAAATGTTAGGCCCTGATGAAATGGAAAGCATTGGTTATAGAGCTGAGACAGCTGCGCAAAAAGACTATGACCTCTATAATGGTGGTTGGAGTGCAGACTATCTAGATCCTTCTAGCTATCTTGATACACTTAGCTTATCAAGCGGTGGTTCTCTCCAAAATCTAGGAATTGAACCTGGTCAACCAAATGATAAGACGAAAGCAGCTGGTATTGATACTTATACTAAGATGGTTGAAGAAGCTGGTAAAGAACAAGATTTGTCTAAACGTTACGATAAGTATGCTGATGCTCAAGCGTGGTTGGTGGATAGTTCTCTAGCGATTCCAAATCTTTCACTGGGTGGAACACCAACATTGAGAAAAACTGTTCCTTTCTCATCACCTTATTCATTGGCTGGTAATAAAGGGGTCGAATCATATAAATACCTCAAATTACAAGATAAGGCAGTCACAAAAGACGAATATGAAAAAGCCAAAGAAAAATGGATGAAAGAAAAAGAAGAATCTAATAAAAAAGCCCAAGAAGAGTTGGCAAAACATGTCAAATAAGGATTTTTCAAGAAAAACGATGGTTTCAAAAGAAACTGTCGTTTTTTAATAGAATGATAGCGAAGTTGGAAGAAAAGTGTTTACATTTTTTAAATTGTTTGTTAGATTTATGATATAATGAATATGATAAAAGTTGTGAGAAGCTATTTTTTTAATCCTCTTCCAATGTTAACGGAAGTATGCACATGCTAGGATGATGTTATAGGAGGGATGCTGTCTACTGAAAAAGTAAGATAAAATGCAACTAATGATAAGTTCTTCTTCTATGTGAAGAGTCCTTATCTGCCTATTTACTAATCGTTATGGAGGTAACATCATGGGCGCTATTATGGAATTTGCGACAGAAAAACAGATTGCATCATTTCTTTCAACTTGTCACATTGAAGGGCAAAAAAATTTTCTGATGGCTTTTAAGAAAAAGACATGGTTGAAATCCTTTATTGATTTTTTCATTATAGGTGGTTCCTACTATGTTCAGTCGAGTGTGAAGCCTAAGATTCTGGCATTTACACCCAAGGGGATCTACTTGATGGATATCAGTGATGTGACTGAAAATCGTTCTAATCACGTCGTAGAGATGCCTTGGAATCAAGTTCAAGATTTTACTTATAAGACAGTCTTGAATACAGTTAGGCTGAACTGGCACTATCAAAATGAAAACTACATTTTTTCCGTGGATGTCGGTCAGGTTAGTCAGCATGTGGGTCAGTATCAATTTAACAAAGACCATTATGACTATTTGGTTCAACAGGATTTCTTTAGGTCAAAGTAAGCACTAGCAATCATCTACACAAAAGAATCTGGAAGCTTTTCTGGATTCTTTTTAGCTTTACTAGCTAATACTCAATGAAAATCAAAGAGCAAACTAGGAAGCTAGCCGCAAGCTGTACTTGAGTACGGTAAGGCGACGCTGACGTGGTTTGAATTTGATTTTCGAAGAGTATAAGTCTATAGTTTGAAACTATAACTAGCTCTTGAAAAGAAGAAAATGAGTTGATGAAAATAAGTGGTACAATAGTTACTATAGATTTGGAGGAATTGTATGAGCAAGGAATTACACATTAACACAATTTTGGCCCAGGCGGGTATTAAGTCAGATGAAGCTACAGGAGCCTTGGTGACTCCGCTTCATTTTTCAACGACCTATCAGCATCCAGAGTTTGGTCGATCTACTGGGTTTGACTATACACGCACCAAAAACCCAACTCGCACTAAGGCTGAAGAAGTCTTGGCGGCTATTGAGTCAGCAGACTATGCTCTAGCTACTAGCTCAGGGATGTCAGCTATTGTACTAGCCTTTAGCGTCTTTCCAGTAGGAAGTAAGGTTTTGGCTGTCCGTGACCTTTATGGAGGTTCTTTCCGCTGGTTTAATCAAGTGGAGCAGGAAGGCCGTTTCCATTTTACCTATGCCAATACAGAAGAAGAATTGATTGCCGAGTTAGAAAAGGATGTTGACGTTCTCTATATCGAAACGCCAACCAATCCTTTGATGTTGGAATTTGATATCGAAAAACTGGCAAAATTGGCTCATGCTAAGGGTGCCAAAGTGGTGGTGGACAACACCTTCTACAGCCCAATCTATCAACGTCCGATTGAAGATGGAGCAGATATGGTTCTTCATTCAGCAACCAAGTATCTAGCAGGCCACAATGATGTCTTGGCTGGTGTGGTTGTAACCAATAGTTTAGAACTATACGAGAAGCTTTTCTACAATCTCAATACGACAGGAGCAGTCTTGTCTCCATTTGACAGTTATCAATTGATTCGTGGTCTCAAGACCTTGTCTCTTCGTATGGAGCGCTCAACAGCTAACGCCCAAGAAGTGGTTGCCTTTTTGAAGGATTCTCCAGCAGTTAAGGAAGTTCTCTACACTGGTCGTGGGGGCATGATTTCCTTTAAAGTAGCCGATGAAACACGCATTCCTCACATTTTAAACAGTCTCAAGGTCTTCTCTTTTGCGGAAAGTTTGGGTGGGGTAGAAAGTCTCATTACTTATCCAACGACGCAAACTCACGCTGATATTCCAGCAGAAGTGCGCCATTCTTATGGTTTGACAGATGATCTCTTGCGCTTGTCGATTGGGATTGAGGATGCTAGAGATTTGATTACAGATTTGCGCCAAGCCTTGGAAGGATAAGACAGAGATGGGAAAATATGATTTTACAAGCCTGCCCAATCGTTTAGGGCACCATACCTATAAATGGAAAGAAGCAGAAACGGATAGTGAAGTCTTACCAGCTTGGATAGCGGATATGGACTTTGTAGTCTTGCCTGAAATCCGTCAAGCTGTGCAAACTTACGCAGATCAACTGGTTTATGGCTATACCTATGCCAGTGAAGAGTTAATTAAGGAAGTTCAAAAGTGGGAAGCCACACAACATGGTTACCACTTTGACAAAGAGGCTCTTGTCTTTATCGAGGGTGTGGTACCAGCCATCTCAACAGCTATTCAAGCTTTCACAAAAGAAGGCGAAGCGGTTCTGATTAACACGCCTGTCTACCCACCCTTTGCCCGCAGTGTCAAGTTGAACAACCGCAGATTGATTACCAATTCTTTGGTGGAAAAGGATGGTCTGTTTGAGATTGACTTTGACCAACTTGAAAAAGATTTGGTAGAAGAGGATGTCAAACTCTATATTCTTTGCAACCCTCACAATCCTGGTGGACGTGTTTGGGAAAAGGAAGTGTTGGAGAAGATTGGCCAACTCTGCCAAAAACATGGTGTTTTCTTGGTTTCAGATGAGATTCACCAAGATTTGGCCCTCTTTGGTCACAAGCATCATTCCTTTAATACCATCAATCCTGACTTTAAAGAATTTGCGATTGTCTTGAGTAGTGCCACTAAAACCTTTAACATTGCTGGGACAAAAAATTCCTATGCAGTCATTGAAAATCCTAAGTTGAGACTGGCATACCAGAAACGTCAGTTGGCCAATAATCAGCATGAAATTTCAGGCTTGGGTTATTTGGCGACAGAAGCTGCCTATCGCTATGGGAAGGATTGGCTAGAGGAACTCAAGCAAGTCTTTGAAGACCATATTAATTATGTGGTAGATTTATTTGGAAAAGAGACTAAAATCAAGGTCATGAAACCACAAGGAACCTACTTGATTTGGCTTGATTTTTCAGCCTATGACCTGACTGATGAAACATTGCAAGAGCTGTTGAGAAATGAAGCCAAGGTTATCCTTAACCGTGGTTTGGATTTTGGGGAGGAAGGAAGTCTCCATGCCCGTCTCAATGTAGCTATGCCTAAGTCTCTGCTACAAGAAGTTTGTCAGCGGATTGTAACGACTTTTGCCAAACTTTAAAAATCGTTTTTATTATTTTTTAAATATCTTTAAAAAATATTTTCACTTATAAAACACAATAGATAGAGACCTTAGAGGTCTCTATCTATATCTTGTGTTCTTGCGTCTAAAAATAGCACCATATATGGAATTTTTTGGTTAAAAAAGATTGGAGCTACTACATTTGGTGGTATGGAAAGGGGGTTTACAAAAAATTGGAATTAGGATATAATAATTGTACAAGAACTCCCAAGGCTCCCTTTGATTAATCAATCAAATAGTTTTGTGAGGCTTTTTTTTAGGGTGAATGATGAATACAACTGATGAAAATATTAAGGTAAAAAATATTTCTGTCAAATATTATGCACTAGCCCCTGATAAAAACTCTTCAATGAAAGAATTTCTTGAATTTGATAAGTTGAAGAAGAAGCTTGCTAGACCAGTAAAGAAAACAGGTGCTAAAGTAATAATTAATGAGTCTGATGAGGCTTTCGCTAAACAGTTCCTTTTTCAGACAAATTATTATGATTTTTCAATATACAGAAAGTGTTTACCGAAACGAGAAGATACTACTTTTTCTTTTCAAGATTGTATTGAACTTTATGAATTCAATTCATTTTTGAGAGAAAATTTGATGAAATTTACTGGTAAAATAGAATTGTTAATCAAATCTTCTATTATCCATACTTTATGTAGCAATTATGAAGGGAATTTACAAAAAGGCGAGTGCTATTTAGATAAATCAATTTATAAAAATGAAAATGATTATCAGGAATTTATTGAAAGAATTGGAATGAGATTATTTGAATTAAAAGCTAAATCTCTTCCAATAAGTCACCATGTGAGTAATAAAGATTGCAAGTTTCCTTTTTGGGTTGTTGTACCTGAGCTGACTTTTGGAGAAACAACTAAAATAATTGAGCAGTTGAATGATAAATTTTATAGTTTATAGGTTGAAGAGTTGTTTCTTAGTAATGATTATTATAAAAATGATGCTAACATGCAGGACCATATTATATCTGCAAGTAAAAGTTGGATTTCTGCCACATGGTTTATTAGGAATGTTTGTGCACATTATGGCAGATTATATGCACGTAACTTTAATGTGGGTGTTCCAAGATTCTATACACCAGTTTTGCGGAAGATGAAAATGTATGGGAAGAAACAAGGAGATAATAAAGACTTATTTGCCTATATGCTGGCAATAAAACAAATTCTTATTTGTCATAATTCAAGCATTCATGATGAGTGGGATACCTTTATTAACGAAATTGAAAGAAAATTTATGACTAGCAGTATCATAGAAAAAACTAAAATTGGTTTTCCGGAATGCTGGAAGGATTGTTTAATAATTAAAAATGTGAATTTAAGCCAAATTGATGAAAGTAAAATTCATAATGGCGTTTTTAATAAATTGTTATTGGTTTTGAAAAAATTTTATATAAAGTTCTGAAAGTACTTAATAAAAATATGAATGAATTATATAGTAATTTCCACAAAAATACCATAATTGGTAAATTCAGCTAAAATCAGATATTTTTAAATAGTAAAATTGTTGATTTCATGCTATTTTAATTGATATAAAAACATTGAGTTAGAACTCAAAATCCAGTGTCCGCGAGGACGTGCCGGTTCGACCCCGGCCGCCGGTATAGTATAGAGGGTAACTTCTAAAACTAACTTCCAGTTTCCCACAACCTAGCTTTTAGTATGAGAAAAATGCGTGAAATCAGTGGAAATCCGTCTTAGACTAACTTCCACTTTTGGGAGAGAGATGGAAGTTACTTTGAGAAGTTACGACTTTAAAAATCAAGCCTTCTAGGAGAAAAGTCTTCCTGGGAGGCTATTTTCACGGGCGAAAATATGGTATAATAAAAAGATAAGGTAAAGGTAAAAATATGGCTAAATTGATTCCCGGGAAAGTCCGTATCGAAGGCGTTGCCCTTTATGAAACTGGTAAGGTTGACATTATAAAGGAAAAAAACAATCGGCTCTACGCTCGCGTTGCAGAAGAAGAACTGCGCTATAGTTTAGAGGATGATTTGGTTTTTTGTGCTTGCGATTTTTTCCAAAAGAGGGGCTACTGTGTGCATTTGGCAGCGTTGGAGCATTTTCTAAAAAATGATGAGCGTGGTCAGGAAATCTTGCAAAGTCTGGAAGAAGGTCATGAGGAAAAAGAGGCTGTTGAAACCAAGGTGACCTTGGGTGGAAAATTTTTGGAACGAATCTTATCTCCAAAATCAGACCGAGCCTATGAGTTGTCGGCTGTGGGTCAGGTCGAAGCAGGAACCAATCATATCTTGTGGACTATGAGAATCGGGCAAATCAATAGCCAAAAATACTACGTCATTCGGGATATTCCGCTTTTTTTAAGAGTCGTCGAGAAGAGAAAACCTTATATGATTGGTAAAACTTATGAGGAGTCTCTATCTTGGGAAGCCTTTGATGAAGCCAGCCAAGAACTTCTGACTTTCTTGCGGGGACTAATGGAGGAAGGATTGGCACCAGACCTCTTTTTCCAAAACCAAGGTCGGCATCTCTTTTTCCCTCTGACCTTTTTTGAGCAGGGTGTGAATTTACTGATGACCTTGCCCCATTTTCAATTTGACCATCAAGTGGATAGCTACCAGACTCTGCTTTTTCAGGATATGCATGCTGATGCCAATCTATTTGCCTTTACAGTAACAGCATACTCGGATTATTTTGAAATGGAAATCAGTGAGAGTCCAAGAGTCAATGACTTTTATCAGGGAGCTGTGCTTTTCCATAAAGGTCAGGTTTATTTTCTAACAGACCAGCAGATGCGCCTTCTCAAGGAAATCAAAGCGCTGCCTTTAGATCGACATGGAAAGAAATACCTGCAATTTGATAGTAGTGACCGAGATAAATTGGCTTCTTGTTTAACTCTTTTTAGTCAGATGGGGACAGTTTCAGCTCCAGAACGTTTACAAATCAAAACCTTTACGCCTTCTTTTTACTTTGACAGGGAAGAGGATAATCGGATTCGTTTAGAAATTCAGTTTGATTATGGAGCTAAGCAGGTATCTAGCCGACAAGAGCTAGAAGAATTACCATTTTCAAGTGATGCTGATTTAGAAGAAAGAATTTTCCAAGTCTGTTTGGCAGCTGGATTTGAAGCAGACTTTCAATCTTTGCGTCAGGCCTTAAAAGCCGAGTCTGTTTATCATTTCTTCCATGAAATCATTCCAGGCTTTGAAAAACTCGGGAATGTTGACCTATCAGACAAGTTAGAAGAACTCTATAACCTAGTGAGTCCCCAAGTGCAGATTGCTTCCAAGGGAGGTCTCTTGGAAATCCAATTTGATTTTCAAGATATTGCCCAAGAGAAAATTGACCAAGCCATGCAGGCCTTGGTTGATAATCGAGATTTTTATATTGATTCGTCTAATCAAGTCTACTTTTTCGATGAAGAAACCAAGAAAATTCGCCAAAACCTACAGGAACTGGGGCAATTTGAATTAAAAGATGGCTCCTTGCAGACTCGGAAATCCTTGGCCTACAGTTTAGCTCATCTCTTTGAAGGACGAGATCGTGTTTCTTTTTCACAAGAATTCCAGAATCTGGCTCATGATTTGACGCATCCAGAGGACTTCCCTCGACAGGCAACTCAGGTTAAGGCTGATTTACGAGATTATCAGGAGAAGGGAATCGGTTGGCTGCAAATGCTCCATCATTATGGTTTTGGTGGGATTTTGGCTGATGATATGGGACTTGGTAAAACCCTGCAGACCATTGCTTTTTTGACCAGTCAAGTGACAAAAGAAAGTCGGATTTTGATTTTAGCACCGTCAGGTTTGATTTACAACTGGGCAGATGAGTTTCAGAAATTTGCCCCACAGTTGGATGTAGCTGTTGTTCATGGCTTGAAAGCTAGTCGTGAAGAGATTCTTGCTGAGAGCCATCAAATCTATGTGACGAGCTATGCTACCTTCCGTCAGGACAGTGATCTTTATCAGGGGATGACCTTTGACTTCCTTTTCTTAGATGAGGCTCAGGTCATGAAAAATGCCCAGACTAAGATCGCTCAGACCTTGAGACAATTTGTGGTGCCGTCGGTCTTTGCCTTGTCAGGGACTCCTATTGAAAACCATCTAGGTGAGCTGTGGTCTATTTTCCAAATCGTCATGCCAGGACTTTTGCCAAGCAAGAAAGAATTTATGAAATTACCAGCTGAGCGCGTGGCTCAGTTTATTAAGCCTTTTGTTATGAGGCGAAAGAAAGAAGAAGTTCTGACTGAATTGCCAGACTTGATTGAAGTGGTTTATAAGAATGAACTGGAAGACCAGCAAAAGGCTATTTACCTAGCCCAGTTGCAACAGATGCGAGACCGTCTGGCTCAAGTGTCAGATCAGGAATTTCAGCGAAGTCGTGTGGAAATTTTATCTGGTTTGATGCGCTTGCGTCAAATCTGTGACACTCCTGGCCTCTTTATGGAAGATTATCAGGGAGCCAGTGGCAAACTGGATAGTCTCCGAGACCTGCTGGTCCAGGTGGCAGACGGTGGACACCGTGTCTTGATTTTCTCGCAGTTCAAGGGAATGTTGGAAAAAATTGAACAAGAACTGCCAGACTTGGGCTTGACTTCCTTTAAAATTACCGGTTCGACCCCAGCCAAGGAAAGACAAGACATGACCAAGGCCTTTAACCAAGGGGAAAGAGATGCCTTTCTGATTTCCCTCAAGGCTGGTGGTGTCGGTCTGAATCTGACAGGTGCTGATACGGTTATTTTAGTTGACCTTTGGTGGAATCCTGCGGTGGAAGCGCAAGCTATTGGCCGTGCCCATCGGATGGGTCAGGAAGAAACGGTTGAGGTTTATCGCTTAGTGACCAGGGGAACCATTGAAGAAAAAATTCAGGAACTCCAAGAACAAAAGAAACATCTGGTGTCACAAGTATTGGATGGAACAGAGTCACGTGGCAGTCTCAGCCTAGCAGAAATTAGAGAAATTTTGGGAATTTCTGAAGCCAGCACTTGAAAAATCAAGACAATACGCTATAATGAAGTGTTGAAAGGAAATAGAAAATGAGAGAAGAACGATTTCCATTGGTGTCAGATGATGAGATCATGTTGACTGAGATGCCGGTTATGGACCTCTATGATGAATCTGACTTTATCAGTAATATCAAGGGAGAATACCGTGATAAGAATTATCTGGAGTGGGCCCCTATTACTGAAGAAAAACCAGCAAAACCGATTGAAAAGCCAGTAGAGAAACCTAAGAAGGCTGGTTTAGGAGTTAAAAAAGAAGGAAAGAGCTATGCGGAGGTGGCGCGTGAAGAAGCGCGTGCGGATTTGAAAAAGAAACGCTCAGCAAGTTATCTGACTAAGGATATTACTCCTACAAGACGCCCTTCTCAGCAACGTTTGGATAGACAGGGGAATCAACCTACCGCGCCTTTCCAAAAGGAAAATCCTGGTGAATTTGTTAAATATAGTCAAAAATTGACCCAGTCTCATTACATCTTGGCGGAAGAAGTGAGCAATATTTCGACTCAAGCTGAGCCAAAAGAAACTTCAGGCCCAAAGAAAAACAACTATGATTTTCTGAAGAAGAGCCAAATCTACAATAAAAAGAATCAACAAAAAGAACAAGAACGTCAGGTGGCCCAAGAGTTGAATCTGACAAGAATTACGGAATAGGGGAGAAAACATGTCAAAGACATATCATTTTATCGGAATTAAGGGATCAGGTATGAGTGCCTTGGCCTTGATGTTGCACCAAATGGGGCATAAGGTACAGGGATCAGATGTTGAAAAGTACTACTTTACTCAACGTGGTCTTGAGCAGGCAGGGATTACTATTCTTCCTTTTGATGAAAAGAATCTAGACGGTGATATGGAAATTATCGCTGGAAATGCCTTTCGTCCAGATAACAACGTCGAAATTGCTTATGCGGACCAAAATGGCATTAGCTACAAACGCTACCATGAGTTCCTAGGTAGCTTTATGCGCGACTTTGTTAGCATGGGAGTTGCTGGAGCGCATGGAAAAACTTCAACGACAGGTATGTTATCTCATGTCTTGTCTCACATTACAGATACTAGCTTCTTAATCGGAGATGGGACCGGTCGTGGTTCAGCCAATGCCAAATATTTTGTCTTTGAATCTGACGAATATGAGCGTCACTTCATGCCTTATCACCCAGAATATTCTATTATTACCAACATTGACTTTGACCATCCAGACTATTTCACAAGTCTAGAGGATGTTTTCAATGCCTTTAACGATTATGCTAAACAAATTACTAAGGGTCTCTTTGTCTATGGTGAAGATGCTGAATTGCGTAAGATTACATCTGATGCACCAATTTATTATTATGGTTTTGAAGCAGAAGGTAATGACTTTGTAGCTAGCGAACTTCTTCGTTCAACAACTGGTTCAACCTTCACAGTTCATTTCCGTGGTCAAGAATTGGGACAATTCCATATCCCAACCTTTGGTCGTCACAATATTATGAATGCGACAGCCGTTATTGGTCTTCTTTACACAGCAGGATTTGATTTGAACTTGGTGCGTGAACACTTGAAAACATTTGCCGGTGTTAAGCGTCGTTTCACTGAGAAAATTGTCAATGACACGGTGATTATCGATGATTTTGCCCACCATCCAACAGAAATCATTGCAACCTTGGATGCGGCTCGTCAGAAATACCCAAGCAAAGAGATCGTAGCAATCTTCCAACCGCATACTTTTACAAGAACTATTGCCCTGTTGGACGAATTTGCCCATGCTTTGAACCAAGCGGATGCAGTTTACCTAGCGCAAATTTATGGATCTGCTCGTGAAGTAGACCATGGTGATGTTAAGGTAGAAGACCTAGCCAATAAAATCAATAAGAAACACCAAGTTATCACTGTTGAAAATGTTTCTCCACTCCTAGACCATGACAATGCTGTCTATGTCTTTATGGGAGCAGGAGACATCCAAACCTATGAATATTCATTCGAGCGTCTCTTGTCTAACTTGACAAGTAATGTTCAATAGGATGCTCCCATGGAAATTCCAATTAAAATCCTTCAGGCAAGCAAGTCTGATTTGGCTGAGGTAGTGGCACTTCAGGCCTCGTCTTTTCCAGCTGAAAAGCAGCAATCTTCCCATATCTTAGAAGAAAGTATCCGTAAGTGTGCGGATACCTTTCTTCTAGCTAGGGATGAAAATAAACTTTTAGGCTATATTCTATCAAGTCCCCAGTCAGACAATCCGCAATGTCTAAAAATACATTCTTTAGTTATCGAGGCTGACCATCAGAGACAGGGCTTGGGAACACTTCTTCTTGCAGCCTTGAAAGAGGTGGCAGTTGAACTGGATTACAAAGGGTTTCGTTTGGAGAGTCCTTCTGAGCTACTTTCCTATTTTGAAATGAACGGTTTTATTGATGAAGAAACTTCTCTTTATGTAACTAGCCAGGGTTTTAGTATGATTTGGTTTAATCCCTTTTATCTGGAGGCACAATGAAAATTAGGAAAGCAAGATTAGAAGATTTAGATCGTATCGTTGAGATTGAACTAGAGAATTTCTCTGCTGAAGAGGCTATTCCTCGCTCTATTTTTGAGGCGCATTTGCGAGAAATTCAGACCTCGTTTCTGGTTGCAGAAAAAGAAGGCAGAATCATGGGGTATATAGAAGGACCAGTTGGACCACACCGCCATCTGCAAGATCAGTCCTTTACAGAGGAGATAGAAGACCATAGTCATGAGCCTGGTGGCTATATCTCTGTAACCTGTCTTTCAATTGCCAAAGAAGCACAGGGCCTTGGACTTGGTCAAAAATTACTAACAGCCTTGAAAGAGTTGGCGCTTGAACACGAAAGAGAAGGCATTAATCTAACCTGTCATGACTATCTCATCGCCTACTACGAAAGGCATGGATTTGTCAATGAAGGCCAGTCTCAGTCAACCTTTGCAGGGGAAACTTGGTATGATATGGTCTGGGAAGCTAATACTCTTCGAAAATCAAATTCAAACCACGTCAGCGTCGCCTTACCGTACTCAAGTACAGCTTGCGGCTAGCTTCCTAGTTTGCTCTTTGATTTTCATTGAGTATAAAAAATAAGCCAGAAAAGCATGCTAGGTTGCTTTTCTTTCGTTTTTAAGATATAATATTATGGATTGTCAACGAGGAGGATAAACTTTTGAGTGAAAAGCCAAGAGAAGACGAAAAATTAAGCTTTAAAGAGCAAATTTTACGTGATTTAGAAAAAGTAAAACAATATGAAGGGATTCGTCAAGAGGCCGCTGAACTTGATGAAAAAAAATCAGCTTTGTCTGTCCCTGACACAAAAATTGCTGATGAAGAAGTGATGAATGCATCCCTATCAGCTGTTGAAAAAATTATGGAGAATGCACCACGTGTTCCACAGCATCCTAGTGAAGATGTGCCTGCATCACCGGCGGAGGAACTAAGAGAGGAAGCTCCAATCGTTCCTAGTCACCCTAGTCAAGATGTTCCAGCTACACCAGCTGAAGCAAGTCCATCAAGACCGGTTCCAGGACCAGATGTCAATCGTCCACAAAAGGTCGAAAGAGATTTGAACACAACTCCAACAAGAGTAGCTGTTTCTTATAAAACTGAAGAACCAAAAGAGACACAAGCAGAAGCGCCAAGACATGAACCGGTCGTCGAAGCGGAAGCTGTTGACGTGATTTCTGAAACTCCACGTCGTAGTCGTCGTGAGACAGTTAAACCTGTTAAGAAGAAAAAATCACATTTGAAAGCTTTCTTCATTTCTCTATTGATTTTCCTTGCCTTGATTTCAGCAGGTGGTTACTTTGGTTACCAGTATGTTCAATCATCTTTATTACCAGTTGATGCAAATTCTAAGGAATATGTAACGGTTCAAATCCCAGAAGGATCCAATGTCCAAGAGATTGGATCAGCACTTGAACATTCTGGTGTGATTAAACACGGAGTGATTTTTGCTTTTTATGCTAAATATAAGAATCATTCAGATTTGAAGTCTGGATATTACAATTTGCAAAAGAGCATGAGTACAGAGGATATCATCAAAGAACTCCAAAAAGGTGGTACTCCTGAACCTCAAGAACCATCACTTGCAGATTTAACCATTCCAGAAGGATATACCATTGATCAAATCGCCCAAGCTGTAGGCCAATTACAAGGTGAATTTAAAGAACCTTTGACAGCGGAAGCCTTCTTGGCTAAGGTGCAAGATGACAACTTTATCAGTCAAGAAGTTGCTAAATATCCAAACCTACTTGAAAGCTTGCCAACGAAAGAAAGTGGAGCTCGTTACCGTTTGGAAGGTTATCTTTTCCCAGCGACCTACTCTATCAAGGAAAGCACAACTATTGAAAGTTTGATTGATGAGATGCTGGCAGCTATGGATAAGACCTTGACTCCGCACTATAGTGCAATCAAGTCTAAAAACTTAACAGTTAATGAATTGCTAACAATTGCCTCACTTGTTGAAAAAGAAGGAGCTAAGACTGAAGATCGTAAGTTGATTGCAGGTGTCTTCTACAATCGTTTGAATCTTGGTATGCCACTTCAAAGCAATATTGCAATCTTGTATGCCCAAGGGAAACTTGGCCAAAATATTAGCCTAGCAGACGATGCTGGAATTGATACATCAATTAATTCACCATACAATGTTTATACAAAACCTGGTTTGATGCCTGGTCCAGTAGATAGTCCAAGTCAGGATGCGATTGAAGCAAGTATCAACCAAACAAAGAGTGAGAACCTCTACTTTGTAGCCAATGTTACAGATGGTAAAGTCTATTACGCAGTTACTCAGGAAGAACATGATCGGAATGTAGCTGAGCACGTCAATAGCAAGCTTACTCAAAATAGTAGTTCAAACTAAGACTACAAACATGAGAATCTCAGATAGAGATTCAATACTATCGAAAGAAAGTTGAGAAAAATGGCAGAAAAAACATATCCTATGACCCTAGCGGAAAAGGAAAAACTTGAAAAAGAATTAGAAGAATTGAAATTGGTCCGCCGACCAGAAGTGGTAGAACGCATTAAGATTGCTCGTTCCTACGGTGACCTTTCTGAAAACAGTGAGTACGAAGCAGCTAAGGATGAACAAGCCTTTGTTGAAGGACAAATTTCTAGCTTGGAAACAAAAATCCGCTATGCTGAAATCGTTAATAGCGACTCAGTTGCCCAAGACGAGGTAGCGATTGGTAAAACAGTCACTATTCAAGAAATTGGTGAGGACGAGGAAGAAGTATATATTATTGTAGGTTCAGCTGGTGCAGATGCCTTTGCAGGAAAGGTTTCAAATGAAAGCCCAATTGGACAAGCCTTATTGGCAAGAAAACAGGTGACACAGCAACCATTGAAACACCTGTTGGTAGCTATGATGTAAAAATCTTGAAGGTTGAAAAAACAGCCTAAAAACAGAAAAAGGAGTGGGGAGGCTGTGCGCTTCACTCACTCCTTTTTCCATATTAAATTGAATTGGAGACGTTATGAGTTCAAAGAAGAAAAAAAATAAGATGCAGCGTGGTCTGACTAATCGTCACGTGCAGGTTATGGCCATTGCAGGAACAATCGGAACAGGCCTCTTTTTAGGAGCAGGTCGCTCTATTAGCCTAACAGGTCCTTCCATTGTACTGATTTATATGATTACGGGAGCTTTCATGTTCCTCATGATGCGTGCGGTTGGGGAAATGCTCTACCAAGACCCTGAGCAACATACCTTTATCAACTTTATTACGCGCCATTTGGGTAAGGGCTGGGGTTATTTCTCGGTTTGGTCTTACTGGCTATCTGTTGTCTTTATCGGTATGGCGGAAATCACTGCTATCTCTCACTATGTTCAGTTCTGGTTCCCTAGCTGGCCAAGTTGGATGATTGAGATTGGATTTTTAACCATTCTAGCCTTGGTCAATCTGATTGCGGTGAAGCTCTTTGGGGAAGTTGAGTTTTGGTTTGCGATGGTCAAGATTGTGGCTATTTTAGCTATGATTGCCACAGGAGTCTTTATGGTCTTGACAGGCTTTAAGACACCCCATGGAGTAGCAAGTTTGGCTAATATCGCCGACAATTTCTCCCTCTTCCCAAATGGTGGAGTGAACTTTGTCATGGCCTTCCAGATGGTTTTCTTTGCCTACCTCATGATTGAGTTTATCGGGGTCACAACTTCTGAAACTAAAAATCCACGTCAGGTCTTGCCAAAAGCTGTTAAGGAAATTCCTTTGCGTATCGCCTTTTTCTACGGTGGTGCCCTCTTAGCCATCATGGCTATCATTCCTTGGCGTGAACTTGCTTCTGCTGATTCTCCCTTTGTTACGGTGTTTGAATTGGCCGGTATCAAGTGGGCGGCAGCCTTGATTAATTTCGTCGTTTTGACGTCAGCAGCATCTGCTCTTAACTCAACCCTTTATTCAACAGGGCGTCATTTGTACCAGATTGCCCATGATTCGCCAAATCCATTCTTAAAGGCTATTAAGGCAGATACTCTTTCTCGTCATAACGTGCCACAAAATGCTATCATCGCTTCAGCAATCTTGATTGCCTTAGCAGCCTTTATCAATATCTTGCCAGGTGTTTCCGATGCCTTTGCCTTGATTACAGCATCATCATCAGGTGTCTATATCGCCATTTATATCTTAATCATGGTGGCTCACCTTAAATACCGCAAGTCACCAGACTTTATGGCGGATGGCTATCTCATGCCCCATTATCGTTTCCTAAATCCGTTAACCATGCTCTTCTTTGCCTTTGTCTTTGTAACCCTCTTTTTACAAGAGTCTACATTTGTCGGAGCAATCGGATCAGCTATCTGGATTATAGGTTTTGGGATTTATAGCCAGTGGAAATTTAGAAAATAGATTAGGGACTCATCAACTCAGGTTGGTGAGTTTTTGCTAGTTTGACAGTCTATTGAAATAAGACTATAATCAATCTGTAACAGGGTTTGAGGAGGTTTAGATGTACTTTAGATTGGAAAATAAGGAATCCCATAAATCACAAGAAATAGGGAATCTGATTCGTGTTTATAACCGTTCAAAAAGAGAAGAGGCTGAAAGTGAGCCACTTAATCTTTATGTCGAAGATGAAAAGGGCAATCTCCTGGCAGGTTTGATAGCAGAGACTTTTGGAAATTGGCTAGAAATCGAGTATTTATTTGTAACAGAGGAACTGAGAGGGCAAGGAACCGGTTCAAAACTATTGCAACAAGCAGAAAGTGAAGCTAAGAATCGAAACTGTCGTTTTGCTTTTGTCAATACTTACCAGTTTCAAGCTCCAGATTTTTATAAAAGGCATGGCTACAAGGAAGTCTTTACCTTACAAGACTATCCCTACATAGGACAAAGATTTTATTACCAAAAGAATCTGTAAGGTGAATATGAAGGTATAGTACAAAGAGAGACTCACACATAAGTATGGAGGGGATTTTCGATAAATACCAGTTAAATCCTACAAATTGTGTCTGTCTAGACGATATTGAGGACAATACAATCGTAGCTGAGACATTAGATGTGAAATCCTACGATGCTGTAGATGTTTTGAAAAAAATTGAATAAGCAGAAAACTCTCTATCATTTAGGTGGTAGAGAGTTTTTGTTAATAAAATTTTACAAAATGACATTTATATATTGCATTAAGTTAGATATATGATATAATGATGTTGAAAAGAGGCGCAACTTTTTAAAATTATAAGGAGGATGCAGGTGGCTAAAAATTTAAAATTAAAATTAGCTCGTGTGGAGCTTGATTTAACTCAAGGTCAACTGGCAGAGGCTGTTGGTGTGACGCGCCAGACTATTGGTTTGATAGAGGCGGGGAAATACAATCCCAGTCTCTCGCTCTGCCAGTCCATTTGCAGATGTTTAGGGAAAACCCTAGACCAACTATTTTGGGAGGAAGAAGATGGTAAATAAATTTATTCATTATCAATTACTAGACGAAAGAGAAGAACAACTAATCAATAAAGCTGGGGCGGAATCCTTTACCCTCTTCATTGGGCTTGTGCTTCTAAGCTATTTGGTGGCTGTATTAGCTCCCTCTCTTTTTAATCCGAATTTTCTAGTCTATACTCTGATAGTAGGGATTTTGTTCTTTTTCAATCGTGCTCGTTATCTGGGAGTAACCTACTATAGTCGTTTTCATTTTACGATTTTAGGTTGTTTTTTCCTAACCTTGGCGATTACAACTCTATTGATGTTACAGAATTATCAATTCAACATAGAAATTTATCAGCACAATCCTTTGAACCTTAAATACCTATCTGCTTGGGCAATTACTTATGTCATTTACCTTCCCTGGGTCTTTATTGGCAATCTTGGTCTGAAAAGCTATGGAGAATGGGCTCAGAAAAAGTTTGAACAAGATATGGATGAACTGGAGAGTGGAGAATAGCTTGTTACTCTTTTCTCAATCCAGCTAAAATGTGTTATAATAGTACTAATTTATTGGAACACATGAAAGTTTTTGAAAATTTTCATTAGTTTCTAGTTAAGGAAGTAGGAAAAGTATGTATCCAGATGATAGTTTGACATTGCACACGGACTTGTACCAGATTAATATGATGCAGGTTTACTTTGACCAAGGGATTCACAATAAGAAGGCAGTTTTTGAGGTTTATTTCCGCCAACAGCCTTTTAAGAACGGCTATGCGGTTTTTGCAGGTTTGGAAAGAATTGTGAATTATCTTGAAGGCTTGCGTTTTTCAGATAGTGATATTGCCTATTTGGAGTCGCTTGGTTATCATGGGGCATTCTTGGACTACCTTCGCAATTTCCAGTTGGAGTTGACCGTTCGTTCTGCCCAAGAAGGGGATTTGGTCTTTGCTAATGAGCCTATTGTGCAGGTGGAAGGCCCTCTAGCTCAATGTCAGTTGGTTGAAACAGCCCTTTTGAACATCGTCAACTACCAGACCTTGGTGGCGACTAAGGCAGCTCGTATTCGTTCGGTCATCGAAGATGAGCCTTTGATGGAGTTTGGAACACGTCGGGCGCAAGAGATGGATGCGGCTATCTGGGGAACACGCGCAGCGGTGATTGGTGGCGCCAATGGAACTAGCAACGTGCGTGCTGGTAAACTCTTTAATATTCCTGTTTTGGGGACCCATGCACATTCCTTGGTGCAGGTTTATGGCAATGATTATGAGGCTTTCAAGGCTTATGCTGCGACCCATAAAAATTGCGTCTTTCTTGTGGATACCTATGACACTCTTCGTATCGGTGTACCAGCGGCCATTCAGGTGGCGCGTGAGCTGGGTGACCAGATTAACTTTATGGGTGTGCGGATTGACTCTGGGGATATTGCCTACATTTCTAAGAAAGTCCGTCAGCAACTGGACGAGGCTGGATTTACAGAGGCTAAGATTTATGCTTCTAATAATCTAGATGAAAATACTATCCTCAACCTCAAGATGCAAAAGGCCAAGATTGATGTCTGGGGTGTGGGAACTAAGCTGATTACAGCCTATGACCAGCCAGCTCTTGGTGCGGTTTACAAGATTGTTGCCATCGAAGATGAAAATGGGAATATGCGCAATACCATTAAGCTGTCTAATAATGCTGAAAAAGTATCTACGCCAGGTAAGAAGCAGGTGTGGCGCATTACCAGTCGTGAAAAAGGCAAGTCAGAAGGTGATTACATCACTTATGACGGAGTAGATGTTGCCAGCATGACAGAAATCAAGATGTTCCATCCGACCTATACCTACATCAAGAAGACGGTTCGTAATTTTGATGCCGTGCCTCTCTTGGTGGATATCTTCAAAGACGGGAAATTGATTTACAACCTGCCTAGCTTGACTGAGATTCAGGACTATGCTCGTAAGGAATTTGACAAGTTGTGGGATGAGTACAAGCGCGTGCTCAATCCGCAGCATTATCCTGTGGATTTGGCGCGTGATGTATGGCAAGACAAGATGGACTTGATTGATAAGATGCGAAAGGAAGCCCTTGGTGAAGGAGAAGAAGAATGAGTTTGCAAGAAACGATTATCCAAGAATTGGGTGTCAAACCAGTGATTGATGCCCAGGAAGAAATCCGTCGTTCCATTGATTTTTTAAAAAGATATCTGAAAAAACATCCCTTCCTAAAAACTTTTGTACTAGGGATTTCTGGGGGACAAGACTCGACCTTGGCAGGTCGATTGGCCCAACTAGCCATGGAAGAACTGCGAGCAGAAACGGGTGATGACAGCTACAAATTTATCGCTGTCCGACTGCCTTATGGAGTGCAAGCCGATGAAGCAGATGCTCAAAAAGCCCTAGCCTTCATCCAGCCAGATGTCAGTTTAGTCGTCAATATTAAGGAATCAGCTGACGCTATGACAGTTGCTGTTGAAGCGACAGGAAGCCCTGTTTCAGACTTCAACAAGGGAAATATCAAGGCTCGTTGTCGTATGATTGCTCAGTATGCCCTTGCAGGTGCCCATAGTGGAGCGGTCATTGGTACAGATCATGCTGCGGAAAATATCACAGGTTTCTTTACCAAGTTTGGTGACGGTGGTGCGGATATTCTCCCTCTTTATCGCCTCAATAAGCGTCAAGGAAAACAACTCTTGAAGGAACTTGGTGCAGACCCAGCCCTTTATGAAAAAATCCCAACGGCAGACCTAGAAGAAGACAAACCAGGCCTAGCTGACGAAGTAGCCCTCGGAGTCACTTATGAAGAGATTGACGACTACCTAGAAGGCAAAACAATCAGCCCAGAAGCTCAAGCGACTATTGAAAACTGGTGGCACAAAGGCCAACACAAACGCCACCTACCAATCACCGTATTTGATGACTTTTGGGAGTGAGACAGAAATCGGTAACTCGAAGAGTTCGATTTCGTAGTCTCACCCCCGCAACGATGACTAGGTTTGAAAAAGCTTGCTAGAGCGCATTTCGAACCAGACAGCGACTGCGTCAAGGAACTAGATGAAAAACTTGTTTTCTAGCTGTTGCTGAGTTTAGTCCTTTTACCCCGAGCATGGAAACAAGTGAGAGAGGTAGGTTCGGTAACTCACAGAGTTCGATTTCGTCGTCTCACTCCCGCAACGATGACTAGGTTTGAAAAAGCTTGCTAGAGCGCATTTCGAACCAGACAGCGACTGCGTCAAGGAACTAGATGAAAAACTTGTTTTCTAGCTGTTGCTGAGTTTAGTCCTTTTACCCCGAGCATGGAAACAAGTGAGCGAGGAAGGTCCAGTGGACCTTTTTAGCGTATTACCTTGAAATTCAAAAGTAAAATAAGTTTCAATGGAGATTGGGCAGAGAATCATCTATCAGAAAGTGAGGTGGTATCATGAAAGCAATCGGTACACAAACATTACAGACAGACCGTTTAATTTTGAGAAGATTTGTGGAAAGTGATGCAGAAGCCATGTTTCAAAATTGGGCTTCGTCTGCTGAGAATCTAACCTACGTTACTTGGGATCCCCATTCTGATGTCGATGTGACTCGAAATTCGATTCGTAACTGGGTTGCTTCCTATACTAATCCCAACTATTACAAATGGGCCATTTGTCTCAAAGAAAAGCCAGAGCAGGTGATAGGAGATATCAGCATCGTTGCAATAGATGAGAACGATTCTTCTTGTGAAATTGGCTATGTGCTAGGCAAGAAATACTGGGGTCATGGTATCATGACGGAGGCCTTGAAAGATGTCTTGGACTTCTGTTTTACTCAAGTAGGTTTTCAAAAAGTTAGAGCTCGATATGCCAGTCTCAATCCAGCTTCAGGTCGTGTCATGGAGAAGGCTGGAATGTCCTATCTAAAGACTATTAGCAATGGTGTAGAGAGAAAAGGCTATCTTGCGGATCTTATTTATTATCAGATAAACAGGGAGAACAGATAAGCTCAAAATTTTACTGATAATTTAGCGTTTATCCTCTATCCTAGTTTCTTATTTTCTATTTCATTTATCCATTTTTTTCCGAATAAATAGATAGTAGCAGTGAATCTAGTAAACCTAGATTTAAAACTGTGATATAATAAAAGGAGGAAAAGGATGATTCTCAGACATCCGGGTATCAGCCCAACCAATGACTTGGTGGCTAAAAAAATCTTTAGCAATCCGGAAATCACTTGTCAATTTATCCGCGATATGCTGGATTTACCAGCAAAAAATGTGACGATTTTGGAGGGAAGCAATATTCATGTCTTGCCTTCCCTGCCGTACTCGGCGCAGGATTTCTATACCAGTATAGACGTTTTGGCGGAGTTGGATAATGGAACTCAAGTAATCATTGAGATTCAGGTGCATCATCAGAATTTTTTCATTAATCGCCTGTGGGCTTATTTGTGCAGTCAGGTCAATCAAAATCTCGAAAAAATTCGCCAACAAGAAGGCGACACACATCAAAGTTACAAACACATCGCACCAGTTTATGCTATTGCTATCGTGGATAGCAATTACTTCTCAGATGATTTGGCTTTTCATAGCTTTAGTATGCGCGAAGATACGACAGGTGAGGTCTTAACCATCACAAACAATGGACAAGAAAATCATCTAGTCAAGATGGCGTTCTTGGAACTAAAAAAATACAAAGAAACCAGCAAGGATAGCGTTCGCAAACCGTGGTTGGAGTTTTTCGGGAACAAACCCTTTACCCAGCAACCCGAGCGAGCTATCAGCCAAGCAGACCAACTGCTGGACTACAAGAGCTGGTCCGAGGAGGACAGGAAAATGTTTAGTCAACTACGTATGCGTGAAGAACAAGCCTTGTTAGCACAGGACTATGCCTTGGAAACTGCTAGGGAAGAAGGTATTGAACAAGGTTTAGAGCGTGGAAAACTCTTTGCCTTCTTAGATATGGTTCGCCAAGGTCTTCTGACTTCAGAGGTTGCGAGTGAGCAGCTGGGAATGACCGTCGCTGAGTTTGAGGCGCTGTTATAAGACCATCACCAATACTAGTCAAAATAGCATTCTTGGAACTAAAAAAATACAGAGAAACCAGCAAAGATGAGGTTCGCAAGCTGTGGTTGAATTTTTTTCTAAATCAGTAAGTCAATGACAGATTTTTCCGTGATAGATGGAAGAATCTGTTTTTAGTTATGCTAGATGTGAGCTATGAAACAGTAATACTCTTCGAAAATCTCTTCAAACCACGTCAGCTTCACCTTGCCTTATTGTATGGTTACTGACTTCGTCAGTTTCATTTACAACCTCAAAACCATGTTTTGAGCTGACTTCGTCAGTTTCATTTACAACCTCAAAACCATGTTTTGAGCTGACTTCGTCAGTTTCATTTACAACCTCAAAACCATGTTTTGAGCTGACTTCGTCAGTCTTATCAGCAATCTCAAAGCTCTACTTTGAGCAACCTGCAACTAGCTTCCTAGTTTGCTCTTTGATTTTCATTGGGGATAAGATAGCTCACCTTTTGTCTCCCTTCTTCTTTTTATTTTTTGAAGTATAATCTGATTAAATTCCTATTTTTCCCTATCATTGTCCCTGTTTTTTCTTGATTTTTGGAGCTATAATAGTCCTATCAAATCAAAGAATGGAGGAAGGCAATGGATACGATTATCTTTTTTATCAGTGCTTTTCTTGCTGGAATTCTTTCCTTCTTTTCTCCTTGTATCTTACCCTTGTTGCCAGTCTATGCAGGGGTCTTGTTGGATGACAAAGATGGTTCTCAGGCTTCTAGTGGCAAATTTTCAATCTCAGTTGTTAGTTTATTGCGAACTCTGGCCTTTATAGCGGGTATTTCTTTTATCTTTATCTTGCTGGGTTATGGAGCTGGTTTTTTAGGCAATTTGCTGTACGCCCCTTGGTTTCAGTATGTGACAGGTGCGGTTATCATTCTCTTGGGCTTGCACCAGATGGAAGTCTTACATTTGCAGGGGCTCTACAAGGAAAGAAGGCTACAATTAAAGAGAAAGGGGCAAAAGGGTAACGGTTGTAGTCAGGCATTTTTACTGGGATTGACCTTTAGTTTTGCTTGGACGCCATGTGTAGGGCCGGTTCTGGGCTCTGTTTTGGCCTTAGCGGCTTCAGGTGGCTCAGGTGCTTGGCAGGGAGCTGGTATCATGTTAATCTATACGCTGGGTCTAGCACTACCATTTTTGGTTCTAGCTCTTGCCTCCAGCTATGTTTTGAAACATTTCCGAAAGCTCCATCCTTATCTAGGAACCCTCAAAAAAGTGGGTGGTTTCCTCATTATCGTGATGGGAATCTTGGTGCTTTTGGGAAATGCTTCCATTTTGACTACATTATTTGAATAGAGAGGAAAAAGAAATGAAAAAATGGCAAACATGTCTCCTTGGAGTAGGCTCTATCTGTTGCTTGGCAGCCTGTTCGGCTAAAAATATGTCAGACGAATCTACTATGAAGGAGCAATCCAAAACAGAACAAGTCAGTTCACAAACTGCTACTAATGGTCAGGTGGTTGCTGATTTCGAACTGATGGGAGTAGATGGTAAGACCTACCGCTTGTCTGATTACAAGGGTAAGAAAGTCTATCTCAAATTCTGGGCTTCTTGGTGTTCCATCTGTCTAGCCAGTCTTCCAGATACGGATGAAATTGCTAAGGATGCTGGTGATGACTATGTGGTCTTGACGGTAGTGTCACCGGAACATAAGGGGGAACAAGCAGAAGCTGACTTCAAGAACTGGTACAAGGGCTTGGATTATAAAAATTTCCCAGTTCTAATTGACCCGTCGGGCAAACTATTGGAAAGTTATGGTGTCCGTTCTTACCCAACTCAAGCCTTTATAGACAAGGAAGGAAAGCTGGTCAAAACGCAACCTGGTTTTATGGATAAGGATATGATTTTAAAAACATTGAAAGAAATGGGGTAGAGAAAGGTCATGAATGATAAAGTAAAATTGTTTGTCTTGACAGGAATTTTTTTCCTAGCCATAAGCGGTTTCTATTTTCTATTGATGCGAAATACAGGGCAGGCAGATAGCTCGCAAATTGAGAAAGCGGCAGTTAGCCAAGGAGGAAAAACAGTGAAAAAAACAGAAGTGAGTAAAGATGCAGACTTGCACGAAATTTATCTGGCTGGAGGTTGTTTCTGGGGAGTGGAGGAATATTTCTCACGCGTTCCCGGAGTGACAGATGCCGTTTCAGGCTATGCAAATGGTAGAGGGGAAACAACTAAGTACGAATTGATCAACCAAACAGGTCATGCGGAGACCGTCCATGTTACTTATGATGCCAATCAAATTTCCCTCAAGGAAATCCTGCTTCATTATTTCCGCATTATCAATCCAACTAGCAAAAATAAACAAGGAAATGATGTGGGAACCCAGTATCGTACCGGCGTTTATTACACAGATGACAAGGATTTAGAGGTAATCAACCAAGTCTTTGATGAGGTAGCTAAGAAATACGACCAACCTCTAGCAGTTGAAAAGGAGGCTTTGCAGAATTTCGTAGTGGCAGAGGATTACCACCAAGACTATCTCAAGAAAAATCCAAATGGCTACTGCCATATCAATGTTAATCAGGCGGCCTATCCCGTCATAGATGCCAGCAAATATCCAAAACCAAGTGATGAAGAATTGAAAAAGACCCTGTCACCTGAGGAGTATGCAGTTACTCAGAAAAATCAAACAGAACGAGCTTTTTCAAACCGCTACTGGGATAAATTTGAACCCGGTATCTATGTGGATGTAGCAACTGGCGAACCCCTCTTTTCATCAAAGGATAAGTTCGAGTCTGGTTGTGGTTGGCCTAGTTTCACCCAACCCATTAGTCCAGATGTTGCCACTTACAAGGAAGATAAGTCTTACAATATGACACGCATGGAAGTGCGGAGCCGAGTTGGAGATTCTCACCTTGGCCATGTTTTTACGGACGGCCCACAGGACAAGGGGGGCTTGCGCTACTGTATTAATAGTCTCTCTATCCGCTTTATCCCCAAAGACCAAATGGAAGAAAAAGGCTACGCTTATTTACTAGATTATGTTGATTAAGAGGGCTTTCCTAAGCAGTTAGAGGAGAATTTTGCTATACTGATACTAGTAAGTGACAAAGGAGAGAAGCATGACCTACACTATCTTAATCGTAGAAGATGAATATCTGGTAAGACAAGGCTTGACCAAGCTGGTCAATGTAGCAGCCTACGATATGGAAATCATCGGTCAAGCTGAAAATGGAAGACAGGCTTGGGACTTGATACAAAAGCAGGTGCCAGATATCATTCTAACCGATATCAACATGCCTCAGCTAAATGGCATCCAGTTGGCCAGTCTGGTTCGAGAAACCTATCCTCAGGTCCATCTAGTTTTTTTGACAGGCTACGATGATTTTGATTATGCCTTGTCTGCTGTCAAACTAGGTGTAGATGACTACCTGCTCAAACCCTTTTCTCGTCAGGATATTGAGGAGATGTTGGGGAAAATCAAGCAAAAGTTGGATAAGGAAGAGAAAGAAGAGCAGTTACAAGATTTATTGACCGATAAGTTTGAAGGAAACATAGCCCAGAAAATCCAGTCCCATCTGGCTGATAGCCAATTTAGTTTAAAGGCTTTGGCCAGTGACTTGGGCTTTAGTCCGACTTATCTGAGTTCTTTGATTAAGAAAGAGTTGGGCCTGCCTTTTCAGGATTATCTGGTGCGAGAACGTGTCAAACAAGCCAAGCTCTTGCTTTTAACTACAGATCTGAAGATTTATGAGATCGCAGAGAAGGTTGGTTTTGAAGATATGAACTACTTTACCCAACGTTTTAAACAGATTGCGGGTGTGACGCCTCGTCAGTTTAAGAAGGGGGAAGGTCGATGAAGCGTTCTTCTCTCCTAGTCAGAATGGTTATTTCCATCTTTCTGGTCTTTCTCATTCTCCTAGCTCTGGTTGGGACTTTCTACTATCAATCTAGTTCATCAGCCATTGAGGCTAGCATTGAGGGCAATAGCCAAACGACCATCAGCCAGACTAGCCACTTTATTCAGTCTTATATCAAAAAATTAGAAACAACCTCGACCAGTTTGACGCGACAGACGGATGTTATGGCCTATGCTGAGAATCCCAGTCAAGATAAGGTCAAGGGAATCCGAGATTTGTTTTTGACCATCTTAAAGGCAGATAAGGACTTGAAAGCAGTGGTTTTGGTAACCAAATCAGGCCAAGTTATTTCTACAGATGATAGTGTGCAGATGAAAACTTCCTCTGATATGATGGCTGAGGATTGGTACCAAAAGGCCATTTATCAGGGGGCTAAGCCAGTTTTGACACCAGCTCGTAAATCAGATAGTCAATGGGTTATTTCTGTTACTCAAGAACTTGTCGATGCCAAGGGGGCTAATCTTGGTGTGCTTCGTTTGGATATTTCCTACGAAACTCTGGAAGCCTATCTCAATCAACTTCAGTTAGGTCAGCAAGGTTTTGCCTTTATCATCAATGAAAACCATGAATTTGTTTACCATCCTCAACACACAGTTTATAGTTCGTCTAGCGAAATGGAGGCTATGAAACCCTACATCGAGACAGGGAAAGGTTATACTCCAGATCACAAATCCTATGTCAGTCAAGAAAAGATTGCTGGAACTGATTGGACGGTGCTTGGTGTATCTTCGCTGGAGAAGTTAGACCAGGTTCGGAATCAACTCATGTGGACCTTGCTTTGGGCTAGTGTCACCTCTCTTCTTGCCTGTCTCTGTTTGGTATGGTTCAGTCTCAAGCGCTGGATTGCTCCTTTGAAGGATTTGAGAGAAGCCATGCTGGAGATTGCTTCTGGTAATCAGAATCTTCGTGCCAAGGAAACTGGTGCTTATGAATTGAGAGAGGTGACTCGTCAGTTCAATGCCATGTTGGATCAGATTGATCAGTTGATGACAGCTATTCGCAAGCAGGAAGAAACAACCCGTCAGTATGAACTTCAAGCACTTTCCAGCCAGATTAATCCGCATTTCCTCTATAACACCTTGGACACTATCATCTGGATGGCTGAATTTCAGGATAGTCAGCGAGTGGTTCAGGTGACTAAGTCCTTGGCAACTTATTTCCGCTTAGCGCTCAATCAAGGCAAGGATTTGATTTGCCTGTCTGACGAAATCAATCATGTCCGCCAGTACCTCTTTATCCAAAAACAACGTTATGGGGATAAGCTGGAATACGAGATTGATGAAGATTCTACTTTTGATAATCTAGTCTTACCCAAGTTGGTGCTACAACCCTTGGTAGAAAATGCTCTTTACCATGGTATTAAGGAAAAGGAAGGTCAGGGTCATATTAGAGTCTCTGTCCAGAAACAGGATTCAGAATTGGTCATCCGTATTGAGGATGATGGCGTTGGTTTCCAAGATGTTGGTGATAGTAGTCAAAGTCAGCTCAAACGTGGGGGAGTTGGTCTTCAAAATGTTGATCAACGGCTCAAACTTCATTTTGGAGAACATTACCAAATGAAGATTGATTCTATTCCCTCAAAAGGTACGACGGTTGAAATATACATAAATAGAATAGAAACTAGTTAACTCCCAGTCAATTCTGGGAGTTTTATGCGTAATTGGGCAAGCTTTCTAGGTTGTCTATCTTGCTAAAAACAAGAAAAAACGATATGATAGATAATGACAAAAGAGGTATCAAGTATGAAGGAAAAAGACATTCAAAGAGAAACAAGCCAGATTGTAAAAGATGTATTAGAAAAGGCTAATTTGAAGCAAGGATCTATCTTTGTTTTGGGCCTTTCTTCTAGTGAGGTGATAGGTGGTCAGATTGGTAAGGAATCCAGCCAAGAAATTGGGGAAATCATTGTGAAGACCATCCTAGATATCCTAGAGGAAAAAGGAATTCATCTAGCTGTTCAAGGTTGTGAACATGTCAATCGGGCCCTTGTCGTGGAACGTCAGGTGGCAGAGCAGTTTGGTCTGGAAATGGTCAGTGTCCTTCCTACTCTCCATGCAGGAGGTTCAGGTCAGTTGGCAGCCTTCAAGTTTATGCAAGATCCAGTTGAGGTTGAATTTATCAAGGCTCATGCTGGATTGGATATCGGAGATACTGCAATTGGCATGCATGTCAAGCATGTTCAGGTTCCGATTCGCCCTCTTTTGAGAGAAATTGGGCATGCCCATGTAACGGCTCTCGCTAGCCGTCCAAAATTAATTGGAGGTGCGCGTGCGCATTATCCACAAGATTCTATCAGAAAGTCGTAAGAATGAAAAAAACAAAACAACAACTAGAAAAAATCACCAAATATTCCATTCGTAAGCTAACTGTTGGGGTAGGTCCTGTAGCCATTGGGGCCTTCCTTTTTGGTGCCAGTACCCTTTCAGTAGATAAAGTGCATGCCAATGAAGTTGGTGGTGCTCATAGTGTTCATTACCGTTATTTGGCGGAGCAGGAATTGACCGAGTCTGAAAAAGCTCTGATTCATCATGAGGTTCCAACAGAATTTCAAGATGATGATATTCTCTATGTAGTTTATCGTAAGAAGGCAACTAACAGTCAACAACTTCCATACACGGGAAGTAAGGAGCTAGCCCTAGCAGGCCTTGGCTTGGCAACGGCTTCTCTAGCAGTCTTTTTGGTGTCCAAAAAAGGTCGTAGAGAAGTCCTAGGTGTTCTCTTAATTGGTTCTTTAGGAGCCAGCACTTTTGTACCTTATGGGACATTTGCATTTGAAAATAAAGAATTGCTTTCTTATAACCAAACTATTTCAGTCTCTACACATGAAGGCTTGGCTGAAGGGATTATCCATATTGATGGTTATGAGTACATCGGATACTTCAAGGAAGCAGAACTCCATCCATCAAGACCAGATTCAGCAGAACAGCCTCAGTTGCCAGTAGAGAAGCAAAGTGCAAATGAAATTGAGAAAACTGCAGTCGTTCAAGAAAGACCTGCTGTTGCTCCAGAAACTATCGTTGAGAATCCTGTAGTAGAGACTCCGGTTGCTCCTGCGGTTGAAGAAAACCCAGTTTCTGAGAAGCCTCAGACAAGACAGGAAGAGAGCTTGGTGGAGATTCCCTTTGAAACAGTCACGAGCCCAGATGCGAATCTAGCAGAAGGACAGACTCGTATCGTAACAGCTGGAGTAAAGGGTCAGCGTCGCCTTGTAACCAAAGTATCGATGGTCAACGGTCAAGAAGTTAGAGAAGTCGTCGAAGACCAAGTGGTTCAAAATCCTGTGTCACAAGTCATTGCAGTCGGAACGAAGAAAGAGGTGCAACCTGCCCCAACTCCAACCCCACAAGCTGAACCAACGCATCAAGTAGCAAAAGGAACTCAAGAGGAAGGTAAAACTGGCCAAGCCATAACACAACCAACCTTACCAGAGGCCCCAGTTGAAACGAAGGGCACTCAAGAAGAAGGTAAAGCAGGCCAAGCCATAACACAACCAACTTTACCAGATGCTCCAGTTGAAGTAAAAGGCACTCAAGAAGAAGGTAAAGCAGGCCAAGCTCTAACACAGCCAGAATTGCCAGAAGCTCCAATCGAAGTAAAAGGTACACAAGAGGAAGGTAAAGCAGGTCAAGCCCTTGTACAAGAACAGTTACCTGAGTACAAAGTAACTGAGGGAACCCTTGTTGAAACATCGACTACAGACCTAGACTACAAAACTGAAACGACTGAGGATCCAACCAAGTATACGGACGAAGAAACTGTCGTAAGAAATGGTGAAAAAGGTAGTCAAGTTACTAAAACAACTTATAAAACAGTAGAAGGTGTTAAAACTGACCAAGTTCTTTCAACTAGCACAGAAGTTACCAAGGAGCCTGTAAACCAACAGGTAAGTCGTGGGACAAAACCAATTGAAGGAACTCTTGTAGAAGAAAGTCTTGAAAAGATTCCATTTAAGGAAGTTGTTAAAGAAGATGACCAACTGAAAAAAGGCTTAGAAGTTGTAGCTCAAGAAGGAAAAGAAGGCCAGAAAAAAATCACCAAGACTTTTAATACCATTAAGGGAGTTAAAACAGAGGACGCTCCAAAAGTTACAGAGGAAATCCTTGAGGCACCTCAAGACAAAATTTTGAAACGTGGTACCAAGAACTTTGAAAAACCAGTATTGACCATCACAGCAGTTGAGCCTAAGGATTTGAAACGGACTTCAGATGTTAAGTATAGTCTAGAAAATCCAAGTAAGGCAGCTATTAAATCTATCACCCTAACTCTGAAAAAAGGTGATGAGATTGTCAAAACTTTGAATGTTTCACCAGATGATTTGACAACTACCCTAACAGATTTACAGTACTACAAAGATTATAAACTTGAAACGAAGATGGTTTATGACCGTGGTGAGGGTGATGAGGAAGAAGTTCTGAAAGAAGAACCTCTAAGAATTGACCTCAAAAAAGTTGAAATCAAAAATATCAAAGAAACAAGCTTGATGAGTGTGGACGCTGATGGTAACGAAACAGACACTAGTTTACTAACAGAAAAACCAGCTGATGTTGCTCCGCTTTATTTACGAGTGACCACTCATGATAACAAAACAACCAGACTGGCTGTTGATAAGATTGAAGAAGTCACAGTTGATGGCAAGACCTTGTATAAGGTTACAGCCAAAGCACCTGATTTGATTCAACGGAATGCTGACAACACACTTAGCGAAGAGTATGTTCATTACTTTGAAAAACAAAAAGCAAAAGAAGGTAATGTTTACTACAACTTCAACGAGCTTGTCAAAGATATGAAAGCTAATCCTACAGGTGAGTTTAAACTGGGTGCAGATTTAAATGCAGCCAATGTACCAACTCCAAATAAAGAGTACGTTACTGGTACATTTAAAGGTAAGTTGTCAAGTGTTGACGGACAACGTTATTCAATCCATAATATGACACGTCAATTATTCGGTGGTATTGAAGGTGGCTCAGTTAAAGATGTTAACTTGGCTAATGTTGATATTAACATGCCTTGGGTTGATAATATTTCTGCACTTGCTAGAACTGTTAAAAATGCTACGGTTGAAAATATTAAAGTAACGGGTAGCATCATTGGTAGAGATGGAATTGCCGGACTTGTTAATAAATTAGATAATGGCGGACAACTTACTAATGTTGCTTATATCGGTAAACTTACAGGTGTAGGTGATAGAGGTTGGGATTTCGGTGGCATGGTTGGCGAAATCTGGAAAGGTAATGTTGACAAAGGTTATGTAGAAGCTGATATAGTTGCTAATAAAGCTCGTATCGGTGGATTTGTTGCTAGATCGGATAATGGTTCTGATCCTAACGGAATTGGTAAATACGGTTCTGTTCGAAATGCTGTCACTAAAGGTACTATTAAGGTGAACACCCCTGTTGAAGTTGGTGGTTTTCTTAGCAAGAACTGGGCATGGGGTAAAGTTGCTGACTCTGTGTCTATGATGAAGGTTGAAAATGGTGAAGTATTCTATGGATCTAAAGATATTGACGAAGATGGTGGATACTTCTCAAATGACGCATTAGAACGTAACTTCATTGTAAAAAATGTGAGTACAGGTAATCGTTCATTTAGATTCTCTGTTTCTAACCGAATTAAAGAAGTCTCACAAGAAGAAGCTGACAAGAAAATTGCAACATTAGGATTAACTGCTAACGATTATGTTATCAACCCTCTTGTTGAAGATTCACTTAACAATGTCAAACCAAAAGCCGATACTTACAAAGATACTCAGGATTACGATGCATCTCGTGAGCTTGCTTACCGTAATGTTGAAAAACTTCAACCGTTCTACAATAAAGAATGGATTGTTAACCAAGGGAACAAGCTTGCAGAAGGTTCAAACTTGTTAACTAAAGAAGTCTTGTCTGTTACTGCGATGAAAGGCAATGACTTTGTCACAGACCTTACAGATGCTGACCATATTTTGGTTCACTACGCAGATAAGACCAAAGATATCTTTACAATTTCACCGAAAGAATCTAAAGTGAAACAAGTTAAAGAATACAGTGTTGCTGAACTTGGTGAAGTCGTTTATACACCAAACATGGTTGTTAAAGATCGTGCTGACTTAATCAGCGCTATCGAAAGCAAGTTAAGTCCAGTAGAATTACAATCTGATCCGATTTACCAACACTTGGGTAGAACTGGTGGCAATAAAGTCAATGCAGTTAAGGATTTGTACTTAGAAGAAAGCTTCAAGTATGTTAAAGATAATCTTAATAAATTCGTTACGAAGTTAGTAGAAAATGAAGATCACCAACTGAACACTGATGAAGCTGCAAAACGTGCCTTGATTAAGAAAATCGATGACAACAAAGCAGCAGTTCTTCTTGGTTTGTCTTACCTCAACCGATACTACGGTGTTAAATTCGATGACTTTAATATTAAAAAATTAATGCTATTCAAACCGGACTTCTACGGTAAAAATGTTAGCGTCTTAGACTTCTTGATTAAGGTTGGTTCTAAGGAAAATAACATTAAAGGTGATAGAACTTTAGAAGCTTATCGCGAAACGATCGGTGGAGTTATCGGTATAGGCGAGTTAAACAGTTTCTTAGACTATAATATGCGTCTATTTACAAGTGACACAGATTTAAACGATTGGTTCATAAAAGCAACTAAAGATAATGTATATATTGTTGAACCTAAAACAACAACACCTGAGTTTGCTGATAAGAAACATAGAGCCTACGAAGGATTAAACAACGACGTGCATGGTAAGATGATTCTACCACTTCTTAACTTAAAAGATGCGCACATGATTCTAATCTCTACATATAATACACTAGCGTACAGTTCATTCGAGAAATACGGTAAGAAGACTGAAGCAGAACGCGAGGCATTCAAACCTGAAATCGATAAAGTAGCAAAAGCTCAACAAAATTACCTAGACTTCTGGTCTCGTCTATCATTAGATAAAGTTCGTAATCAACTGCTTAAGAGCAACAACATGGTACCAACACCAGTACTAGATAACCAAAACTATCCAGAAGGTACTGACAAATACGGTCACACTAACAGCGGTAAAGACATTGCTCCAGTTCGTGAGCTATATGGACCAACAGGTCGTTATCACGCAACAGACTGGCGTATGGGAGCTGTCGCTCGTGTTTACGGTAACCCTTATAAAGATGATTCAGTATTCTTCATGGTTACTAGTATGATTAGTGACTTTGGTATCTCAGCCTTCACTCACGAAACAACTCACGTAAATGACCGTATGGTTTACTTAGGTGGTTCAAGACACCGTGAAGGTACTGACCTAGAGGCGTTCGCACAAGGTATGTTACAATCACCTGCTGAAACAAGTCCAAACGGTGACTTTAAAGCACTAGGATTGAACATGGCCTACGAACGTCCAAATGATGGAAATCAATGGTATAACACTAATCCAAATGATCTTGCATCTCGAGAAGAAATCGATCATTACATGAAAGGTTTCAACGATACTCTCATGCTTCTTGACTACCTTGAAGGAGAAGCCGTTATTGATAAACAGGATAAAGCCTTAAATAGTGCTTGGTTCAAGAAAGTGGATAAAAAACTACGTGGAGCTAATACGAAGAACCAATACGACAACGTTAGGGATTTAAATGCAGAAGAAAAAGAATATAATTTAACATCTGTTAACGACTTAGTAGAGAAAAACTTCATGACCAAACACGGTCCTGGTAATGGTCAGTATGACCCAACTGGATTCGGTTCTGCTTATGTAACTGTACCAATTACCGCTGGTATCTATGGTGGTAACACAAGTGAAGGTGCTCCAGGAGCAATGTCATTCAAACATAACACCTTCCGTATGTGGGGTTACTTTGGATATGAAAAAGGTTTCCTAAATTATGCTTCTAACATGCTGAAAAATGAGTCTAAACAAGCAGGTCATGCTACTCTAGGAGATGACTTCATCATTAAGAAAGTTTCTGATGGTAAATTTAATACTCTAGAAGATTGGAAGAAAGAATACTTCAAAGAAGTTGTTGATAAAGCGAAAGCAGGATTTAACCCAGTTACAATTGACGGCACTACATATAGTAGTTACGATGACTTGAAGAATGCATTTGCTGCAGCTGTTGATAAAGATAAAGCTACTCTTAAAAACGGATCAGTTAAATTTGATAATACTGTATCACTTAAAGAGAAATTATTCAAAAAACTTCTTCAACAAACAAACAGCTTTAAAACTTCAATCTTTAAATAATTGAAATCTCTCATCTGCTTTGCGGATGAGGGTTTTCTTATTTTGTGCTATACTTAAGGTATGCATAGAAAAACAGTGATTGATTTTAGGGCTTTGGGGGAGAGATACATCTTTACCCAGCCTATTAAAGAGTTGAAAACGAGAGATATAGCAGAAGTGGTTGATTTGCTGGCTCAAGTAGAAAGCTACCAAGAGCAGGGCTATTATGTGGTGGGCTATGTCAGCTACGAGGCTGCACCTGCTTTTGAGGAGAAATTAGCAGTTCATAAAGCTCCTTTACTGGACGAGTATTTGCTTTACTTTACTGTTCACGATAAGGTGGAGACCTCCCCTATTCCTCTGATTTATGACGAGGTTGATTTACCTTCAAACTGGCAGGAAGTAACGTCTGCAGCAGACTATGAAAAGGCTATTGCTCAGATTCACCATCATTTGAGGCAGGGAGACACCTATCAGGTCAACTACACCGTCCAACTTAAGCAAGATTTAAGTGCCAATCCTTTTGCTATCTACAATCGTATGGTGGTAGAGCAGGAGGCGGGTTACAATGCTTATGTTGAACATGATGAGATGGCAGTGATTTCCATGAGTCCAGAGCTCTTTTTTGAGCAAAATGGCCGAGAATTAACGACTCGTCCAATGAAGGGAACGACTCAGCGTGGGGTAACTGACCAAGAAGATCTTGAACAGGCTGGCTGGTTGGAGCAGGATCCTAAAAATCGGTCTGAAAATATGATGATCGTGGACCTCTTACGCAATGATATGAACCGTATTTCTGAAGTGGGGAGCGAGCACGTGGAGCATCTTTGCCAAGTAGAACAGTATTCAACGGTTTGGCAGATGACTTCGACCATCAAGAGTCAGTTGCGAGAGGATGTGGACCTTGTTGAAATCTTCCGTTCTCTCTTTCCTTGCGGTTCCATAACGGGAGCTCCGAAAATTGCGACTATGGAGATTATAAAGGACTTGGAACCACAACCGCGTGGAGTCTACTGTGGAACGATTGGTCTCTTGCTTCCAAATGGACGACGGATTTTTAATGTTGCTATCCGAACTATTCAACTGTATCAAGGGAAAGCAATCTATGGAGTTGGCGGAGGCATTACATGGGATAGCACTTGGGAATCTGAATACCGCGAGGTTCATCAAAAGGCAGCTGTTCTCTATCGTAAACAAGCTCGTTTCAAACTGATTACTACAGGGAAAATCAGCCAAAAACAACTGCTGTTTGAAGAACAACATCTTGAAAGATTGAGAAAAGCTAGTCGATATTTTGCCTTTCCTTTTGATGCAGAATACTTGAAACAAAAGATAGAGGAAGAGTGTCAAGCTTGTGAAGCTAATCAAGACTACCGCTTGCGAATTAGCCTTAGCAAATCTGGAGAGATAGAACTTAGTCGACAAATCTTAACACCTCTTAGTCCACATTTCTGTCAGGCCAAACTTTGTCTGCAGGAGGCCAATTTGCAACAAGCTTTTATCTACTTCAAAACGACTCACCGACCGCATTTGAGCCTAGGGGAGCAAGAGAAGATTTACCATAATGAAAAGGGAGAACTTCTTGAAACCACTATCGGAAATTTGGTTCTGAAGATTGATGGGAAACTTTACACGCCACCTATCCGGCTGGGGATCTTACCAGGAATTTACCGTCAGCATTTGCTGGAAACAGGACAGGTAGAAGAGAAAGTCTTGACCATAAAAGATTTGAAGGGAGCAGAAGCTATCTATGGCTGTAATGCAGTCAGGGGCTTGTATGAGTTGTCAGTAAAGGAGAGCTAAATGAAACTAATATTTTTACATGGCCTAGGTCAGTCAGCAGATAGTTGGAAAGAAGTGCAAGAGTTGCTTGTAGATTATCCCTCTGAAGCCCTAGAGTTATTTCCTTCCGGAGTTGCTAGCTATCAAGAAGCCAAGGAGCGCATTTATCAGCACTTGTCAGAGGAGACAGAACCTTTTGTCCTAATCGGTTTGTCCTTAGGAGCTGCCCTTGCATTGGAGCTTTCAAGTTATGAGATACCAAATCTTCAATCCTTGGTTTTGTCAGGTTGTCCATTGAAACTAGCGGGTAACATTCCTTTTTATATTCAGTTGCTGATTTTTAAACTACTTCCCAAAAAGGTATTTGAAAAACAGGGAGCAGACAAAGCTTTTATGGTCGGAGTTTCTGAGGAATTGAAGACACTTGATTTAACTGATATATCAAGAACTTGTCCTTATCCAACCTTACTAATTTGTGGTAGCAAAGATAAACCCAATCTTAGTTCTATGAGAAGTCTTCATAAACTAATATCAGAATCCCAATTTCAGATTATACCAGACGGCCCTCATGTCTTGAATAAGGAAAAACCAAAGGAGTTTGTAGAAAAGACCAGAAGTTTTCTTGAATTGCTGAAATAAGTTTGATAAAATAATAGTGAAATCGATAACATCGTTATAGGAGAAAGAAATGAACAAACGTTTATTTTTAAAAATGAGTCTGGCTACCTTGCCAGTTTTAGCCTTGTTTTCACAACCTGTGTTAGCAGAAGAAAACATTCATTTTTCTAGTTGTAAAGAAGCTTGGGCGAATGGATATGCAGATATTCACGAGGGAGAACCTGGTTATTCTGCCAAGTTAGACCGCGATCATGATGGTGTGGCTTGCGAATTGAAAAATGCTCCTAAGGGTGCTTTTAAAGCAAAACAAGCGGCTACAACTCAAACTGATACAACTTCATCCACAGCAAGTGGTTGGGTTAAGCAGGACGGTGCTTGGTACTACTTCGATGAAATTGGAAATCCAGTGAAAAATGCATGGCAGGGAAGCTATTACCTGAAAGCTGATGGTAAAATGGCACAGAGTGAATGGATTTATGACTCTTCTTACCAAGCTTGGTATTACTTGAAATCAGATGGTTCATATGCTCGCAATGCATGGCAAGGAAACTACTATTTGAAATCAGATGGTAAAATGGCTAAAAATGAGCGAGTTGATGGAGGCCGCTACTACGTAGATGCTTCAGGTCTCTGGAAACCGTAAATCAGATAAAATTTAGAAAGTTAATGCAAACCTTTGCATAAATGAGTGAAATTTGTTATACTAGTGCTGTAAGCATTTTCAATTAATTTATAATGAAAAAGGAGAATATGATGAGTCAAAAGATTATTGGGATTGACCTTGGTGGAACTTCTATCAAATTTGCAATCTTGACAACAGCAGGAGAAATCCAAGAAAAATGGTCTATCAAGACCAACATTTTGGATGAGGGAAGTCATATCGTTGATGATATGATTGAGTCTATTCAACATCGCTTGGACTTGCTTGGAGTAGCAGCAGCGGACTTCCAAGGTATTGGAATGGGGTCACCAGGTGTGGTTGACCGTGAAAAAGGAACTGTTATCGGTGCCTACAACCTCAACTGGAAAACCCTTCAACCAATCAAAGAAAAGATTGAAAAAGCCTTGGGCATTCCATTCTTCATCGATAATGATGCCAACGTGGCCGCTCTCGGTGAGCGCTGGATGGGTGCTGGTGATAACCAACCAGATGTTGTCTTTATGACACTCGGTACTGGTGTTGGTGGCGGTATCGTCGCTGAAGGCAAATTGCTTCATGGTGTTGCTGGTGCAGCAGGTGAGCTTGGCCACATCACTGTTGACTTTGACCAACCAATCGCATGTACTTGCGGTAAGAAAGGCTGCCTTGAGACAGTTGCTTCAGCAACAGGGATTGTTAACTTGACTCGTCGCTATGCCGATGAATACGAAGGCGATGCAGTCTTGAAACGTTTGATTGATAATGGAGAAGAAGTAACTGCTAAGACTGTCTTTGATTTGGCAAAAGAAGGAGACGACCTTGCTTTGATCGTTTACCGTAACTTCTCACGTTATTTGGGAATCGCTTGTGCTAATATTGGCTCAATCCTAAACCCATCAACAATCGTCATCGGTGGTGGTGTGTCAGCTGCAGGAGAATTCCTTCTACAAGGTGTTCAAAAAGTCTACGACGAAAATAGCTTCCCACAAGTACGCACATCAACAAAATTGGCTCTTGCAACTCTAGGAAATGATGCTGGAGTTATCGGAGCAGCATCACTTGTATTGCAATAAAATAATAAAAGAGGGAAAATGCTAACCTAGAGTTAGTAATGTTCCTCTTTTATTTTTTATGCTATACTAGTTAGGACAATGAATGAGGTGAAACGAAATGACAAAAGCAGATACGATTTTTAAAGAGAATATTGAACGAATCCTCAAAGACGGTGTCTTTTCTGAGCAGGCTCGTCCTAAGTATAAGGATGGGACAGTTGCTAACTCCAAGTACGTAACAGGTGCCTTTGCTGAGTATGATTTGGCTAAGGGCGAATTCCCCATCACAACCTTGCGTCCCATTGCCATCAAATCAGCTATCAAAGAAGTACTCTGGATTTACCAAGATCAGTCCAATAGCCTAGACGTGCTTAATGACAAGTACAATGTTCATTACTGGAATGACTGGGAAGTGGGAGATACAGGAACCATTGGTGAGCGCTATGGTGCCGTGGTTAAGAAACACGATATCATCAATAAGCTTCTCAAGCAGTTGGAAGCCAACCCTTGGAACCGCCGCAATATTATTTCTCTCTGGGATTACCAAGCTTTCGAAGAAACAGATGGGCTACTCCCATGTGCCTTTCAGACCATGTTTGATGTCCGCCGTGTAGATGGAGAAATCTATCTGGATGCGACCTTGACCCAGCGTTCGAATGACATGCTGGTGGCCCACCATATCAACGCTATGCAGTACGTGGCTCTTCAAATGATGATTGCTAAGCACTTTGGTTGGAAGGTCGGTAAGTTCTTTTACTTCATCAACAACCTCCATATCTATGACAATCAATTTGAACAAGCTCAAGAATTGCTTCGCCGTGAACCTTCAAATTGTCAACCACGTTTGGTCTTGAACGTACCAGACAAGACTAATTTCTTTGATATTAGAGCAGATGATTTTGAGTTGGTTGACTATAATCCCGTGAAGCCTCAGTTGAAATTTGACTTGGCTATTTAGCAACTAAAAAAGAAGTTGAGACAATGAATCCCAACTTCTTTTGTTGATTAACGCGATACGCGACGGCGCGCTGCTTTTTTACGGTTTTCTTCGATGAAAGCTGCTTTTTGTTCTTCTGGTTCGATCACTTTCTTTTTGAATGCGTAAACTGCACCTGCAACTGCAGCAACAGTTCCTGCGACACCTGTTACAAGACCTTTAGCGAATCCTTTAGCCATGAGTCTTCCTCCTTTATCTTCTTAATCAGCCAGCCTCCTCAAGAGGTCACATTTTTCTGACTGACCTTTTTATGTTATAATAATAGTAACGAAAAAATGGGAATTTTTCAAGGAAAAAAGATGAAAACAAAAATAATTGTGATTGTTGGACCGACTGCTGTTGGAAAAACAGCCCTTGCTATTGAAGTTGCAAAGCGTTTTAATGGCGAAGTGGTTAGTGGTGATAGCCAGCAAGTCTATCGAGGACTTGATATTGGGACGGCTAAGGCTAGTCCAGAAGAGCAGGCAACTGTTTCCCATCATTTAATCGATGTTAGAGAGGTAACCGAGTCTTACTCGGCTTTTGATTTTGTTTCAGAAGCTAAGATGGCTATTGTGGATATTCACAGCCGTGGCAAGCTAGCCATTATCGCCGGTGGGACTGGACTTTATATCCAGAGCTTGCTAGAAGGTTACCACCTAGGTGGGGAGACTCCTCATGAGGAGATTTTAGCTTATCGAGCTAGTTTGGAGCCATATTCAGATGAGGAGTTAGCCCAACTCGTAGAGCAAGCAGGTCTTGAAATCCCCCAGTTTAACCGTCGTCGTGCCATGCGTGCCTTGGAAATTGCTCATTTTTCTCAGGATTTGGAAAATCAAGAGACCTTGTATGAACCATTGATTATCTGCTTGGATGATGAACGTAGTCAATTATATGAACGTATCAACCACCGAGTGGATTTGATGTTTGAGGCTGGGCTTTTGGATGAAGCCAAGTGGCTTTTTGACCATTATCCAGATGTGCAGGCGACTAAAGGGATTGGCTACAAGGAACTCTTTCCTTATTTTCGTGGGGAGCAGAGTTTGGAGGAAGCTAGTGAGAGTCTCAAACAGGCGACTCGTCGTTTTGCCAAGCGTCAGTTGACCTGGTTCCGTAATCGCATGCAGGTTACCTTTTATCAGATTGGAGAATCTGGTGTGCAAGACCGCATTTTAAGCCAGATAGAGGAGTTTTTAGATGATTGATACGGAGAAAAAAGAGGAGCGAGTTCTGCTCATAGGTGTGGAATTGCAGGGCATGGACAATTTTGACCTCTCTATGGAAGAATTGGCCAGTCTAGCTAAGACAGCTGGGGCAGTCGTTGTAGATAGCTACAGACAAAAACGGGAAAAGTATGACTCCAAGACCTTCGTCGGATCTGGTAAGTTAGAAGAAATTGCGCTTATGGTGGAGGCAGAAGAAATTACGACTGTCATTGTCAACAACCGCTTGACTCCACGGCAAAATGTCAATCTAGAAGAAGTTCTGGGTGTCAAGGTCATTGACCGTATGCAGTTGATTTTTGATATCTTTGCCATGCGAGCTAGAAGCCATGAAGGGAAGCTCCAAGTCCACCTAGCCCAGCTCAAATATCTCTTGCCTCGCTTGGTTGGTCAGGGGATTATGCTCAGCCGTCAGGCAGGGGGAATTGGTTCCCGTGGGCCTGGTGAAAGCCAGTTGGAGCTGAACCGTCGTAGCGTTCGCAACCAAATCACAGACATCGAGCGCCAGCTCAAGGTGGTTGAGAAAAATCGGGCGACTGTCAGAGAAAAACGTTTGGAGTCGAGTACCTTTAAGATTGGGTTGATTGGTTATACCAATGCTGGGAAGTCAACTATCATGAACACCTTGACCAGTAAGATCCAGTATGAGGCAGATGAGCTATTTGCAACTCTGGATGCGACAACTAAGAGTATTCATCTTGGGGGCAATCTTCAGGTGACCTTGACTGATACCGTGGGCTTTATCCAAGATTTGCCGACAGAGTTGGTGTCCAGTTTCAAGTCGACCTTGGAAGAAAGCAAGCATGTGGACCTTCTGGTTCATGTTATCGATGCCAGCAATCCTTACCATGAGGAACATGAAAAAACAGTTCTTTCCATCATGAAAGACTTAGACATGGAGGATATTCCTCGTTTGACCCTTTATAATAAAGCAGACTTGGTGCAGGACTTTACGCCTACCCAAACTCCATATGCCCTCATTTCTGCCAAGTCTGAGGATAGTCGTGAGAATTTGCAGGCTTTATTTTTAGAGAAAATCAAGGATATTTTTGAAGTCTTTACCCTGCGCGTGCCTTTTTCAAAGTCCTACAAGATTCATGATTTAGAAAGTGTTGCGATTTTGGAAGAACGTGATTATCAAGATGATGGGGAAGTCATTAGAGGCTATATTTCTGAGAAAAACAAATGGAGGTTAGAAGAATTTTATGACTGATATCAAAAATTTGGCCCTAAAATATGGGGGCTATACAAGTCTGGACAAGATCTATCTGGATCAGCTTCTAGCTGGTAAAACAGAGCAGGAGCAGTTGGCACTGATCACACCTCCTCCAAGTGTAGTCAATGCTTACTTTGCAGAACTCTACCAGAAAAAGAGTCCTGAGGCTGCGACGGATTATTTTGCGGAACTCAGTCAGGAACTGAATCTTTACAATGCTGAACCTAGTTTCACCCTAGAAAACAAGCCTTTTATTCGGCTTAATCTGTCTGGCAAATCCTTTGGTTTTTGTTATGAGAGTGAGGGTCTGGGTCGGATTTTCTCTGAGAATGAAGAGAAGATTTCTGATGACTTGCTTTTTGAAATTGCACAAATTTTCCCCCATCAATTAGTTTTTGAGGAGTCTGGAAAAATTTACATGAAGCCTGTCGGAGATGAGGAAGTTGTTAGCGTGGAAAATCTCACAGCCTTGACTGATTTAGAAATCTTAGCAGATGGTCGCAAGCGTCTTAAAGGTTACAGCCAAGAGGAGTTATTACAAGAAGCTACAGCTTTTTCTGGCAAGCGCTATTTCCGATTGGAAAACCGCACAGCCATGTTATATATTGATTAATTAGAAAGTATCGAATGGATATTCAATTTTTAGGAACGGGGGCTGGCCAGCCCTCTAAAGCCCGCAACGTCTCCAGTCTCGCCCTGAAACTCTTGGACGAGATTAACGAAGTCTGGCTCTTTGACTGTGGAGAAGGTACGCAAAATCGCATTCTGGAAACCACAATTCGACCACGTAAGGTCAGCAAAATCTTTATTACCCACCTACATGGAGACCACATCTTTGGCCTGCCAGGATTCCTTTCTAGTCGTGCCTTTCAGGCCAATGAAGAGCAGACAGATTTGGAAATCTATGGACCTCAAGGAATCAAGTCATTTGTCTTAACCAGCCTTCGTGTGTCAGGTTCGCGCCTGCCTTACCGCATTCATTTTCATGAGTTTGACCAAGATTCTTTAGGAAAAATCCTTGAGACTGATAAATTTACGGTGTATGCAGAGGAGCTGGATCACACTATTTTTTGTGTTGGTTATCGTGTTATCCAAAAGGATCTAGAAGGAACGCTGGATGCTGAAAAGCTCAAGGCTGCTGGCGTCCCATTTGGCCCACTTTTTGGGAAAATCAAAAACGGTCAGGATGTTGTCCTAGAAGACGGAACTGAAATCAAGGCTGCTGACTATATCTCAGCGCCACGTCCAGGTAAAATTATCACTATTTTAGGAGACACTCGAAAAACGGATTCCAGTGTGCGTCTGGCTGTCAATGCCGATGTCCTGGTCCATGAATCGACTTATGGCAAGGGTGATGAAAAAATTGCTCGTAATCATGGCCACTCAACCAACATGCAGGCAGCGGAGGTCGCAGTAGAAGCAGGTGCAAAACGCCTCTTGCTCAACCATATCAGTGCCCGTTTTCTCTCAAAAGATATTAGCAAACTCAAGAAAGACGCTGCTAGTGTCTTTGAAAACGTCCATGTGGTCAAAGACTTGGAAGAAGTGGAAATCTAAAAGCTTGAGAAAGGAACAGTATGCCTACTATTCTCATTACAGGAGCTAGCGGTGGTCTAGCCCAAGAAATGGTCAAACTCCTGCCCAATGACCAACTCATCTTGCTTGGTAGAAATAAGGAAAAATTAGCCCAACTCTACGGAAAGCACCCCCATGCAGAATGGATTGAAATCGATATTACCGATGACTCAGCCCTAGAAACTCTGGTAGCAGACCTCTATCTCCGCTATGGCAAGATTGATGTCTTGATTAACAACGCTGGTTACGGGATTTTTGAGGAATTTGACCAGATTTCTGACCAAGATATTCATCAGATGTTCGAGGTCAATACCTTTGCCCTGATGAATCTGTCTCGTTGCCTTGCGGCTCGAATGAAGGAAAGTCGAAAAGGCCATATCATCAATATTGTCAGCATGGCTGGTTTGATTGCTACTGGCAAGTCTAGTCTTTACTCAGCGACCAAGTTTGCGGCTATTGGTTTTTCAAATGCTCTGCGTCTCGAACTCATGCCTCATGGTGTTTACGTAACGACAGTCAATCCAGGGCCAATCCGAACAGGATTTTTCGACCAAGCCGACCCAGATGGCACCTATCTCAAGTCGGTTGACCGCTTCCTGCTAGAGCCAGATGCAGTTGCTAAAAAGATTGTCAAGATTATGGGAAAAAACAAACGAGAACTCAATCTTCCGATGTTGTTGAACCTAGCCCATAAGTTTTATACTCTCTTTCCCAAGCTAGCTGATAAGCTGGCTGGGGAGACTTTTAATTATAAGTAAAAAAGTTGTTCCTAAAATGGAGCAACTTTTTTTACGATTAGAACAAATCAATACCAGTCTTATTTAATGCGTGGCAATGATAGGTGAAGGCGTTGATAAAATTAGAGTAGTATTGCTGATCAATAAATTTTGCGCTTTGAAGATAATTAAATAGATTTTTGGCTAGGGGAATAGCCTCAGGTTTATTCCATCTAAATTGATTGTAAATATGTTCAACTTCTAGGAACATGAGGGGAATAGCCAGATATCCTCGTTCGAAGGTCTGAAGTGATTTAATTTTTTTAATAATATCATCAGCCTTTTGATAGTACCCTAGTTCAGAGAAGTATTTTACGGAGAAAGTGAGAGCATTTAAAATACGGATGTAGGTGTCAGTATTGGCACTTTCTTTGTACATAAGTAATAATTGTTTGGTCATATGGTCAATAAGTTCCATAGGAGAATGATTGACGATGACGCGATAAATTTCAAGTTCGATACTATTAAAGACATCCGATTTCATTAAATGATTGATAATGTTTTGAATCCTAGCAACAGTTTCTGGACTCTTTGCTATGGTTGGATAATGTCTTAATTTAATAGATTTGAAAATCATCTCTGCTTGAAGTGGATTGTCTTTTAGATAGACATCAAATAATTTTTCGTATTCTTCAATGTAAGTGAGGATATCTTCTTCATGAACCACATGCTTGCCAAATTCAATAGCAGGTAATTCTAAGCAGTCTCCGCCTTTATTTGCATAGGCGAGAACAAAATCATTCCATTCAACTCCGATAACAATTAACAGTTTGGCAAAGTTTTCAAGTGAAATTCCTTTTTCTCCTTTTTCAAATTGACTTAGGAACTGTGGTGATACGATATCTGAGGCGGCTTCCTTTAGGCTGAGTCCTCGTGCTTCGCGCAGGTACTTAAATGTAGCTCCAAATGGATATAGGTTTTCCATAAATAGTCTCCTTATATACTTCTAAGACTATTATACAAAAATTTAGAGAAAAAAATGGAGAAAGAAAACTATAGTTACAAAATATTAGAATTCTATGCTATTTTTTGTTTTTATGAACAAGATTGAAACTATAGTTTAAATGACGAAAAAATAGATAGGTAATGTACAATCAGTTCTGTAAACACAAAAAGGAATAAATTCCTTATAGTAGAGTTAATATCTCGTACTAGAAAGAGATTTGTTCCTTTTTGTGGTCATGAATAGTTTTTGAGAATATTTGATGAACCAAACTCAAATGACTTATTAATGCACTGAGTAACGGTGGGCAATATCTACGATATTATCAGCTATAAGGTCTGCGGTTAAATGAGAACCTCCATTATCTAACTCTTCAAACCAGTTTTCCAATACGACATTTGTAACAGGAGAAACAGTATCAGGAGCAATATGATAATTATTCCTTAAAAACTGTTCTACTTCAGCTCTGAGAGTTTGTTTTTCATTTGACAAAATCATATCGTTTCCTCCTTAACTAGGGTTAGTTTATCTGCAATTTTTTGACTACATATACACAATTGCGTATCATCCTGATATTTTCCCAAAAGAATTTTAGCAGTTTGTTCTAAGGTATTCAACCCTTGGAAATAATTATCTAAAGTTTCTTTCAATCGTGTAACTTGACCATCAAGAACTGGACCAAATACTGCTGAAAAATGATGAATATTATTTCCAGACTTAGCATCTAACTCCAACCTATTTTTATAAACAAACTGAAAGTATTCTTTGTCAATTTCAAAAATTTTAGTTTCAGAATTATCAAGTTCTTGAAATTGATAACTTAGAACAACCGATTTTACATTCGGATTAAAAGGAATTTCATCTTTTGTTTTCCGCTGAGCCCATTTAATTGCTTGGCTGAGCTTAGATGTCACATAAAATCCTATACCAAAATCACAGTTACGTTTACTATGATAGACATCTATTCCATCTTTCAAAGAAGCAACTTGAGTAGATGTCGTTCCGTGATACCAAATTTTTGTACTGCTAAACTCCTTATTAAAGTTTAACTCTTCCATAAAATAATTATAGCATTTTTCTAGGATTTACGCACCTACTACCTGTTTCAATTCTAGTTTAGATAAGTCAACTACTTTAAAATCCTTCTAAAACTATTATACAAAATTTTAAAGAAAATACTTGAAAAAGTAAACTATAGTTACAAAATATTAGAATTCTATGCTAATTTTTTATTTTAAAAATTATATTGAAACTATAGTTTAAATGCCAAAAAATTTAAATATCTATTATGGTATGATAAGGGAGAGAATAGTTAATAAAGCTAGCTTGTTATACTAGTATAACAAGGATTGACTTATCACTCAATCCTATTCTATTAGCCATCGAAGGAGAAAATGCTATGGGAAAAACTTAAACACTTGACACTAGAAAAAAATTATATTTACTTTTAAGGTTATAAGACAATTATCAAAAATTTTTAGAAAAATAGAAATATATAAGGAGTTTTGTTATGAAAAACAGAAAAATGTTGGCCTCTTCTTTACTAGCTGGTGCTTTATTGTCAGTAGGTTATGTAGCTTCTAAACCGACAGAAGTTCACGCTTTAACAGATATGAGTGTCAAGGATACTCAAAATCCCTTGAAAATCACCTTGATACAGACAGATGGAAGTTATACAGTAGATACACTTTTGGTTGACCTGCAAAGAAGTTCTACAACTAATGATAATACACATCTTGATTTTGATCTAGTTAATGAAGAAACCGGGGCACTTGCTTCTTCATACTCTTTTGGACGTTTTGGAGGAAGTAATAGAATAAAAGAGGGAATTAATATAACCTTAGTAAAAGATGGGAACTATCATCTGGATATTTACAGTTCAGATGATTTTGGAAAACGTTACTTTGGACGTTCAGAAGTTTTTAAAATTTCTGGACATAAATACTATCCGATTAAGAAGGTTGAGACACCAAAAGCGACTGAAACTCCAAAACAATCTGCTAGCTCTGCCTCAGGTCAGACTGGCTGGTCAGGTTCTTCTTACTACAAAGCTGGTGTGAAAGTAGTGAATCAATGGATTTTTGATGTTCAGTACAATTCCTACTTCTACCTAAATGCTTCAGGTAATTTTGTTCAAAATGCTTGGTCAGGCAACTACTATCTTAAATCAGGTGGTTACATGGCTAAGAGCGAATGGATTTATGACAATAACTATCAATCATACTATTACTTGACAGCAGAGGGTAGCTATGCCCGTAATACTTGGGCTGGAAGTTACTACCTCAAATCAGATGGTAAAATGGCTAAGAGTGAGTGGATCTATGATAGTAGCTACCAATCTTACTATTATCTAACATCAGAAGGAAGTTACGCCCGTAATACATGGGTAGGTGACTACTATCTCAAGTCAAATGGTAAGATGGCGGTTAACGAACGTACCCCAGATGGCTACCAAGTAGATGGCTCAGGTAAGTGGGTGAAATAAGGAAATAATCTATACTGTAGATAAAACTTATTTTAAACAGGGAGAAAAGAGAAAATAATGGAAAAACATGAAAACCAAACGAACGAAGAAGTGACAGTAGAAAAAGTCGAAGAGACTACGGAAAGAATGGAAGAATCAATTCATGAAGTAGTGATAGAGAAGCCTGATAGAGTAGAAGCAATCAAAAAAGAGGCAGCAAGTTTTGTAGATAAAGCTGGAAAACAAATCGAAAATCTAGATATGGATGGTTCGATTGAAAAAATTAAAAAATTATTTGAAACAAAACCTCTACAATCTATCGGAATAAGCCTAGCTATCTTTCTTGTTCTGTTCTTTGGAGTTCGCAAATTAACCAGTGATCCATTAGATGGAACTTATGAAATTTTAACAAGACGTGATCATTTAGTCATGGTGATTAAAGGAAATTCTGGGACCGTCATCTCTGAAGATTCAGACGGAGACAAAGAAAAAAGACTAGTGAAAATTGATAAAAAAAAGAAAGAATTGACAATCACAGACGATAAAGGAAGAGATTTAGGAAAAACAAAATATATGTTAAAAGATAAGGAACTTTATCTTCAAGAGCCAGATCAAACCTTTAACCGAGTAAAATAGACTACACATTCAAAGCTTACCTCAGTACCCTAAAAGTTACTGGGGTAGGAAATTGTATACAGGGAGAATATCAAATGAAATTTAAAAAATTAATAACTCTAGCCAGCTTGGTTGGCCTAATTACTTTCTTATTGCCTGTTGTTTCATCAGGTAATCAATCACTAGCTCCGGTAAGTGAACATGTTTCAGAATATTTACATGTACCATTATGGTATCTATTTTTGATTTGGTATGGAGCGTTTGTGATTACTTTCTTATTGTCTTTAGTTATTGGAAAAGGAAGAGTGCTTCAAATTATTACATCGATCATAGTTATTCTATTAAGCCTATTTGGAATTTTTGTTCATTTTTCACTAACACAAGAATTGGTTGGAAGATCGACTTTAGGTTTTGGAGCGATTCTATATTATGTCTGTGTGTTGATAAATATTTTTGCGGCAATAATGATTATGAAAGGTGATAAAGCTACTAATGAAAAAATGAATTAAATAATTTCATTTCAGTAGTAGTTGGGATGGATGTACTAGTAGAAATTCTGCATTATATAGTGATAAGAAAGGTTTTAGGTTAAAATGAAAAAATTTTATTTCGCTTTCCATTTTGGTATTATTTAAATCCAATTAATTTTTTAGGTGTAGGTGTATTAGGTTCTATCACCTATTACAATACTGTAAAATTCTTTTCAGAAATTGCTGAGTATGAAAAATTCCACGTTACTCATTCGCAAAGTCAATTTTCTGTAATGTTGAATATTGTGTTAACTATAATTTTGGCAATTATCAATATTCTATTGTATCCGTATGTATTTTCTTACATTTTTAAGGTAGTCTCAAATATTATCCCAAAAGGATTTTTCTTCAGTTTAATGTTTAAACAAATAGGTGCGGCCTATAGAGAAGAAATGGATAAAGGGGATATTTATTTACATCATAGAATCTATTATGATTCACGTGGATATCCTACATCACTTGTACCAGTATATGATAGAGCAATTGATCGTGCCCTTGACGCACTTGGTAATATGTTTGCTATCCAGTTTGGAATTAGGGTTATATGTATTAGTCTTGGGATAGTAGCTTTATTTGCATCATGGTATTTTACCATCTTTTATGGTTGGATTTTTGCTATTAAATATAATCGTCAACATCCTCCAAAAAAAAAGAGTCAAAATGAATCAGTAAAAATGCCTTCAATGCAAAAAGTAAATTCAGTTCCTGAAGTACAGGGGAGTGAATTGGACTTTGAAAGTCCAATATCTAGTGTTCATAGAAGTCAAGAAATGCCTTCGCAAAAAAGAAAAGTGTCTGATTTATTAACTCAGGAAAGGGTAGAAAAGGCTGGGAATATTTTGGAAAAAATGCTATCAATCTTACTTAGAATTAGTATTGGATTTTTCAAAGTTTTAGGAAAAGTTGTATTGTTTACTTTTAAAGTTACGGGGGGAATTGCTAGAGGTATTGAGCATTCTGTGGAAGATTCAATCAGAAGAATGTTTTAGTCAGTTAAATTAAAACTTAAATATTACATAAAACTGATAGATAGATTAATAAATGATAAAATCTAAATGAAATGATATCTATAAGTCATTTTATTTAGATTTTTCATGGTTTAGAAAGATATTAAAAAAATGACAACATATAAAGTAGGAACAAGTTTTAGTTCATGGTCTTTTGGAGATGCTTATTCGAAGGCTAAAGATGGGGATATTCTTGCATTTGAAGAAGGTTTTATGCTTGAACTACCAGCAGGAAGACATTATAAGATAGAAAAAAGTATCAAAATAGTTGGACAAATTTCTGGGACCGAAGGTGGAGGAACGCTTTATCACAATACTATAGCAGCGACTCTGAGAATTATGAACGGCGTTACAGTTCAGTTTGAAAATATTTGGTTTCAAGTAGATGACCACCGTTGTGCTTTAGTAATAAAGGGTAATTCAACTGTCGTTCTAAATACTGTATACTTTAATGAACAATTAGAAAATAAACAATTTTTCATATTAGTTGAAGGTAAGTCAAAATTGTCAATCGAAAATGCAGGAAATCAATTATATAATGGTTCTTACAGTACAACATCAATTAAAGTTAGTAATTCTACTCTAGAACTAAAACGTGCTGAGTTAAATATAAAATTGAATGCAGATAAGGGTTCTTCTATTCAAATGGAAGATACAGTGATTGAGAGATGGGGTTCAAATATATTAAATATAAAAGATTCATCAGTAACTTCCATAAATACCGTCTTAAAAGGGGGGGACGCTGAACAAGCATACCCTGCTGTTTTTTTAAGTCGTTCTACTGCAAAATTTAAAAATACAGAAGTCATTCAACCGTTGTATCAAGCAGCTGTTTGTTTAAAAAATAGTTCTAGTCTTGAATCAACTGGAGATTCTTTGACATCAATAAGGGCAATTAGTAGTCGAATCTGTATAGAGCAAACGGTCATTAGGGAATCTCTTATGTTAGAATCAAATTCATTTTGTAGAATTAGTGACTATGTTGATATCAAAGGGGAGAACGAGGAGAAAGTTGATATTTATTGTTGGGCTTCTGTCTTAATAGCAAATACAATAAAATTAAATCGTAATGTTACCCCCAATATTCGCCTTTCAGAGAATTCATACCTAATTGCAGATACTATTCTTAAAGAATTTGAAGATACGAATGGTATAATATGGGATATTTCAGATGATAGCTGTAAAATTTTGAATGAAGAGAGTACAAATTCTGAACCACAAGAGGAAATCAGTGAGACTATCGAACGCGATTATGAGGAAGAATTGTACAGCTTGATTGGTTTAAATAATGTAAAAAAAGAGGTCCAAAAATTACTCAGAACAGTCGAATTCAATCAAAAAAGATTATCAGAAGGTCTTCCAATTCAAGAACAATCTCTACATTCTGTTTTTACAGGAAATCCTGGTACAGGGAAGACAACTGTAGCAAGATTGTTAGGTAGAGTTCTATTTGACAGAGGTGTTCTCCCTGGAGATGAATTTAAATTTATTGAGGTTTCAGAGTCGGATCTTATTGCAACACATATTGGTGAGACGGCAGTACAAACGCAAGCAATATTGGAGAAGGCTAAAGGTGGAATCCTCTTTATTGATGAAGCATATACTTTAAATAAAGGAAAATCTTCTCAACATAATTTTGGATTAGAGGCTATAAACACGATTCTAAAGTATATGGAAGATTACCGCAATGAAATTATGATTATATTTGCGGGGTACACTAAAGAAATGGAACAGTTTTTTGAAACAAATCCTGGATTAAAGTCACGTGTACCAAATACATTCTTCTTTGAGGACTATTCTGGTGATGAAATTGTCGAAATGGGATTGAAAAATCTTCAGAAATCTTCGTATCAACTTGAAGACGAAGATTACTATGCTATGAGAGTCAAGCAGGCCTATAGTCGCTCGTTAGATCATAGTAATGGACGATGGATTCGTAATTTTAATGAACACTTGATGAGAGCTTTAGCCAATCGTGTTGTTGAGACGCAGGTTGATGACTATGTGACAATTATCAATGAAGATATAGATGATGTCCTTCTTCAAGGCACCCAACAACCAGAAGAAAATCAAAAAGATGCTTTGGAACAACTACAAAACTTGATAGGAATAGAGAAAGTTAAAAAACAGGTTGAACAATTTATTTCATTAGCAGAGTTGAATAAGAAGAGAGAAGAGCAAGGTGCTGCTGTGAGTGAGTTCTCACTACATTCGTTATTCTTGGGAAATCCAGGGACTGGTAAAACCACCGTAGCTCGTATCGTAGGAAAAATTCTGTATCAAAAGGGAATTATTCCTCAAAATAAATTCATAGAGGTATCCCGTAGTGATTTAGTAGCTGGGTATGTAGGGCAAACGGCTATCAAGACGCAGGAAGTATTGAAATCTGCTTTAGGAGGAGTTTTGTTCATTGATGAAGCATACACGCTATCAAATTCTAATGAAGATCGATTTGGTAAAGAAGCAATTGATGAGATTCTTAAATTCATGGAAGATCATAGAAGAGATATTGTCATTATCTTTGCTGGATATACAAAGGAAATGGAAGAATTTCTCTCAGTAAATTCAGGACTACCAAGCCGAATTCCAAACACTTTTGATTTTGAAGATTATACAGCGGATGAAATTATTCAAATTGGTTTATTAGGATTAAAAAATCAAGGATACTTTATTGATGTGGACTATTATACTCAAACTATTGAATCTTTGTATAACAAAATCAATGATTGTAGTAATGGTCGCTGGATTAGAAATATCAATGAAAAAATCATTAAGAATTTATCAATTAGAGTATCACGTGATAACGTGACTGATTTATCGACAATAGATAAAGTCGATATTGAGAGAATGATGCTAGAATATGAGAGATTATAAAAATATGGAGAATCGTTTGAAATTACTAAATAAACTAATGGTGGTGCTTTCTTTTATAATAGGCTTATTTTCACTTGTGAATTCAGCCCAAGCTGACAATACTGCCTACAACCAACTATTGCCACAAATTACTGAGAAGTGGGAGAGCAAACATCTATTTGAAAATAATGCTAATAGACTTGGTTACGCTTTGATGGATATTGATAAAAATGGGACGGATGAGTTATTAATCGGTCTAATCAATCTAATCAATGGTGAAAAATGGGAACTGTTTGAAGTATATTATATGAATGGTAATACTCCCACTCCATTATTTGATAGATTTTGGGATACAAGTCTTAGAATGGGGACAGTTATTAATACCTACACAGATGGAAGTATTATTGTTTTTGAAAGTGTTCCAGGGATTATGTCATATAGATTGTTTCAACTTTCTAAAGAAAATAAAGAGCCAACTTTAATTAAACAAAGTCAATTTAGAGCAGGAGAAGGTGATCTAGACGAGTTAAATCTTGATTCTAAAACAAAAATAGACACCTCAACTATTGAATATACTTCTCTAAATCTCCCGATTATTGGAGATAATATGGATCCGAATCCTCCTATGCCTAAGTCCCTTGTCGATGCTAAAATTGGTGATGAAATTCCTCTCCCATCCGAATTAGTAGGTACTTGGATTAATAAAGAGCCAAATAATGGTACTAAGCCTGGTAGAGCTTCATCACTTATTTTAGGAGAGGATGGAAGCTACACTGGAACCTTTAAGGATGCAGATATTAGAGGGAAATTATCTCGCCTTAAAAAAGTGAGTGGGAACGGGTTTATTGTCTTAAAAGATGATCAGGAGGAGCAAGGGTTTGCTTTTAGTGTCGGTTTAGGTGGAGGTTTGCCTCCTGGTGAGCGAATTGATTTAGGAATGGTATTGGAGGGACGGACTTTATATTCTGTGTCATGGCAAGTCAAAGAAGGAGCAGAAGACTACTCCAAACCGACTAAACAAGTAGCCTTTGTAAATCCAAATTATGGTCCTAAGAAAATAGATAAAAAAGCAGAACAAGAAGTGGCGAAACAAGGTGATACAGTGGCAGAATCAACTCAAGACAGTAGTGAGGAGATAAAGCCAGAACAAAAACTATTTGGGAATATCCCAGTATTTGGACTGGTTGTGGGAGCTGGACTCGTCCTTGTTTTAATCCTTGCTATATTTTTGTTTAAAAAATAAGATTTTATAAAATCCTCTTGATTTATTATTAGAGAAAAAACCTCAAGAACTAGGATTGAAAACTGATTCTTGAGGTTTTTAGGTTATTCGATTTAGAGTGATTTTCATACTCAATGAAAATCAAAGAGCAAACTAGGAAGCTAGCCGCAGGCTGTACTTGAGTACGGTAAGGCGACGCTGACGTGGTTTGAATTTGATTTTCGAAGAGTATCAACTATCAAACTGGACTTCTTCTAGTAAATAGTCGATAAAGCGTTCGCCCATCTTGGATAAGCTGGTTTTTTCATGCTGGATATAGACTAGCTCAATGGAGTCGTCAATATCCAATGGGATAGAAACGATATTGTCTCCGTTGAGGTTGCTGTTCAAAATCCCTGTCGCAATGGTATATCCGTCCAGACCAATCAAGAGATTAAAGAGGGTAGCACGGTCGCTGACTACGATAGATTTCTTGTGGTGTTCTTGGGACAGAATCTCTTCTGAAAAGTAGAAGGAGTTGTGCGTCCCTTGGTCATAGCTGAGGTAAGGGAAGTTTTCTAAATCAGATAGTTTGACCTTATCTTTCTTTGCCAGAGGATTGGTCTTGCTGACAAAGATATGAGGCTGGGCGGTAAAAAGATGGTGAGCCAGCAGGTGGTTGTCATCCAGCATTTTGGTTAAAACATCACGGTTGTAGCTGTTCAAAAATAGGACACCGACCTCACTGCGGAAGTTCTTGACGTCGTCGATAATCTCCCAAGTACGAGTTTCACGAAGGAAGAGCTCGTATTTCTCCATATCGCTTTTCTTGAGCAGAGAGACAAAAGCGTTGACCACAAAGGCATAGTGCTGGGATGAAACGCTAAAAAGTTCGCGGTGGGCGACAGGATTTTTATAACGTTCCTCCAGAAGTTGGGTCTGCTCGACAACCTGACGGGCATAAGAGAGGAACTCCATCCCATCACGGGTCAAGGTGATACCCTTAGGATTACGAATAAAGATTTCAATGCCCATTTCATTTTCCAAATCTCTTACTGCATTGGAAAGACTCGGCTGAGTGATAAAGAGTTGCTTGGCTGCCTCATTCATGGAGCCAGTTTCGACGATTTTGATAATATAGTGTAATTGCTGAATTCTCATGTTTTTATTGTACCACACTTGCCTTAGAATCGCCAAAGATGATAGGAAAATCAGGGGGAGTGTGTGTGTCTCTGTAAAGTAACTAAGAAGAAAATTCTAAATAATTTAAGAAATAGTGTAAACAAGTAGCTGAGCAAGAGATTGTTCAGCTGTTTTTTAATTGAGAACTATAAAAATTTTACTCGAAAATAAGAAACTTGCACGATTTACTCATTACTTATCCAATACTAGAGTTTATACTGGTTATTGTAAAGATGATCATCCAAAAGAAGGAAGGAGGCAACCTTATGGCTAAAAATACAAATCGTTTAGAAATTGATTCTCTAAGTTTTGAGGTTGAAAACCAAGAACTTTTCGGGAAATCAGAAGCTTGTGGGATACAGCTTTTAAAATGACAGTAGCAGGTCTCTGTGGATTGTATTTCACCTATTCCTATGAGTGTACGAGAAATAATGTTCGCTGTTAGATAAAACAAAAGGAAAATTCTAGTGTTTTATTTCAAAACATTGACAACATTTTGATTTGGTGTTATATTTACGGGAGAAATACAAATAAAACAATATAACTTTGAGATTGATTCTTTGGATTATGCAATTAATAGCCAAGAGTTGAATGGTAAATCTGCTGCTGGGTATGGTACGGCTGTTAGATTAACAGCAAAGGGGCACTGTGGTTGGTGATTTACATATTCTTATGAATGTATTTCGCCAAACGTGCGTTGTGGATAAAACTCTCTTTTTTTGACAGGAGGATAAAATGGAAGGAATTATTGGAACACTAGACTTCTATGCACCTGTACTGGTCTTAGGAGTTGTTGTCATAGGGATTGTTTACTTTATGAAAAAAAGAAACGATCGCAAATAATCAACATTGACCGATACCTGAAAAAGGCATCGGTTTTTTATAACTTGAATATATTGCACAAAATACTCATGCCAAACCTTGAAAGGAACCGTATAATGAGAGAGTAATAAATAAACGGAGGAATGAAATGATGAAACAGCTTATTGTAACAGGATTAACGAAAACATTTGGTCAAGGGGATAATATCGTTCATGCTTTATCAGATGTGAACTTGTCCGTTGAAAAAGGCGAATTTCTGGCAATTATGGGGGCTAGTGGTAGTGGAAAAACAACACTTCTCAACTGTATGTCAACGATTGATAAACCAACATCAGGTGAGATTCGATTTGAAGATTTTGATATCATCCATGCCAAGGAAAATGAACTAGCTGACTATCGTGCTAAAAACATTTCCTATATTTTCCAAGCCTACAACTTGGTGGAAACCTTGACAGTTTATGAAAATATCGTCCTACCTCTCCAGATTCAGGGGAAAAATATCAAAAAACATCAGGATAAGATTGAGGAAATTTTGGATAAGTTGGCCATTCAAAACTTAAAAGATAAGTTTCCTAATCAGTTATCAGGTGGTCAGCGACAACGTGTGGCAACTGCTAGAGCCTTGATTGATGATTCTAAACTGATTATCGCAGATGAGCCGACAGGAGCCTTGGACTCTGCCAATTCTGAAAAACTGATGGCACTTTTGCAGGAAATCAATAAAAGTTTTGGTATTACCATTTTACTGGTTACGCATGACCCTGCTGCAGCAAAGTATTCCTCACGGATGGTGCTACTTAGCGATGGAAAGATTATGGATGATTTGGAACGTAACAGCTTATCTAATGAACAGTATTTGCAAGAGATTTACAGCCGTACCAGATAGGAGGGGGAGAGTATGTATCCAAAATTGATTTTACGAAATGTATTTCGAAATTTACAGACCTATACCATCTATTTTTTCAGTCTGACCTTGATTTATAGCTTGCTCTACGCTTTTAATGCTTTACCAAGCCATCCAGTGATGCAAAGTTTATCAGGAGCAAAGGAAACGTTGACGACGGTGATGAGTCAGTACATGGGCTTGCTTTCCTATCTGATTCTATCAGCGATTGCCTTTCTCATCGTTTACTCCACAAATTTTGTGCTGGGACGGCGCAAGAAAGAGTTGGGACTTTATGCAACGCTGGGAATGAAGAAGAAGCAGATTATCCGTACCCTGTTCTTTGAAACCATGCTGGTCAATATCTTTTCCTTGATTCTAGGTTTCTTGCTTGGAGTGATCTTACTGGTCATTCTAGCTAAGATTGCATCTGAGTTTTTTATGGCTAATTACTTTGGTAATCTGCTTTTCTTTGATAGCAAGTCTGTCATCTTACTAGTTTATTCCTATTTGGTCACCAGTTTTATTGTTGGTGTCATGGACATTCTTACCTTTAGAAAGCAAAATATCATTGCACTCATTCAAGAAAATGGGGTCAAGAAATCTGTCTTGGCAAAAGGCAAGCCAGTTCTTCAAGCACTTCTCTTTATTCTTTCGACAGCTGTTATCGGTTTTGGTGCTCTCTATTTTTCAGACTATCACCATCTATCATTCTTGAAAAGCTGGGGTATCTTGCTGGTATCTGTCTTCGTGATTTTTGTGATTTTATTTTACAATACCTTGAGCCATTTTATCTTGGTCTCCCTTAGAAAACTGCCTCAAACCTACTATAACAAACTAAACACTTTTAAAATCCGTCAATTTTCAAAACAAGCTGATAGTAATTCGGTCACGTTGGCTGTCTTATCCTTGACCTTGACACTGGCTCTCAGCTTACTCGTTTTTAGTGGTAGTGCCTATACGACTATGAACCGAGAGCTGAACAAATACTCACCTTATGATGTAACTGTCAATCTTTATCGTGGTCAAGAGTTCCAATTTGCTCAGGATTCTGTAAAAGATAGGCTGAAAGCAGATGGATTTGACTTTAACCTCATCAAAGAGGAGTACAGCTATCCTATCTATTCTAGTGATTTAACCTATAAAGATTTGATTGATACTAGCAATCTCTGGGAGCATGATAAGAAACTTCCTGAATCAAAAGTACCGATTTTAGGAATTTCTGCCTACAATCACCTCCGCAAACTGCAAGGGAAAAAAGCGGTTGACTTGGCAGAAGACCAATTTCTAGTCAATGCCAATTATAAAGGAACTGCCAAGCAGATCCAGGACTTTCTATCAACGACAAAAACCCTCATGATTAACGGTCATTCTCTCAACCTTGCCTCTTCAAAGCCACTTGAAACAGTTTATTTTTTATCTTCAGTAACTACAAATGACTCAGGAACCTTAATTGTACCAGATAAGGTAGTAGTTGGATTGACGGAAGACCACACGACCTATGTTGCCAATTTCAAAGAAAATATCGACAAACGGAAAGTAGAAACATTCTTAAGTCAGTGGATAGAAAAATACTACTTCACTCGTGATGGAGCAGAGTTGAATTCGTTCACCTATCAAACGAAAGGAAGTATTTTTGAGGTTTACCTTGGATTTATGGGCGTCATTGTCTTTGTCATGATTTTTGTCAGTGTTATTTTTATCATTATTTCCCTCAGTATCTTGTCCCTTCAAACTTCTACAAGTGCTTTAGATAGTGTGAATGATTATCAAATCTTATACCTTCTTGGGAACAAGAGAAAGCAAAATCGCTTTATTCTTTTGCAACAGATTCTAAGTTATTTCTTGGTTCCGCTGGTCATCGCAGGTCCTCTAGCACTTGCCTTGAGTACCGCTCTTTTGGGCTATTTTGAGAATTTCGCTAATACCAGCATTTCTATTGATATCACCTATCTGGGAGTAGCGGTTTTACTCTTTGTTCTTTACTTGCTAGTGACTTACAGAGTAAGTTGGCAAATTATTGAAAATTAAGTCAAATACCAGAGTTGCCTATCCGACAATTCTGGCATTGTGTTATAATAATATTAAAGTAGTTCAGGAAGTAGATACATATGAAACAGTTTGTCAAATCGCTCTCGAAAAACTCACTTTTATTGTGGTGGTTGACGATTTTTAATCATCTAGCTTTAATGATTTATATTTATTATAGGATTCCCCTGGACTTTTCGACAGATTTTTCCTTGCAGATGGTTTTATTGCTGATTATTGCTTTAATTGCATTTAGTTATATTTGTAATATTGTGACCTTTCGGTACAGTGAGTTGAAACTTTGGTTGCTTCTGATGATGTTTCTTATTAGCTGGCAATCCATATTTAATCAAGGAGTTACGAGCACTCTGTTGCACTTTTTTGATATTCTTCATCCGCTCAACTCTTTTTTATTGGTATATAGTTCTCTGTCTATTATCTTTCTGGGAGAGAAAATAGGAGAAGAACTGTTGAGTGTGTCCTTTGTGTTGACACTAATCACCGTTAGTTCGTATCTGTTAAGTCCTTCAATTTTTCTATTTCTGTCCTTGTTTGCGTCTTTCTTTTTAAACCTTGTTCCCTTGATTTTACTGATTTTATATCATAAAGAGTTGAAAAGTAAACTCAAGTATCAGAGACGAAATTTGTGGATATTAGCTTTGATATTGCCTCTTTCTTATTTCTTTTTGTATATCAATACGAGGGGCTCAGGAGTGATGAACCTAGTCTGGTATCTAGAAATTCTTGGTATCTTAGCTTTTTTACACTTCAAAACGATTGTCAGCTCTCTTCAAAAAAAGGTATCAGAGTTGAAATTGTCCTATATAAAAGCTTTTTCACGCTTGTTTTTACTGGTTATGTTTTTGTTAGTAGGTATTTTCATCATCTTTCATTTAGACTTAAACACGAGCTTTTTGGTCTTGAATATCATGTTACTATTGTTCGGGATTTGTTCGGAAGAATTGATTCGCCTCTTTCGTTCTGCTGAAATGCTAGATGCTAGGGATTATGTAAAAGTTCTCTTTTTAAAGCGTAACCGTATGGTAAAAAGTCTGCTGGCAAATGAAGACACAGAACAACAGTTTTCGGAATTTCTTCACAATGAAATCCTGCAAAATGTGATGGCAATAAAAAATTTCAATAAATATAGTAGTAATCAAGCTTTTGGTGAACAGATCAATCTGGTGACAGAGGAGTTGGTTCAGCGGATTCGTGAGCGGATGGATTATTATCAGCCAATGGTAGAAACAGACGAGCAGTTAGACATCCAGTATCAAGGGCTGATTAATCGGATTGTCAAGCGCTATCACGTAGAAAATGAAGTCGTCACACAGTTTCCTGCCCACTTTAGGCTTTTATCTCCTTACGATAAAATTGCCTATCGTCTGGTTGAGGAGTTGGCGACCAATGCCGTTAAGTACGCTAGTGGTGGAAGGATTTCTTTGAAGATTGATGTGCATGATGACGCTATTTTTATCATTTCTGAAAATAACTGCCTTCAAACAGAAAAATCCTTAGGTTATGGCTTGAAAAATATGTCTAATAAAATTAGTGTTTTAGGTGGTCAAATGCAGATTTTTGAAAATAATAAGAGATTTCGTGTAGAAATTACTCTCCCGATTGATAAGGAGTTGTGTTATGAAAATTTTGTTAATTGATGATCATAAATTATTTAGCCAAAGTATCAAGATGATTTTAGAGTTATCGGAAAACATTAAAAAGGTCCAGTTAGTAGATAATTTTTCGACTATTTCGGAGATTGCTTTTAATGACTACGACATTATTTTGATTGATATCAACCTGACGAGTCTGTATCAAACTGATGGGCTGACCTTGGCACAAGAGATTATCGACAATGGTTGTTCTAGTAAGGTTGTAATTTTGACAGGTTACAGTAAAAAAATGTATGAACACCGAGCTAAAGTTATGGGGGTTTATGGCTTTCTGGATAAAAGTATGGACCCAGATGAGTTGGTGAAAAAACTGGAAAAGATTTATCTAGGTGGTAAGGTCTTTTCAGATGAAGTGATGGTAGAGATGCTAACACCACGAGAAATCGAGATACTAGAACTGGTTAGAAATGGCTTGACCATTGATGATGTCTGTGACAAGGTCTATGTGAGTAAACGTACAGTTTCTAATCACTTGGCCAATATCTTTTCAAAATTAGGAGTGGCTAACAGGCAGGAGGCGATTCATATCGCTGAGCAGTTGGGCTATTTTCCACCAGATTAAAAAGTTGCAGAAGATGCAGCTTTTTTAATTTCTGTGATACTTCTTGTGTGAGTCTCTTCTTGAAAAAAACACAAAATTTTGCTAGAATGAGTCTTATGAAAACATTCTATGATGTGCAGCAGTTCCTCAAACAATTTGGTATTATTGTTTACATGGGAAAACGCTTATATGATATTGAACTGATGAAGTTGGAACTCTCTCGGATTTACGATGCAGGGTTGATGGACAAACTGGATTATCTAGAGGCAGAAGCAGTTCTTCGCAGAGAGCACAAGGTAGAATTGGATTATATTGAGAAAAATGGAGAAAAGAACTAATGGTTACTTGGATTTTGTGGGCACTTATACTGGCAATGTTGGCATGGATGGGCTTTAACTATCTTCGTATTCGCCGTGCGGCTAAAATCGTAGACAATGAGGAGTTTGAAGCCTTGATTCGTACAGGTCAATTGATTGATTTGCGCGACCCAGCAGAATTCCACAGAAAACATATTCTTGGAGCTCGCAATATTCCTTCAAGTCAGTTGAAAACTAGTCTTGCAGCCCTTCGTAAGGATAAACCTGTTCTTCTTTACGAAAACCAACGTGCGCAACGTGTCACAAATGCGGCCCTTTACTTGAAAAAACAAGGCTTTTCTGAGATTTATATCCTTTCTTATGGTTTGGATTCTTGGAAAGGGAAAGTCAAAGTTGAGAAATAAGAAAACGAGCTTGGATGTTCCGAGCTCATTTTTTAACCACTTTTTCTGAGAAATTCACGAACGCTTGTTAACTCTTCTGAGTTTAGGGGTCGATAGTCTCCTGCTTGAAGATTGTCATCCAAGCTCCAAGGTCCAAAATGGGTACGTTTAAGGGAGGTCACCTTGACACCAACAGAGAGAAACATTTTCTTAACCTGATGAAATTTTCCTTCTGAAATGGTGATAGAGGCTTGACTGAGGGAAGGACTTGCAGATAGAATCTCTAGTCTTGCAGCTTTACAAACAGTGCCATCTAAAAAGACAATTCCCTTTTGAAAGGTTTGGATATGGTCAGGTGTCAGAAGTCCATTAACCTCAACTTGATAAGTCTTATCGACATGGTACTGAGGATGAAGGAGTTGAAAGCCCAAAGGGCCGTTATCGGTCACGAGGAGGAGACCAGTCGTATCTCGGTCCAGTCGACCGACGGCATAGAGCTTATCAGACTGGATGTCAGGAGGAAGGAAGTCCATGACGGTTGGAAGTTTCTTGTCTTTGTTGGCTGTAACGACACCAGCAGGCTTATGAAGCATAAGGTAGGTGTGCTCATAACCTTGAATGATTCGGCCCTGAAAAAGGAGTTCTTGTAGTCCTGTATCGATATTTTGGGCTAGGGAGCGGGCTGGGCAACTATCGACGAGAATGTCCCCTTTGAGTAAGGCTTGTTTCATGGCCTTTCGGCTGATTTTTTCTTGGGCTAATAAATTATCTAAACGCATACTGTGCCTATCTTATCATAAGTCGCTCGCTTTGAAAAGGCTTGACGTGAAAAGAAAAGCAGAGTGAAAACATTTACACTTGCTTGAATTATGTTATTTACTTGAAATTATGGTATAATCGTTCAGTTAGAAAATAAATTTTGAATATTAGAGGAAATCATGACAAAATTAAGAGAAGATATCCGTAACATTGCGATTATCGCCCACGTTGACCACGGGAAAACAACCCTTGTTGACGAATTATTGAAACAATCAGAAACGCTTGATGCACGTACTGAATTGGCTGAGCGTGCTATGGACTCAAACGATATCGAAAAAGAGCGTGGAATTACCATCCTTGCTAAAAATACAGCCGTTGCCTACAAGGGAACTCGTATCAACATCATGGACACCCCAGGACACGCGGACTTCGGTGGAGAAGTTGAGCGTATCATGAAAATGGTTGACGGTGTTGTCTTGGTCGTAGATGCCTACGAAGGAACCATGCCACAGACTCGTTTCGTATTGAAAAAAGCATTGGAACAAGACCTTGTCCCAATTGTGGTTGTTAACAAAATCGATAAACCATCAGCTCGTCCAGCAGAAGTAGTGGACGAAGTCTTGGAACTTTTCATCGAGCTTGGTGCAGATGATGACCAGCTTGATTTCCCAGTAGTGTATGCTTCAGCAATCAACGGAACTTCTTCATTGTCAGATGATCCAGCTGACCAAGAAGCGACTATGGCGCCAATCTTTGACACGATTATTGACCACATCCCAGCTCCAGTAGATAACTCAGATGAGCCTTTGCAGTTCCAAGTGTCACTTTTGGACTACAACGACTTCGTTGGACGTATCGGTATCGGTCGTGTCTTCCGTGGTACTGTTAAGGTTGGGGACCAAGTTACCCTTTCTAAACTAGATGGTACAACGAAGAACTTCCGTGTTACAAAACTCTTCGGTTTCTTTGGTTTGGAACGTCGTGAAATCCAGGAAGCTAAAGCGGGTGACTTGATTGCCGTTTCAGGTATGGAAGATATCTTTGTCGGTGAAACTATTACTCCGACAGATGCAATTGAAGCTCTTCCAATCCTACACATCGATGAGCCAACTCTTCAAATGACATTCTTGGTCAACAACTCACCATTTGCTGGTAAAGAAGGTAAATGGGTGACTTCTCGTAAGGTGGAAGAACGCTTGCAGGCAGAATTGCAAACAGACGTTTCCCTTCGTGTTGACCCAACTGATTCACCAGATAAATGGACTGTTTCAGGACGTGGAGAATTGCACTTGTCAATCCTTATCGAAACAATGCGTCGTGAGGGTTATGAACTTCAAGTATCTCGTCCAGAGGTTATCGTAAAAGAAATCGATGGTGTTAAATGTGAGCCATTTGAACGTGTTCAAATCGACACTCCAGAAGAATACCAAGGATCTGTTATCCAAAGCCTTTCTGAACGTAAGGGTGAAATGTTAGATATGATTTCAACTGGTAATGGTCAAACTCGTTTGGTCTTCCTTGTTCCAGCGCGTGGTTTGATTGGATACTCAACTGAGTTCTTGTCAATGACTCGTGGTTACGGTATCATGAACCATACCTTCGACCAATACTTGCCATTGATTCCAGGGGAAATTGGTGGACGTCACCGTGGTGCCCTTGTTTCTATCGATGCTGGGAAGGCTACAACTTACTCAATCATGTCTATCGAAGAACGTGGAACAATCTTTGTCAACCCAGGTACTGAGGTTTACGAAGGAATGATCATCGGTGAAAACTCTCGTGAAAACGACTTGACAGTTAACATCACTAAGGCAAAACAAATGACTAACGTCCGTTCAGCTACTAAGGACCAAACAGCTGTTATTAAGACTCCTCGTATCTTGACACTTGAAGAGTCTCTTGAGTTCTTGAACGACGATGAGTACATGGAAGTAACGCCTGAGTCTATCCGTTTGCGTAAACAAATCCTTAACAAGGCAGAGCGTGAGAAAGCTAACAAGAAGAAAAAATCAGCTGAATAAGAGCTAGAAAGAGATAAAGATGGTTTATTTAATCATAGGAATCCTCTTATTGCTACTCTATGTATTTGCGACACCAGAAAGCATTAAAGGGACAGTCAATATCGTCCTTGTCGTCTTTGCTTTTGTAGCACTTTTGATTTTGCTGATGTTGTCAGTTCTGCAAATCTTTCAGCTACCGACAGAATTCTTTATCGCAATCGCCATGCTCTTCCTAGCATACTTTAGCTTGCGAGATATTACCCTCATGTCGGTCCATAAAAGTAAAAGAAGATAAAAGAGAGTTTTGGCTCTCTTTTTTTGGGCTCTTTGTCAACTGTAGTGGGTTGAAGTCAGCTAAGCTCGAGAAAGGATAAAATTCGTCCTTTCTTTTTTGATGTTCAGAGCGATAAAAATCCGTTTTTTGAAGTTTTCAAAGTTCCGAAATCCAAAGGCCTTTCGTTTGATAAGTTTGATGAGATTATTAGTCGCTTCCAATTTGGCGTTAGAATAGGGTAGTTGAAGGGCGTTGACAATTTTCTCTTTGTCCTTTAGAAAGGTTTTAAAAACAGTCTGAAAAAGAGGATGAACTAGCTGCAGATTGTTCTCAATGAGTCCAAAGAATTTCTCAGACTCCTTGTTCTGAAAGTGAAAAAGCAAAAGTTGATAGAGATGGTAGTGGTGTTTCAAGTCTTCTGAATAGCTCAAAAGCTTGTCTAGAATTTCTTTATTCGTCAAGTGCATGCGAAAAGTAGGGCGATAAAAACGTTTATAGCTGAGTTTCTGACTATCTTGTTGGATGAGTTTCCAGTAGCGTTTGATAGCCTTATATTCATGGGATTTTCGATGAAACTGATTCATGATTTGGACACGCACACGACTCATAGCACGGCTAAGATGTTGGATAATATGGAAACGATCTAGAACGATTTTAGCACACGGAAAAAGCTGTTTAGCCAAGTCATAATAAGGACTAAACATATCCATAGTAATGATTTTCACCTGACAACGAACGGCTCTATCGTAGCGAAGGAAGTGATTCCGGATGATAGCTTGTGTTCTGCCCTCAAGAACAGTGATGATATTGAGCTTTTCAAAATCTTGTGCAATGAAACTCATCTTTCCCTTTGTAAAGGAGTACTCATCCCAAGATATAATCTCTGGAAGATGAGAAAAATCATACTTAAAACGGAAGTCATTGAGCTTTCGAATGACAGTTGAAGTTGAAATAGACAACTGATGAGCAATATCGGTCATGGAAGTTTTTTCAATCAGCTTCTGAGCAATTTTTTGGTTGATGATACGAGGGATTTGATGATTTTTCTTTACTAGAGGAGTCTCAGCAACCATCATTTTTGAGCACTGATAGCACTTAAAACGGCGTTTTTTAAGGAGAATTCTAGTAGGCATACCAGTTGTTTCGAGGTAAGGGATCTTAGACGGTTTTTGAAAGTCATATTTCTTCATTAGACTTCCGCAATCAGGACAAGATGGGGCCTCACAATCTAGTTTAGCGATGATTTCTTTGTGGGTATCCCTATTAACAACATCCATAATTTGGATATTAGGGTCTTTAATGTCTAGTAGTTTTGTGATAAAATGTAATTGTTCCATATGAATCTTTCTAATGAGTTGTTTGGTCACTTTTCATTATAGATCTTATGGGACTTTTTTTCTACAACAAAATAGGCTCCATAATACCTATAGGGGATTTACCCACTACAAATATTATAGAGCCTTTTTTTGTAGAAATTTTACAATAGTTTGAAATGCCTTTTACTATAACATCATTTCTTTTGCTTGTAAAGTATGAAGGTGAAAACTGGAATAAAATTCGCTAATGTCATCTATTTTTAGGAAATTGTAAAACTTCATTACTAATGATATCTTAGTAAAATATGTTGATAGATTAGATAGAAAGTGATATACTTAAGTTATAAGAAACCGATTTCAAAATAAGAAAGAATTAAATTTGTTGTCTTGGTGCTCAGGGTGTAATGGATTAAACTAAGCAAATAATTCTAAGAATTTATAAAAGATAAAATCTTTTTCTATAGAGTTATTCTCTTATACAAGGAGTCTACTATGAAGAAACTATTCATATTATTATCAACTTTTTTTCTCAGCTTCTTCCTTGCTTGGATTATTGTCTTACGTGCTCCACAATATTTATATGCAAGCTATGATTCCGTCTCTTTACTTCGTGTCAAAAAAGATACTCAGGAACCGACGCGTGAGGTATTTGAACAGGAATTGGAGAAGTTTGCAAACTCAGAACAGAGTTTAATAGCTAGAAGAATCGTAGAGCCGAGTAAGGATGGAACGACTCACTTTGCTTATGCAACTTATGGTCAGGGAACTTTACCAAAAGAATTCCAAGAAGCTAGTCAAGAAAGTCGTGAACGTAGTGATCCGCTAAATAGTTATCTCCTTTTATCAGGCTCCTTGACGAAAGAAAAGCTAGCCGATAAGTTAGGAGATTTGGGTTATAAAGCAATTGCTGACCGAAAGACGCCGCCCTATTCTCTTGCTTTTAGAATGTTACTAATTCCCCTTATTTTAATTAGTTTAGCAATATTTGGCTTATCTTTCTTTGCTCTGGTGATTATTACTCGGATTAAGGAAATGAGAGCAGCAGGTATAAAACTCTTTTCTGGTCAGACTCTCTTATCCATCATGGGGCATTCTTTATCTACTGATATCAAATGGCTCCTTCTATCAGCCCTCCTTTCCTTCCTAGGTGGGGGAGTCGTTCTTTTTAGTCAAGGTTTGTTTTATCCTATCTTGTTAGCCACCTATGGTTTTGGGATTAGTTTCTATCTGTTGTTTTTATTGGCGATTTCAATTTTACTAATGCTCCTTTATCTAATGAGTTTGAGTTACAAAGCATTAGTTCCCGTTATTAAGGGAAGATTACCCCTTAAACGCTTGATGGCTTTAACCCTATTGTGTCAGTTGGTTGCTGTTTTTACAGTAGGCTACGCTGTTAAGACAGGTTTGACGTCTTACCAACGATTGAAAGAACTTGAAATTTCAAAACAAGCATGGCAGGACAGAGCAGACTATTATCAAATTTCTTTTGGCTTAGGTGATAGAGGAAAAGATACAGAAAATCAGAATAAGTGGTATGAATTTTCCAAAGAAGCAGTTGAAAAAGAACAGGCTCTATTTGTAAAAGATAATCTCATTCATTTTGCAAATCCTCAAGGAAAAAATGAACAGGGAGAGACACTGGATACCTATAGTCCAGATGCTAATACGCTCTATGTTAGTCCCAGTTATTTGGATAAGGAAAATGTGGCTGTAAATGATGAGACTAGACAGAAACTAGCTCATCTTCAAAAAGGGGAATTTGGACTCTTATTACCAGAATCTCTTCGTTCACAGGAAGCAGAACTTAAGAAAGTTTTTGAAGAAAAATTGAGTTATTATGGAAAATCTGGTGAGGAGGCAAGTGCTCCTTTAGAGTATGAAATGAGAGCGATTGTTAGCTATCTTCCAACTGGAGAAAAGCGATTTATTTATAATAACGGTGAAAGTCCAGTATCCATCCAGTACTTAACCGATCCGATTTTAGTTGTATTTACTCCAACATCTACAGGTGATAGTATCATTTCAAAATCTATTTGGTCTATCAATGCTGGAAAACAACTCTTTATAAAAGGATATGAGAGTGGGCTAGCTCTCTTGAAGAAAGCTGGAATTTATGAGCAAGTATCCTATCTTAAAGAAGGAAGAAGTGTTTATCTAACTCGTTATAATGAAGTTCAAACTGAAACAGCAACTTTAATCCTAGGAGCTATTGTTGGGATAGCTAGTTCCTTGTTACTCTTTTATTCTGTCAATCTGCTATATTTCGAGCAATTCCGCCGAGATATCTTGATTAAACGAATTTCAGGTTTACGATTTTTTGAAACACATGCTCAGTATATGGTTAGCCAATTTGCCAGTTTTGTATTTGGTGCTAGTCTCTTTATTTTAAGCAGTCGAGACTTGGTGATTGGCTTGCTCACTTTATTAGTCTTTCTAGCTAGTGCAGTTTTGACGCTTTACCGTCAAGCGCAGAAAGAATCTCGTGTTTCTATGACAATTATGAAAGGAAAATAGGATGATTGAACTAAAGAATATATCTAAAAAGTTTGGAAGCCGTCAGCTATTTTCAGATACGAATCTTCATTTTGAAGGTGGGAAAATTTATGCCTTAATCGGTACAAGTGGCTGTGGTAAGACAACACTTTTGAATATGATTGGACGATTAGAGCCATATGACAAAGGGCAAATCATCTATGATGGCACCTCTCTTAAGGACATCAAGCCTTCTGTTTTCTTTAGAGATTACTTAGGTTACCTATTTCAAGATTTTGGCTTGATTGAAAGTCAAACCGTCAAAGAGAATCTCAATCTGGGTTTAGTTGGTAAAAAGTTGAAAGAAAAAGAGAAAATCTCTTTGATGAAACAAGCTCTAAACCGTGTTAACCTCTCTTATTTAGATTTAAAGCAACCTATCTTTGAATTATCAGGAGGAGAAGCACAACGTGTTGCATTAGCGAAGATAATTTTAAAGGATCCACCTTTGATCCTCGCAGATGAACCAACCGCTTCCTTAGACCCCAAAAACTCTGAGGAATTACTTTCTATCCTAGAATCTTTAAAAAATCCGAATCGAACTATTATTATTGCGACCCACAATCCTCTGATTTGGGAGCAAGTGGACCAAGTTATTCGAGTTACCGATTTATCACATAGATGATATGGCGAGATTCATACTCAATGAAAATCAAAAAGCAAACTAGGAAGCTAGCCGCAGGCTGCTCAAAGCACTGCTTTGAGGTTGTAGATGAAACTGACGAAGTCAGTAACCATATATACGGCAAGGCGAAGCTGACGTGGTTTGAAGAGATTTTCGAAGAGTATCAGTTAGAAGAAAGAGTCACAAACACACTTTGTGGCTTTTTTATTTCCATAAAAATGGTAAAATAGTAAGAGTAGAAATGGAGTTCGAGACATGAAAGTAATAGATCAATTTAAAAATAAGAAAGTCCTTGTTTTAGGTTTGGCCAAGTCTGGTGAATCTGCAGCTCGTTTGTTAGACAAGCTAGGTGCCATTGTGACAGTAAATGACGGAAAACCTTTCGAGGACAATCCAGCTGCCCAAAGTTTGCTGGAGGAAGGAATCAAGGTTATCACAGGTGGCCATCCTTTGGAACTTTTGGATGAAGAGTTTGCCCTCATGGTAAAAAATCCAGGTATCCCTTACAGCAATCCTATGATTGAAAAGGCTTTGGCCAAGGGAATTCCAGTCTTGACTGAGGTGGAATTGGCTTACTTGATTTCAGAAGCACCGATTGTTGGTATTACTGGTTCCAATGGTAAAACAACTACAACGACTATGATTGGAGAAGTCTTGACTGCTGCTGGTCAACATGGTCTCTTATCAGGGAATATCGGCTATCCAGCTAGTCAAGTGGCCCAAACTGCGACAGACAAGGATACGCTTGTCATGGAACTTTCTTCTTTCCAATTGATGGGCGTTCAAGAATTCCATCCTGAGATTGCGGTTATTACTAACCTCATGCCAACTCATATCGACTACCATGGCTCGTTTGAAGAGTATGTAGCAGCCAAGTGGAATATCCAGAACAAGATGACAGCGGCTGATTTCCTTGTCTTGAACTTTAACCAAGACTTGGCAAAAGAATTGGCAAGAAAAACACAAGCTACAGTTGTACCATTTTCAACACAGGAAAAGGTTGATGGAGCTTATTTAGAAGATGGTCAGCTCTACTTCCGTGGGGAAGTGGTCATGGCAGCGAATGAAATCGGAGTTCCAGGTAGCCACAATGTAGAAAATGCCCTTGCGACGATTGTGGTAGCCAAGCTTCGTGGTGTAGACAACCAAACCATCAAAGAAACTCTTTCAGCCTTTGGTGGTGTCAAACACCGTCTCCAATTTGTGGATGAAATCAAGGGTGTCAAATTCTATAATGATAGCAAGTCAACCAATATCTTGGCAACTCAAAAAGCCTTGTCAGGATTTGACAACAGCAAGGTCATTTTGATTGCAGGTGGTTTGGACCGTGGCAATGAGTTTGACGAATTGGTTCCAGACATTACTGGACTCAAGAAGATGGTCATCCTGGGTCAGTCTGCAGAACGTGTTAAACGGGCAGCAGACAAGGCTGGTGTGGCATATGTGGATGCGACTGATATTGCAGATGCGACCCGCAAAGCCTATGAACTTGCGACTCAAGGAGACGTGGTTCTTCTCAGTCCTGCCAATGCCAGCTGGGATATGTATGCTAACTTTGAAGTACGTGGCGACCTCTTTATCGACACAGTAGCGGAGTTAAAGGAATAATATGAAAAAAATTGTCTTTACAGGTGGGGGGACGGTTGGACACGTGACCCTCAACCTTTTGTTAATGCCCAAGTTCATCGAAGATGGCTGGGAAGTCCACTATATCGGAGACAAGCGTGGCATTGAACACCAAGAAATCCTCAAGTCGGGTCTAGATGTTACCTTCCATTCCATTGCGACTGGAAAATTGCGTCGTTATTTCTCTTGGCAAAATATGCTGGATGTCTTCAAAGTTGGCTGGGGAATTGTCCAATCTCTCTTTATCATGTTGCGACTTCGTCCACAGGCCCTTTTTTCAAAGGGAGGCTTTGTCTCAGTACCGCCTGTTATCGCTGCGCGTGTGTCAGGAGTGCCTGTCTTTCTTCACGAATCTGACCTATCTATGGGCTTGGCCAATAAAATCGCCTATAAATTTGCGACGAAGATGTATTCAACCTTTGAGCAAGCTTCAAGTTTGTCTAAGGTTGAGCATGTGGGAGCGGTGACAAAGGTTTCAGATCAAAAAACTCTAGAACCCGATGAATTGGTGGATATTCAAACCCACTTTAATCCCCAATTACCAACTGTATTGTTTGTCGGTGGTTCTGCAGGCGCTCGTGTCTTTAACCAATTGGTGACAGACCATAAGAAAGAACTAACCGAGCGCTACAATATTATCAATCTAACTGGAGATTCTAGTCTGAACGAGTTGAGTCAAAATCTCCTTCGTGTTGACTATGTGACCAATCTCTATCAACCCTTGATGGAATTGGCTGATATTGTTGTGACACGTGGTGGCGCCAATACGATTTTTGAGCTCTTGGCCATGGCAAAATTACATGTCATTGTGCCGCTTGGTCGTGAAGCTAGTCGTGGAGACCAGATTGAAAATGCAGCTTACTTTGTAAAAAAAGGCTATGCAGAAGAGCTTCAAGAAAGCGATTTGACCTTGGACAGTTTGGAAGAGAAGCTTTCTCACTTACTAAGTCACAAGGAAGACTATCAGGCTAATATGAAGGCTTCTAAGGAATTGAAATCTCTAGCAGATTTTTATCAACTATTGAAAAACGATTTATCATAAGGAAAGTAAATGTCAAAAGATAAGAAAAATGAGGGCAAAGAAATCCTCGAAGAATTTAAAGAGTTATCAGAATGGCAGAAACGAAACCAAGAATACCTAAAAAAGAAGGCTGAAGAAGAGGCAGCCCTAGCTGAGGAGAAGGAAAAGGAAAGACAGGCTCGAATGGCTTCAAAATCTGAAGAGTCAGATGAAACTGGGGACCGAGAGAGTGAATCTAATCCAGAGGACCCAGAATCAGCTAAGGGAGAGTCTGAAGAAAAAGTAGAATCTTCAGAGGGTGACAAAGAGGAAGAAGAGATAGAAGAATCAGGGTCTAAAGAGAAGGAGGAACAGGATAAAAATCTTGCTAAAAAGGAAAAAGCAACCAAAGCAAAGATTCCTGGCCTCCATATCTTGCGAGCCTTCACGATTTTATTTCCAAGTCTGCTTTTATTGATTGTCTCTGCCTACTTACTCAGTCCTTATGCGACCATGAAGGATATCCGTGTTGAGGGAACGGTTCAAACTACGGCTGATGATATTCGACAGGCTTCGGGCATTCAGGATTCGGATTATACGATTAACCTTCTGCTAGATAAGGCAAAATATGAAGAGCAGATCAAGTCTAACTATTGGGTGGAATCAGCTCAGCTTGTTTATCAATTTCCAACTAAGTTCACCATCAAGGTCAAGGAATATGATATTGTGGCCTACTATGTTTCTGGTGAAAATCATTATCCTATTCTTTCCAGCGGTCAGCTTGAGACCAGTGCTGTGAGTTTGGTCAGTCTACCAGAAACTTATTTATCTGTTCTCTTTAATGATAGTGAACAAATCAAGGCTTTTGTCTCAGAACTTGCTCAAATTAGCCCAGAACTTAAGGCTGCTATCCAAAAGGTGGACCTAGCCCCAAGCAAGGTGACTTCAGATTTAATTCGATTGACTATGAATGATTCGGACGAAGTCTTGGTTCCTCTATCTGAAATGAGTAAGAAATTGCCATATTACAGTAAGATTAAGCCTCAATTGTCAGAACCGAGTGTGGTCGACATGGAAGCTGGAATTTACAGTTACACTGTGGCGGATAAATTAATTATGGAGGCTGAGGAGAAAGCTAAACAAGAGGCTAAGGAAGCCGAGAAAAAGCAGGAAGAAGAACGTAAACGTTTAGAAGAAGAAAAGAAAAAACAAGAGGAAGAGAGCAATCGAAACCAAACAAGTCAGCGTTCATCGCGTCGCTAGGTTTACCTTTTCTCCTATAGCTCTTTAGTGACTATGTTTTTACTTGACAAGTGCTAGTAGAAATAATAGAATAATAGAAAACCTTTAAAGCAGTCCAGAGAGGCAGCTAAGGTTAGACGGTGAAAGGGTGGAGACTACCCATTTTTCGTGGAACCTTGCTGTTGGCAGGTTCCTTTTTTCGTGGCTTCTTGTGACCAGACTCTCTCACTAGCAAAGGTAAAAGGAGAAACCTATGCGAGAACATCGTCCAGTCATTGCTCTTGATTTTCCTAGTTTTGAGGCGGTCAAGGAATTTTTAGCTCTTTTTCCAGAGGAAGAAAGCCTTTATCTAAAGGTAGGGATGGAGCTTTATTACGCAACGGGTCCTGAGATTGTATCTTACTTGAAAGGTCTGGGTCACAGTGTCTTTTTGGATCTCAAACTTCATGACATTCCCAATACAGTCAAATCAGCCATGAAGGTCCTGTCTCAGCTTGGTGTGGATATGACCAATGTTCATGCGGCTGGTGGTGTAGAGATGATGAAGGCTGCGCGTGAAGGTCTTGGAAGTCAAGCCAAATTGATTGCTGTTACTCAGCTTACATCAACATCAGAGGCCCAGATGCAGGACTTTCAAAATATCCAAACCAGCCTGCAAGAGTCTGTGATTCATTATGCCAAGAAGACAGCTGAAGCGGGATTAGATGGTGTCGTTTGCTCGGCTCAGGAAGTACAAGTCATCAAGCAGGCTACCAATCCAGATTTTATCTGTCTGACACCGGGGATTCGTCCAGCAGGTGCTGCAGTTGGAGACCAAAAACGCGTCATGACACCTGCTGATGCCTATCAAATCGGCAGTGACTATATCGTAGTGGGACGTCCCATTACCCAAGCTGAGGATCCTGTTGCAGCTTATCATGCCATCAAGGATGAATGGAACCAAGACTAGAATTAAAGAATAGATTAGAAAAACAAAAGGAGAAGACCATGACACTTGCTAAAGATATCGCTAGCCACCTCTTGAAAATCCAAGCCGTTTACCTCAAACCAGAGGAGCCTTTCACTTGGGCATCTGGTATCAAGTCACCGATTTATACTGATAATCGTGTGACACTAGCCTATCCAGAAACTCGTACCCTAATTGAAAATGGCTTTGTGGAAGCTATCAAAGAAGCCTTTCCTGAGGTTGAGGTGATTGCAGGAACTGCGACAGCAGGGATTCCTCACGGAGCCATCATTGCTGACAAGATGAATCTGCCATTTGCCTATATCCGTAGCAAACCAAAAGACCACGGAGCAGGCAACCAAATTGAAGGTCGGGTAGCTCAGGGGCAAAAGATGGTAGTGGTTGAAGACCTTATTTCAACAGGTGGCTCTGTTCTCGAGGCCGTAGCAGCCGCTAAACGAGAAGGAGCAGAGGTTCTCGGAGTTGTAGCGATTTTCAGTTACCAATTGCCAAAAGCAGATAAGAACTTCTCAGATGCAGGTGTCAAACTTGTGACGCTTTCTAACTACAGTGAACTCATTCACCTAGCCCAAGAAGAAGGCTATATCACGCCAGAAGGCTTGGATCTCCTAAAACGATTTAAAGAAGACCAAGAAAATTGGCAAGAAGGTTAGGTCAGTAAGATAAAGAGAGACGAGTCTGGGACAAAAATCTAACCTTAAATATAAAAAACGAACAAAACGAGTTATCTAACAATCAGAATTCTGTTTTGTTCGCTTTTTTTTATAATCTATCGATTTTTAAAATTTATAATAAAGAATTTCTAAAATTAAAATCTTTTTGTCCCAGACTCTTTTAACCATTTTGTTTAAAATATGACAATATTTTAAACAAAATAATTGACAACGCTTTCTTTTATTGATATAATGAAAATATAATATGTATCAAATTGATCAATCAACTATCTTGTTTATCACTTCTTAGGAGGACGATGTCATGAAAAGAAGAAAAATATATTCCCTTTTTTGCGTAGTTACAATTGCAGCTAGTTTGTTTCTCCCTACAGTCTTAGCTAGACAGATTGGAGGTTATGATTTAACGTTGCCGCGTTTTGGTTCGGATACAACTAGTGCGCTTGAGAAAGAAAACGCCTCTGCTGGAATTAATAATAATGACAGCACTGGTGGCGGTAAAACGTTAAATACCTCTATTCGTAGCGCCTATAGTGGGGCAGATATCACTCCAATGTATCAATTGAGTTCTGGCTCTAGGATTGTCATGTACTATAATGGAGGTGGTGATAATTATATTGGTTCTGATACTAGATTAGCTATGGCGCCACAGTTTGGAAATCATGTAAGAATTCATACTTCAGGTTCTTGGAGTCCAGATTCTTATTAACTTACTTGTCAGAGTAAGCCTTAAAGATGGTTGATTGTGGGTGTAGCATGAAAAAAGAATGCTACACCCTATTCTTATTATAAGGAGGAGTTGGGATGGAATTTTTTATTTGTAATCTTGTACGAGTCGTTAAATCACCTCGGTTTTATATGTCTTTATTTTTGACCCTTCTTTGCATGAGTTTAGGAAATTTCCTTGCTTTCAATGGTATTTATAAAATTGAAGGTTTATCGATTTTTTTTGCCGCTTCTTCTATTAGAGGATTTTCACCGATTAGCCTAGTAGCTGCACTTATCTGTACACTGCCCTATTCTGGTCAGATAATAGAGGATGCTGAGAGTCATTTTCTAACAGCACAATTGTGTCGAATTTCTAAAAAGAAGTATCTGGCTATTGTTGGTAGTACTGTAATTATTTCTTCTTTTCTAGTCTTTTTTCTCCCCTATTTATTATTATTAGGAATTAATCTTTTAGTGACTCCTTATCAGGAAATTTATATTGGAGACTATAGTGGTGCCTTAAAAGAATTATTTGATTCTAATCAGTTTCTCTATAGTCTTGTAACGACTCTCTGGTATGGAGTTTGGGGCGCTGTGTTCTCTATTTTTGGACTAGCTAGTGCTTTGCTAGTGAAGAAAAAATTAGGAGCTATTTTCATCCCAGTTGCCTATATGATGGTTGGGGGTATTTTTTGGGGTATTTTAGAGCTATCTTACTTAGAACCTGTGACAACATTAGCTTTGGGATATCAGAAAGATATCAGTCTTTCCTTAGTTAGTGGGCATCTTGCTTTTATTTTATTTGTTAGTTGTTTGGTTGTTTATGGTACATTTTTTCTACATTCAGAGGACTACGTATAATGAAACAATTTGTTCAATTTTACAAAAAAGATTTTTTAGCAGTATTGGTTTATTTTATATTACTGCTATCCTGTATTTTATCTAGTACAGTATATTTACTGCGATGTCGCCAATATTCAATCCATCCAAATGTATTAGAATGGCTCTTAGTCTTACTTCAAGATATTACGACTGGAGTATATTGCTTTCCGTTCACATATATATTATTCTTTTTTCATTTGATGAATAACTATTTTAATAGGTTGGAGTGCCGCATTCGTCTGAAATCAATTAAGCACTTTACCAGTTTTAGTTTCAAATTAGCAGCTCTTAGTACGGGGATTTGGACGGCGACTTTATTTTTATTGATTTTTCTAATTGCATTTAGTAATGGTTTTAGCTTCTCTTTGGAGATAAAGGAGGTTGATTTTTTAAGAGAATTTTATGGTATAAGTATTGCAAACAATGCTAGTTTCTTTATAGGATTTTTTTTCTCTTATATAGCATACTATTTCTTTTTATCCTTACTTACTATTAGCAGTTTTTCTTGGTTTAAAAAATCAAACATGAGCTTAGTATTTCTGTTTACTTTTTTATTTGTAGAATCCTTATTCTGGATTTATCAGTTGAACAATGGGATAATTGGATTATTGCCAATTTTTCAGTATATGGTAAATTCCAATCCGTATGCATTGATTTATTGGCTTACATTACTATCTATCATAATTCCATTGACTGTATTTTCTGTTCATAGAAACTGGAGGAGAGTGTAAAAGTTGGAAATGGGAAAGTTAAGTAGTCACATGTGGAGGTTGAATCAGATAATCTATACCAAGTACTTTTGGGGTTATGTTCTTTTTTGGATATTGATTTGTTTAGGATTATGGTATTGGTTAGAAGGAAATGATAGACTTGTTATAGAAATTTTAAAAGGGCCTAATCTGAGTCAAAACTCTTTTTTAGTCTTATCTATATGGTTGCTTCATTGGTTTATTATTCATGCATTTTTTCTAGCAGTTGTATATCGTAGAAGAGCATCCGATTTCTTTATGGAAGTGATTCGATTTTCTTCTATTAAGCTCTGGATGAGGTATCAGATTTGGACCTGTTTTCTTTATGGACTCGTTTTAATCATGGTAAAAGTTCTAGTGATTCAATTTATGTTACAGTTACCAAACTGGGATATAGGAGTTTTGTTTATAGTTGATTTTTTGAATGTTTGTGTGCTATCCTTGCTTTGCTTTACGTTATACATACTAGGAGCGAATGAGCAAATGAACTTTTCTTGTGTTAGCTTCTTTTTACTCATGATTGTGTTTGGCAGTTTATTTGTGGGGAATCGAACCAATTATCTATTTTATATTCTGAATAGAGGAAATGGAGATATAGGACGAGATCTATTTCTTCAGTTGCTATTTTTAGTCTTTCTTTTTAAAAGCATTTTCTATTTCACTCGTCAAAAGAGGAGGTTTATAGAATGAATGAAATAATTACATTAAAAAATATTCAGTTGGAATTAAAAAAAACATGTGTTTTTCAAAACCTTAATTTTAGTTGTAAACAGGGGGAAATTATAGGAATTACTGGTGCGAATGGCTCAGGGAAAAGTGTATTGTTTAAATTAATAGCTGGTTTATATAGTCCGTCTTATGGAGAAGTGTTAATCAATGGGGAAAATATTGTTCCTGAGAGAAAAATTCCAGCTAATTTGGGAGCTTTGATTGAAGAACCTGGTTTTATAAATTATTATAGTGGCTTTAAGAATTTACAATATTTGGCAAGCATACGAGGAGTAGTTGGTAATCAGGAAATCAATGATACACTGAAAATAGTTGGTCTATATGAGCAAAAAGACCAGAAAGTTAAAACTTATTCGCTAGGTATGAGGAAAAAGCTAGGGATTGCTCAAGCAATTATGGAGAATCCCTCTATTCTTTTACTAGATGAACCTATGAATGCCTTGGATAAATCAAGTGTAGAAAATATGAGAACATTGTTTAGAAAGCTCTCTAGTGAAAAAGGAACAACAATTTTGATTGCTAGTCATAGTGAAGAGGATATTCGTATCTTATGTGATAAAGTATATTCAATAGAAGATAAAGTATGTACACTGTGTTCAGATTGAACATCTTAGATAGACTCAGAATGTTATAGGTAAAATCTTAAAAAGGGATTGGAGCTTAAACTCCAGTCCCTTTTAAGAGTTAATGACTAATCAACTTTTCCACCTTCAACAACTAGGTCATCTGCTTTAGCAGCGTCACCGTAGGTTGGGTGGAGTGTTTTTTCATAGGCCTTGTGGAAGAAGTTTTCCTTACCTAATTTTTCAATATCTTTATTGATGAAGTCTAGCAATTCTTGGTTGCCTTTTTGAACGGCTGCCGCAATGGTATCTGGATTACCGAGGGAAGTAATGCCTACTTCAAATCCTTTGTTTTCAAGCGCCCAAGCTAGGACTTCCGTATTGTCAGTAGAGAAGGCATCTCCACGTCCGTCAAGAAGAGCTTGGTAAGAGTCACTGTATTGGTCGTATTTTTGGAGTTTGATTTCTGGATGATTCTTTTCAAAATAAGTCTCAGCAGTCGTTCCTTTTGTAACAATCAAAGTTTTACCTTCCAATTGTTTGACATCTGTAATGAGACCAGTCTTTGGTGATACGACACCCAGAGAAACTTTCATGTAAGGAAGGGCAAAATCAACTTGTTTCTTGCGTTCGTCAGTTACTGTAAAGTTGGCAAGGGTAATATCCACCTTGTTTGAAATCAAGTATTCCGCACGGTTGGCAGCGTCGACTGAAACGTATTTAACCTTCACCCCAAGGTCTTGTGCTAATTGGTTCCCAAGTTCAATATCATAACCTTGGTAAGAACCGTCATTGTCAACGTAACCAAACGGTTTTTTATCTCCAAATACGGCGATTCGTAGTTCACCGCTTTTTTTGATGTCATCGATTGTGCGAGCCTTGGCAGTGGTTTTACCAGACGATGAAGCCGCATTTCCACCTGAGCTACAAGCTGTGACAAAGATAAGGGCGAAGGCAAGTGCCAAAACAGTTAAGAGTGGTTTGAATAGTTTCATAAGAATCTCCTTTATAAATATGAGCCAAATTGGCTAAAGTCAAAGACGTTTAAAAATTCCTGAGCTCGTTTGGTTTGAGGATTGGTAAAGAAGGCTTGAGCTGTTCCTTCTTCAGCGATTTTTCCTTGGTCAAGGAAGATAATCCGATCGGCAATAGCTTGGGCAAACTGCATTTCATGGGTTACTAAAATCATGGTACGGCCTTCTTGGGCCAAATCATTGATAAGTTCTAGAACCTCACGCACCATTTCTGGATCCAGCGAAGCAGTCACTTCGTCAAAAAGGATGATTTCTGGATGCATGAGGAGGGCACGAACAATTGCAACCCGTTGCTTCTGTCCACCAGATAATTGACGCGCAAAGCTATGTTGTTTATCTAGTAAACCGACACGCTCCAGTAATTGCAAAGCTTCCTCTGTCACTTCTTTCTTGTCCCTTCCCTGAGCCTTGATAGGGCCTAGGATGAGGTTTTGTAGGACATCCAGATGGGGAAAGAGTTCATAGCTTTGAAAGACCATGCCAATCTTTTGGCGAACCAGGTGAAAGTCTTTTTTATTTTCAACGATAGACTGACCATACAGTAGGATATCTCCACCTTGAATACTTTCTAAGCCATTGAGGCAACGAAGGAGGGTACTTTTTCCACAACCAGATGGCCCCAGAATAACCACAACTTCCCCTTTTTTGATATCTAGAGAAAGTCCTTGGAGGATGGGATTGTCTCCGAAGGATTTTTTTAGTTCCTTGATTTCTAAAATAGTTTCAGACATTTAGTTCCTCCAATGTTTTTCTAGGTGAGTGGATAGTTTGGAAATAGGGAAACAGACTGCGAAATACAAGACTAGAATGGTTCCATAAATCCAGAAGGAAGCAGTTGGGATGGTCAGGCGATTGCTATCAATGATTTGTTGTCCAACCTTGGTCACTTCAACAACCCCAATCAAGACAACCAAGGAAGTGGTTTTGATCATCCGAGTGACAAGGTTAATGGCCTGCGGTAGCAGTCTTCTCAAAACCTGTGGGATGATAATGTGGTAGTAAAGTTGAACATTGATCAAGCCGAGCGCCTGTCCACTTTCAAACTGATGTTTAGGAAGGGAAGTGATAGCTCCACGGACCAAGTCCCCCATTTCAGCTGTTCCCCAGAGGGTAAAGACGATAATAGCTGAAGTCTTACCTGAGATATTGATATTAAAGTTTCGAGCTAAGCCAAAGTAAACGATGAAGAGCAACACCAGTTGGGGCATGATACGGATAAATTCCAGATACAATCGTGTTAAAAATCGTACGATTTTAGAATGGGAGGTCATGATGATTCCCATGACTGTTCCGAACATCATGGATAAGAGGACAGACAGGATAGATATGCCAATCGTAACACCCAATCCCTGTAAGATTCTCAGGAGATTATTTCCCTGAAAGAGTACTTGGATTCCCGAATCCTGCATGGCGTAGCCTCCTTTCTATCCAGCTAAAGACCAGTGAGATAGGTAGCAGCATGATTAGATAAGCAACTACCAACATAGCAAGCGCGATGTCTGTTTCATAGTAGAGTCCAATCAAGTCTTTGGCGACGTACATGAGGTCGGCCAAAGCTACTGCTGAGAAAACAGAGGTTTCCTTGATGAGGAAAATGACATTGGCACTAAAAGACGGTAGGGCCACCGCTGTTGCTTGCGGAAGAACCACATAGCGAAAGACCTGTACAGGTGTCAGACCGATGGCTAGGCCAATCTCCTGCTGGGTTTGACTGACGGCTTCCAGCCCACTTCGGAAAGATTCTGCCATATAGGAGCCTCCTAAAAAGACCAGTCCTAAAGTGGCACAGACTTCTGAAGATAGGACAATCCCGATTCGGGGAAGTCCGAAGTAGAGAAAGAAGAGTTGAATCAAAAGGGGCGTATTGCGTGACAATTCAATATAGGCTGTCGCTACTTGCGCCAAAACAGGGATGCGGTAATGCCGGATGATACTAACGATTAAGCCGAGCAGAAAGGATCCCAGAATACCCCAAACTGCAATATGCAAGGTCAGAAGAAATGCCTTTTGATATAGTGGTAGATATTGTTCAACAATGGACCAATCCAAAAATAGAACCTCCTATCTAGAAATAATACAGTTATTGTAGCACTTAAAAGTTCCTTTGGATAATATCTATTTTTTATTGCCGTTATAAGGATTTTTTATCATAGACATAAAATTTCTGAAATTTCCAAACAAAATATTTGAAAAGTTTTGAAAAAAGAGTTAAGATATTTTTGTAATATACAAAGCAAACGCTTACTTATTAAGGAGGGCATTTTATGTCATACAAAACAAGCAATGCAGAAGGGCATGTAGATTTCATCAATACCTATGATTTGGAGCCAATGGCGCAACAAGTTATTCCTAAAGCAGCATTTGGCTATGTCGCTAGTGGAGCGGAAGATACTTTCACTTTACGTGAGAATATCCGTGCCTTTAACCACAAACTCATCGTTCCGCATACGCTTTGTGATGTTGAAAATCCAAGTACAGAGATTGAATTTGCAGGTGAAAAATTGTCTTCACCAATCATTATGGCGCCTGTTGCGGCGCATAAATTGGCAAATGAACAAGGTGAAGTGGCGACTGCGCGTGGTGTGCATGAGTTTGGTTCTCTTTATACAACCAGCTCTTACTCTACTGTCGATCTTCCTGAAATTACGGAAGCCCTTCAAGGGACACCTCATTGGTTCCAATTTTACTTTAGTAAAGATGATGGTATTAACCGCCACATCATGGACCGTGTGAAGGCTGAAGGTTATAAAGCGATTGTCTTGACAGCAGATGCTACTGTAGGGGGTAATCGTGAGGTTGATAAGCGTAATGGGTTTGTCTTCCCAGTTGGCATGCCGATTGTTGAAGAATACCTACCAGAAGGTGCTGGTAAATCAATGGACTTTGTTTACAAATCAGCTAAACAACGCTTATCTCCACGTGATGTAGAATTTATCGCTGAATACTCAGGACTTCCTGTTTATGTTAAGGGACCACAATGCCGTGAGGATGTTGAACGTTCGCTTGCTGCGGGAGCTTCTGGTATCTGGGTAACCAACCACGGTGGTCGTCAAATCGACGGTGGACCAGCTGCCTTCGACTCACTTCAAGAAGTAGCAGAAGCAGTTGACAAACGTGTGCCGATTGTCTTTGACTCTGGTGTTCGCCGTGGTCACACGTCTTTAAAGCCTTGGCTTCAGGAGCAGACTTAGTAGCTATTGGTCGCCCGGTTATCTATGGCTTGGCTCTCGGTGGTAGTATCGGTGTGCGCCAAGTCTTTGAACACTTGAATGCGGAATTGAAGACAGTCATGCAATTGTCTGGAACTCAGACTATTGAAGATGTCAAACACTTTAAACTTCGTCACAATCCATACAACCCAACCTTCCCAGTTGACCCACGTGACTTAAAATTGTATTGATAAAAGAGATTGCCTCCACTGAATGTGGAGGTTTTTGCTTGTGTTTTAAACACTTTTGAAATGAAGATTTTAAAAAAAGAGAAAAATTTGAATTTCATAGTTGACAAATGTAGATTTTCGGAGTATACTAATAACTGTAATTGACAAATGTAGATTTAGGAGGTGTGATGATGCAGATTTCAGATGCAGAATGGCAGGTCATGAAGATTATTTGGATGCAAGGAGAGCAGACCAGTACGGATTTGATCAGGGTTCTGGCGGAGCGGTTCGACTGGTCCAAGTCAACCATTCAAACTCTTTTGGCTCGTTTGGTTGAGAAAGAGTGTCTGACAAGGAAAAAAGAAGGCAAGTTCTTTGTCTATTCAGCCCTTTTAACTTTGGACCAAAGTCGGGATTTACTTGTCCAAGATATCAAGGACAAGGTTTGTTCTCGTAGGATTAAGAACTTGTTGGCTGATTTGATTGCTGAATGTGATTTTACTCAGGCTGACTTGGAAGATTTGGAAGCTGTGATTTCTGAGAAGAAATCAAGCGCTGTAACAAAAGTAAAATGTAATTGTATGTAAAGGAGACGTCATGTTAAATAGTATTGTAACCATTATTTGTATTGCTCTTATCGCCTTTATCTTGTTTTGGTTTTTCAAAAAGCCTGAAAAATCTGGACAAAAGGCCCAGCAAAAAAACGGCTACCAAGAGATTCGAGTGGAAGTCATGGGAGGCTATACGCCTGAGTTGATTATCCTCAAGAAATCAGTGCCAGCCCGCATTGTCTTTGACCGTAAGGACCCTTCACCCTGTCTAGACCAAATTGTTTTTCCAGATTTTGGTGTACATGCGGACCTGCCTATGGGGGAAGAGTATGTAGTGGAAATCACACCTGAGCAGGCTGGAGAGTATGGTTTCTCTTGTGGCATGAATATGATGCACGGTAAGATGATTGTAGAATAGGAGAATGATATGACTGAAATTATAAAAGCAAGTCTTGAAAATGGTGTTCAAAAAATCCGTATCACGGCAGACAAAGGCTACCATCCAGCCCACATTCAACTGCAAAAAGGAGTTCCTGCTGAGATCACCTTTCACCGTGTGACACCTTCAAACTGTTATAAGGAAATTCTGTTTGAAGAAGAAGGCATCTTGGAACCAATCGGCGTAGATGAGGAGAAAGTCATTCGTTTTACACCTCAAGAATTAGGTCAACATGAATTTTCTTGTGGCATGAAGATGCAAAAGGGAAGTTATACCGTAGTTGAGAAGACTCGAAAATCTCTATCACTTTTACAGCGTTTTTGGATTACTAGTATCTTTACTGTGCCTCTTGTGATTCTCATGATTGGAATGTCGACAGGTAGCATTAGTCACCAAGTCATGCGTTGGGGAACCTTTTTAGCCACAACACCGATTATGCTAGTAGCAGGTGGTCCTTATATCCAAAGTGCTTGGGCTAGTTTTAAAAAGCACAATGCTAACATGGATACCTTGGTTGCTCTGGGAACCCTAGTGGCCTATTTCTATAGCTTAGTTGCCCTCTTCGCTGGTCTCCCCGTTTACTTTGAAAGTGCTGCATTTATCTTCTTCTTCGTTCTTATGGGAGCCGTTTTTGAGGAGAAAATGCGGAAAAATACTTCCCAAGCTGTGGAGAAATTACTTGACTTGCAGGCTAAAACTGCAGAAGTCATGCGTGAGGATAACTATGTTCAAGTCCCTTTGGAGCAAGTCAAGGTAGGTGACCTGATTCGAGTGCGTCCCGGTGAAAAGATTGCGGTTGATGGTGTCGTAGTAGAAGGTATCTCTAGTATTGATGAGTCTATGGTGACAGGTGAGAGTCTGCCTGTGGACAAGACAGTTGGAGATACCGTCATTGGTTCAACCATCAATAATAGTGGAACACTTGTTTTTAGAGCAGAAAAAGTTGGTTCAGAGACTGTTTTGGCTCAGATTGTGGATTTTGTGAAGAAAGCTCAGACCAGTCGTGCACCGATTCAGGACTTGACAGATAAAATTTCAGGGATTTTTGTTCCAGCAGTTGTCATTTTAGGGATTGTGACCTTTTGGATTTGGTTCGTCTTGCTCAGGGATAGTGTAGTCGTGCTTGGAGCGAGTTTTGTATCTTCTCTTCTCTATGCGGTGGCGGTTTTGATTATCGCCTGTCCTTGTGCCTTGGGTCTTGCAACACCGACAGCCCTTATGGTGGGGACAGGACGCAGTGCCAAGATGGGAGTTCTCCTCAAAAATGGAATGGTTCTACAGGAAATCCAGAAAGTCCAAACTCTTGTCTTTGATAAGACTGGAACTTTGACGGAAGGGAAGCCTGTGGTAACAGATATCATCGGCGACGAGGTAGAAGTGCTTGGATTGGCAGCCTCCTTGGAAGAAGCTTCTCAACACCCACTGGCTGAAGCCGTTGTGAAACGAGCGAGTGAAGCTGGACTTGAGTTTCAAACTGTTGAAAATTTCCAAACCTTGCACGGAAAAGGTGTCTCAGGGCAAATCAATGGAAAACAAGTTCTGCTTGGAAATGCTAAAATGCTAGATGGCATGAACATTTCTAGCACTTATCAAGATAAACTAGAAGAATTAGAAAAAGAAGCTAAGACAGTTGTGTTCTTGGCTGTGGACAATGAAATCAAAGGCTTGCTTGCTTTGCAAGATATCCCTAAGGAAAATGCTAAGCTAGCCATTAGTCAGTTGAAAAAACGAGGCCTTAAAACAGTCATGCTGACAGGAGACAATGCTGGTGTGGCGCGTGCTATTGCGGATCAGATTGGAATCGAAGAGGTCATTGCAGGTGTCTTGCCAGAAGAAAAAGCCAACGAAATCCATAAACTACAATCAGCTGGGAAAGTAGCCTTTGTTGGGGACGGTATCAATGATGCTCCTGCTCTCAGTGTAGCAGATGTGGGGATTGCTATGGGTGCTGGAACAGATATTGCCATCGAGTCAGCAGATTTAGTGTTGACAACCAATAACCTCCTAGGCGTGGTGCGTGCCTTCGACATGAGTAAGAAAACCTTTAATCGTATTCTGCTCAATCTTTTCTGGGCCTTTATCTACAATGTCGTCGGAATTCCGATTGCAGCAGGAGTCTTTTCTGGTGTTGGACTGGCTCTCAATCCAGAACTGGCAGGTCTAGCCATGGCCTTTAGTTCTGTATCTGTTCTGACTAGTTCACTCTTACTAAACTTTAGTAAAATAGACTAAAAGCGGGCTTGCTCGCTTTTATTATAAAACAGTTCTGTAAAACGCTTTCGGACTGTACTGTAATAGAGAATAGAAACTTCTGAGCAGATTCTTAGAAAAGTCGAACGAAATGTGATAAATTAGTAGAGTAAAAATTTGCTGAAACGTTTTCAAAAACTATATGAAACTTTTTTAGTAGATTTAAAAATATTTGAAGGAGAGTTATCATTATGACTCAAGGGAAAATTACTGCATCTGCAGCAATGCTTAATGTATTGAAAACATGGGGCGTAGACACAATCTACGGTATCCCATCAGGAACACTCAGCTCATTGATGGACGCTTTGGCTGAAGACAAAGATATCCGTTTCTTGCAAGTTCGCCACGAAGAAACAGGTGCTCTTGCAGCGGTTATGCAAGCTAAATTCGGCGGCTCAATCGGGGTTGCAGTTGGTTCAGGTGGTCCAGGTGCGACTCACTTGATTAACGGTGTTTACGATGCAGCTATGGATAACACTCCATTCCTAGCAATCCTTGGATCACGTCCAGTTAACGAATTGAACATGGATGCTTTCCAAGAATTGAACCAAAACCCAATGTACAACGGTATCGCTGTATACAACAAACGTGTAGCTTACGCTGAGCAATTGCCAAAAGTTATTGACGAAGCTTGCCGTGCTGCCGTTTCTAAAAAAGGTCCAGCTGTTGTTGAAATCCCAGTAAACTTCGGTTTCCAAGAAATCGACGAAAACTCATACTACGGTTCAGGTTCATACGAACGTTCATTTATCGCTCCTGCTTTGAACGAAGTTGAAATCAACAAAGCTGTTGAAATCTTGAACAATGCTGAACGTCCAGTTATCTATGCTGGTTACGGTGGTGTGAAAGCTGGTGAAGTGATTACTGAATTGTCACGTAAAATCAAAGCACCAATCATCACAACTGGTAAAAACTTTGAAGCTTTCGAATGGAACTATGAAGGTTTGACAGGTTCTGCTTACCGTGTTGGTTGGAAACCAGCTAACGAAGTGGTCTTTGAAGCAGACACAGTTCTTTTCCTTGGTTCAAACTTCCCATTTGCTGAAGTTTACGAAGCATTCAAGAACACTGAAAAATTCATCCAAGTTGATATCGATCCTTACAAACTTGGTAAACGTCATGCCCTTGACGCTTCAATCCTTGGTGACGCAGGTCAAGCAGCTAAAGCTATCCTTGACAAAGTAAACCCAGTTGAATCAACTCCATGGTGGCGTGCAAACGTTAAGAACAACCAAAACTGGCGTGATTACATGAACAAAATCGAAGGTAAAACTGAGGGTGAATTGCAATTGTATCAAGTTTACAATGCAATCAACAAACATGCTGATCAAGACGCTATCTACTCAATCGACGTAGGTGACACTACTCAAACATCTACTCGTCACCTTCACATGACACCTAAGAACATGTGGCGTACATCTCCACTCTTTGCGACAATGGGTATTGCCCTTCCTGGTGGTATCGCTGCTAAGAAAGACAATCCAGATCGCCAAGTATGGAATATCATGGGTGACGGTGCATTCAACATGTGCTACCCAGATGTTATCACAAACGTTCAATACGACCTTCCAGTTATCAACGTTGTCTTCTCAAATGATAAATATGCCTTCATCAAGGACAAATACGAAGACACAAACAAACACTTGTTTGGTTGTGACTTCACAAACGCTGACTACGCTAAAATTGCTGAAGCTCAAGGAGCTGTTGGATTTACAGTAAACCGTATCGAAGATATCGATGCAGTTGTTGCAGAAGCTGTTAAATTGAATAAAGAAGGTAAAACTGTTGTGATCGATGCTCGCATCACTCCACACCGTCCACTTCCAGTAGAAGTACTTGAATTGGATCCAAAACTTCACTCAGAAGAAGCAATCAAAGCCTTCAAGGAAAAATACGAAGCAGAAGAACTCGTACCATTCCGTCTCTTCTTGGAAGAAGAAGGGTTGCAATCACGCGCAATTAAATAATCCCTTCGTGGAACTTAAAAAGATCGGAGCAATCCGGTCTTTTTATGGAGGATAGTAAATGAATTTAAATCAATTAGATATTATCGTTTCAGATGTTCCCCAAGTCTGTGCCGACTTGGAGCGTATTTTGGATAAAAAGTCCGATTATGTTGATGACAGTTTTGCTCAGTTTACGATTGGCAGTCACTGTCTGATGTTGTCCCAAAATCATTTGATTCCTTTGGAAGAGTTTCAGTCAGGAATCATTCTTCATATCGAGGTTGAGGATCTAAATCAGAATTACCAACGTTTAAAAGAGATTGGTGTCGAGATTTTACACGGTCCTTGTGAAACGGATTGGGGAACAGAGTCCTTATTAGTTAAAGGTCCTGCTGGTTTAGTGCTTGATTTTTATCGTATGAAATAGGTAGCTTAATCATTTGAAGTTAACCTTAACTATTTTTAAAACAGAAATTGAGAATATAAATTATAAAAAGATCGGAGCAATCCGGTCTTTTTAATATAAAGCAATTGCATATAAACAATTGACAGCGTTTTTCTAATATATTATAATAAAAATATAACAGTATAAAACAAGATACATATGAAAGGATGGTTTTTATCTGTTAGAGAAGATTGTAAAACATGTCCCTTTGTTTTGATTTGTAAATCAAGCTTTTGTCCAATGGCCAAGCATATTACGGAATTAAGTTCTTCTGTGATTTGTAAGAATATGCAAGAGAAAATTCGTAAAAATCTAGCACTTTATGCTATTTCTGGATGCTATGAAGATATTTTAGATGTGGACTAGAGAGGGGTAAGCAAAAATGTCTATCAAGAAAAACAAAAAGGTTGTAAAAAAACTGAAGCTGTAAGCAATAATTGTAATGTTTGTAAAATTTATATAATAAAAATGGAGAGGAGTGCTAGCATCTCTCTTTTTCTAGGAGGGCATTATGAATAAAATATTTCACTATCTGGATAAGAAAACGAAGTTTTATACTATCATCGGTGCACTGGCAAATGGAGGTTTGGCTCTTGCTCAACCCTTAGTCGTATCACAAGCCTTGTCCTTAAATCAAGGAGAGCTGACTTATGCTAAAATCATACAGTTTACTGTTTTTGGCTTTACAGTATACTTCGTCTTGTATAGCTTAATGCTCTTTTGTAATCATACACATAATGTTTTTAGACGTGAAATTCAAATGAATATGAGGGCAGATTTATTTGACAAGCTGATGATAAATAAAGATTTTAATGAAGATGAAAAAATCACCATGCTCACACAAGATATGGAGTATTTGGGGGATAATTACTTAGAAAAATACGTTAATATCATTTGCTGGAGCTTTGTAGCATTACTAACAGCGATTTATATTATTTCGCAAAATTTGTTACTAGGTAGTATTTTTGTCTTTTTCACTATTTTACGTCCTATTCCTCAGTTCTTGATGAATAAAAGTCTCAAACACACTGGTGATGACATGGCGCAAGGCAGAGTAGAAGTTCATAATCAAGTATCTGATAGTATCCGAGGGGCACATACTCTACTCATGAACCAAGCAATTTCTGAAAATCAGAACAGATTTTGGAAGATTAATAGACATTATCAACTAGCCATTCAAAAATTTTGCTTTACCCATAATATAATTTTCTTTTGCAACGGTTTCATGGTCTTTTTAAGCCAAGTTTTACCACTTGTTTTAGGTTTTTACTTTGCTATGGCTGGGCAGAAAGTGTCAGTGGCAAGTCTTGTTGCCATGTACATCGCAGCAGGTCAGCTAGTGAGTCCTATTCAGACTATTATGTATGATGCTGTAGATATACAAGGGGCAAAAACAACAGCAGATAAGATTTTTGGAGTATTAGAAATTGGAGATGTAAAACAGATAGATAAAAAAGATGCGCAAGAATTGAATGCTCTGCACATTAAAAATTTAAGTAAATCCTATGGTGACAGACAACTTTTTACTCATCTAAATTTGGATGTTCAAGCAGGTCAGAAAGTGTTAATCAAAGGACCGAGTGGTTGTGGGAAGTCAACCTTGTTTCGACTCATTACTGGAGAAGAAATTGCAGATGAGGGAGAAATTATCGGTGTGACAACTGTTAATGAATGTACATCAAGTTTTGTATCCAGTATAGGAATTATTAGCCAACACCCATTTCTCTTTAACGATACAGTACGTTACAATTTGACCTTAGGGCAAGAATTTTCTGAGGAAGAGTTGCTTGCCGTTTTGAAACAAGTCAAACTAGATTTTGAATTGACGGGTGGGATGGATTTTATTATCAAAAATAACGGGGAGAATATTTCTGGAGGACAAAGAGTAAGGATTGAATTGGCACGTTTTCTTCTTCGTAAAAAAAATCTGTTATTGGCTGATGAAGTGACCGCAGCCCTAGACAAAGAAAACGCCTTCATGGTACATGAACTACTATTTTCTCTTCCTGTTATGATGTTAGAAATTGCCCATCATATTGATGATGAAAGTAGGTATCAACAAGTTGTAGATTTAGGAAAATATTGACTCTGGCTTAAAAGTCAGTTTTATCAGAAAATAAAGTAAATATTTCAGCAATAAAACACCTAGTATAAAGATTTTTCAATACATAATAATATGCGTTTTTCTGATTATATATACTTTTCCTAACTTCACTCTTCTTTCTTATCACAAGATTGTGATAGTTTACATTTTTATAACAAAACTCTCAAACTCTTGCTTGTTTTTACATCATATTATAAAATAAAAAGCATAAAAGAATAAAAGAGGTTTTGAAAATGTCCGAAAAACAAATGAAAGTTTTGGGTTGGGTAGCGACCTTCATGTCTGTTATGATGTATGTGTCTTACTTCCCACAAATTATGAACAATCTGGCTGGTCAAAAAGGAAATTTCATCCAGCCCTTGGTTGCTGCTATCAACTGTAGTCTCTGGGTTTACTACGGTCTTTTCAAGAAAGAAAGAGATATTCCCCTTGCTGCTGCCAATGCTCCAGGTATCGTTTTTGGCCTTGTAACGGCTATTACAGCTTTGATTTAAAAAGAAGACTGGTTTCAGTTTTGTTCGTTTATGAAAATAGATGCTTCATTAAAGTAATTTTTGAATGAGAGTTGAGGGAAAAAGTCCAGTGACAGCTAGCTTTACGAGAGTCTTTTATGTTCGTCTCTATCAAAGAAAAAAGTATATCGTTACTATTTTTATAAAATCTTCTCCCTACTTTATAAGATGTGAAAAAGAGTTCAACTGGAACTCTTTTTTTGCTATAATGAGGGGAGAAAAATCAGATAGGAGTTCAAGATGTCAGAACCATTATTTTTACAATCAGTTATGCAAGAAAAAATTTGGGGTGGTACCAAGCTACGTGATGAGTTTGGATACGACATCCCAAGTGAAAAAATCGGAGAATATTGGGCCATCTCAGCCCATCCAAATGGTGTTTCTAAAGTTGCCAATGGTCGCTACGAGGGAACAGATCTTGCTACTTTGTATGCAGAGCACCGTGAATTGTTTGGTAATCGTCCAGAACCTGTATTTCCACTGTTGACCAAAATTCTGGATGCTAACGACTGGCTCAGTGTCCAAGTTCACCCAGATGATGCTTATGGATTAGAGCATGAAGGTGAACTCGGAAAAACAGAGTGCTGGTACATTATCGCTGCAGATGAAGGTTCAGAGATTATCTATGGTCATAATGCCAAGTCAAAAGAAGAACTCCGTCAGCAAATCGAGGACAAGAATTGGGATGACTTGTTGACAAAAGTGCCAGTGAAGGCTGGAGATTTCTTCTATGTGCCGAGTGGCACCATGCATGCTATCGGTGCAGGCATCTTGATTCTTGAAACCCAACAGTCTAGCGATACCACGTACCGTGTCTATGACTTTGACCGTAAGGATGATAATGGCAACTTGCGTGAACTTCACCTTGAAAAATCTATTGATGTTTTGAACATTGGCGAGCCTGCTAATAGCCGTCCTGTAACTGTTAAAGCTGATGATTTGCGTTCAACTTTACTTGTCTCTAATGATTTCTTTGCAGTTTACAAGTGGGAAATTTCTGGAAAAGTTGACTTCGAAAAGACAGCTGACTACAGCTTATTGAGTGTCTTGGCTGGTCAAGGTCAACTGACTGTCGATGGGAAAAACTATCCAATCCAAAAAGGCAGCCACTTTATCTTACCAAGTGATGTTGAAGCTTGGACCTTGGAAGGACAAGATTTGGAATTGATTGTTAGCCATCCATAAAAAAGAAAGGGCCTGAGTTCACTACTCAAGTCCTTTTTGATTACATAAATTGGGCGATGAAGACCACGATGATGATGATTGGAATGATAAAACGAAGAAGGAAGAGCCAGACTTGGAATAGTCCCTGTTTCCATGCTGTTTCATCGAGATGGAGTTCCTCCATAGCAAGAGCCTTTTTAAAGATATAGCCTGTAAAAAGTGAAAGGCAGAGAGCTCCAAATGGCATAAGGAGATTGGAAACTAAGAAGTCCATAGCGTCAAAGAAGGTCTTCCCAAAGATGTGAACATCCGCCATGACACCGTAAGATAGGGCTGAAGGAATTCCAAAGACAAAGGTCAAGATTCCTAAAATAGCACTCCATTTAGCACGCTTGCTGTTGTCCTGGTTGGTGATATTGCCCACATTGATTTCCAGCATAACAACGGAAGAAGTGACCGTCGCAAAGAGGAAGAGCAAGAGGAAGAGGATGTAGAAAATAGTTCCAAAAGGCATCTTGTCAAATAGTTGAGGCAAGACGATAAAGAGCAAGCTTGGTCCCCCTTCAGACTGGATATTGAAGGCTGACATGGCTGGGAAAATGGCTAGACCTGCCATGATGGATACCGAGATATTCATGGCTACAATGGAAATCCCTGATTGGACCAGATTGGTTTTCTTGTCCAAGTAAGAAGCATAGGTCAGCATGGCTGTAACTCCTAGTGAGAGGGCAAAGAAAGATTGTCCCAGAGCATAGAGGAGACCAGCACTGGTCAGTTTTGAAAAGTCTGGTTTGAGGAAGTAGAGAACGCCTTCCATGGCATTTGGTAAACTGAGAGAGCGCCCGATAATGACAACAAAGATAATAAAGAGCAGGGGCATCATAACCTTAGATGCTCTTTCAATCCCTTTCTGAACACCACGTGATACAATAAAGATATTCAACAGGATAAAGGCTGCTTGAGCTCCTAGGGCAATGGCTGGATTTGAAATGATTGAAGTAAATAACTGAGCGTAATCACTAGTTACACCAAGTTGGAACAATTTTCCAAACTCAATACCCAGATAAACTAGAATCCATCCTCCAATAACACTGTAGAAAGATAAGAGGATAAAGAGGGCAAAGGCACCAATCCAACCGATGAAGTTGTACTTGCCATTCTTGCCCAGTTTTCCAAAGGTTTTAATCCCAGAGACCCCAGCACTTCGGCCGAGGGCAAATTCAGCTAGCAAAAGAGGGAAACCGATTAAAATAGTGGAGATAAGAAAGACCAGTAAAAAGCCTCCTCCACCATTAGCAGCAGTCATGTAGGGGAATTTCCAAACGGCACCAAGTCCGATGGCTGATCCAGCAGATGCTAGGATAAAGCCAAGTTTAGAACCCCATTGCGATTTTTCAGACATAGTTAAACTCCTAAAATTAGTGATACAAAAGAAAAAGCTACTGCCCTTGGCAACTAGCCTCATAAGTACTCAAAACGAGCCTTTCTTTTGATTGATAGACTTGACTATCCTATCATGTTTTCTAAGGTCTGTCAAGAAAACTATTTTCATGTTATGATAAAGTAAAAAAATTTCGCAAAAACGCTTGACTTTGACCTAAGGGGAGGGGTTATACTATCATTGTAAGGAGGAAATCATGTACCATATAAAAGAAGCCGCCCAGCTTTCGGGTGTCTCTGTCAAGACCCTACACCACTACGACAAGATAGGACTCTTAGTTCCTTTAAAGTCGGGAAACGGCTATCGAATCTACAGTAAAGAGGATTTGGAACGCCTTCAGGTTATTCTTTATTACAAATATCTAGGCTTTTCTTTAGAAAAAATAGCAGAGCTATTAAAGGAAGAAAGGGCAGATTTATTGCCTCATTTGACCAGGCAGTTGGACTATTTGACTCGAGAAAGGGAACATCTGGATACCTTGATTTCCACCTTGCAAAAAACCATTCAAGAACAAAAAGGAGAAAGAGAAATGAGCATTCAAGAGAAATTTGCTGGATTTAACTACCAAGACCATCAAAAATATCACCAAGAGGCGGTAGAGAAGTATGGACAAGAAGTCATGGACCAAGCGCTGGAGCGCCAGAAAGGTCACGAAGACGAGGCTACGGCTGCCTTCAACCAAGTTTTTCAAGCCTTAGCACAAAATCTTCAAGCTGGTCTACCTGTAACAGCAACCGAAAATCAAGAAGAAGCCGCTAAACTCTTGCAAGCCATTCGGACTTATGGATTTGACTGCTCCGTTGAAGTCTTCGGTCATATCGGTAAAGGCTACGTCTACAACCCAGAATTTAAGGAAAACATTGACAAATTTGGACCTGGAACAGCCCAGTACACATCAGATGTGATTGCCCACTATGTCCAAACTCAGACAAAATAAAATCGGAGGAGTATTCTTCCGATTTTTACTAAATTCAAGTACTACTTGCTTAATAATTTTTCTACCACATTTAGTTTTCGCATGGTCAAATCTACATTGAAAAGTTTTTCAAGATAGTTAGTATTGAGCTTTTTTTGTTTTGCAGTTCTAGGGAGATAGAGGTAGAGACAATGGTTACCGACACAAATTTCTTCTTCACCGTAATCAATTTTTAATTTTTCTAAAGGAAGACTTTGAATAGGTTCTTGATAAAAAATCACGTGTACACGGTCATAAAGATAGTGTTCTCCAAACGGATTTTCTTGGACAATGTTTTTAAAAATATCCTTATTCTTAATGATTATTTTGAGATCGGCTCCAATCTTTTCCTTTATTAGAGTATGAACCTGTTCTCGTATTTCTTCGAGAGATAAGTTACTTTCAAGAATAATATTTCCACTTTGAATATAAGTTCGAACTTGTTGAAAACCAGCTTCTGTCAAGATATCTACTAGATAAGACATTTTAGGGATAGCATTTTTTCCATTAGGAGTCACTCCCCTTAACAAGATAATATGTTCCAAAGGACTTCCTTTCTTTTGGGGTTGATTTAGCCATTGAATAATTTAGATTTAGATTGGGTTTGATCCTGCCACCCAGCCGGTACAGAGGGCAGAAGTGATGTTAAAGCCCCCCGTATGGGCGTTGATATCCAGTACTTCGCCAGCAAAGTGGAGTCCAGGGACTAGTTTACTTTCCAAAGTTTTAGGATTGATTTCCTTGAGACTGACGCCCCCTTTGGTAACAAAGGATTTGGCTAGGGACGTTTTGCCAGTCACAGGGATTTTGAGGTCCTTGATAGACTGGATAAGTTGTTCTCGTTCCTTTTCAGTCAGTTGTTTGACTTTTTCAGGATAGACTTGCACAAAAAATTCAGCCAAGCGCTCAGGTAATAAAGATTTTAAAGCATTTTTCAAAGATTTTTCCCGATTTTCTTCTAGAAATGCAGCCAAGTCTTTCTCAGAAAGTTGAGGCAAAACATCCAGTGAGAGAATCTCCCCACCCTTGACAAAGCTGGATATACGCAGGGCAGCAGGGCCAGACAAACCAAAGTGGGTAAAGAGCAAATCGTGAGTGATGACATGCTTGCCATAACTTAGAGTCACATCATCCAGCGAAATCCCCTGTAAGGCTTTATGTGGAAAATCTGTCAATAAAGGACTTTCAGCGGCCTCAAGCTCGGTAATGGTATGCTTGAAATGACGGGCAATCTCGTGACCAAAACCAGTTGAACCAGTAGAAGGATAGGATTTCCCACCAGTTGTGACAATAAGTTTCTCACAAGTGAAGCTTTGGTCTGCGGACTTAAGGACAAACTGGTCATCTATCTTTTTAACCGAAACAATTTCGGTTTGAGTAGCAACTTGACCACCTAGCTCAGTGATTTTCTTTTCCAAAGCCTCGATTATGGTTCGCGATTTGTCGCTGGCCGGAAAGACGCGGCCGTGATCCTCGACCTTAAGTTTGACTCCATTTTCCGTAAAAAAGTTAATGATATCATGGTTATCAAACTGGGAGAAGACACTGTAAAGAAAGCGCCCATTTCCAGGGATACCAGCTAGCAGGTCGTCTAAGCTACCATTGTTGGTCACATTGCAACGTCCCCCACCAGTCCCAGCTAATTTTTTTCCAAGTTTCCGATTTTTTTCGATGAGGAGGGTTTTCTGTCCATAAAAGCTACTGGAAATTGTAGCCATCATTCCAGCAGGTCCTCCACCGATGACAATAGTATCAAAATGTTTCATAGCTCTATTGTAGCACAAAAAAAACAAGAGATGAAGTCACCTCTTGTCAAGAATGCAATTAATCAATTTCATATCCCATTAGCAAACCACCATCTTCTGCATAGAAACTGCAGAGACCAGATGTTGGGAGAATTTTAATATCCGCCTGTGGGAAATTTTCACGGATTCGGTCTGAAAGCTGTTGGCAACATTTCTCGTTATTGCGTTGAGCCATGACAATACGACCACCAGCATATCCTGCTTTTACTAACTCCTCATAGGCTGCCTGAACTGCTTTCTTTGGTCCTCGTGCTTTTTGTAGCAATTCAAGGGTTCCAGTTTCACTAGCTTCTCCGACCATACGAATGTTGAGAAGGCCAACGACTGTACCGATAAGCTTGCTCAAACGGCCGTTCTTCACCAAGTTATCGACTTTGGCTAGGACAAAGAGCAACTTGGTTTTTTCTTGATAGGCAGTGATAGCTTCAACCACTTCTTCAAAAGATAAGCCCTGGTCAATCAAGTCATTCAATTTTTCTAGGAGCAAGTCAACTTCCCCACCAGCAGACAAACTATCAATTACATGAATCTTAGTGTCAGGATGGTCTTCCAGATAAATATTCTTGGCCAGTTGAGCACTATTGTGGCTGCCAGAAAGAGTACCAGTGATGGTTACTAGAAAAATGTTTTTGGCTCCTTCAAATGCTCGCAAATAATCATCTGGGCTTGGACAAGCTGATTTTGAAGCTTCTGCAGTTGCATACATGGTTTCCATCATTTGATCAATGTCAAGACTGGAATCATCAACAAAGATCTGATCAGCTACTTGAATGGTTAAGGGGACACTTACAAAGGTTGTGTCAATAGCTGGTTTTGCCAGTTGACGATAATCACAACCAGAGTCAGCAATAATCTTCCAAGTCATAGAAATTCTCCATCTTTGTCAGTTATACATTGACAAAGGTTCTGTCTTTTTTTACAATTATATCATGAAAGCCCTTGAAACAAAAGCCTCATCCGTCTGTTGTGACAAGTAGAAAGAAAATGTTATGTCTGAACGTAGAATCTCTGAAAAGTCTCTTGAAAATCTCAGAAAATCAAACCAAGAATCTAATTTATTGACTAGAGAAGCTATTGAAACTGCCCTCTTGCAACTCTTGGAAAAAAAGGACCTGACCAAGATTAGTATTTCTGAATTGGTCAAACGTGCAGGAGTTTCTCGTGCAGCCTTTTACCGTAATTATGATTCCAAAGAGGAGATTTTAGAAAGCGTCTTTAAACGAACTGTTCACAATATTATGGAACAGTTGCATCATTATGATTTAAAGACAGACCTTTATCTGGTCTGGGTTCACCTTTTCCGAGAAGCAAGAAAGGAAGCCAGAGTGATTCAACTGGCCTTGGATTACCATCTGGAAAAAATCTTTGTCCAAGCCATGCAGGAATTTCTAGAAAAATACCATGGAAAATCAAAAGGTGTCAGCTCTTATCTTCATTCTTTCTGGAGCTCGGCCATCGTCTCTGTCCTTCTAAAATGGATCAAGGATGGCATGAAGATACCTGCTGAAAAGATTGCGGATTTACGGTTACCATTTTTTAAAAAATAGAGAAAAAGGAGAAAAGAGATGACTGAAAAAAGACTAGCATGGGATGAGTATTTTGCAGCCCAAGCCTTACTAATTGCCAATCGTTCCACTTGTAAACGTGCCAAAGTGGGTGCGATTCTGGTAAAGGACAATAAGGTTATTTCTACTGGTTACAATGGTTCGGTGTCAGGGACCGAGCATTGTATTGATCACGAATGTTTGGTCATTGAAGGCCATTGTGTTCGCACCCTTCACGCTGAGGTCAATGCTATCCTTCAAGGTGCAGAACGTGGTGTTCCTAAAGGATTTACAGCCTATGTGACCCATTTTCCTTGTCTGAACTGTACAAAACAATTGCTGCAGGTCGGTTGCAAGCGCGTGGTTTATATCAACCAGTACCGAATGGACGACTATGCCCAATACCTTTATCAAGAAAAGGGAACAGAATTGACTCATTTACCACTTGAGACAGTACAGGCTGCTCTTAAAGAGGCTGATCTAATGTAAAAATGGTAACTTCTAAAACTAACTTCCAGTTTCCCACAACCTAGCTTTTAGTATGAGAAAAACGCGTGAAATCAGTGGAAATCCGTCTTAGACTAACTTCCACTGGTTTTCTTTTTCTTGATATATAAGGGTTCAAAAGCGAAAAGACTCAGAAAAAAGTGCACGACAAATAGCCCTAAAACAGAGTCGTCTTAGAGTAAATTCCAGTTGCTAGCGTTTAGTGTGAGACTTTTCGATGGTGATAAGATGTGTAGTTAGAGGGGAAAATTCCCTTTATTTCAATAAATCAGGTGATAGGTGTGTGTCTTCTGGTTTGACAAATTGGCAACCCAGAAGAGCAGCGATGTCCTCGCCAAAGGTGAAGGTGAAGATGTCGTAAGCAGATTTTCCTTGAAACTCTTCTCGTTTCAAGGAATTGACATGGGAAATGACTAGATTGACGTCTTTCTGAGTCAGCTGGTCAAAGGAAGTGCCCTTGGGAAGAATGGCTCGCAAAACCGTATGGTTCTTCTCAATCCGCCCCTTCTGGTCAGGACGGCTAGGGTCGCAGAAGTAGAGGTGAGACTTCCCATCAATGTCTCGCTCAAGCTCCTCCACATAGGCGAACTCAGATCCGTTGTCTGTGAGAATGACAGGGAACAGCTGATGGAACGCACACCCTCCGTCCATGACTCTTTCTTTCAAAGCTGCGAATTTAGTGGCGACCTCCAGAGCGGTCTTGTTGTTCAAAAGCAGGGCGAAGAGGAAGTTGCAGAAGGAAACGTTGAAGGTGAGCAGTAGCTTTCCACCAGGTCTGCCGATGACCGTGTCCATTTCCAACCATTTGAAGAAATCATCTGTTTCTCGTAACTCTTGGAAATCTTGATAGGTCCGCCCAATTTTCAGCTCTTTAGGAATAGCTACTTTTCTGGATTTTCTGCGTTCCTTGAACGTGACCATCCGAGGGAAATCAATGGGCTTGGCTGTCAGATAGCCCAGCTTGGCATGCCGATACACCGTAGCTTTCGACACAGGTAGGTTATGTGTCTGAATGATATGGTAGATGCTTTGTTTCTTCTGGATGCCTTGGGTTAAGACCTTGTCCATCTGATAAAAACTTTCCTTGTTTAGGGGAATGCCCTGTCTGGATTCCCTCAACATAGTCTCGTACTGCTCCTGTGCCTTTTTCGCGTAGTAAAGATAGCGGTTAAACCCACAATCCGTCCTCTTTTTTGGACAGTTGTTACAGACATAAGGAGCTTTTTTGAGAAGAGGGCAATCCGTGCAATCAGATTTGACGGATGTTGGATGCATGATGCGATTGCGCTTGATTTCCTTTGAAATCGTTGACGGGTCTTTCCCCATCTTCTCAGCGATGGAACGGAAAGTCTCCTGTTGGCTGATTCCAGTTTGGATGTCAATACGGTCTTCTAGAGTGAGATGTTTTTGTTTTTTCGTCATGAGGTGCCTCCTCACGAAAAGTCTCAGACTTAATTCTAGCATAATTCATCGTCTGAGACTAACTTCCAGTTTTGGGAGAGAGATGGAAGTTACTTTGAGAAGTTACGCTAATGTAAAAATTATCAAAAATAAATGGTTTAGAAAGATTTTTAAACCGTTTTTTGGTATAATAAGAAGAATAAATTGAAAGAAGGAATTCCAAAAATGGGAAAAATTGAAGTTATTAATCACCCGCTGATTCAACACAAATTGTCAATCTTGCGTCGTACAGATACTTCTACAAAAGCTTTTCGTGAGCTAGTAGATGAGATTGCAATGTTGATGGGGTATGAAGTACTTCGTGATCTTCCACTAGAAGATGTGGAAATCGAAACACCAATTACAAAAACAGTTCAAAAACAATTGGCAGGTAAGAAATTGGCCATCGTTCCAATCTTGCGTGCAGGTATCGGGATGGTTGATGGGCTCTTGAGCTTAGTTCCAGCTGCTAAAGTTGGCCACATCGGTATGTACCGTGATGAAGAAACACTTCAACCAGTTGAATACTTGGTGAAATTGCCTGAAGATATTGACCAACGTCAAATTTTTGTAGTAGACCCAATGTTGGCAACAGGTGGTTCAGCAATCTTGGCTGTTGACTCACTTAAAAAACGTGGAGCATCAAATATCAAATTTGTCTGCCTTGTATCTGCTCCAGAAGGTGTAAAAGCCCTTCAAGAAGCTCATCCGGATGTAGAAATCTTTACAGCAGCCTTGGATGAACGCTTGAACGAACACGGTTATATCGTTCCAGGTCTTGGAGATGCTGGTGACCGCTTGTTCGGTACGAAATAAAATCTAAAAGAAGATTGACTTGGAAAAGGATTTCCAGTCGTGAAAGGAGGTTGAATTTTTGTTTCTGTCTAATGAAAACAGAGCAAAAATTTGACCTTTTTTGACCAATGTATTATAATAGTTTTATCTTTAGTCATTTGACCAACAAAAATAAAACTCAAAAGGAGAAATGAATGATTCCTGTAGTTATTGAACAAACAAGCCGTGGAGAACGTTCTTACGATATATACTCACGTCTTCTCAAAGACCGCATCATTATGCTGACAGGTCCCGTTGAAGACAATATGGCTAACTCTGTTATTGCCCAGTTGCTTTTCTTGGATGCCCAAGATAGTACAAAAGATATTTACCTTTATGTCAATACACCTGGTGGTTCCGTTTCAGCTGGTTTGGCAATCGTTGATACCATGAACTTTATCAAGGCAGATGTCCAAACCATCGTTATGGGAATGGCTGCATCTATGGGTACAGTCATTGCATCAAGTGGAGCAAAAGGCAAACGTTTCATGCTTCCAAATGCAGAGTATATGATCCACCAACCAATGGGTGGTACAGGTGGTGGTACTCAACAAACCGATATGGCGATTGCTGCAGAACATTTGCTTAAAACTCGTAAAACCTTGGAAAAAATCTTGGCTGAAAATTCAGGTCAGTCAATCGAAAAAGTCCACGCAGATGCAGAACGCGATAACTGGATGAGCGCCCAAGAAACACTCGAATATGGCTTTATTGATGAAATCATGGCTAACAATTCATTGAACTAATGATCAAAAAAGGCAAACTCGACTGGGTTTGCTTTTTTTGGTATAATAGGGAGAGATTTCTTAGAAAGAGGATTCATCATGTTTGAAAAAGTCAATCGATCTGGCTTGATTATCTATCTTTACTATAATCGTGATGCCAAAAAACTGCAGGATTATGGAGATATTACCTATCATTCCAAGAAACATCGTTACTTACAACTCTATGTTCCAACTCAAGAAGTAGAGCAATTGATTGGGCGCTTGAGCAAGGAAAAATTTATTAAAAAAGTTAGAGTTTGTCATATCCAAGAGTTGGAAACACCCTTTGTGGGCAATCTTTATCGAGAGGAAAACGTTATCATCGGAAAAATTTAAGAAAAGTGTTGACAATTTTCTGATAATTCGGTATATTCTTAACAGACTATTTAAGAAATAAGGAGACAAAAAAGATGAAGAAAAAATTTGCCCTATCGTTTGTGGCGCTTGCAAGTGTAGCACTTCTTGCAGCCTGTGGAGAAGTGAAGTCTGGAGCAGTCAACACTGCTGGTAACTCAGTAGAGGAAAAGACAATTAAAATCGGGTTTAACTTTGAAGAATCAGGTTCTTTAGCTGCATACGGAACAGCTGAACAAAAAGGTGCCCAATTGGCTGTTGATGAAATCAATGCCGCAGGTGGTATCGATGGAAAACAAATCGAAGTAGTCGATAAAGATAATAAGTCTGAAACAGCTGAGGCTGCTTCAGTTACAACTAACCTTGTAACCCAATCTAAAGTATCAGCAGTCGTAGGACCTGCGACATCTGGTGCGACTGCAGCTGCGGTAGCGAACGCTACAAAAGCAGGTGTTCCATTGATCTCACCAAGTGCGACTCAAGATGGATTGACTAAAGGTCAAGATTACCTCTTTATTGGAACTTTCCAAGATAGCTTCCAAGGAAAAATTATCTCAAACTATGTTTCTGAAAAATTAAACGCTAAGAAAGTTGTTCTTTACACTGACAATGCCAGTGACTATGCTAAAGGGATTGCCAAATCTTTCCGCGAGTCATACAAGGGTGAAATCGTTGCAGATGAAACTTTCGTAGCAGGTGACACAGACTTCCAAGCAGCCCTTACAAAAATGAAAGAGAAAGACTTTGATGCTATTATTGTCCCTGGTTACTACACTGAAGCTGGTAAAATTGTAAACCAAGCACGCGGTATGGGAATTGACAAACCAATCGTTGGTGGTGATGGATTCAACGGTGAAGAGTTTGTACAACAAGCAACTCCTGAAAAAGCATCAAACATCTACTTTATCTCAGGCTTCTCAACTACTGTAGAAGTTTCAGCTAAAGCAAAAGCCTTTCTTGATGCATACCGTGCTAAGTACAATGAAGAGCCTTCAACATTTGCAGCCTTGGCTTATGACTCAGTTCACCTTGTAGCAAATGCAGCAAAAGGTGCTAAAAATTCTGGTGAAATCAAGGATAATCTTGCTAAAACAAAAGCTTTTGAAGGTGTAACTGGTCAAACAAGCTTCGATGCAGACCACAACACAGTTAAAACTGCCTATATGATGACCATGAACAATGGTAAGGTTGAAGCAGCAGAAGTTGTAAAACCATAGTAGAAAACAGAAAAATGTTGAAATGGGGAATGGGCTTTTGCCTCATTCCCCTGTTTCGATGTTTAAGAACCAATAAAAAGTCGTAAAAAACCTCAAAAATAGAATTAGAAAGAGTGAATCTTATGCTCCAACAACTAGTAAATGGTTTGATTCTAGGTAGTGTTTATGCGCTGTTAGCCCTAGGATATACCATGGTTTACGGAATTATCAAGCTCATCAACTTCGCCCACGGTGATATTTATATGATGGGAGCCTTTATCGGTTATTTCTTGATTAATTCTTTCCAAATGAATTTCTTTGTAGCGCTTATTGTAGCGATGCTAGCGACAGCTATTCTTGGTGTCGTGATTGAGTTCCTTGCTTACCGACCTTTGCGTCACTCTACTCGTATTGCTGTTTTGATTACAGCTATTGGGGTTTCTTTCCTATTGGAGTATGGCATGGTCTATCTGGTTGGGGCCAATACTCGTGCCTTCCCTCAAGCGATTCAAACAGTTCGCTATGATTTGGGACCAGTTAGCCTAACAAACGTGCAGTTAATGATCTTGGCCATTTCCTTGATTTTGATGATTTTGTTACAAGTCATTGTCCAAAAGACCAAGATGGGGAAAGCCATGCGTGCAGTATCCGTAGATAGTGATGCAGCGCAATTGATGGGGATTAATGTGAACCGTACTATCAGCTTTACCTTTGCTTTAGGTTCAGCTCTTGCTGGTGCAGCTGGTGTTCTGATTGCCCTCTATTATAACTCTCTTGAGCCTTTGATGGGGGTTACTCCAGGTCTTAAGTCTTTCGTTGCCGCGGTACTTGGTGGTATCGGAATCATTCCTGGTGCAGCTCTTGGTGGCTTTGTGATTGGTCTATTGGAAACCTTTGCAACAGCCTTTGGGATGTCAGACTTCCGTGATGCAATTGTTTATGGAATCTTGTTGTTGATCTTGATTGTCCGCCCAGCTGGTATCCTTGGTAAAAATGTGAAAGAGAAGGTGTAAACAATGAAGGAAAATTTAAAAGTTAATATTCTATGGTTACTCCTTTTGTTAGCTGGCTATGGCTTGATTAGTGTATTGGTTTCAGTCGGAGTACTCAATCTATTCTATGTACAGGTTTTACAACAAATTGGAATTAATATTATTCTAGCTGTGGGTCTTAACCTAATCGTCGGTTTTTCAGGACAATTTTCACTTGGGCATGCTGGTTTCATGGCGATTGGTGCTTATGCCGCTGCTATTATTGGTTCTAAATCACCAACCTACGGTGCCTTCTTTGGAGCCATGCTTATAGGTGTTTTGCTTTCAGGAGCAGTTGCCTTACTTGTCGGAATTCCAACCCTGCGCTTGAAGGGGGACTATCTTGCGGTAGCAACTCTCGGTGTTTCTGAAATTATCCGTATCTTTATCATCAATGGTGGAAGCCTTACAAATGGTGCGGCAGGTATCTTGGGAATTCCTAACTTTACAACTTGGCAAATGGTATACTTCTTTGTCGTGATTACAACCATTGCAACCTTGAACTTCTTGCGTAGTCCAATTGGTCGTTCAACCCTCTCTGTTCGTGAAGATGAAATCGCTGCTGAGTCAGTTGGGGTTAATACGACAAAAATTAAAATCATCGCCTTTGTCTTTGGTGCTATTACTGCAAGTATTGCAGGGTCTCTTCAGGCAGGATTTATCGGTTCAGTTGTACCGAAAGATTACACCTTTATCAACTCAATCAACGTTTTGATCATTGTTGTCTTTGGTGGCCTTGGTTCCATTACAGGTGCCATTGTTTCAGCTATTGTTCTTGGAATTTTGAATATGCTTCTCCAAGATGTTGCTAGCGTGCGTATGATTATCTACGCTTTGGCCTTGGTATTGGTAATGATTTTCAGACCAGGTGGACTCCTTGGTACATGGGAATTGAGCCTATCACGTTTCTTTAAAAAATCTAAGAAGGAGGAACAAAACTAATGGCATTACTTGAAGTAAAACAGTTAACCAAACATTTTGGCGGTCTAACAGCTGTTGGAGATGTGACTCTTGAATTGAACGAAGGAGAACTGGTTGGACTAATCGGTCCAAATGGAGCTGGGAAAACGACCCTTTTCAACCTCTTGACGGGTGTTTATGAGCCAAGTGAGGGAACAGTAACCTTAGATGGTCACCTTTTGAATGGAAAGTCACCTTATAAGATTGCTTCTTTGGGACTTGGACGTACATTCCAAAATATCCGTCTCTTTAAAGATTTAACGGTTTTGGATAATGTTTTGATTGCTTTTGGCAACCATCACAAACAACATGTTTTTGCTAGTTTCTTACGCTTACCAGCTTTTTACAAGAGTGAAAAAGAATTAAAGGCTAAAGCCTTGGAATTGCTTAAAATCTTTGATTTAGATGGTGATGCAGAAACGCTTGCTAAAAACCTCGCCTATGGACAACAACGTCGTTTGGAAATTGTTCGTGCCCTTGCTACGGAACCTAAGATTCTCTTTTTAGATGAACCAGCAGCAGGTATGAACCCACAGGAAACAGCGGAATTGACTGAGTTAATTCGTCGTATCAAAGATGAATTTAAGATTACGATCATGCTGATTGAACACGATATGAATCTGGTCATGGATGTTACAGAACGTATCTACGTACTTGAATATGGTCGTTTGATTGCTCAAGGAACTCCGGACGAAATTAAGACCAATAAACGTGTTATCGAAGCTTATCTAGGAGGTGAAGCCTAATGTCGATGTTAAAAGTTGAAAATCTTTCTGTGCATTACGGTATGATCCAAGCAGTCCGTGATGTAAGCTTTGAAGTGAATGAAGGAGAGGTAGTTTCCCTTATCGGTGCTAATGGTGCTGGTAAGACAACCATTCTCCGTACCTTGTCTGGTTTGGTTAAACCGAGTTCAGGAAAGATTGAATTTTTAGGTCAAGAAATCCAAAAAATGCCGGCTCAGAAAATCGTAGCAGGTGGTCTTTCACAAGTTCCAGAAGGACGCCACGTCTTTCCTGGCTTGACTGTTATGGAAAATCTTGAAATGGGAGCTTTCTTAAAGAAAAATCGTGAAGAAAATCAAGCTAACTTGAAGAAGGTTTTCTCACGCTTTCCTCGTCTTGAAGAACGGAAGAACCAGGACGCAGCTACTCTTTCAGGAGGAGAACAACAAATGCTTGCCATGGGACGCGCTCTTATGTCAACACCAAAACTTCTTCTTTTAGATGAACCATCAATGGGACTTGCCCCAATCTTTATTCAAGAGATTTTTGATATCATTCAAGATATCCAGAAGCAAGGGACAACTGTCCTCTTGATTGAACAAAATGCCAATAAGGCACTCGCAATCTCTGACCGAGGATATGTATTGGAAACAGGAAAAATCGTTCTATCAGGAACAGGAAAAGAACTCGCATCATCAGAAGAAGTCAGAAAAGCATACCTAGGTGGCTAAACTAGTCTGGGAGACTAGTTTAGGTTGCGGATGGAGATTGCGAAGCAATCATCAGAATACAGTGGATTGTTTAAGTCAGCATATTTAGATTGCAAACAAATCTACATCTACACTGAAAGATGAATTTCTAATAATTGAAAAAATCGAATGAAACGTTTCTTACCGTCATTCACAGAGCTCGATTTTAGAGCTCTTTTTACTAGCTTATTCATACTTTTCTGAATTTTGAAAAAGAAATGTAAGCGTTTGATAGTTTTACAAAAAGATTGTATAATAGGGATAAGAATAGAAAAGGAGAAGTCTCATGGCAGTTAAAGATTTTATGACCCGCAAGGTAGTGTATATTAGTCCAGATACAACAGTATCTCACGCAGCAGATTTGATGAGAGAGCAAGGGTTACACCGCTTGCCTGTTATCGAAAATGATCAATTGGTTGGTTTGGTAACTGAAGGAACCATTGCCCAAGCTAGTCCATCAAAAGCAACCAGTCTTTCTATCTATGAGATGAATTATCTTCTAAATAAGACAAAAGTAAAAGATGTGATGATTCGCGATGTTGTTACTGTTTCAGGCTATGCGAGTCTAGAGGATGCAACTTATCTGATGTTAAAAAATAAGATTGGTATTCTTCCTGTAGTAGATAACCATCAAGTTTATGGGGTTATTACGGACCGTGACGTTTTCCAAGCCTTTCTTGAAATTGCTGGTTATGGAGAAGAGGGAATTCGTGTACGCTTTGTTACGGAAAATGAAGTCGGTGTTCTTGGTAAGATTGTTTCTCTAATCGTTGAAGAAAATTTGAATATTTCCCATACAGTTAATATTCCGCGTAAAGATGGTAAGGTGATTATCGAAGTTCAAATCGAAGGATCAATTGATTTACCAGCCTTGAAAGAAAAATTTGAGTCAGAGAATATTCAAGTAGAAGAGATTACTCGTACTTCAGCAAAAGTTTTGTAAGAAGGGAGGCCGAAAGGCTTCTTTTTGTGTTTGGTAACTTCTAAAACTAACTTCCAGTTTCCCACAACCTAGCTTTTAGTATGAGAAAAATGCGTGAAATCAGTGGAAATCCGTCTTAGACTAACTTCCACTGGTTTTCTTTTTCTTGATATATAAGGGTTCAAAAGCGAAAAGACTCAGAAAAAAGTGCACGACAAATAGCCCTAAAACAGAGTCGTCTTAGAGTAAATTCCAGTTGCTAGCGTTTAGTGTGAGACTTTTCGATGGTGATAAGATGTGTAGTTAGAGGGGAAAATTCCCTTTATTTCAATAAATCAGGTGATAAGTGTGTGTCTTCTGGTTTGACAAATTGGCAACCCAGAAGAGCAGCGATGTCCTCGCCAAAGGTGAAGGTGAAGACGTCGTAAGCAGATTTTCCTTGAAACTCTTCTCGTTTCAAGGAATTGACATGGGAAATGACTAGATTGACGTCTTTCTGAGTCAGCTGGTCAAAGGAAGTGCCCTTGGGAAGAATGGCTCGCAAAACCGTATGGTTCTTCTCAATCCGCCCCTTCTGGTCAGGACGGCTAGGGTCGCAGAAGTAGAGGTGAGACTTCCCATCAATGTCTCGCTCAAGCTCCTCCACATAGGCGAACTCAGATCCGTTGTCTGTGAGAATGACAGGGAACAGCTGATGGAACGCACACCCTCCGTCCATGACTCTTTCTTTCAAAGCTGCGAATTTAGTGGCGACCTCCAGAGCGGTCTTGTTGTTCAAAAGCAGGGCGAAGAGGAAGTTGCAGAAGGAAACGTTGAAGGTGAGCAGTAGCTTTCCACCAGGTCTGCCGATGACCGTGTCCATTTCCAACCATTTGAAGAAATCATCTGTTTCTCGTAACTCTTGGAAATCTTGATAGGTCCGCCCAATTTTCAGCTCTTTAGGAATAGCTACTTTTCTGGATTTTCTGCGTTCCTTGAACGTGACCATCCGAGGGAAATCAATGGGCTTGGCTGTCAGATAGCCCAGCTTGGCATGCCGATACACCGTAGCTTTCGACACAGGTAGGTTATGTGTCTGAATGATATGGTAGATGCTTTGTTTCTTCTGGATGCCTTGGGTTAAGACCTTGTCCATCTGATAAAAACTTTCCTTGTTTAGGGGAATTCCCTGTCTGGATTCCCTCAACATAGTCTCGTACTGCTCCTGTGCCTTTTTCGCGTAGTAAAGATAGCGGTTAAACCCACAATCCGTCCTCTTTTTTGGACAGTTGTTACAGACATAAGGAGCTTTTTTGAGAAGAGGGCAATCCGTGCAATCAGATTTGACGGATGTTGGATGCATGATGCGATTGCGCTTGATTTCCTTTGAAATCGTTGACGGGTCTTTCCCCATCTTCTCAGCGATGGAACGGAAAGTCTCCTGTTGGCTGATTCCAGTTTGGATGTCAATACGGTCTTCTAGAGTGAGATGTTTTTGTTTTTTCGTCATGAGGTACCTCCTCACGAAAAGTCTCAGACTTAATTCTAGCATAATTCATCGTCTGAGACTAACTTCCAGTTTTGGGAGAGAGATGGAAGTTACTTTGAGAAGTTACGTCTTTTTGTGTTTAATAAGGGATTAGAGCAAAAGATGGAAAGAAATGATAGATTATGGTATAATGAAACGATATAAAAAAGGAGTATTTATGGACATTTCAGAAATTCGTCAAAAAATTGACGCAAATCGTGAAAAATTAGCTTCTTTCAGGGGGTCTCTTTGACCTCGAAGGTTTAGAGGAAGAGATTGCCATCTTGGAAAACAAGATGACAGAACCTGATTTTTGGAACGATAATATCGCGGCCCAAAAAACGTCGCAAGAATTAAATGAATTAAAAAACACCTATAACACCTTCCACAAAATGGAAGAGTTGCAGGATGAAGTTGAAATTTTATTGGACTTTTTAGCTGAAGATGAGTCGGTACATGAAGAATTGGTAACGCAGTTATCCGAACTTGATAAGATGATGACCAGTTACGAGATGACCTTGCTCTTGTCAGAACCTTATGACCATAATAATGCGATTTTGGAAATCCATCCAGGATCCGGTGGTACTGAGGCTCAGGACTGGGGTGATATGTTGCTTCGTATGTACACTCGCTATGGAAATGCTAAAGGCTTTAAAGTGGAAGTATTGGATTACCAAGCAGGAGATGAAGCTGGTATCAAGTCAGTAACCTTATCATTTGAAGGACCTAATGCCTATGGTCTCCTCAAGTCAGAAATGGGTGTGCACCGTTTGGTGCGAATCTCGCCATTTGACTCTGCTAAACGTCGCCATACCTCTTTCACATCTGTAGAAGTAATGCCAGAATTGGATGATACCATTGAAGTGGAAATCCGTGAAGATGATATCAAGATGGACACCTTCCGTTCAGGTGGTGCTGGTGGACAAAACGTCAATAAAGTTTCAACAGGAGTGCGTTTGACACACATTCCTACTGGGACTGTTGTCCAGTCAACGGTCGATCGTACCCAGTATGGAAATAGAGATCGAGCTATGAAGATGTTACAGGCTAAGCTCTATCAAATGGAGCAAGAAAAGAAAGCTGCGGAAGTAGATTCCCTCAAAGGTGAGAAAAAGGAAATCACATGGGGAAGCCAAATCCGTTCTTATGTCTTCACACCTTATACTATGGTAAAAGATCATCGAACTAGCTTTGAAGTTGCGCAGGTAGATAAGGTTATGGATGGGGACCTAGATGGTTTTATCGATGCCTACCTCAAGTGGCGAATCAGCTAAGATAGAAAGGAACTCACATGTCAATCATTGAAATGAGAGATGTCGTCAAAAAATACGACAACGGAACGACTGCCCTACGCGGTGTTTCGGTCAGCGTTCAACCGGGAGAATTTGCTTACATTGTAGGACCTTCAGGAGCAGGGAAGTCAACCTTCATTCGTTCTCTATATCGTGAAGTAAAAATCGATAAAGGAAGCCTATCAGTTGCTGGTTTTAATCTGGTTAAGATCAAAAAGAAAGACGTCCCGCTTCTACGTCGTAGTGTTGGGGTTGTCTTCCAGGATTATAAATTGTTGCCAAAGAAAACGGTCTATGAAAATATTGCTTACGCTATGGAAGTAATCGGGGAAAATCGCCGTAATATCAAAAAACGTGTGATGGAAGTTTTAGACTTGGTTGGGTTGAAGCACAAGGTTCGTTCTTTCCCAAATGAGCTCTCAGGTGGAGAGCAACAGCGGATTGCGATTGCACGTGCCATTGTAAATAATCCCAAAGTATTGATAGCCGATGAACCAACAGGAAACCTGGACCCGGATAATTCATGGGAAATTATGAATCTCTTGGAACGGATTAACCTACAAGGGACAACTATTTTAATGGCGACTCATAATAGCCAGATTGTAAATACCTTGCGCCACCGTGTCATTGCCATTGAAAATGGCCGTGTCGTTCGTGACGAATCAAAAGGAGAGTATGGATACGATGATTAGTAGATTTTTTCGCCATTTATTTGAATCACTAAAAAGTTTGAAACGAAATGGTTGGATGACAGTGGCTGCTGTCAGCTCAGTCATGATTACTTTGACCTTGGTTGCCATATTTGCTTCTGTTATTTTCAATACAGCGAAGCTAGCTACAGATATTGAAAATAATGTTCGAGTGATGGTTTATATTCGTAAGGATGTAGCTGATAATAGCGAGACCATTGAAAAAGAAGGTCAAACTGTTACAAATAATGACTACCACAAGGTATACAATGCTTTGAAGGGAATGTCTACTGTTAAGAGTGTTACTTTTTCAAGTAAAGAAGAACAATACGAAAAATTAACCGAGACAATGGGGGACAACTGGAAAATCTTTGAAGGCGACGCCAATCCTCTCTATGATGCATATATTGTTGATACCAATACACCAAGTGATGTAAAGACAGTAGCAGAAGAGGCTAAAAAAATCGAAGGTGTATCAGAAGTTCAAGATGGTGGAGCTAATACGGAACGCTTGTTTAAGTTAGCCTCATTTATTCGTGTCTGGGGACTAGTTATCGCTGGATTATTGATTTTCATTGCAGTGTTCTTGATTTCTAATACTATACGTATCACCATCATTTCACGAAGCCGTGAAATTCAAATCATGCGTTTAGTAGGTGCTAAGAACGGCTATATCCGCGGACCTTTCTTGCTTGAAGGTGCCTTCATCGGTTTGCTTGGAGCAACACTTCCATCAGTTCTGGTACTTATTGTTTATAAAATGGTTTACCAATCGGTTAATAAGTCATTGGTTGGTCAGAACCTTTCAATGATATCACCAGAAGTATTCAGTCCACTGATGATTGTCTTATTATTTGTGATTGGAATTTTTATCGGTTCAATTGGATCTGGAATTTCTATGCGCCGATTCCTGAAAATCTAAAATAGAATAGAAGTATATTTAAGGAGATTTTAATATCTCCTTTTTTACTACAAAATTTTAGAAAAAAGGTAACTTCTAAAACTAACTTCCAGTTTCCCACAACCTAGCTTTTAGTATGAGAAAAACGCGTGAAATCAGTGGAAATCCGTCTTAGACTAACTTCCACTGGTTTTCTTTTTCTTGATATATAAGGGTTCAAAAGCGAAAAGACTCAGAAAAAAGTGCACGACAAATAGCCCTAAAACAGAGTCGTCTTAGAGTAAATTCCAGTTGCTAGCGTTTAGTGTGAGACTTTTCGATGGTGATAAGATGTGTAGTTAGAGGGGAAAATTCCCTTTATTTCAATAAATCAGGTGATAGGTGTGTGTCTTCTGGTTTGACAAATTGGCAACCCAGAAGAGCAGCGATGTCCTCGCCAAAGGTGAAGGTGAAGATGTCGTAAGCAGATTTTCCTTGAAACTCTTCTCGTTTCAAGGAATTGACATGGGAAATGACTAGATTGACGTCTTTCTGAGTCAGCTGGTCAAAGGAAGTGCCCTTGGGAAGAATGGCTCGCAAAACCGTATGGTTCTTCTCAATCCGCCCCTTCTGGTCAGGACGGCTAGGGTCGCAGAAGTAGAGGTGAGACTTCCCATCAATGTCTCGCTCAAGCTCCTCCACATAGGCGAACTCAGATCCGTTGTCTGTGAGAATGACAGGGAACAGCTGATGGAACGCACACCCTCCGTCCATGACTCTTTCTTTCAAAGCTGCGAATTTAGTGGCGACCTCCAGAGCGGTCTTGTTGTTCAAAAGCAGGGCGAAGAGGAAGTTGCAGAAGGAAACGTTGAAGGTGAGCAGTAGCTTTCCACCAGGTCTGCCGATGACCGTGTCCATTTCCAACCATTTGAAGAAATCATCTGTTTCTCGTAACTCTTGGAAATCTTGATAGGTCCGCCCAATTTTCAGCTCTTTGGGAATAGCTACTTTTCTGGATTTTCTGCGTTCCTTGAACGTGACCATCCGAGGGAAATCAATGGGCTTGGCTGTCAGATAGCCCAGCTTGGCATGCCGATACACCGTAGCTTTCGACACAGGTAGGTTATGTGTCTGAATGATATGGTAGATGCTTTGTTTCTTCTGGATGCCTTGGGTTAAGACCTTGTCCATCTGATAAAAACTTTCCTTGTTTAGGGGAATTCCCTGTCTGGATTCCCTCAACATAGTCTCGTACTGCTCCTGTGCCTTTTTCGCGTAGTAAAGATAGCGGTTAAACCCACAATCCGTCCTCTTTTTTGGACAGTTGTTACAGACATAAGGAGCTTTTTTGAGAAGAGGGCAATCCGTGCAATCAGATTTGACGGATGTTGGATGCATGATGCGATTGCGCTTGATTTCCTTTGAAATCGTTGACGGGTCTTTCCCCATCTTCTCAGCGATGGAACGGAAAGTCTCCTGTTGGCTGATTCCAGTTTGGATGTCAATACGGTCTTCTAGAGTGAGATGTTTTTGTTTTTTCGTCATGAGGTACCTCCTCACGAAAAGTCTCAGACTTAATTCTAGCATAATTCATCGTCTGAGACTAACTTCCAGTTTTGGGAGAGAGATGGAAGTTACTTTGAGAAGTTACGATTTTAGAAAAAACTCTATTTTTTTTATAAAAGCCTTTACAAAAAAAATTAAAGTGGTATAATGAATACATAGTTAAGTGCAAACGTTTTCGTAAAACGTTTGCCTAAATAAAAATAAAGGAGATTTGAATGATGAAAGATACATTCAAAAATGTCTTGTCTTTCGAGTTTTGGCAAAAATTCGGTAAGGCTTTGATGGTGGTTATCGCTGTTATGCCGGCTGCTGGTTTGATGATTTCAATCGGTAAGTCTATCGTGATGATTAACCCAACCTTTGCACCACTTGTTATTACTGGTGGTGTACTAGAACAAATCGGTTGGGGGGTTATCGTTAACCTTCATATCTTGTTCGCCCTAGCCATTGGAGGTAGCTGGGCTAAAGAACGTGCTGGTGGTGCTTTCGCCGCTGGTCTTGCCTTCATCTTGATTAACCGTATCACTGGTACAATCTTTGGCGTATCAGGCGATATGTTGAAAAATCCAGATGCTATGGTAACAACTCTCTTTGGTGGATCAATCAAAGTTGCTGATTACTTCATTAGTGTTATGGAAGCCCCAGCACTTAACATGGGTGTGTTCGTAGGGATTATTTCAGGTTTTATTGGAGCAACTGCTTACAACAAATACTACAACTTCCGTAAGCTTCCTGATGCACTTTCATTCTTTAACGGAAAACGTTTTGTACCGTTTGTAGTTATTCTTCGTTCAATAATTGCTGCAATTGTACTTGCTGCTTTCTGGCCAGTAGTTCAAACAGGTATCAATAGCTTTGGTATCTGGATTGCTAACTCACAAGAAACTGCTCCAATCCTTGCACCATTCTTGTATGGTACATTGGAACGTTTGCTCTTACCATTTGGTCTTCACCACATGTTGACTATCCCAATGAACTACACAGCTCTTGGTGGTACTTATGAGGTCTTAACTGGTGCAGCAAAAGGTAGCCAAGTATTTGGTCAAGATCCACTTTGGCTTGCATGGGTAACAGACCTTGTAAACCTTAAAGGTACTGATGCTACTCAATACCAACACTTGTTAGATACTGTTCACCCAGCTCGTTTCAAAGTTGGACAAATGATCGGTTCATTCGGTATCTTGATGGGTGTGATTGTGGCTATCTACCGTAATGTTGATGCTGACAAGAAACATAAATACAAAGGTATGATGATTGCGACAGCTCTTGCAACATTCTTGACAGGGGTTACTGAACCAATCGAATACATGTTCATGTTTGTAGCAACACCTATGTATCTTGTTTACTCACTTGTTCAAGGTGCTGCCTTCGCTATGGCTGACGTAGTAAACCTACGTATGCACTCATTCGGTTCAATCGAGTTCTTGACTCGTACACCTATTGCGATTAGCGCTGGTATCGGTATGGATATTGTTAACTTTATCTGGGTAACTGTTCTCTTTGCCGTAATCATGTACTTTATCGCAAACTTCATGATTCAAAAATTCAACTACGCAACTCCAGGACGTAACGGAAACTACGAAACTGCTGAAGGTTCAGAAGAAGCTGGCAGCGAAGTGAAAGTTGCAGCAGGTTCTCAAGCTGTAAACATTATCAACCTTCTTGGTGGACGTGCAAACATCGTTGATGTGGATGCATGTATGACTCGTCTTCGTGTAACTGTAAAAGATGCTGACAAAGTCGGTGATGCAGAACAATGGAAAGCAGAAGGAGCTATGGGTCTTGTCATGAAAGGACAAGGAGTTCAAGCTATCTACGGTCCAAAAGCAGATGTATTGAAATCTGATATCCAAGATATCCTTGATTCAGGTGAAATCATTCCTGAAACTCTTCCAAGTCAAATGACTGAAGCGCAACAAAATACTGTTCAATTCAAAGGTCTTACTGAGGAAGTTTACTCAGTAGCAGACGGTCAAGTTATTGCTTTGGAACAAGTAAAAGATCCAGTATTTGCTCAAAAAATGATGGGTGATGGATTTGCGGTAGAACCTGCAAATGGGAACATTGTATCTCCAGTTTCAGGTACTGTATCAAGCATCTTCCCTACAAAACATGCTCTTGGTCTTGTGACTGAAGCAGGTCTTGAAGTATTGGTTCACATTGGTTTGGACACAGTAAGTCTCGAAGGAAAACCATTTACAGTTCATGTTGCTGAAGGACAAAAAGTTGCAGCAGGTGATCTTCTTGTCACAGCTGACTTGGATGCTATCCGTGCAGCAGGTCGTGAAACTTCAACAGTGGTTGTCTTCACAAATGGTGATGCAATTAAATCAGTTAAATTAGAACAAACAGGTTCTCTTGCAGCTAAAACAGCAGTTGCTAAAGTAGAATTGTAATATACTTGAGGTTGGAAGCTGTATTCCAACCTCTTATTTTGGGAGAAAAGAATGAAATTTTTAACACTCAATACTCACAGTTGGATGGAAAAAGAAGCTGAGGAAAAATTCCAATTTTTGCTTGAGGATATTCTTGAAAAGGACTATGATTTGATTTGTTTCCAAGAAATCAATCAGGAGATCACCTCTCCAGAGGTGGAGGTTAATGACTTTTATCAAGCTTTACCAGCAGCTGAGCCTATTCACCAAGACCATTATGTAAGACTTTTAGTTGAAAAGTTGTCAGAGCAAGGAAAAAATTACTACTGGACTTGGGCCTATAACCATATCGGTTATGACCGCTACCATGAAGGTGTGGCTATCTTGTCTAAAACACCTATTGAAGCAAGAGAAATTTTGGTTTCAGATGTGGATGATCCAACAGACTATCATACTCGTCGTGTTGCCCTGGCTGAAACTGTAGTTGATGGTAAGGAACTTGCCGTTGCCAGTGTCCACCTTTCTTGGTGGGATAAAGGTTTTCAAGAAGAATGGGCACGATTTGAGGCTGTCTTGAAAGAATTGAACAAGCCGCTTTTGCTTGCTGGAGATTTCAACAACCCAGCTGGTCAGGAAGGTTACCAAGCTATTTTAGCTAGTCCATTAGGCTTACAAGACGCATTTGAAGTTGCTCAAGAGAAAAGTGGTAGCTATACTGTTCCACCAGAAATTGATGGCTGGAAGGGGAACACAGAACCCCTTCGAATCGACTATGTTTTTACTACCAAAGAGTTAGCGGTGGAAAAATTACATGTCGTATTTGATGGCAACAAGAGTCCACAAGTTAGTGATCACTATGGCTTGAGTGCTATTTTAAGCTGGAAATAATAACTGATACTCTTCGAAAATCAAATTCAAACCACGTCAACGTTGCCTTGCCGTATAGATGTTACTGACTTCGTCAGTTCTATCTGCAACCTCAAAACAGTGTTGTGAGCAACCTGCGGCTAGTTTCCTAGTTTGCTCTTTGATTTTCATTGAGTATGAAAAGAGGTTGGGATTATAAAATTCCAGCCTTTTTCTGACTAGAAAAGCTACTGGAAATAGCCTAAATAAGTGAGGCTACTGAAATGGAATAAAATATGGTATAATTGATAGGATAGATAGAATCGAGGATATTATGTCATTTACGAAATTTCAATTTAAAAACTATATTAGAGAAGCCTTGGAGGAGTTAAAATTTAAAGCTCCTACAGAGGTTCAAGATAAGTTGATTCCGATTGTTTTGGCAGGTCGTGACCTTGTTGGTGAATCAAAAACAGGTTCGGGTAAGACTCATACTTTCCTATTGCCGATTTTCCAGCAATTAGATGAAACTAGTGATAGTGTACAGGCAGTTATTACTGCACCGAGCCGTGAATTAGCTACTCAAATTTACCAAGCAGCTCGTCAGATTGCAGCCCACTCAGAAGTGGAAGTTCGTGTGGTTAATTATGTGGGGGGGACAGATAAGGCTCGCCAGATTGACAAATTGGCAAGTAACCAGCCTCATATTGTTATCGGAACACCTGGCCGTATTTATGACTTAGTTAAGTCTGGTGACCTAGCTATTCACAAGGCTAAGACCTTTGTTGTCGATGAGGCAGACATGACCTTGGATATGGGATTCTTAGAAACTGTTGATAAGATTGCTGGAAGCCTTCCAAAAGATCTGCAATTCATGGTCTTCTCAGCGACTATTCCACAAAAGTTGCAACCATTCTTGAAAAAATACTTATCAAATCCTGTTATGGAGAAAATCAAAACCAAAACGGTCATTTCTGATACCATTGATAATTGGTTGATTTCTACTAAGGGACGTGACAAGAATGCTCAAATTTACCAGTTGACTCAGTTGATGCAACCGTATTTGGCAATGATTTTTGTGAACACTAAAACGCGTGCTGATGAATTGCATTCTTACCTGACTGCTCAAGGTTTGAAGGTGGCAAAGATTCATGGGGATATTGCCCCTCGTGAGCGCAAACGTATCATGAATCAGGTGAAAAATCTGGATTTTGAGTATATTGTCGCAACAGATTTGGCAGCGCGTGGAATTGATATTGAAGGTGTCAGCCATGTCATCAATGATGCTATTCCGCAAGACTTATCTTTCTTTGTGCACCGTGTTGGTCGAACTGGACGAAACGGCCTACCAGGTATAGCTATTACCCTTTATCAGCCAAGCGATGACTCGGATATCCGTGAGTTGGAGAAATTAGGAATTAAGTTTACTCCTAAGATGGTCAAAGACGGAGAATTTCAAGATACTTATGACCGTGATCGTCGTGCTAACCGTGAAAAGAAGCAGGACAAGCTTGATATTGAAATGATTGGCTTGGTCAAAAAGAAAAAGAAAAAAGTCAAACCAGGTTATAAGAAGAAAATTCAATGGGCGGTTGATGAAAAACGTCGCAAAACCAAGCGTGCGGAAAATCGCGCTCGAGGTCGTGCAGAGCGTAAAGCAAAACGCCAAACATTTTAATAGCAATTGTTGGAGTACTGAGCTCCAACTTTTTTATTTATGAGAATGAACTATCTAAACAGAAACACTACATTAAAGACTGCAAATTGCGCTAAAAAATGGTATAATGATAAAGTTATATAGTCCCGATAAGATGGTAGGCATTTATCACTAAGAGTTTTCCTATCAGTACTTTGTAATTCGCAAAGAATGACGGCTCCAAAGTAGTCGCTCGTCATTCTACGGTTACCGCTATAGGGCGGACATCCTATGCGCCTTACTAGCTTTAGAAATAAAAAAGTATCGTTTTTATTTCTTACGCGTCGTAACTCGCAAAGACTGACGGCTCCAAAGTCGCTCGTCATTCTACGGTTACCGCTATAGGGTGGACATCCTATGCGCCTTACTAGCTTTAGAAATAAAAAAGTATCGTTTTTATTTCTTACGCGTCATAATTCTTAGAAAATGAAAATATCTATCAGTACTTTGTAACTCTATAACACTATTTTTAAGGGGGGACATTTTTATGTCAGAACGTAAATTATTCACGTCTGAATCTGTATCTGAGGGGCATCCAGATAAGATTGCAGACCAAATTTCAGATGCGATTTTGGATGCTATTTTAGCTAAGGATCCAGATGCGCACGTTGCTGCTGAGACAGCTGTATATACTGGTTCCGTCCATGTTTTTGGTGAAATATCTACAAATGCCTATGTGGATATTAACCGTGTGGTTCGTGATACCATTGCGGAAATTGGCTACACCAATACAGAGTATGGTTTTTCTGCTGAGACGGTGGGAGTCCATCCGTCACTTGTTGAGCAGTCACCAGACATTGCCCAAGGGGTTAATGAAGCCTTGGAGGTCCGTGGGGATGCAGAGCAAGATTCACTGGACTTGATTGGAGCTGGAGACCAAGGGCTCATGTTTGGATTTGCAGTGGATGAAACAGAAGAGCTCATGCCGTTGCCAATTTCACTAAGCCACAAGTTGGTTCGCCGTTTAGCAGAACTTCGCAAGTCTGGTGAAATCAGCTATCTTCGTCCAGATGCTAAATCACAAGTTACAGTTGAGTATGGTGAAAATGACCGTCCAGTACGTGTGGACACAGTCGTTATTTCAACTCAGCACGATCCAGAAGTCAGCAATGAACAAATTCACAATGATGTCATTAACAAGGTTATCAAAGAGGTTATTCCAGCCTCTTACTTGGATGCGCAAACAAAATTCTTCATCAATCCAACTGGACGTTTTGTAATCGGTGGGCCTCAAGGGGACTCAGGCTTGACTGGTCGTAAAATCATCGTAGATACTTATGGTGGCTACTCTCGTCACGGTGGTGGTGCCTTCTCTGGTAAGGATGCGACTAAGGTGGACCGTTCTGCGTCATATGCAGCTCGTTATATTGCCAAGAATATTGTTGCAGCGGGTCTTGCTAAGAAGGCGGAAGTACAATTGGCTTACGCTATCGGTGTTGCCCAGCCTGTTTCTGTCCGTATCGATACCTTTGGTACAGGAACAGTAGCTGAAAGTAAGCTTGAAAAAGCAGCTCGTCAAATTTTTGACCTTCGCCCTGCAGGAATTATCCAAATGCTGGATCTTAAGCGTCCAATTTACCGTCAAACAGCAGCTTATGGACACATGGGACGTACAGATATTGACCTTCCATGGGAACGTTTGGACAAGGTAGACGCTTTGAAAGAAGCAGTCAAATAAAATCTTGAGAGGGGAATTTCCTCTCTTTTTAATATACTGTTTCCTCTAAAATCATTGAAATTATAGCCTGAATTTGATATGATGGTTCTATGGATAAAAGTAGAGCAAATCGTGTTGAGCACGATAAAAAGAGAATCGGTTTAATAGCCCTAGTAGCTATCTTTTCAGTTAGCATTTGTGTCCTTGGATCGATGATTGGTTACAAAGTCTATACAAAGCAAAGTTTTGAGCAAAAGATTGAATCGCTCAAAAAAGAGAAAGATGATCAATTGAGTGAGGGGAATCAGAAGGATCATTTTCGTAAAGGACAAGCCGAAGTGATTACCTATTATCCTCTCCAAGGGGAGCAAGTAATTTCGTCTATAAAGGGAATCATGACACAGGATATTAAAGACAATCTAGAGGATAAGGAAAATCTGGTTTTTTATTATACGGAGAAACAGGATTCGACTTTAAAAGGGATTGTCAACCGAACTGTGATGAAACAAGTCTATGATTTAACTTCGTCAAAAGTTGAAGAGACTGAAAAAACTAGTCTGGCGAAAGTACATTTGACAGAAGATGGTAAACCTTTTACACTTGATCAATTATTTTCAGATCCGAGTAAGGCCAAAGAGCAGCTGTTAAAAGAAATTACCTTTTTCTTACAGGATAAGAAATTGGAGCAAGAAAAGGTCGATCAAGTTGTTAAAGGCTTCTCTGACCAAGACTTGTCTGCATGGAATTTTGATTATAAGGATAGTCAAATTATCCTTTATCCAAGTCAGGCAGTTGAAAATTTGGATGAGATTGCCTTGCCAGTATCTAGTTTCTTTGATCTTATTCAGTCCTCATATTTGCTAGATAAGGATGCGGAACTTTATAAGGCTTATTATGAAAAGAAAAATCGTAAAGTAGTAGCCTTGACTTTTGATGATGGACCAAATCCTACAACGACAATTCAAGCATTAGATACTCTCTCTAAATATGGAGTTAAGGCTACTTTCTTTGTTTTAGGTAAGAATGTTTCTGGCAATGAAGAGATTTTGAAACGCATGAAAGCAGATGGCCATGTCATTGGAAACCATAGTTGGAGCCATCCAGTGCTTTCAAAACTTTCGCTTGATGAAGCTAAAAAACAGATTACTGATACTGAAGATGCGCTAACTAAAGTGTTGGGGTCTAGCTCCAAACTTATGCGCCCCCCTTATGGAGCCATTACAGACGACATTCGCAATAGCCTCGATTTGAGCTTTATTATGTGGGATGTCGATAGTCTGGACTGGAAGAGTAAAAATGAAGCATCTATTTTGACAGAGATTCAACGTCAAGTTCGTAATGGTTCGATTATCTTAATGCATGATATCCATGCTGAAACAGTGAATGCTTTACCAAAGATTATAGATTATCTAAAAGAGCAAGGATATCACTTTGTCACAGTTCCTGAAATGCTTAATTCACGATTAAAAGCACATGAACTATTCTATGACCGTGATCAGTAAGATTTTTGCTGAATAACTAATTAAATCGTAAGTAATTTTTCAATAAATAAATTTAGTCTTGTATTAATCGAGGCTAAATTTTTTTATGTTTAAATCTCATGATAGGATTGGTTAATATTACAATTTTGTTACAAAATAAGTTTTTGATAGAATTTTCAGATAATTTAGTATATAATACTTTTAATTTAAATAAAAAGGAGTGATTTTATGGGAGATTGCAAAGATTTTTGTCATAAAAAGTACCAAGTAGCAACGATTTTTCTGCTAACGGTCTTTGCATTCGGATTTGCTTTCGCACAGGTTAGTGCCGATGAGGGAAAATTTGAAGCATCCAATCAAGTTACACATGCTGTAATGACTAATAAATTAGATGATTCAAATAAGCTCGCACCGCCAGTCACGGCTGACAAGAATGCTCTAAATTCTTCTTCGAAGGAAAAAACAGAAGTGACAGAGTCATTAAAACAAGATGATTCTATAGAGTATAGAGATAATAAGTCAGACAAAGCCGTAACCACACAGAAAGAAACGACTGCTATAAAAAGTGAAGAGAAGAAGGAAGAATCAGCAGTGAAAAGTAATTCTTCTTCAGAAAGCTTACAATCACAGTCGTTATCTCAAGGTGGACATAAAGAAAAGCCAAACAGTATCTCCAGTAATGAAATTATTACTGTCCCTAAAACCTGGGAAGCAGGACATAAAGGACAAGGAACTGTAGTCGCTGTTATAGATTCAGGGCTTGATTTGAATCATGAGGTTTTGCGTATTTCTGATCCGTCAAAGGCGAAATTTAAAAATCAGGATGATATCGAAAAAGCTAAAAAGGCTGCTGGTATTGACTATGGGAAATGGTACAGTGATAAAGTAGTATATGCTTATGATTACTTTGATGGAACTGATAATATAAAAGAAGCTGAAAAAGAGTCTCATGGAATGCATGTTACTGGGATTGTAGCTGGAAATCCTGTTAATAAAGCCCCGAATTCTGAGAAGGTTTATGGGGTGGCGCCAGAAGCTCAAATTATGTTTATGAGAGTTTTTTCAGACAGAGATAAAACTACAGCATCTGCCCTCTATGTAAAAGCTATTGATGATGCAGTTGCACTAGGTGCAGATGTGATCAATATGAGTTTGGGTGCAGGTGCGGGTTCAACGGTAGATGCAGGTTCAGATATCATTGATGCAGTAAAAAGAGCACGCGCTAAAGGAGTATCTGTTGTTATTGCTGCAGGTAATAGTAATACTTTCGGTAGAGGTTTTTCACAACCATTGGCAGCAAATCCTGATTATGGTCTCGTAGGAAATCCTTCTACAGTAGAAGATTCAATTTCTGTTGCTTCGATTAATAATAAAATTCTAACTACTGAAGTCTTTGAAGTAAAAGGTTTAGAAAATGACGCTACCCTTGATTATGGTAAGTTTGATTTTAATAGACCTGAAACAGAAAAAGATTTTGAAAAAGGGAAAGAATACGAATATGTAGCAGCAGGTATTGGTCGTGAAGAAGATTTTGCTAATATTGATGTAAGAGGCAAGTTAGCACTGATTCAACGTGGTAAAATTAATTTTTCTGATAAGATTAAAAATGCTCTTCAACACGGTGCAGCTGGAGTTTTAATTTATAACAACGTTGAAGGTGCAAATGTTAGTATGTCTGTTACAGGTGATGCTAAGAAAATCCCATCTGTCTTTATTTCAAAACATTATGGTGAAATTCTTAAGTCTGGTCAGTATAAAATTGTCTTTAATCACAAGATGGATAATCGTAAATCAGACGTTGCAGACCAATTATCAGATTTTTCAAGTTGGGGAGTTACAACTGATGGACAATTGAAACCAGATGTTACTGCACCTGGTGGAAATATCTATTCATCATTTAACGACAATAGCTATGGAAGTATCAGTGGAACAAGTATGGCGGCTCCTCATGTAGCTGGTGTCGCAGCATTAGTCAAAGAATATTTAGCGAAAAAACATCCTGAATTATCAGCTAGTCAAATTTCAGAGATTGTAAAAGCTTTAATTATGTCTACTGCAAAACCACATTTTAATAAACAAACTGGAGCCTATACTTCTCCACGTCAGCAAGGTGCTGGCGTAGTTGACACGATGGCGGCAACAAGCACAGATTTATTTGTAACAGGTGCAAATAAATATCCAAGTGTTACTCTTGGCAATGTTGGTGATAAATTTACCTTTGAAGTTACAATTCATAATATTTCAGATAAAGACCAAACATTGAAGATGATTGTAAATACAAATACGGACGAAGTTGAAGAAGGGAAATTCACTCTCCGTCCACGAAAATTAACTGAAACAGTCTGGCCTGAAGTAACTGTGAAAGCTCATAGTACGAAGACGGTAACAGTTAGTGTAGATACAAGTAAGTTTACTGAAGAACTTAGCAAAATAATGCCAAATGGATATTTTCTAGAAGGATTTGTTAGATTTGTCAATCCTGCAGATGATGGTTCTGTTATTGGTTTACCATTTATGGGATTTAAGGGAGAATTCCAAAATCTACCTGCAATTGAAAAACCAATTTATCAATTGATTAAGGAAGGAAACAGTGGATTTTACTCTGAAATTGATAAAGATAATCCAGGAATTTCACCTTCAGACGATGCAACTTATTTAACAAGTTCTGAAAATGATGTAAATGTTTTAAAAGCAGAGCGTCAAGGAAATCGAGTGACTGTACTCGGAGTGAAACAAGATGCTGAAGGAAAATACCATCTTCAATTAGATGAAAAAGGGAACATCCGCCTTGCTATCTCGCCAAATGAGGATGGTAATAAAGATTCTGTTCAATTTAAAACTCTTGTCTATAGAAACTTGGTAAATCTTCGTGCGACTGTTTATGATTCTTCGGATACAACACACAGTCATCCTATTTGGCAAAGTCGTCCAACAGACCTTGTAAAAAATTATTTTGATGGTGATACTAGAAATCCAAGAAGTTACATTGTAGATAAAACAGCTTGGGGAGGACAGGATTCTAATGGAAATCGAGTCTCTGATGGAATTTATGACTATGTTATTAGTTATAAGCCAGATGTCCCTGGAGCTGAGGAACAATATACAACATTTAAAATTCAAATCGATACACAAAAACCTCTGATTACTTCGGGATATATTCGTTCTCAAGAAGATCAAGAACAATTTATAGCTCGCAAACCTCAGGATGTAGGAAATGGTGGAATTCTTCTAGAAAAAGTCTTTTATATTCGTCCTTCTGAAAATAGAGAGGCGACAGATTCAGAAATCGAACAGTATCAAATTATCAAACAAAATGAAGATGGTAGTTATACACTTCCTAAGAACGTTGATAAATCGAAAATCTTCTATTATGTAGAAGACTTTGCGGGAAATGTAGATTTTATATCTCTCAAAGATCTTGTAGGTGAAGAAAATAGTGGTCGTGTAAAAATTGCTATACTAAACAATAAAACCAAGGATGAGATTGATACAACTTATGTTTATCGCATTAAAAATAGCGAAGGTCAATATGTAACCGTTGATAAGTCAAAAGATATTAATTTCTTGAAATTTGGGCATTATGTTGCAGAAATTTTTAGCTATGACCGTACAGAGTTGAAATTTGTGAGTGCTCTATCTAAGGAATTTGATTTAACGAAAGAAAATAGTTTTCAAACTATTACCTTCTTGGCTAACAAAATGAAATATGCCTCAATAACGGTTGGCTTTAATCAAGCTGTTCCTGGAACTACAACGATTACTTTAGTAGGTGAAGACGGTCAGAGTCAAGTCTTGCCAGCTGAAACATATGGTAAACATTCTTATGGTAAGAAAGTGGTTACTGGTGAATATAAAGTTCTTGTAAATCTATCCAACGGTTATGAATTACTCGATAATCTTCAACCATTTAAAGTTTTGTTTGGTAAAAATAATGTTTTGTCACTTTCAGTTGTTTCTAAGTTAGCTTTGATTGCAGCTTTAAATAAACAAATGGAAGTAGTTAAAACTCCGAGATATTATAATACAAAACAGAAGTTGAAAGAGATTTTTGATCAAAGTGTCAAAGATGCGCAACTAGCATTGGGAAGTAAACTTAACCAAGATAAAATTGACCAAATTGTTAAGGCTTTAGAGTCTGCTATGCAAACATTGGATGGTAAGGAATCTGATATCACATCATTGAAGAATGCTATTAAAGCATATGCTGAGACAGTTAAAAAAGGTAAATATATAAATTCTGATCAAGAACGCAAAGGTCAATATGATCGTGAATTTAAACTCTTGGCATTATTAATTACAAAAGATTTGATAACTCAAGATGAAATCGACCGTCTATTGACCGCTTTCTTGAAAGCACAAGACCAGCTGAATGGGAAAGAAACAGATTTCATGAGCCTAAAAAATGTTATCGTGGATGAAGTGAAGTTCCAAGACAAAGATCCAAGATTTTTGACAGCTAGCAAAGAGGAGAAAGATGCATATAATCTTATTTTCAACAAAGCTAAGCTACTTTTGGAAAATGCAGAAGCTAGTCAAGAAGAAATTAATGCAGTAATCAATGCTCTAAAAGAGACGGCTGTAAAACTTAAGGCTAATAAAGTAGAGATTCCAACCAAACCAGTTGCACCAGTTAAGCCGGTTGATCCAACTAAAGCAGTTGCACCAGTTAAGCCAGTTATTCCAGCTAAACCAGTTGTAACGATTAAACCAGTTACTCCAACTAAACCAGTTGTAACGATTAAGCCAGTTACTCCAACTAAACCAGTTGCATCGATCAAGCCAGTTACTCCAGCTAAACCAGTTGTAACGGTTAAGCCAGTTACTCCAGCTAAACCAGTTGTAACGATTAAGCCAGTTACTCCAACTAAACCAGTTGTAACGGTTAAGCCAGTTACTCCAGCTAAACCAGTTGTAGTGATCAAGCCAGTTACTCCAACTAAACCAGTTGTAACGATCAAGCCAGTTATTCCAGCTAAACCAGTTGTAACGCTTAATCCAGTTATTCCAACCAAACCAGTTTCTCAAGTGCAACCTGTTAAATTAGTAAGTCACAATAGACAAGTCTCAACTATTAAGTCTTCAATTAGCAATGATAAAATTGAGAAAGCTACATCAATTGTAATACATCATTCCAATATAGAAGCTAAGCATGAGAATAAAACACTAGCTGGAAGTGGTCAACAAGTGCTTTTAGCTACAGTCAACAAAGAAGGAAAACAATTACCAGCTACTGGTGAGAATAACATGATTTCTATTATTCTAAGTATTTCAGGAATTTCTCTCTTGTTGTCAGTTATTGGACTTGCAACATTTTCAAAAAGTGAGTAGAGAATCCTATACATCTTTCTATAGTTTTTGATTTACAGTATGTTACAATTCTGATATAATAGTCAGCAGGAAAGAAAGTCTTATGGCGTTCTTCAAGCGAGCTTGGGATAGTGGGAGCCAAGTAGGGCAAAATAAAGAACTGGCGCTTTCTGTAGTATTTTCAAAAGTAATGAAGTAATAAATTAGGGTGGAACCGCGTTTCTGACGCCCCTAGGTCAAATCAACCTAGGATTGTCGGATGCGGTTCTTTTGAATTTTATACTATATAGAATTTATCAAGGAGGTAATTGTATTGAAAGAAATTTCTCAAATATCATTTGACACAAAATATAAATTTCAAGTTTCTTTGGGTACGTTGTTTATTATTTTACCATTTGTTTTCATTATCCATATTTTTAGTATTGATAAAGATAAGATACTACTTACTAGTGAACAGTATAATAATTTTACAAAGGAATCACAATCTATAGTTGATAAGCTACAGCATAATTATGAATTTACTTTTTATTTTTCATTATTTTTGCTGGTGTCCTGTGTATTAATAGGAATTTATCTAATTTATGATGGGTTAAGTGTTTGGACAAAATTTGAAAATTTAGATTATGAAGAAAAGGCTTTAAAAATCTCTGAAATTTATAAAAAAATGACTAAGGCGACTTCCCAAAATATTGAAGAAAGTATAAAAAGTGATTTGACATTAGAACAATTTACCGACAGAACCTGCGAAACAAGAATAAAATCTTATCAATCTATTGAAGACAGTGTAGTTAGAAGAATCTATGAGACCTCGCCAGCGAACTACAAAATAGTTTCGGATAGTATTCTAAATAGATTTTTGTACGACGTAATAGCGATGGGGCAAGATAAGTTTGATAAAGATATTATCTTTGAAATTAAATATTTCCAAAATAATATTTCGAAACAATTGTTAGATAGGTCTATTATGAAATTATATGAATTGTAGAATAACTATTCGATAGAAACCAATAGGATTCCATATAAAAAATTAATACTTGTAACGACAGATAAAAATTTTCGTGATGTTAAGAAATTAGCAAATATACAAGAAAAGAGAAATAATTTCTCAATAAAAGTCCTAAAAGAAAATGAAATAAAAAATACAAATTTTTTTAACTAAAGGAGAAAACAATGTCTAAAAAATTGACTTTCCAGGAAATCATCCTTACCTTGCAACAATTTTGGAATGACCAAGGTTGTATGCTTATGCAGGCTTATGACAATGAAAAAGGTGCGGGAACCATGAGTCCTTACACTTTTCTTCGTGCTATCGGACCTGAGCCATGGAATGCAGCGTATGTAGAGCCATCACGTCGTCCAGCTGACGGTCGTTACGGAGAAAATCCTAACCGTCTCTACCAACACCACCAATTCCAGGTTGTCATGAAGCCATCTCCATCAAACATCCAAGAACTTTACCTTAAGTCTTTGGAAAAATTGGGTATCAATCCTTTGGAACATGATATTCGTTTTGTTGAGGACAACTGGGAAAATCCATCAACTGGTTCAGCTGGTCTTGGTTGGGAAGTTTGGCTTGACGGTATGGAAATCACTCAGTTCACTTATTTCCAACAAGTTGGTGGATTGGCAACTGGCCCTGTGACTGCGGAAGTTACCTATGGTTTGGAGCGTTTGGCTTCTTACATCCAAGAAGTAGACTCTGTTTACGATATTGAGTGGGCTGATGGTGTAAAATACGGAGAAATCTTTATTCAGCCTGAGTACGAGCATTCAAAATATTCATTTGAAATTTCAGACCAAGAGATGTTGCTTGAAAACTTTGATAAGTTTGAAAAAGAAGCTGGTCGTGCCTTGGAAGAAGGCTTGGTACACCCTGCCTATGACTATGTTCTCAAATGTTCACACACCTTTAACCTGCTTGATGCGCGTGGTGCCGTATCTGTAACAGAGCGTGCAGGCTATATCGCTCGTATTCGTAACCTAGCCCGTGTCGTAGCCAAAACCTTTGTCGCAGAGCGCAAACGCCTAGGCTACCCACTTTTGGATGAAGAAACCCGAGCTAAACTCTTAGCAGAAGACGCGGAATAAAGAAAGTGACAAATTACGAAAATGGGCGAACAGTGTGAGCCCTGAACCAGTTGCCTCAGTGATGAAGGTATCCTTAGTGAGGCTAAGGATGCTAGGCAAAATTGGAGACTTTTGGCTCCAATTTTAGCAATGAAACAACGAAGTTGGTTGCTTGCGTGCCAATCACATAAGGCAAACTGGAAAATAAAAAGATACTTTTCGGAGAAAAAACATGACAAAAAACTTATTAGTAGAACTCGGTCTTGAAGAATTACCAGCCTATGTTGTTACGCCAAGTGAAAAACAACTAGGCGAAAAAATGGCCGCCTTCCTCAAGGAAAACCGCCTGTCTTTTGAAGCCATTCAAACCTTCTCAACACCACGTCGTTTGGCTGTTCGTGTAACTGGTCTTGCAGACAAACAGTCTGATTTGACAGAAGATTTCAAGGGGCCAGCAAAGAAAATTGCATTGGATAGTGATGGAAACTTCACCAAAGCTGCTCAAGGATTTGTCCGTGGCAAAGGTTTGACGGTTGAAGATATCGAATTCCGTGAAATCAAGGGTGAAGAATATGTCTATGTCACTAAGGAAGAAATTGGTCAAGCAGTTGAAGCCATTGTTCCAGGTGTTGTGGATGTCTTGAAGTCACTGACTTTCCCTGTCAGCATGCACTGGGCTGGAAATAGCTTTGAATACATTCGTCCTGTTCACACTTTAACTGTTCTTTTAGATGAAGAAGAGTTTGATTTGGATTTCCTTGATATCAAGGGAGGTCGTGTGAGCCGTGGTCATCGTTTCTTGGGGAAAGAAACCAAAATTCAGTCAGCCTTGAGCTATGAAGAAGACCTTCGTTCACAGTTTGTAATCGCAGATCCACGTGAACGTGAGCAAATGATTGTTGACCAAATCAAGGAAATTGAGGCAAAACATGGTGTACGTATTGAAATTGATGCGGATTTGCTTAATGAAGTCTTGAACTTGGTTGAATACCCAACTGCCTTTATGGGAAGTTTTGATGCCAAATACCTTGAAGTACCGGAAGAAGTTTTGGTGACTTCAATGAAGGAACACCAACGTTACTTTGTTGTTCGTGATCAAGACGGTAAACTCTTGCCAAACTTCATTTCTGTTCGTAACGGAAACGCAGAGTATTTGGAAAATGTTATCAAAGGAAATGAAAAAGTCTTGGTAGCCCGTTTGGAAGACGGAGAATTCTTCTGGCGTGAAGACCAAAAATTGGTTATTTCTGACCTTGTTGAAAAATTAAACAATGTCACCTTCCATGAGAAGATTGGTTCCCTTCGTGAACACATGATTCGTACGGGTCAGATTGCTATTCTCCTGGCAGAAAAAGCTGGTTTGTCAGCTGATGAAACGATTGACCTAGCCCGTGCAGCTGCTATTTACAAGTTTGACTTGTTGACAGGTATGGTTGGTGAGTTTGATGAACTACAAGGAATTATGGGTGAAAAATATGCCCTTCTTGCTGGGGAAACTCCAGCAGTTGCAGCTGCTATTCGTGAACACTACATGCCTACATCAGCCGAAGGCGAACTTCCAGAGAGCAAGGTTGGCGCAGTTCTAGCTATTGCAGACAAATTGGATACGATTTTGAGTTTCTTCTCAGTAGGTTTGATTCCATCAGGTTCTAATGACCCTTATGCCCTTCGTCGTGCAACCCAAGGTGTAGTTCGTATCTTGGATGCCTTTGGTTGGCACATTGCTATGGATGAGCTGATTGATAGCCTTTATGCTTTGACATTTGACAGCTTGACTTATGAAAATAAGACAGAGGTTATGGACTTTATCAAGGCTCGTGTTGATAAGATGATGGGCTCAACTCCAAAAGATATCAAGGAAGCGGTACTTGCAGGTTCAAACTTTGTTGTGGCGGAAATGTTGGAAGCAGCAAGTGCTCTCGTAGAAGCAAGCAAGGAAGAAGACTTCAAACCATCTGTTGAATCACTTTCTCGTGCCTTTAACTTGGCTGAGAAGGCAGAAGGAGTTGCTACAGTTGATTCGTCACTATTTGAAAATGACCAAGAGAAAGCTTTGGCAGAAGTTGTAGAGTCACTTGTTTTATCAGGTACTGCAAATCAACAATTGAACCACCTCTTTGCTCTTAGCCCAGTCATTGATGCCTTCTTTGAGAATACTATGGTTATGGCTGAAGACGAGGCAGTCCGTCAAAATCGTTTGGCAATCTTGTCTCATTTAACTCAAAAAGCAGCTAAGCTTGCTCGTTTTAACCAAATTAATACTAAATAAAATTTGATAAACGGACTTTATCTTATCACAAAGGAGAAGAAATGGATCCGAAAAAAATTGCTCGTATCAATGAGCTAGCTAAAAAGAAAAAAGCAGAAGGCTTGACACCGGAAGAGAAAGTGGAACAAGCCAAACTACGTGAGGAGTACATCGAAGGTTATCGTCGCGCTGTTCGTCACCACATTGAAGGAATCAAAATTGTTGACGAAGAAGGAAACGATGTTACACCAGAAAAATTACGCCAAGTACAACGTGAAAAAGGGTTACATGGCCGTAGTCTCGATGATCCAAATTCATAATAAGTATTCTTTCTTTTAACAAAGATAGATGAAATCATAATCAAAAGACTAGCAGACACAAACTGCTAGTCTTTTGTCACTAAAAAAGGAACCAAAATGGTTCCTAAAACTGTTATTAGTTGCTTGCTCCAGATGTAGCGTCTGCACCACCACCGTGGCCTCCAGCCTCACCTGCATCAGAAGCTCCAGATGTAGCATCTGCATCACCGTGACCATGTCCGCCAGCAGGAGCTGCAGCATTTCCACCAACTAGACGTTGACCAGTTGTATTGAGGTACCAATCAAGCCATGGTTGGAAGTTGAAGACTATTTCATTGATACCAGCGTATGATCCATCAGGATAGTACATAGCTTGATAGTTGTGAGTATTGATAACCCCTGCAGGAGATCCAGGAACGATTGTACGAACATATTCTTGATCACCATTACGCAGTACACCGACAACCCATTCAACATTTTTCATACGTCCACCGGGAAGTGAGTTATGGACAGTTGAGAGACGGTTACCAGATTGAGATGGTACACGTTTAGCAAACATGGTGTTTGGATCTTGGTGAACATTATTGTAGTATAAGAATTGGTTGTTATCATCTGCAAATGTCAACTCAAATGGCATTGCTTTCAAGAACATATCGATTTGGTTAACAGTTAAGATACCATGATCTAGTTTGACATAGGTATCACCTGAAACCGCACCAGTAATTTCAGCAACTTTTTCAACCCATTCTGGATCATCGGGATCAACTTCTGTGATTGTGGTAGCAATTGGTCTGCCACAATCCAAATCTTCTGGTTCAATTGGTTTTGGTTTTTTCAATTTTGAAACAACTCCTACATATTTTACAAAATTATCCAAGCAAGTTTCGAGGAATTTAACTGTTCCGTCATTTGTAATATTCCCATCAACATCAAAGGCTTCCTTAGCTTTACCAAGAAGGAATTCGTTTCCAGGAAGTGTATAGGCATTGACACCTGGAGCGTCAAGAATCTTACGAAGGTGAACTTGGGCACGAGAAGTACCTTGATCATAGTAAGAAGCTCCCACAATCATAACTGGTTTGTTTTCAAATGGATGAACCTCGTATGAAAGCCATTCAAGAACTGATTTAAGAGAAGCTGAGATTGTGTGGTTGTGCTCAGGAGTAGCAATAATGACACCATCAGCACGCGTAATTCTGTTATACAAGAGACGCAATTGGAAGCTTTCGTCCCATTTTTCGTCCTGGTTAAACATTGGAACTTCGTCAATTTCAAGGACTTCTAATTCAAATTTGAGTTTGAAGTGACGACGGATGAATTCCAAGAGTTTACGGTTATATGATTGATCGTAGTTTGATCCTACAAGTCCAACAAATTTCATTCTTTTTGGTCTCCTATCTTACAAATTTTCCCAGTCAAAGTCTTCAGCATCTTTGCGAAGTAGTGCTTGTGCGTTACGCAATTTTTCTGTGATTTTTACAAAGATACGGAAGTCGTCAAAAGTAGCATCCAGTTTTTTGATAACATCAAGATCTACTAGATCACCACTTGGGTTGAAGGCTTGAAGTGAATGTGAAAGCAAGAATTCATCAGGAAGGACACTTGCTTTGATTTCTGGAGCATTCAAGATTTGGCGAAGTTGTAATTGGGCACGTGATGAACCAAGCGTACCGTAAGAAGCACCTGTAATCATGATTGGTTTGTTCAAGAGTGGGTAAATACCGTAAGACAACCAAGCAAGAGCGCTCATCAAAACAGCTGGAATAGAGTGGTCATACTCAGGAGTACCGATAATAACGCCATCAGCCTCTTCAATTTTGGCAGCAATTTCTAGAATTTCAGCAGGTACTTGCTTATCAGCTGGTTTATTGAAGACAGGAATGTCCTTAATTTCAACAAGTTCAATTTCAGCTTTTTCAGCAAAGTGTTTTTGCATGTATTGAAGCAATTGGCGGTTTGTAGAACGTTTTGAATTTGTTCCAACAATAGCAATAAGTTTTGACATGAGATTTCCTTTCTCTTTTTACATAATACGATTTTAAAACTCCATTGAAACAGTTGTCTCTATAGAGTAGGAATTCCTGAAGAACAACTGAGGTGACCTTCTTTATCAATCAGAATTGCTTCGATGCCCTCCAAACTTTCGACTTGCCAGAGGATAGAAGCAGGTCTTTCTCCAAATAAACGAGTTGTCCAGATTTCACCATCAACTGACTTATCAGAGATGATTGTAAGACTAGCGAGTTCCGTTTCAACAGGATATCCTGTTTGGCTGTCAAAAATATGATGGTAATCTTTTCCATCGACAGTCAGGTGACGTTCATAAATGCCTGAAGTTACGACAGATTGATTGACAACGGGGATTGTCATTAAGTGATTTCCCCTCGGATTGGCTGGGTCTTGAATCCCGATTTGCCAATCTTGATCCCCTCTTGCCTGATTTTTTCCAATGGTCAGGATATTCCCTCCCAGATTGATCAAGGCAGATGTCACCCCCTCTTCTCTAAGAAATTGGGCAACCTTATCCGCACTATAACCCTTGGCTAAACAACCAAGATCGATCTTCATTCCTTTCTGTTTCAAGAACACAGTGGAAGCAGAAGAGTCTAACTCGATATCATGAGGATTGATTAAAGGGAGCACCGATTCAATTTCTTGAGGTTGGGCCACTTTGGCGTCTGAAAAACCGATGCGCCAGGTCTGAATCAAGGGACCAATGCTGATGTTGAGATGACTAGAGGGCGCTAGGCTATGCTCTAATCCAAGTGAAATCAATTCAAACAAATCAGGATGAACTTTGACTGGAGCTATTCCAGCTTGATAATTGATTTCCATCAACTCTGATTCTTGACTATTGGCATTGAAGCGGTATTCAAGCTCTTTAAGCAAATCAAAGGATTTTTGGAGCAAGATATCAGCTCGCTCATCCACTAATGAAATAGTGATAGTGGTTCCCATTAGGCGTTCAGAATGTGAACTAAGAGGCAAGCTACCAACTCCTTTCTCTTATGAAAAGAAGGTTGAAATATAGTAAATTTATGAAAAATGAACCCCTTACATTTTCTTTCCATGATACTAGCATACCATAAAGTCAGCGTTTTCACAAATAAAATTTGTAAAGATGTCAAGAAGTATGCTCAAGAAATGAAGAAAAATTGCAAGAATCCGTGTTAAGATACAGATTATTTACAATTTTTTACAAAAAAATAGGAAAAATCAGCCAAACTCTTGTAAACGCTAACAGTAAATGTTATACTAGAAGAGTAAATTTAAAAATGAAGGTAGGAATTTTTCTATGAGTAAAATCGTTGTAGTTGGTGCTAACCACGCTGGTACAGCATGTATTAATACTATGTTGGATAATTTTGGCAATGAGAACGAAATCGTTGTATTTGACCAAAACTCTAACATCTCTTTCCTAGGATGTGGAATGGCCCTTTGGATTGGTGAACAAATCGACGGTGCTGAAGGCTTGTTCTATTCTGATAAAGAAAAATTGGAAGCTAAAGGTGCTAAGGTTTACATGAACTCACCAGTTCTTTCAATCGACTATGATAACAAAGTAGTTACAGCAGAAGTTGAAGGGAAAGAGCACAAAGAATCATACGAGAAATTGATTTTCGCTACAGGTTCTACACCAATCTTGCCACCAATCGAAGGTGTTGAAATTGTTAAAGGAAACCGCGAATTTAAAGCAACTCTTGAAAATGTACAATTCGTTAAATTGTACCAAAACGCTGAAGAAGTTATCAATAAACTTGCTGACAAGAGCCAGCACCTTGACCGTATCGCCGTTGTTGGTGGTGGTTACATCGGTGTTGAACTTGCTGAAGCCTTTGAACGTCTTGGAAAAGAAGTTGTCCTTGTTGATATTGTTGATACTGTCTTGAACGGTTACTATGACAAAGACTTCACACAAATGATGGCGAAGAACTTGGAAGACCACAACATCCGCTTGGCGCTTGGTCAAACTGTTAAAGCAATTGAGGGTGACGGTAAAGTAGAACGTTTGATTACTGATAAAGAAACTTTCGATGTGGATATGGTTATCCTTGCAGTTGGTTTCCGTCCAAACACAGCTCTTGCTGACGGCAAGATTGAACTCTTCCGCAACGGTGCCTTCCTTGTAGACAAGAAACAAGAAACTTCACTTCCTGGTGTATTTGCTGTTGGTGATTGTGCGACTGTTTATGACAACGCTCGTAAAGACACTAGCTACATCGCGCTTGCTTCAAACGCTGTTCGTACTGGTATCGTTGGTGCCTACAATGCTTGTGGACATGAATTGGAAGGTATCGGTGTTCAAGGTTCAAACGGTATCTCTATCTACGGTCTTCACATGGTTTCAACTGGTTTGACTCTTGAAAAAGCGAAAGCTGCTGGTTACAATGCAACTGAAACAGGCTTTAACGATCTTCAAAAACCAGAATTCATGAAGCATGACAACCATGAAGTTGCCATCAAGATTGTCTTTGACAAAGATAGCCGTGAAATTCTTGGTGCACAAATGGTTTCACACGATTCTGCAATCAGCATGGGAATCCACATGTTCTCACTTGCTATCCAAGAGCATGTACAATTGATAAATGGCCTTACAGACCTATTCTTCTTGCCACACTTCAACAAACCATACAACTACATCACAATGGCTGCCCTTACAGCTGAAAAATAAAAATGATGAACTATCTGGCCTTAAGTTAAGGTCAGATAGTTTTTTTAGTCAATGTGTACCCATACAATTATGATTTTTTTATCTTGTGATTCATTCTGTTCTAACTTAAAATGAAAAGGTAGCTACCAATACAAATAATGAGGATAAAGAAATGACTGAAAATCGTTATGAATTAAATAAAAACTTGGCACAGATGCTCAAGGGCGGTGTTATCATGGACGTTCAGAACCCTGAACAAGCCCGTATTGCAGAGGCTGCTGGTGCGGCAGCTGTGATGGCCTTGGAACGAATTCCGGCTGATATTCGTGCGGCTGGTGGAGTTTCCCGCATGAGTGATCCAAAGATGATTAAGGAAATCCAAGAAGCGGTTAGTATTCCAGTAATGGCTAAGGTCAGAATCGGGCATTTTGTGGAAGCTCAGATTTTAGAGGCTATTGAAATTGACTATATCGACGAGAGTGAAGTTCTATCGCCAGCTGACGACCGTTTCCATGTGGACAAGAAAGAATTCCAAGTTCCTTTTGTCTGTGGGGCTAAGGACTTGGGTGAAGCCTTGCGTCGTATCGCTGAAGGTGCTTCCATGATTCGTACCAAAGGAGAACCGGGTACAGGGGATATCGTCCAAGCCGTTCGCCATATGCGCATGATGAATCAGGAAATTCGCCGCATTCAAAATCTACGCGAGGACGAACTTTATGTTGCTGCCAAGGACTTGCAAGTCCCTGTAGAATTGGTTCAATATGTCCATGAACATGGAAAATTGCCAGTTGTAAACTTTGCGGCTGGAGGTGTTGCAACGCCAGCAGATGCTGCGCTGATGATGCAATTAGGGGCAGAAGGTGTATTTGTCGGTTCAGGTATTTTCAAATCAGAAGATCCTGTTAAACGAGCGAGTGCCATTGTTAAGGCTGTGACTAACTTCCGTAATCCTAAAATCCTAGCTCAAATCTCTGAAGATTTAGGAGAAGCCATGGTTGGTATCAATGAAAATGAAATCCAAATCCTCATGGCTGAGCGAGGAAAATAGATGAAAATTGGAATATTGGCCTTGCAAGGTGCCTTTGCAGAGCATGCAAAAGTACTAGAGCAATTAGGTGTTGAGAGTGTTGAAATCAGAAATCTAGATGATTTTCAGAAACATCAGAGTGACTTGTCGGGTTTGATTTTGCCTGGTGGGGAATCTACAACCATGGGCAAGCTCTTACGTGAGCAGGACATGATGATTCCCATTCGAGAAGCCATTCTATCTGGTTTACCAGCCTTTGGAACCTGCGCGGGCTTAATTCTCTTAGCTAAAGAAATTTCTTCTCAGAAAGAAAGTCATCTTGGAACTATGGATATGGTGGTCGAGCGCAATGCCTATGGGCGCCAATTAGGAAGTTTCTACACGGAAGCAGAATGTAAGGGAGTCGGTCAGATTCCAATGACTTTTATTCGCGGTCCGATTATCAGCAGTGTTGGGCAGGGTGTAGAAATTTTAGCAAGAGTTGATAATCAAATCGTTGCAGCCCAAGAAAAAAATATGCTGGTAACCTCTTTTCATCCGGAATTGACTGATGATGTGCGTTTGCACCAGTACTTTATCAATATGTGTAAAGAAAAAAGTTGAGACTGAGTTTCTCAACTTTTTTACATGTAATAAACAATGGCGATGTATTGGAGGGCAGATGCGGCTAGGATAAAAAGATGCCAAATCATGTGGAAATAAGGTTTCTTCTTGGCGTAAAATCCAGCTCCAACTGTATAACAAAGTCCGCCAGTTACCATGAGACTCCAGAAAATTGGCGTTGTTTGACTGATAATGGCAGGAATGATAGCTAAAACCAACCAGCCCATAATCAGGTAAAGAGCAAGGCTAAATTTCTCATTGACTTTTTTAGCAAAGATTTTATAGAGAATACCAAAGATGGTCGTTCCCCACTGGATGGCAATAATTAGATAGCCAAACCAGTTATTCATCAAGGTTAAGACGACGGGCGTGTATGAGCCTGCAATAGCAACATAAATCATAGAATGGTCGATGATCCGCAAGACATATTTATGGGTCGAACCATAAGCCATAGAGTGATAAATGGTGGATGATAGAAACATGAGAAAGAGACTAATAACGAAAATGGAAACGCCGATAGATGATAAAAATCCGTGTGTCTCATAACTATAGGTGGATGAAATAGGCAGCAAGATAAGCATGATGACGGCACCCACAGCATGGGTCACGCTATTAGCAATTTCCTCTCCAAAACTGAGTTGTTTGCTGAGTTTAAGACTAGTGTTCATCGGATTACCTCCTCTTGAGTATGATGGATTAAGTCTAGAGCTTGATGAAAGAGTTTAACGGTTTGGCAGCTGGTTTGGATAATGGGGTTAGCTGGGTCAATTCCTTGGTTCATGTAGTCCACAAAAGCATCATAGAGTTGGTCTGAACTTGCTTGACTTTGCAGAGTATTCAGTGTCTGAGCTATTTCTTGAATAGAGAATACCGACTTGAGGGTTGTGATAGCAATCAAACGGGCAATCTGTTGGCGTTGGTATTTTTTCTTGTCAGGCTTTGTCAGGTAACCATGTTTAACATAATTGTTAACCATAGATGCTGTTAGGCCCTTGTCCTTATCTGGAGAGACAGGGGCGCAGACCTGATTGACATATAGTAAAACCTGGTCCAGATAGAGGTCAATGTTTGGAATTTCTGCCCATTTTGGGTAGGAAAAGGTAGCTTTCATTTTCAACTCCTTTTTATCTAGTTTTAATAACTAGATTATAAAATAATAAAAACAGAAAGTCAAGTTTTAACTGCTTGTAGAAAGACTTAAATTATGCTATGATGGGAGAAACTAGTCAGAAATGAGGAGAAAAGATGGAGATTCGTTTAGCTTTTCCAAATGAAGTAGATGCTATTATGCAGGTGATGGAGGATGCTAAGAAATGTTTAGCAGAAGCTGGTAGTGACCAGTGGCAAAATGGTTATCCAAATGCTGATATTATTATTGAGGATATAATCTCAGGACAAGCATACGTAGCCTTGGAAGAGGGAGAACTACTAGCCTATGCTGCTGTGACCAAGAGTCCAGAGGAGGCCTATGAAGCCATTTATGAGGGCAACTGGCAAGCTGGAGAGTCAGAGTACCTAGTCTTTCATCGTATCGCTGTGGCAGCAGATGTCCAGGGACAAGGAGTGGCTCAAACCTTTTTAGAGGGCTTGATTGAAGGTTTTGATTATCTAGATTTTCGCTCAGATACGCATGTTGCAAACAAGGCCATGCAACATATTTTTGAAAAACTTGGTTTTAAACAGGTCGGTAAGGTACCAGTAGATGGTGAACGCTTGGCCTATCAAAAATTAAAGAAATAATGCAAAAGAAGTATGCCAAAATGCTCTATTCTTCGCCAATTGGCTTCCTTTCTCTCGTAGCTGATGACCAATATCTGTATGGAATTTGGGTACAGGACCAGAAGCATTTTGAGAGGGGGCTAGGAGATGAAACGATAGAAGAAGTTGCTAGCCATCCTATTTTAGACTCCGTTATTGCTTGCTTAGATGATTACTTTAAAGGCAGGTATCAGGATTTATCCAACTTACCTTTGGCTCCAATCGGTACGGATTTTGAAAAGCGAGTTTGGTCCTATTTACAGGGAATTCCTTATGGTCAGACAGTGACCTATGGACAAATAGCTCAAGACCTGCAAGTGGCTTCTGCTCAAGCAATTGGTGGAGCTGTAGGACGAAATCCTTGGTCCATCCTAGTACCTTGTCATCGGGTGCTAGGAGCTGGCAAGCGTCTGACAGGTTATGCTGCAGGAGTGGAAAAGAAAGCCTGGCTCTTGGAGCATGAAGGCGTAGGTTTTAAAGATATAAATAATAGAAAGTGAAAGACATGTTAGAATTTATCGAATACCCAAAATGTTCAACTTGTAAAAAAGCAAAACAAGAATTAAATCAACTCGGTGTGGACTATAAAGTCGTCCATATCGTAGAAGAAACACCTAGTCAAGAAGTCATTTTAAACTGGCTAGAAACCTCAGGGTTCGAGCTAAAGCAATTTTTCAACACCAGTGGAATCAAATACCGTGAATTGGGGCTGAAAGATAAGGTAGGAAGTCTGTCAAACCAAGAAGCAGCTGAGTTGCTAGCAAGTGACGGTATGTTGTTAAAACGACCGATTTTAGTAGAAAATGGAACTGTTAAGCAAATCGGTTATCGAAAAGCTTACGAAGAATTGGGATTGAGATAGTTTTTACTTATCTCTTTGATAGATAAAATATATAGCCTCCCTGTTTCAAAGTATGATAAACTAGTAGGTAGACAAAGTCTGTATCTGACCGTAGCAAATAATTTCATTGACGGCAGAAGTATGGTAGAATGAATCATTATCAGGAGAGGATGTTTTTATGAATGTTACAACGATTTTAGCATCAGATTGGTACCAAAACTTGATGCAATTGATTCCAGATGGCAAGCTGTTTAGCCTGCGTTCGGTCTTTGATGGAATCCCTAGAATTGTCCAACAACTGCCAACAACGATTATGTTGACAATTGGTGGTGCCCTTTTTGGCTTGGTTTTGGCGCTTCTTTTTGCCATTGTGAAAATCAATCGTGTCAAGATTTTATATCCCTTGCAGGCCTTCTTTGTTAGCTTCTTAAAAGGGACACCGATTTTGGTGCAACTTATGTTGACCTACTACGGAATTCCTTTGGCTCTAAAAGCTCTCAATCAGCAATGGGGGACTGGTCTCAATATCAATGCTATTCCAGCTGCAGCTTTTGCGATTGTTGCCTTTGCTTTTAATGAGGCGGCTTATGCCAGTGAAACCATTCGTGCAGCCATTCTCTCAGTCAATCCTGGTGAGATTGAGGCGGCACGTAGTTTGGGTATGACTCGAGCGCAAGTTTATCGTCGAGTGATTATTCCAAATGCAGCCGTTGTGGCGACTCCAACCTTAATCAATTCCCTAATCGGTTTGACCAAGGGAACTTCCCTAGCCTTCAGTGCGGGTGTTGTGGAAGTCTTTGCCCAAGCTCAGATTCTAGGTGGAGCTGATTATCGTTACTTTGAGAGATTCATCTCTGTAGCCCTTGTTTATTGGGTAGTCAATATCGGAATTGAAAGTCTTGGTCGTTTCATTGAGAGAAAAATGGCTATTTCTGCACCCGATACAGTGCAAACAGATGTGAAAGGAGACCTTCGTTAATGATTAAGATTTCGAATTTAAGCAAATCCTTTTCAGGACAGACTGTCTTGGATCATCTGAACTTGGATATTCAAAAAGGGGAAGTTGTAGCCTTGATTGGTTCTTCAGGAGCTGGAAAATCAACTTTCCTTCGTAGTCTCAATTATCTTGAAACACCTGACAGTGGCTCTATTCAAATTGATGATTTTTCAGTTGATTTTTCTAAAATCACTCAAGAAGAAATCCTCGCCCTTCGTCGTAAGTTGTCTATGGTTTTTCAGCAGTTTAATTTGTTTGAACGCCGCACAGCACTTGATAATGTGAAAGAAGGCTTGGTTGTCGTCAAGAAATTATCTGACCAAGAAGCGACTAAGATTGCCAAGGAAGAGTTGGCTAAGGTTGGGCTTTCTGACCGTGAAAACCATTACCCTCGCCATTTATCAGGTGGACAAAAGCAACGAGTTGCTCTAGCGCGTGCCCTTGCTATGAAACCAGATGTCTTGCTTTTAGATGAACCAACTTCAGCCCTTGACCCAGAATTGGTTGGTGAAGTAGAGAAGTCTATTGCAGATGCTGCTAAGTCAGGTCAAACCATGATTTTGGTTAGTCATGACATGTCCTTTGTAGCCCAAGTTGCTGATAAGATTCTCTTCTTAGATAAGGGGAAAATCATTGAGTCTGGAACACCGGATGAGATTATCCACCATCCTAAAGAAGAACGAACAAAAGAATTCTTCGCTAGTTACAAACGGACTTATATTTGATATAATAGATAAAGGAAAACTCAGTTAGCTGGACTAGCTGAGTTTACTCTTTAAAAAAGATAGAAATGAGAGAAATCATGCTACTGCAACTATTTTCTTTATATTTCGAGAGTTTGATCTTGACCACCATCCTCGTCCTGATTTTTTTAGGGATTTGGATTGGACTGAGAGCCATGTCGGGAGTGGATAAGACAGCCAAGGCTCGCCAAGCCCATCTCTATGATATGATTATGATTGGAGTCTTGGTTGTTCCAGTATTATCCTTTGCGGTTATGAGTTTAATTCTTGTCTTCAAGGCATAATCCTTGCTTGATTGACAAGAAAGAGTTAGAATAAAGATAGTTACAACAAGAAAGAAGGAATCTATATGTACGATACTATTATTATCGGTGCTGGACCTGCAGGTATGACTGCAGCCTTGTATGCTGCTCGAAGCAATCTGAAAGTAGCCTTGATTGAAGGTGGTCTGCCAGGTGGTCAGATGAATAATACATCTGATATTGAAAATTATCCTGGATACGCTAATATTAGTGGGCCAGAATTGGCAGAAAAAATGTTTGAACCGCTTGAAAATCTTGGTGTTGAGCACATTTATGGTTATGTTGAAAATGTAGAAGACCATGGTCATTTTAAGAAAGTGATGACTGATGACCAAACATATGAAACACGTACCGTTATCGTAGCGACTGGTTCTAAACACCGTCCTTTGGGAGTACCTGGAGAAGAAGAACTGAACAGTCGTGGTGTTTCTTACTGTGCCGTGTGTGATGGTGCTTTCTTCCGTGACCAAGATTTGTTGGTAGTTGGTGGTGGAGATTCAGCTGTTGAAGAAGCCCTCTTCTTGACTCGTTTTGCTAAGACTGTTACCATTGTTCACCGTCGTGACCAACTTCGTGCTCAAAAGGTTTTACAAGACCGCGCCTTTGCGAATGAGAAAATCAGCTTTATCTGGGATTCTGTAGTCAAGGAAATCAAGGGTGAAAACCGAGTAGAATCTGTCGTTTTTGAAAACGTAAAAACAGGTCAAGTGACAGAGCAAGCCTTCGGTGGCGTCTTTATCTATGTTGGCTTGGACCCTCTTAGCGATTTTGTTAAAGAATTGAATATCCAAGATCAGGCTGGCTGGATTGTGACAGACAACCACATGAAAACTGCAGTTGATGGTATCTTTGCAGTTGGAGATGTTCGCCAAAAAGACCTTCGCCAAGTAGCAACAGCAGTTGGAGATGGCGCTATCGCTGGTCAAGAAGCCTACAAATTTATTACAGAACATTGTTAATCATAAAAAAGTTTCCAATCAGATGACTGGAAACTTTTTTTATAGTCTATTTCGAAAAACTTCGTACATGAGAATGGCTGCAGCCACACTGGCATTAAGGCTTTGAACATGTCCATTCATAGGAATGGTAATCATTTCATCGACCTGTTTTTTGATGTTGCTAGAGATGCCTTTTCCTTCATTTCCGATGATGAGGGCAATTTTCCCTTTTGTATTCCACTTGTGGCAAGGAGTCCCATTCATATCCGTTCCAAAGGTCCAGAATCCTTCATCCTTGAGTTTGTCCAGAGTTTGGCTTAGATTGGTCACTCGGGCGATGGGAACGTGCTCGATAGCACCTGTGGCCGTTTTGGCAACAACAGGAGTAACTCCGACAGCACGGTGCTTGGGAATGATGACTCCTGAAACATTGGTCGCATCAGCGGTTCTTAAGATGGAGCCTAAGTTGTGAGGATCAGTTAACCCGTCCAGAATCAATAGCAAAGGATTTTCTTCTTGGTGTGTTTTTTCAAGAATGTGATCTAGCTCGCTATAGGCAAATTCAGATACTCGTAGAACAAAACCTTGGTGGACAGCACCTTCAGTCATCTCAGAAAGGGATTTTTTTGAGGTCCAAGAAATGGACACCTTCTTTTCTGTAGCCAGTTCCTTGACTTTCTCAACATTCTTACCTCGGAGATCTTCTTGGAGGTAGAGTTTATTGCCAGTATTTGCAAGGAGGGCTTCGGTAACGGCGTGAACGCCATAGACAATATCATTTGTTTTCATGCCTCTATTATAACACAAAACCCCGTCTTGCAACGGGATTTTCTTTATTCTAGAATCAGTAAACCATCTTTAACTGCAAATGGGTCTTTTTCATTGATACGATCGTAAAACATGATACCGTTTATGTGGTCAATTTCATGCTGAACAACGATGGAGTTATAACCTTTAAGTTTGATGCGGTGTTTTTCCCCATCCTTGTCAAAGTAGTCAACAGTAACGCGAGCATGGCGAACTACGTAGCCAGGCACGTTACGGTCAACAGACAGACAACCTTCTCCTTCGCCAAGAGCAGCATCTTGAACAGAGTGAGAGACGATTTTTGGATTGTACATAATAGCTTGCAAGTCGTAAGCTTCCTGTGGAGTTTCGCCTTCTTCGACAATGTTTGGCACCAAAACAGCGATAATACGTTTTGAGATATCTAATTGAGGAGCAGCAAGTCCAACACCACCTCGGAGCCCCATTTTTTCAGCCATGACAGGATCTTGGGAATGTTTCAGGAATTGCATCATCTTTTCGCCAAGAATGATTTCCTGATCAGATAGGGGGAAAGTGACTTCCTCAGCAACCGCGCGTAGAGTAGGATTCCCTTCGCGGATAATATCGTTCATATCAATTAAGTGAGCAGCTTTTGTAATACGTTCTATAGCAGACATTTTCTCTCCTTTCATTACCTCTACATGATATCACAAAATGACAAGGATTGAAAGTATTACAGACTTTAGGATTTATAGAAAATAGATACGAAGTTCAATTCATACTCAATGAAAATCAAAGAGCAAACTAGGAAGCTAGCCGCAGGTTGCTCAAAGCACTGCTTTGAGGTTGTAGATAGAACTGACGAAGTCAGCTCAAAGCACTGCTTTGAGGTTGTGGATAGAACTGACGAAGTCAGCTCAAAACACTGTTTTGAGGTTGTGGATAGAACTGACGAAGTCAGTTACATATATACGGTAAGGCGACGCTGACGTGGTTTGAATTTGATTTTCGAAGAGTATCAATTGTGAAAGAAATCCTTATCTGTGATATAATAAAAAGAAAAGGCTTGAATAAGAAAGTAGGGAGAATGAAGATGCAAAGAAGACAAGATCGATATCAGCGTGGTTCAGCTTTTCGTTTTATGAGGGGCTTGGTAAACTTTTTTAGGAGTTATCGCAAGTGGAGCAATAAAGGATTTGTGGCGGTACTCTTGCTAGCAGTTGCTTTATCAATGGGCTTGGTCTTGTTGTTTGAAAGTTTCCAAGGAAACCCTTTAACCAGTCAAAAACGAGATACTATTTCTCAAGAGGGGACTAAGCAAAAGTCTCAGGAGCAGGAAGAGGAAAAAACTGCCAGAATTATGGCCCACGGGGATTTGCTTTATCATGATATTCTTTACTTTTCAGCAAAAAAGGATGATGGAACGTATGATTTTCATGAGAATTTTGAGTATGTGAAACCATGGCTCAAACAAGCAGACTTGATTTTAGGTGATTTTGAAGGTACTGTGAACAAGGACCACTATTTGGCAGGTTATCCTCTCTTTAATGCACCTGGCGAAGTCATGGATGCCATCAAGGATGCCGGTTATCAAGTGCTAGACTTGGCGCATAACCATATCCTAGATTCACAAATAGAAGGTGTCGTTTCAACAGCAGATGCAATTGAAAAGGCAGGTATGACGCCTATTGGAGTGTATACGCATGAGTCCCGTGATCAAGCTCCACTGGTTATCAAGGAAGTGAATGGTATCAAGGTTGCACTTTTGGCTTATTCTTATGGTTTTAATGGAATTGAGCAAAGTATTTCTCAGGAAGATTATAATCGCTATCTTTCAGACCTAAATGAAGACAAGATGAAGGCTGAAATTGAACGAGCAGAGAAGGAAGCAGATATCACCATTATCATGCCTCAGATGGGTGTGGAGTATCGCTTGGAACCAACTGAAGAACAAAAGGTTCTTTATCACAAAATGATCGATTGGGGAGCTGATATTATCTTTGGAGGGCACCCTCACGTAGTTGAACCATCTGAAACGGTTGAAAAAGATGGAGACAAGAAACTCATTATCTATTCAATGGGGAACTTCATTTCCAATCAACGAATTGAAACCATGCAAGATGAAGAGAATGCTAAGTGGACAGAGCGTGGTGTTCTTATGGATGTGACCATTAAGAAAAAGGATGGCAAGACGACAATCGAAACTGCTAAAGCACATCCTTCTTGGGTAAATCGTACACCGAAAGGAACCTATTCTCCAGAAGGTTATCCACTCTTCCTTTACCAAACCTATATCTTAGAAGATTTTATCGAGGGTGGTAGTCATCGTGACCAGTTAGATGAAGCGACTAAGGAACGAATTGATACAGCCTATAAAGAAATGAACGAACATGTAGGATTGAAGTGGGATTAGCTTGAATCCAGAGGGAAGTAAATGACGATTAAAATAATTGCGACAGATATGGATGGGACCTTGCTGGATGCTAGAGGCCAGCTTGATCTTCCACGCTTGGAAAAGATTTTAGATCAGTTGGATCAAAGGGGTATTCGTTTTGTCATCGCGACGGGGAATGAAATTCACCGCATGAGGCAACTGCTGGAGCACTTGGTTGATCGAGTGGTTCTGGTTGTTGCAAACGGTGCTCGTATTTTTGAAAACAATGAATTGATTCAGGCACAGACTTGGGATGATGCCATTGTCGATAAGGCTTTGGCTCATTTCAAGGGTCGAGCGTGTCAGGATCAGTTTGTTGTGACGGCTATGAAGGGTGGTTTCGTCAAAGAAGGTACGATTTTTACAGACCTTGAAAGTTTTATGACTCCAGAAATGATTGAAAAATTCTACCAACGGATGCAATTTGTGGACGAATTAACCTCTGACCTCTTTGGTGGTGTGCTCAAGATGAGTATGGTTGTTGGTGAGGAACGTTTGAATTCGGTCTTGGAAGAAATCAATGACCTCTTTGATGGCCGTGTTCGGGCTGTATCGAGTGGCTATGGTTGCATTGATATCCTTCAAGCTGGAATTCATAAAGCATGGGGCTTGGAAGAATTACTCAAACGTTGGAACTTGAAAGCCCAACAAATCATGGCTTTTGGCGATAGTGAAAATGATGTTGAAATGCTTGAAATGGCTGGAATTGCTTATGCGATGGAAAATGCTGATGATAAAGCCAAAGCTGTGGCGACTGCTCTAGCGCCAGCCAATAGCCAAGGAGGAGTTTATAAAATCTTGGAAAACTGGTTAGAAAAAGGAGAATGAAGTGGCAGTACAGTTATTAGAAAATTGGTTACTAAAGGAACAAGAAAAAATCCAAACCAAGTATCGTCACTTAAATCAGGTTTCTGTTCTAGAGTCAGATATTCTCTTTATTGGCGATTCCATTGTTGAGTATTACCCTTTGCAGGAGTTATTTGGAACTTCAAAGACGATTGTCAATCGAGGTATTCGAGGTTATAAAACAGGGCTTTTACTAGAGAATCTAGATGCGCATCTTTACGGTGGAGAGGTAGATAAAATTGTCCTTCTGATTGGGACAAATGATATCGGAAAAGATGTACCTGTGAATGAGGCTCTCAATAATCTTGAAGCTATCATTCAATCCATTGCTCGCGATTATCCACTGACAGAGATAAAATTGCTTTCTATTTTGCCAGTCAATGAGGGAGATGAGTACAAGCAGACAGTCTATATCCGCACGAATGAAAAAATTCAGAAATGGAATCAAGCCTATCAAGAGCTTGCTTCTGCCTATATGCAGGTAGAATTTGTGCCAGTTTTTGATAGTTTGACAGACCAAGCAGGTCAACTCAAAAAAGATTATACAACTGATGGACTGCATCTCAGTGTTACTGGTTATCAGGTTTTGACCAAAGCTTTGAAAGACTATCTTTTCTAGTTAGTTGATTTCCTTTTTGCATTTTTGTGTTAGATAAGGTATAATGGTTTTACTGTCTTTTGGGGTCGTTACGGATTCGACAGGCATTATGAGGCATATTTTGCGACTCGTGTGGCGACGTAAACGCTCAGTTAAATATAACTGCAAAAAATAACACTTCTTACGCTCTAGCTGCCTAAAAACCAGCAGGCGTGACCCGATTTGGATTGCTCGTGTTCAATGACAGGTCTTATTATTAGCGAGATACGATCAAGTCTTGTCTAGCGGCTTGATAAGAGATTGATAGACTCGCAGTTTCTAGGCTTGAGTTATGTGTCGAGGGACTGTTAAATTAATACATAACCTATGGTTGTAGACAAATATGTTGGCAGGTGTTTGGACGTGGGTTCGACTCCCACCGGCTCCATTATTCCTTTGCATTCTTTTGCATTCCTTGGTAAAACGTTGTTAAATCAACGTTTTTATTTTTGAGTTTGGTATTCCTTGGTATTCTTTTGCGAAAAAGGCAGACCCTAAAACAGACCCTCTTTTTGAAGAAGGTCTGTCGTGTTTAAAAATTAATATACTTCGCAAATCGTTCTCCGATGTCGTCTTTTGCTTGCTTAGTTATGTGTGTATAAACGTTCATGGTCGTCTTCAAGTCAGAATGTCCTAAGCGATGTTGGACTTGCTTCAAAGTCATACCAGCATCAAAACAAAGGCTGGCATGTGTATGTCTGAAGCCGTGGATTTTAATCGGACGCAGGTCGCTACCTTCCACAATTTTGATAAGCCACTTTCTGGACAATGTACTTGGAATTGGCTTTTTAAACTCATTCTCAAAAATGTATTTGGTATCTGTATTTTGCTTTCTCCATTTTTTCAAAATACTTTTTGTCTTTTTGTCTAGACTGATTAGTCGATTGCTGCTGACCGTTTTTGTGTTTCCTATCTCTTCGCCTGCAAAACCTCTTGTAATGGCCTTGTTTATGTCCAGAGTATTATCATTTCAGTCACTCCATTCGAGAGCTAAAATCTCACCTTTCCGAGCCCCTGTGAAGGCTAGAAGGCGAAATAGAGTTATCTTATCTAGATCCTTTGTTTTAGCAACAAGTTTCAAAAACTTTTGAAGTTCGTTTTTGTTGTAAAAGTCGCTTTTGATATCAGATTTCTTTCTTGTTGAGGTAATCACGCTATCAACTGGATTGATTTCTATGTATCCATGTCGGATTGCATATTTGAAAACATTATTCATCAAACCCTTTAACTTACGACCATAGACTAATTTTCTAGACCATTCATTGGCCTGCTCTTGCATTTGAAGAGGAGTGATACTAGCTATTTTCCTATTGCCGAAAGCTGGATAGATGTGATTCTTAAAATTCCTAGAGGTCTTGATATAAGTGCTCTCTTGTACTGTCTCAGAATAATCATTAAGCCATTTTTTAGAAATTTCCTCAACCGTTATTTCTTTCTTAGTTTGCTCGCCACTCTCAATATCATCCTGAAGTTGAAGCAGTGCTGCTCTTGCTTTAGCTTTTGTAGCAAAACCATGGCGGGTAGCATATTGACTATATCCGTTCACTTTACCGATATACGCACGAAACATATAAGCTGTTTCTCCGTTTTTCTTTTTATAAGATCTAATTTCCATTGATTTTCACCTCATTTCTTGATAAAATGGGTACAAGAAAACTACCTTTTTAATGGTCGTTTTTTATATAGATATTCAAAACCTTTTCTAATTGCTTGCCTGCTAGTAGAAATTGTCTTTGAAAATCTCCGTCTAGTCACTTGCTACTGTCGCCAAACTTTCAGCAAGTGACTTTTTTTGGTTTTAAAAAGGGAAGCAACCGTTAAGTTACTTTCCCTGGCACGCTAAGGTGCAAAGTCTAAAATTATGAGGGCTTGCCTCTAAGTAACTTAATTCTATCATGAAAATAAATTTATTCCAATCCGATGCCGACTTTAGCAGTCAATAAATAAGCACCATTTTCTTGTTTGCTAAATGTCAAAGTAACGCTTCGGATTTTTGTCCCTGCTGAAGAATATGAAACTGTTCTGCTTTCGTGATCATTGACAGTAGTAGTGTTTATACTATTTGGTTCTCCATGAACACTAACAATATCATCGTAGTTAGTTCCACCAGCTCCATAATTCGTGATGTCACCCATCTGAAGAGCGTCAAACTGTTCTTTTGTCCAGTTAAATTTAGCATCCTCTTCTTTTTGTGATGATTCGATAGAAGAACTTACTGAGCTGACAGTTTCTTCAACGTTTTTAGCAGCGTTATTCAAAGCACGGGCATACATCAATTGCGTAGCGATAACAATAACCATTGACACAACTGCTAAAACTGTACCAATGATAGCCAACATTTTTGGTCTTTTTCTGTTGATAGCTAGACCTATCAAGCCTAATATAAGCGCTAAGATAGCAATAACAAAAGATAGATTGTTAATAATAGGCATCCAAGACCCAAATAGAGCAATTGCTCCAAAAATAATAGCCAAAATACCTAAAACTTTGCGTTCTTCATTCATAATGAAACCTCTCCCAGCTTTTAATGTGGTTCAGTTATTGCACATTTTTTTATTTCCGTTTTACGCAACTATTTCCAAAATGGGAATAGTTGTTAAATAAAAAATTAAAAGCCCACCTCATAAGAGTAGGGCTAGAGATGTCCTCTTGGGACAGTATCATCTATTTTGTCGTCAAGCGACTTTATGATTTAATTCTAACCCTAATTTTAAAAAAAGTCAATTTTTTATTTAATATAAATCTAGTCCAAGAACTTCTTTTATCTTGTCTAGTAGTTTTTTATGGTCGTTTGTATCTAGCTTGTAAGCTGGTCTATAAACTTTATCATATAACTCTTTTCCCTCTGAATCTATCATTACTTGTCCATCGCTATCAGTCTTTTTCTTTGTTTTATAGACGATTTTCCGTTTGTCTATTTCTTGGATTTTTCGGATATAAGCATAAGCTTTTGGCTTGGAAGGAGTGTTTTGATATTTACTATTTTCAATCGTGATACCACCACGATATTTCTTTCCTGATTTTTACCAGTTAAAGGTGCTACTAGGAGTGTCCCATCAGCTTTGTCAGGAGGTGTTAAGATGATAGCGTAGTGTTTTCCGTAAAATTCATTCCCACTTTTTTGTGGGAAGTTGATTAGATAAACTTCGCCTTGTTGAAATTTCATATAATGCTCCAGATAATAAAATCAGGTGTACCTATTAGAAGTACACCAGACCGTTTTGTCCTTGACGAACAAGGCTTTATAAGTAAATATCGTATCCTTGACGAACAAGGCTTTTGACATTATCAGTGTACTGCTTTTTTAACTTTTTGTCAAGTTTTTTGTTAAATTTATTTTTATTATTGTCAACTATTTCCATTTTGGAAACAGTTGTTTTTACTTGTTTATGTTATAATTATTTAAAAAGAGAGAGGAGAAAAAAATATGTTAAAAAAAGAGTTAAAAAATTTTATTGTATCGACATTTATATTTCTCTTAATTTTCAAGATTTTTTTCTCAATAACTACGATTTACATCACAAATAGCTATCTTTCAATAGCGATAACTACACTTGTCACATTTTTATTAAAAAAAATTATTTCTTTCGAGTCTAACTGATGTTAGACTTTTTTTATTCCTCAAACTTACCTGGTGGATTACTAGTAGCCTGTTGTACAACTGTTTTGTTTTCTATAGCAGCTGTTAGTTTTCTCGGAATACGAATTCCTAATTCAGATATTGGTACACCGAGTTCATCAGCTAGTTCTTTTGCTTGCTTAATCCGGTCGAGTTTGTTTTTTTGATAGTCTTGATACGTATTTATTAATCCTGGGACTTCAAGTTCTAATCCCATAACCTTTAGTTTCCCCCCACTTGTCAGAACAATTGCTCCACCAAGTATCATTGAAATTATAAGTCCATAGTTTACAGTATGCGTAATAAGTTCTATAATACCCTCGGACTGTACATTTATTTTTGAATCTACTCGTGTTTCAGGGAAAAGCAACCTTGTTAATAGAGAATATTGATAAACAAATTGACCCAAATAAACCCCTTGAATATCTTTTTCTTCTGTTACATGGTAGCTAATATATAGTTTTTCGTCTTCAATATAGCAAGGGAAAAGTGCGCGGTTAATGAACGGTTTATAATCATTTATATTTGATAGTGTTGCATGAGAATAAATCATTTTATACAATGCGCTGTCTGCATCGGAACGATTAAACCATCCTAACCAATGTACTTTCCACCTTTTTGCAAAGTCAGATCGACTATGCGTCAACTCTTCACTTTTGTATTGTTCAAGCTCATATTGATCGAGTTCGTAAAGTGGTCCAGTAACTTTACCAACTAAAAATCGTTCAGATCCTTCAGATGGGACAACAACTATATCGTTTTTCTTAATGTTATTTACAAAGCGAAGCAGTTGGCCTGCAGTGATACCATATTTGTTTTCAGATGGTTCTAAGTCATCTTGAAATGTTAGTTTTTCTTTTAAAATTTCTTTTAATATATTGGAGTTATTATCTGCTCGTCTAATATCTTCAAGGGTAATCTCATTCCATCCAATACCTATATAGCCATTTAGATTAAAATCCGTATAATATTCTCCAGAGTTAGCACGCACTAGCCAATAATCACTAGAAGAATCTAAAACAGGGATTTCTTTTTTTATATTTTCTATAATTTCTTTTAATTCTATTGTATTTTCCATCGGTCTACCTCGTTTAATTCCTATATAAATCCACGACTTCTCCAATGATTCGGAAGTCTGTTTCTGGTGTGATTGGCATATCCTTGTATGCAGGATTCAAGCTATGTAGGTAGGATTGTTCTGTATCAATGACTAGTTGCTTGATATATGCCTCTCCGTTGTAGTTAAACACTCCGATAACACCATCATTCAAATCAACACTTGTCTGGATAAATACTAGGTCGCCATCATGATAATCAGGTTCCATGGAGTCACCTTTAATCGGAATAACAAAGTCGGCATCAACATCCACTGGCAACTCAATCCGTTCCACTCGTATATCATTCAAATACTGCCCAGTACCAGCAGAAGCAGCGTGGTCGTAGTAGTCGTAACCATAGAGTTGAACAATTTTCTCTGATACTTCGTTTATCTTCGTTTTATCTTCATTTTTTTGCTCGTCTAGTTGCCTCTCGGCATAGGTTAGGACTTTGCCTTGTCTAGGCGGTGCTAGTTGGTCGTAGATTGATTGGATTTGGGAAGCGGTAGGAGTAATTTCAATAGATGAATCTTCACTTGCAAACCTCGGATCTAAAGTCGATTTTAATACTCCAAAATGATCAGCTATTTTTTGTACATTACCAGGTATAGGCAAAGAAGTTCCTTTTACATAGCCCGTTAAAGTGCTAGCAGGTATACCTGTCGCTCTGGACAATTCAACTTGCTTACAATTCCTATCCGACAAAATAGCATTTAGATTTGCGGAAAAGACCTTCATATCCTCTTTATCTTGAGGAGTTAATTTTCCTCGTCCTCTGGCCATTCTTTTTCTCCTTTTGTCTTTTACTATATAATAACGCTTATTTTCGTATTTGTAAATAAAAAATACGAAAAAAATACGGAAAAATTCTAAAAAAGTATTAATATACGATTTAATTCGTAGTACAATTAAATCAAGCTTAAGGAAAAGGAGGTAAGGCAAATGATGGAACACATCATAAAAAGCCTAGGAACAAAGGACACTGCAACCGTCATCTTGGCACTAGGCTTAGTCAGAGAAGCTCGTCTTTGGCATAAGCAGTACTTAGCATACAAGCTCAAAGACAAAGAGCTTAAGAAAAAGTAGAGAAAGGGGCAGAAGCCCCAACCTCTACTTGATAGTGTACCATCATTTGCCGTGAAAAGCAATGAGTGAAGAAACTGGATTGATAATCCTAGCAGGATTTGTGATTGTATCTTTTACTATTCGTCAAATAGTGAAGTACCAAAGTGATAAAAAAGATAAGGAGTAGGGAAATGAACGAACTAGAAAGAACAGCCCTCAACGAGATATTGAGGACCGTGACATATATTGCTGAGAAAGTGGATGAGTTAGATTCTAAGATTTCTTTGAACGATTCACAAGTTCCTGTACTGACCCCAAAAAGTTAGACAATTAATTTAAGCAAAGGATTTAGTTCTGTATTGTACAGGGCTAAGTCCTTTTAGTTTTACCTTAATTCGTTTATTGTTGTAGTAATCAATATAGTCTACAATAGCTTGTTCCAAGTGTTCAAGTGACTGAAACGTATTCTCATAACCATAAAACATTTCAAACTTAAGAATGCCAAAGAAAGATTCCATCATACCGTTATCTGGGCTATTTCCCTTACGTGACATAGATGGTTGGATTCCCTTATTCTTTAAAAAATGATGATAGAAATCGTGTTGGTATTGCCATCCTTGATCACTATGGAGAATTGTATTTTCGTAATGGTTCTCTGTAAAGGCTTGTTCTAGCATAGCTTTCATTTGTACTAAGTTCGGCGAAGTAGAAAGATTGTAGGAGATAATTTCGCTGTTAAAGCCATCTAAAACTGGTGATAAATAAAGCTTTTGGCTACTTGCTGGAATGGCAAATTCTGTCACATCTGTGTAGCACTTTTGCATTGGTTTGGTTGCTTCAAATTGACGTTGAATAAGATTATCTGCTTTCTTGCCAACCTCTCCTTGGTAGGAAGAATACTTTCGTTTACGGCGAATTCGAGCCGTTAAACCAAGTACTTTCATCAGACGTTGCACCTTCTTATGGTTCACTACGAAGCCACGATTTCGTAATTCTAGAGTCATGCGACGATAGTCGTAATTTCCTTTATGCTCAGTATAAATTGACTGAATTTCAGCTTTAATATCATAATCTTTATCGCTTTGATCCAGCTGTTTTAAGTGGTAATAATAGGTTGAACGGGCAAGCTTAATAATCTTTAGAAGGATATCTAAAGAAAACTCTGTTACCAGTCCTTGAACAATTTCCGTTTTTCTTCTTGCTCCTTTTCGTCCCTCAATCGGAGTTCTCTCAACTTTTTTAGAATAGCATTCTCCGCTCTCAAGTACTCATTTTCTGCTTGAAGACGTTCTAATTCTGTCATATCTTCAAATCTCTTCTTTGGCTTACGTCCCATTTTAGGTGGTCTCCCTCTTGTTTTCTCAACAATAGTATACCCATTTTTCTTGTATTGTGCTAGCCAATTAAGAAGTATCGTACGACTTGGGAGGCCGTATTCAAGAGAAACTCTATCTTTAGTCCAACCTTCATGTAAGACTTTATGAATCATTTCTTGTTTTAAATCAGGAGAATAGTAACGATTTTTTCCTTTTTTGACGAACTCCATTCCGTAACGATCAATCAATTTAATCATGTACCTAATATTAGAATTGTTTATCCCAAATTTATTTGAAAGCTTCTCTAAGCTATATCCTTGTTTTCTAAGTTCATAGATCTGAACTTTATCATCATAAGTTAATTTCATAATAAAAATATCCCAAAAGTTAGATTTTTTCTGTCTAACTTTTGGGGTGCAGTACATAAATCAACGTTTTTTATTTTGAAGTTCTTTATAAAAACTAAAAAAATGAACTTAATGTTCAAAAATTAGATATAACAAATTAAAAAATATACCGATTTTTATTTCCTTGAATGATATAATGATTGTATATTGTAGGTTTATTGTAAAATTGTGTTTGATTTTCAAAGAGAACAATTACCCAGGAAAAGAGGATATGTAACATCTTGAAATGATTTTTGAATTTGAACATTGGGTATAATTGAGTACGATGTTTAAAAAATTTTTGAATATAGACTTAGATACTTTATCTTGGTTGATAGAGTATTTACTTTAAAATACAAGGGTAAGCGGTTAAAAATTAAATAAACAAAAAATGATGTTTATTCGTGATGTTAGGTTTGATAAATCCAATCGTTCTAGTATTTTTATTTTTGGAGAATTACTCAAGAGGCTGAAGAGGACGGTTTGCTAAATCGTTAGGTCGGGTAACTGGCGCGAGGGTTTGAATCCCTCATTCTCCGTTAGAATAATCTTGAGATTTTCTAAAGAAACACTCTTAGGGACTTTTTCCAAGAGTAAATTTTATAAAGAGGTGTATTATGAAAAAAGTTAAGTTGCTTGGTATTTTAGCGCTCTCAGCAGTTGTCTTAGGTGCTTGTTCTTCACTTCCGACTCAGTCAGGGTCGAATTCTGACAAAACCGAACAAACTGATAAGAAAGAAGAATCAGTCAAAGAAAAAGTTACAAAAGATGCTGAAACTTTATTAGATGCAGTTTTGACTACTGATATTGCTAAGTTTAAAAAGATTTACGGCGAAACCTATGAAAAATGGACTGAGGCAGTATTTGCGGTTCAAACTAGTGAAAAGGTAAAAGATGATGGTCTTACACCAGCCTCTACCTATTCTGTTCAATGGCATGCTGATTTCCCTATTGAAACACCAGAAGAAACAATTACTGGCTTCTTAAAAGTAAGACGAAAAATGTTCCAAGAGATTGGTTATTACTCTATTAAAGATGTTAAGTTAGACGAATCAGGGAGTTCAGCTACTGTAACTTTTACATCTAAAAAGTTGCATTCTAAGGGTTTGGCTTCTTCAACAAGAAACGTTTTAACAACTCTAATTGGAGGGATTGACAACTTAGGTAAGTACAATACTGCGGGATCAAATGTTGATATTAAACGATACCAAACATTGATTTCATACTGGATTTTTGAGCATCTGTTTAGGCATGATTTTACTATCTATAACGATGTCGACCCTAACTTAGCGTATACACCATTTACTACTGGAGATTTTGATACTGAAATCAAATTAACCAAAGATAAGGATGGCAACTGGCTTATCTCTCAAGAGGATTATCGTACTCTAGCAACCGAGTTAATTGATAATACAGAAGGTTATGATACTGTTGTCCGAAGTAATGTTTCAAAATCTAACGACAAAGGCAAATCTAGTGATAAATCGACAGACAACTCAACAGACAAATCCTCAGATAAAAAAGATAAAAGTAGTATCTGATAATTAGTTTAAAAAGTAAAGAGGCTGGGCAAAAACTCGCTTCTAACTATTAAAAAAACGAGCATTTCCGTAGTTGGAGATGCTCGTTTTCTTATGTCATGGTTTATAATTAAAATAACAACAAAACAATTAGAAAGCCATGACAATGTATAAAGATTATAACACAAATCAGTTAAGTTTGGAAGTAAATCTTGCCTACGATATTCCATCAAATCACGAAGCAAGAATGATTAGCCTCTTTGTAGACAGTATCCCTAGTCAAGTTCTATTGGAAGAGACCTCTCACACTGGTCGCCCTGCCTTTCATCCAGCCATGCTCATGAAGATGACCCTGTTCGCTTACGCTCGTCAAGTGTTCTCTGGACGTAAAATCGTTCAAATGAACTCAGAAGTCATTCCCATGAAATGGTTGAGCCAAGATACCTATGTTAGCTATAAAACGATTAATAACTTCCGCTCCAGTAAACATGCCAACAACCTAATCAAAACTGCTTTTATTTACTTCACTTTACTCATGCGTGAGAATGGGATGATTGAGGATGATGCCTTGTTCATTGATGGAACAAAACTAGAAGCTGATGCCAACCTCTATTCTTTCACTTGGAAAAGAGCTATTGACAAATATGAAGCAGCCTTGAATGGGAAAATTTCCCAGCTCTATGACCAGCTGATTCAAGAAGGAGTAAATCTCGCCTTATCTAAAGAAGAACGGGAAACCAGTCAGGGTTTGGAGGAGCTACTAGAAAAAACGGAGGCTACCTTAGTTGAAATAGAACAAGCTATTGAAGAAGAGCCTAAAGTGATAAAGGGTGGGTCTGCCAATAGACAAAAACGCCGTCGGATAAAGAAAATCCGTAAGCAATTAAAGGATGATTTCCTTCCTCGTAAACAGCGATATGAAGAAGCTAGAAAAATTTTAGAAGACCGCAACTCTTTCTCAAAAACGGATCATGATGCCACCTTTATGCGAATGAAGGAAGACCATATGCAAAATGGGCAACTGAAACCTGGTTATAATGTCCAAGCGGCTACCAATGGTCAGTATGTCCTTGATTTTGATATCTTTCCAAATCCAACAGACACTCGCACTCTGAAACCTTTCCTCCAATCGATTCAAACCCTAGACTTATTCAACTATATCGTAGCAGATGCTGGTTATGGTAGCGAAGAAAATTATCGTTTTATCATTGATGAATTGGAAAAAATACCGCTTATTCCCTACACCATGTATCAGAAGGAATTGACTAAAAAGTACCAGACGAGCACAGATAATCCAATGAACTGGGAATATCTTGAGGACACGGACCAGTTTATAAAGCCCGACGGCGTAGTTTATTCTTTTAAGAACTACTCTAGTCGAACTGACAAGTATGGCTTTCAACGTGATTTCAAGATTTATGAGGCTGATAAAGTTCAAGACACTCCAGAGTTAGAACAGTTGGCTAAAACAGATAGTGGAAACCAGAAACAAATCCATTATAATCCAACTTGGAATTACTTTAAGGAACTCCTTAAGCAAACATTACATAGTGAAGAAGGCTCTCGAATCTATGCCAAACGGAAAATCGATGTTGAACCCGTTTTTGGTAGATTGAAGAGTGTTTTTGGCGTGCGCAGAGTGCATGTCAGAGGGAAACAAGCTGTCTCAACAGAAATAGGATTCATCTTTATGAGCATGAATCTCACCAAGTTGGCCAAGAATCTAGCCTCTAAAACATCCACTATTCAAAAACCACACAGTATTTCTTTCAGCTTGATTGGATTCAAGACTGGAATCACTGTGTGGTTTTATTTAGAAGCTAGTTTTTGCCCAGCCTCTTTATTTCGTTTTATTAGCAAAAAAGGATACAACATTTGTCGCATCCTAGAAATAATTTTTCTTTTCTACGGAAGACATGGGATTCGAACCCACGCACGCTGTTACACGCCTACCGCGTTTCCAACACGGCCTCTTAAGCCTCTTGAGTAATCTTCCAATACTTACTCAAATAGTCTACCATAAAGGCTCTTATCTTGCAATAAAAATTCTAGAAATAAGAAAAATGATAGATTTTGAAAGAAAATGATAAAAAATGCTTGACTTTGAAAGAAAGTGTGATAGAATGAATAGTGTAAACGATAACAGGAGGTGGTTCGGTGTTAAAAACAGAGCGGAAACAACTGATTTTAGAGGAGTTAAATCAACATCACGTAGTTTCTCTAGAGAAATTAGTTAATTTGTTAGAAACGTCAGAATCAACGGTGCGAAGAGACTTGGATGAGTTGGAAGCAGAAAACAAGCTTCGTCGCGTGCATGGTGGAGCAGAATTGCCCCACTCTTTGCAGGAAGAAGAAACCATTCAAGAAAAATCTGTCAAAAACCTTCAAGAGAAGAAGTTGTTAGCTCAGAAAGCAGCCTCTCTCATCAAGGAACAAGATGTCATCTTTATCGATGCAGGAACAACAACTGCCTTTTTGATTCATGAATTGGTCAATAAGAATATTACAGTCGTGACCAACTCTATTCACCATGCCGCGCAGTTGGTTGAAAAGCAGATTCCAACTGTCATGGTTGGAGGAAGTGTCAAGATGGCCACAGATGCTAGCATCGGGGGCGTTGCTCTTAACCAGATTAACCAATTGCACTTTGACCGTGCCTTTATCGGGATGAATGGTGTGGACGATGGTTATTATACGACTCCTGATATGGAAGAGGGAGCTGTGAAGCGTGCTATTTTGGAGAATGCCAAACAGACCTATGTCTTGGTGGATTCGTCTAAGATTGGACAAACTTGCTTTGCCAAGGTAGCACCACTCAAACGCGCTATTGTTATCACAAGTCAAGGGCATGAGCTCTTGTGGGCTATTAAGGAGAAAACGGAGGTAATAGAAGTATGATTTATACAGTCACACTCAATCCATCCATTGACTATATCGTTCGTTTGGACCAAGTCCAAGTCGGTAGTGTCAATCGTATGGACAGTGATGATAAGTTTGCTGGTGGGAAAGGAATCAATGTCAGTCGTGTCTTGAAGCGATTAGATATTCCAAATACAGCGGCTGGATTTATCGGAGGTTTTACTGGTAAATTTATCACAGATACTTTGGCTGATGAAGCAATCGAGACACGTTTTGTCCAAGTGGCAGAAGATACTCGTATCAATGTTAAAATCAAAGCAGACCAAGAGACAGAAATCAACGGAACGGGTCCAACTGTCGAACCAGCCCAGTTAGAAGAATTGAAAGCTATTTTGTCTAGTTTGACTGCAGAAGACACGGTTGTATTTGCGGGTTCAAGTGCTAAAAATTTAGGCAATGTCATCTACAAGGATTTGATTGCCTTGACACGTCAGACGGGTGCGCAAGTGGTTTGTGACTTTGAAGGACAGCCCTTGATTGATAGTTTGGACTACCAGCCACTTTTGGTCAAACCAAACAATCATGAACTTGGAGCGATTTTTGGGGTTAAACTCGACAGTTTAGAGCAAATTGAGAAATATGCTCGTGAGTTACTGGCTAAAGGTGCTCAAAACGTCATTATCTCTATGGCTGGTGATGGTGCCCTTCTTGTCACATCTGAGGGAGCTTACTTTGCTAAACCAATCAAAGGAACGGTCAAAAATTCTGTCGGAGCTGGCGATTCTATGGTCGCTGGATTTACAGGTGAATTTGTCAAATCAAAAGACGCAGTAGAAGCTTTCAAATGGGGAGTGGCTTGCGGAACGGCAACGACCTTCTCGGATGACTTGGCAACGGCAGAATTTATTAAAGAAACATATGAAAAAGTTGAGGTAGAAAAACGATGAAAATTCAAGACCTATTGAGAAAAGATGTCATGTTGCTAGATTTGCAGGCAACTGAAAAAATTGCTGTCATCGAGGAGATGATTAAAAGCTTGACAGACCACGGTTATGTGACAGATTTTGAAACTTTTAAAGAAGGAATTTTGGCGCGTGAAGCTCTGACTTCTACAGGTTTGGGTGACGGAATCGCTATGCCTCACAGCAAAAACGCTGCTGTCAAAGAAGCGACAGTTCTCTTTGCTAAATCAAATAAGGGTGTTGATTATGAGAGCTTGGATGGACAAGCAACTGACCTCTTCTTTATGATTGCAGCTCCAGAAGGTGCTAATGACACTCACTTAGCAGCCTTGGCAGAATTGTCTCAATACTTGATGAAAGACGGCTTTGCTGATAAACTTCGCCAAGCAACATCAGCTGATCAAGTTATCGAACTTTTTGACCAAGCTTCAGAAAAAACTGAGGAACCTGTTCAAGCGCCTGCTAATGAATCTGGTGACTTTATCGTTGCTGTTACAGCTTGTACAACAGGTATCGCCCACACTTATATGGCTCAAGAAGCCCTTCAAAAAGTGGCTGCTGAAATGGGGGTTGGTATCAAGGTCGAAACCAACGGTGCTAGCGGTGTTGGTAACCAACTAACTGCGGAAGACATTCGTAAGGCTAAAGCTGTTATCATCGCAGCAGACAAGGCAGTAGAAATGGATCGTTTCGATGGCAAACCATTGATCAATCGTCCAGTTGCTGACGGTATCCGTAAGACAGAAGAGTTAATTAACTTGGCTCTTTCAGGAGATGCTGAAGTCTACCGTGCCGCTAATGGTGCAGCTGCAACAGCAAGCAACGAAAAACAAAGCCTTGGCGGTGCCTTCTACAAACACTTGATGAGTGGTGTATCTCAAATGTTGCCATTCGTTATCGGTGGGGGTATCATGATTGCCCTTGCCTTCTTGATTGACGGTGCTTTGGGTGTTCCAAATGAAAACCTTGGCAATCTTGGTTCTTACCATGAGCTAGCTTCTATGTTCATGAAAATTGGTGGCGCTGCCTTTGGTTTGATGCTTCCAGTCTTTGCAGGTTATGTTGCCTACTCTATCGCTGAAAAACCAGGTTTGGTAGCAGGTTTCGTGGCTGGTGCTATTGCTAAAGAAGGTTTTGCCTTTGGTAAAATTCCTTATGCCGCTGGTGGTGAAGCAACTGCAACTCTTGCAGGTGTCTCATCAGGTTTCCTAGGTGCCCTTGTGGGTGGATTTATCGCAGGTGCTTTGGTTCTTGCTATCAAGAAATATGTCAAAGTTCCTCGTTCACTTGAAGGTGCTAAATCAATCCTTCTCTTACCACTTCTTGGAACAATCTTGACTGGATTTGTCATGCTAGCTGTTAACATCCCAATGGCAGCAATCAACACTGCTATGAATGACTTCCTAGGCGGTCTTGGAGGAGGTTCAGCTGTCCTTCTTGGTATTGTTCTTGGTGGAATGATGGCTGTTGACATGGGTGGACCAGTCAATAAAGCAGCCTATGTCTTTGGTACAGGTACGCTTGCAGCGACTGTTTCTTCAGGTGGTTCTGTGGCTATGGCAGCAGTTATGGCTGGAGGAATGGTACCACCACTTGCAATCTTTGTTGCAACTCTTCTTTTCAAAGATAAATTTACTAAGGAAGAACGCAACTCTGGTTTGACAAACATCATCATGGGCTTGTCATTCATCACTGAGGGAGCGATTCCATTTGGTGCAGCAGACCCAGCTCGTGCGATCCCAAGCTTCATCCTTGGTTCAGCAGTAGCAGGTGGCCTTGTTGGTCTTACTGGGATCAAACTCATGGCGCCACACGGAGGGATCTTCGTTATCGCTCTTACTTCAAATGCCCTCCTTTACCTTGTTTCTGTCTTAGTAGGAGCAATTGTAAGTGGTGTGGTTTATGGTTACCTACGCAAACCTCAAGCATAAAACTTAGGTAGAAAATGAAAAGATTGGACTGTTTGATCCAGTCTTTTTCTCTTTTCGAAATGTCTGTCAAATATGGTATAATAAAAGAATGGTAAACAAGAATACAAGTAAAACAAGACGGAGACCGTCTAAAGCAGAACTCGAAAGAAAAGAAGCGATTCAACGAATGTTGATTTCGTTGGGAATCGCGATTTTATTGATTTTCGCAGCCTTCAAATTAGGGGCTGCAGGTATAACCCTTTACAATTTAATTCGCTTACTGGTGGGTAGCCTAGCTTATCTGGCAATATTTGGTATCCTACTCTATCTCTTCTTTTTCAAGTGGATACGAAAACAGGAAGGGCTCCTATCTGGCTTTTTCACCATATTTGCAGGTTTGCTCTTAATTTTTGAGGCCTATTTAGTTTGGCAATATGGTTTGGACAAGTCGATATTAAAAGGAACCATAGCTCAGGTTGTGACGGATTTGACTGGTTTTCGAACGACCAGTTTTGCTGGTGGGGGCTTGATTGGTGTTGGACTCTATGTGCCAACAGCCTTTCTCTTCTCAAATATCGGTACTTACTTTATTGGTTCTATCTTGATTTTAGTGGGTGCTCTCCTAGTCAGCTCTTGGTCTGTTTATGATGTTGCTGAATTTTTCAGTAGAGGCTTTGCTAAATGGCGGGAAGGTCATGAGCGTCGAAAAGAGGAACGCTTTGTCAAACAAGAAGAAAAAGCTCGCCAAAAGGCTGAGAAAGAGGCTAGATTAGAACAAGAAGAAGCTGAAAAAGCCTTACTTGATTTGCCTCCTATTGATATGGAAACGGGTGAAATTCTGACTGATGATGTTGTACTTGACGTTCCTCCTGTTCCAGAAGAAGAGTGGGTGGAACCAGAAATCATCCTGCCTCAAGCTGAACTTGAATTCCCTGAACGGGAAGATGGCTCTGATGATGAAGATGTTCAGGTCGATTTTTCAGCCAAGGAAGCCCTCGAATACAAACTTCCAAGCTTACAACTCTTTGCCCCAGATAAACCCAAAGACCAGTCTAAAGAGAAGAAAATCGTTCGTGAAAACATCAAAATCCTAGAAGAAACCTTTGCTAGCTTTGGTATCAAGGTAACAGTTGAACGGGCTGAAATTGGACCTTCAGTGACCAAGTATGAAGTCAAGCCTGCAGTGGGTGTACGGGTCAACCGCATTTCTAATCTAGCAGATGACCTCGCTCTAGCCTTGGCAGCCAAGGATGTCCGAATTGAAGCACCCATTCCTGGGAAATCCCTAGTCGGAATCGAAGTGCCCAACTCTGAGATTGCGACAGTTTCTTTCCGAGAACTATGGGAACAATCTCAAACGAAAGCAGAAAATCTCTTGGAAATTCCTTTAGGGAAGGCTGTTAATGGAACCGCAAGAGCTTTTGACCTTTCTAAAATGCCCCACTTGCTAGTCGCAGGTTCAACGGGATCAGGTAAGTCAGTAGCCGTTAACGGCATTATTGCTAGCATTCTCATGAAGGCGAGACCTGACCAAGTTAAATTTATGATGGTCGATCCCAAGATGGTTGAGTTGTCTGTTTACAATGATATTCCCCACCTCTTGATTCCAGTTGTGACCAATCCACGTAAGGCCAGCAAGGCTCTGCAAAAGGTTGTGGATGAGATGGAAAATCGTTATGAACTCTTTGCCAAGGTGGGAGTTCGGAATATTGCAGGCTTTAATGCTAAAGTAGAAGAGTTCAATGCCCAGTCTGAGTACAAGCAGATTCCGCTACCGCTCATTGTTGTGATTGTAGATGAGTTGGCTGATCTCATGATGGTGGCCAGCAAGGAAGTGGAAGATGCCATCATTCGTCTTGGACAGAAGGCGCGTGCTGCTGGCATCCACATGATTCTTGCAACCCAGCGTCCATCCGTTGATGTTATCTCTGGTTTGATTAAGGCCAATGTCCCATCTCGTGTCGCATTTGCGGTTTCATCAGGAACAGACTCCCGTACGATTTTGGATGAAAATGGAGCAGAAAAACTGCTTGGTCGAGGAGACATGCTCTTTAAACCGATTGATGAAAATCATCCAGTTCGTCTGCAAGGATCCTTTATCTCAGATGATGATGTTGAACGCATCGTAAACTTCATTAAGGCTCAGGCAGATGCGGACTACGATGAGAGTTTTGATCCCGGTGAGGTTTCTGAAAATGAAGGAGAATTTTCAGATGGTGAATCTGGTGGAGATCCGCTTTTTGAGGAAGCCAAGGCTTTAGTTATCGAAACCCAGAAAGCCAGCGCATCCATGATTCAGCGTCGTTTGTCAGTTGGATTTAACCGTGCGACCCGCCTTATGGAAGAACTGGAGATGGCAGGTGTCATTGGTCCAGCTGAAGGTACCAAACCAAGAAAAGTTTTACAACAATAAAAAATAGCTTCTTTCCAAGTTTGGAAGGAGGCTATTTTAGTGATTATTGATTACTTTTATTTTCTGAAGTTGGAGTATTATTGGACTGTTTTTCATTATCAGCGGCAGGCTTACTTGGAGTAGGAGCAGGAGTAGAAGAATCCAGAGTTGATGCTTTCTGCTCTTCTTTTTTCTCTTCCTTGACGCTAGCTTTTGGTGTTTCTTCTTGTTGTGCTTTTTCTTGACTAGTGTTAGTTTCCTTAGTTGGACTGGTGTTTTCCTTAGGGGATTCCTTTTGGATTTCTTTGACAATGGTTGTCGTCTGGGTTGTCGCAGGTTCTTTTTTAGTATTTTTGTTATTATCCAAGGCGTTCATGATAGTGATACTTGCGGTAATTAAGCCAAGGATACTACCGATAGTAGCGACGGTTTTTTGAAAGACTGTAAAGCCTTTTTTGATGTGTTCTGTTTTTGGTTTTGAAGTTCTACGATAATTAGACATACATTCTCTCCTTTAATTAAAATTTATTATACCTCATTTCTTTAAAAAAATCTTAAAAAAAGAGGAAATGCCCTTTCTTGTCGCAGGCTTCGTTTCATGATACAATAGAAGGAGTGATTTTAGAAAGCGTGAGAAAACATGATTTACTTTGATAATTCGGCGACGACCAAGCCCTATCCTGAAGCACTTGAAACTTATATGCAGGTGGCTTCAAAAATTTTAGGAAATCCATCTAGTCTCCATCGTTTGGGAGACCAGGCAACACGAATCTTAGAGGCTTCTCGCCAACAGATTGCAGATTTAATCGGTAAGAAAAGCGATGAAATCTTCTTTACTTCTGGTGGGACAGAAGGAGATAACTGGGTCATCAAGGGTGTGGCCTTTGAAAAGGCTCAGTTTGGAAAGCACATCATTGTATCAGCCATTGAACATCCTGCAGTCAAAGAGTCAGCCCTTTGGTTGAAATCTCAAGGTTTTGAAGTGGATTTTGCTCCAGTTGATAACAAAGGATTTGTGGATGTTGAAGCGTTAGCAGATTTGATAAGACCTGATACGACCCTCGTTTCCGTCATGGCTGTGAACAATGAAATTGGCTCTATTCAACCTATTCAAGCTATTTCAGAACTGTTAGCAGACAAGCCGACTATTTCCTTCCACGTTGATGCGGTTCAGGCGCTTGCCAAGATTCCGACTGAAAAGTATCTGACAGAACGAGTGGATTTTGCGACTTTCTCTAGTCACAAGTTCCACGGAATCCGTGGTGTTGGTTTTGTCTATATCAAGTCTGGCAAGAAGATCACGCCTCTTTTAACAGGTGGAGGTCAGGAACGTGATTACCGTTCGACAACTGAAAATGTGGCAGGGATTGCAGCGACAGCCAAGGCTCTCCGTTTATCTATGGAAAAGCTAGATATCTTTACTAGCAAGACTGGGCAGATGAAGGCAGTGATTCGTCAAGCACTTCTGGACTATCCAGATATTTTTATCTTCTCGGATGAGGAAGACTTTGCCCCTCATATCCTGACTTTTGGAATCAAGGGTGTTCGTGGTGAAGTCATCGTTCACGCCTTTGAAGACTATGATATTTTTATCTCAACGACCTCTGCTTGTTCGTCCAAGGCAGGGAAACCAGCCGGAACCCTGATTGCCATGGGAGTGGATAAGGATAAGGCCCAGTCAGCTGTGCGTTTAAGCCTAGACCTTGAAAATGATATGAGTCAGGTCGAGCAATTTTTGACCAAGCTAAAATTAATTTACAACCAAACTAGAAAAGTAAGATAGGAGCATTCATGCAATATTCAGAAATTATGATTCGCTACGGTGAGCTGTCAACCAAGGGTAAAAACCGTATGCGTTTCATCAATAAACTTCGCAATAATATTTCAGACGTTTTGTCTATCTATCCCCAAGTTAAGGTAACGGCAGATCGTGACCGTGCCCACGCTTACCTCAATGGAGCTGATTACACAGCAGTAGCAGAATCACTCAAACAAGTTTTTGGAATTCAAAACTTTTCCCCTGTTTATAAGGTTGAAAAATCTGTAGAAGTTCTGAAGTCTGCTGTCCAAGAGATTATGCAGGACATCTACAAGGAAGGCATGACCTTTAAAATCTCTAGTAAACGTAGCGACCACAACTTTGAGTTGGATAGTCGTGAACTCAACCAAACCCTTGGAGGAGCTGTTTTCGAAGCCATTCCAAATGTGCAAGCTCAAATGAAAAGTCCTGACATCAATCTTCAGGTGGAGATCCGTGAAGAGGCAGCCTACCTTTCTTATGAAACTATTCGTGGGGCTGGTGGTTTGCCAGTTGGAACTTCAGGTAAAGGGATGCTCATGTTGTCAGGAGGGATTGACTCACCTGTAGCAGGGTATCTTGCTCTTAAGCGTGGGGTGGATATTGAGGCCGTTCACTTTGCCAGCCCACCTTATACTAGTCCAGGCGCTCTCAAGAAAGCCCAAGATTTGACCCGTAAATTGACCAAGTTTGGTGGAAATATCCAGTTTATCGAAGTTCCTTTTACAGAGATTCAAGAGGAAATCAAGGCTAAAGCGCCAGAAGCTTACTTGATGACTCTAACTCGTCGCTTTATGATGCGGATTACGGACCGTATTCGTGAGGTACGAAATGGTTTAGTTATCATCAATGGGGAAAGCCTAGGTCAAGTAGCTAGCCAGACCTTAGAAAGCATGCAGGCTATCAATGCAGTTACCAACACTCCTATCATCCGTCCAGTTGTGACAATGGATAAGTTGGAAATCATTGACATTGCTCAGGAAATTGACACCTTTGAAATTTCTATCCAGCCTTTTGAAGACTGTTGTACCATTTTTGCGCCAGATCGTCCGAAAACAAATCCTAAGATTAAGAATGCGGAGCAGTATGAAGCTCGCATGGATGTTGAAGGTTTAGTTGAGCGAGCTGTAGCTGGAATCATGATTACTGAGATTACACCGCAGGTTGAAAAAGATGAAGTGGATGACTTGATTGACAATCTGCTCTAATCAGAAAATCCAAAAGAATTTAGAAAATTAAATGAAAAAGTTAGTTTTTAATTCCAAAAGTGGAAGCAAAACTAACTTTTTTTCTATAATTGTGATATAATAAAATAAAATTTTGAATATAGAGAGTTTTCTGACAATGAATCAATCCTACTTTTATTTAAAAATGAAAGAACACAAACTCAAGGTTCCTTATACAGGTAAGGAACGCCGTGTACGTGTTCTTTTGCCTAAAGATTATGAGAAAGACACGGATCGTTCCTATCCTGTTGTTTACTTTCATGACGGGCAAAATGTTTTTTATAGCAAGGAGTCTTTCATTGGCCATTCATGGAAGATTATCCCAGCTATTAAGCGTAATCCTGATATCAGTCGCATGATTGTCGTTGCCATTGACAATGATGGTATGGGGCGGATGAATGAGTATGCGGCTTGGAAGTTCCAAGAATCTCCTATCCCAGGACAGCAATTTGGCGGTAAGGGTGTGGAATATTCTGAGTTTGTGATGGAGGTGGTCAAGCCTTTTATCGATGAAACTTATCGTACAAAAGCAGACCGCCAGCATACAGCCATGATTGGTTCCTCACTAGGAGGCAATATTACCCAGTTTATCGGTTTGGAATACCAAGACCAAATTGGTTGCTTGGGCGTCTTTTCATCTGCTAACTGGCTCCACCAAGAAGCCTTTAACCGCTATATTGACCGCAAGAAACTGTCGCCTGACCAGCGCATCTTCATCTATGTGGGAACGGAAGAAGCGGATAATACGGACAAGACCTTGATGGCTGGCAATATCAAGCAAGCCTACATTGATTCATCGCTACGCTATTACCATGATTTGATAGCAGGGGGAGTACATCTGGATAATCTTGTGCTGAAAGTTCAGTCTGGTGCTATCCATAGTGAAATCCCTTGGTCAGAAAATCTACCCGACTGTCTGAGATTTTTTGCAGAAAAATGGTAAGTTAAGAAAGGAAAAAATGAAATGAATATTGAACATCTTAGCCACTGGAGTGGCAATCTTAACCGTGAAATGTACCTTAATCGTTATGGTCATGCTGGTATTCCAGTTGTGGTCTTTGCTTCATCAGGTGGCAGTCACAATGAATACTATGATTTTGGCATGATTGATGCCTGTGCTTCCTTTATCGAGGAAGGTCGTGTTCAGTTCTTTACCCTATCCAGTGTAGATAGTGAGAGCTGGTTGGCCACTTGGAAAAATAGTCACGACCAGGCGGAGATGCACCGTGCCTACGAGCGCTATGTGATTGAGGAGGCCATTCCTTTTATCAAGCACAAGACAGGTTGGTTTGATGGCATGATGACGACAGGTTGTTCGATGGGTGCCTACCATGCACTCAATTTCTTCCTCCAGCATCCAGATGTCTTTACCAAAGTAATTGCTCTTAGTGGTGTCTACGACGCACGTTTCTTTGTCGGAGATTACTACAATGACGATGCAATTTACCAAAACTCGCCAGTAGATTATATCTGGAACCAAAACGACGGCTGGTTTATTGACCGTTACCGTCAGGCAGAGATTGTGCTGTGTACGGGTCTTGGAGCTTGGGAACAAGACGGTCTGCCATCCTTTTACAAGCTCAAAGAAGCCTTTGACCAGAAACAAATTCCAGCCTGGTTTGCTGAATGGGGACATGATGTCGCCCACGACTGGGAATGGTGGCGCAAACAAATGCCTTATTTCCTCGGCAATCTCTATTTATAAAAGGAGTGACCTATGAATTACCTTGTTATTTCTCCCTACTATCCACAAAACTTTCAACAGTTTACCATCGAACTAGCCAATAAAGGTATTACCGTCTTGGGAATTGGTCAAGAGCCTTACGAGCAATTGGATGAACCTTTACGTAATAGCCTGACAGAATATTTCCGTGTTGATAATCTTGAGAACACAGACGAAGTCAAACGTGCAGTTGCTTTTCTATTTTATAAACATGGCCCAATTGATCGTATTGAATCTCACAATGAATACTGGCTTGAGCTGGATGCAACACTCAGAGAACAATTCAATGTCTTTGGTGCCAAACCAGAGGATCTAAAAAAGACGAAATTTAAGTCTGAAATGAAGAAACTCTTCAAGAAAGCAGGTGTCCCCGTGGTACCTGGAGCTGTTATCAAGACGGAAGCAGATGTGGATCAAGCTGTGAATGAAATCGGCCTGCCAATGATTGCTAAACCTGATAATGGAGTGGGAGCAGCCGCAACCTTTAAACTTGAGACAGAAGACGATGTCAATCACTTCAAGCAAGAATGGGACCATTCGACTGTTTATTTCTTTGAGAAATTTGTCACCTCTAGCGAAATTTGCACCTTTGATGGGCTCGTAGACAAGGATGGAAAGATTGTCTTCTCAACAACCTTTGACTACGCCTATACACCGCTTGATCTCATGATGTACAAGATGGACAATTCTTATTACGTTCTCAAGGATATGGATCCCAAATTACGTAAATATGGTGAGGCAATTGTCAAAGAATTTGGTATGAAAGAACGTTTCTTCCATATTGAGTTCTTCCGTGAAGGGGATGATTATATTGCCATCGAGTACAATAATCGCCCTGCAGGTGGTTTCACTATCGATGTTTATAATTTTGCTCATTCCTTGGACCTCTATCGTGGATATGCAGCCATTGTCGCAGGAGAAGAGTTCCCAGCGTCAGACTTTGAACCTCAATATTGTTTAGCTACATCCCGTCGTGCAAATGCTCACTATGTCTATTCTGAGGAGGACTTGCTTGCCAAATACAGCCAGCAGTTCAAGGTTAAAAAAATCATGCCAGCAGCCTTTGCGGAACTTCAAGGAGATTACCTGTATATGCTGACAACTCCGAGCAGACAAGAAATGGAGCAGATGATTGCTGATTTCGGACAACGTCAAGAATAAGAACTCTTGGATTAAGGAATTGCACCTCCTTAATCCTTTTGTTTTGTCTGATAAAAAATAAGAGCATCCTAACAAGGTAGCTATCATAAGATTCGTTTAGAAATTATAGTGAACTGAATCTGAAGTAGTAGACTGTAGTTCCCAAAGTATTGTTGGAACTTAGTTTGAGTTTCCTAATCAATTTGTTTAGTTTTTTATTGTGTGACTGATAGTATTAATTTCACTATCAGCCTTACAGGTTATTTAACGTTTCAGAAAAACTATAATGTCAAGATTAACTAAACAGTATCTAATTCCTTCAAATAATTTTCTATCTTCATCAACATTAAAGGATTGTTATAAATCTTACATAACTCTCTTGCTTCTATATAATAATTTTTGACTTGTTCTTTGTCTAGAAATTTGGCTCCAGCATTTCCTACAAGAATAAGTAGGGGAGCCAGTTGGTAGCTTGTCTGTCTTTGTTTACAGAGTTCAATCGTCTCAAGAGCTTCTTGGATGGCTTCGTTATATTTTTCCTTTGATACTAGGTAGTGAGCGTAGTTGTAACGAACTCTGATGTAGCCAAATAAAAACTCTTGGTGCTCAAAATTTTTTGTCTGATATAACTCCATCAAATGAGAGTAGTTTGCCTCATATTCTTGTTCGCGACCCACTAAGGAATAGAAATTAGATAGAGTATTCAATGCCTTTAAATAAATCAGAGTATTTGAGGAGACTTTTAATAATATATTTTCCAATGAAGAAATAGCCTCACACTTACTGTCATATTGATAGAAGTCAATAATAGCTTTAATCCACTCAAGGTAAGTTCGGTCTTCTAGTGTTAGAAAAGTACTTCGTTCAATCTCTATTCTATAAATATATTCCAAATCGTCATAATTCCTATCATCTAATAAGCGAGCAGATAATTGCTTGAAGTGAGAGAGGTTAGACTTAACTTCGATTTGTTCATTGAAAAAGTAATCCAAAGGGACTTCAAGTCGTTGAGAGAGTTTGAATAACAAGTCTGCGGAGGGAATAAAATGACCTCTTTCAATTTTACTAATCTGACTTTGTTCACAAATTCCTTCTGCAAGAGTTTGTTGGGAGAGACCTAACTCTTTTCTCTTTACTCTGAATTTCTCAGAGAGTATATTCATAAAAAATATTATTCCTTTCTACTTAATTTAATTATATTTCTTTTAGTTAAAAATAGCAAATCCAAAATAAAAATGCTTATACGTTATAATAATAAAAAAAAGTTAAAATAAACATAAAAATTTGACTGGTCTTCATATGTGTGTTAGAATTAAGCAGAAAGAAAGTTCACAATATAAGATGAGGAGAAATCGTGGAATTAAAAAATAGTTATATTTGTATTACTAAGCGTTCTTGCATTTGGTAATACAATTCCCTATCAACAGTTTGTTCAGAAGAATAGACAAATGGTAAAGTTTATAACTTCTCCTCATCTGGTATGTTAATTTAATATTGGAGGTATATATAAATGAAACTTTTGAAAAAAACTATGCAAGTTGGACTAACAGTATTTTTCTTTGGTTTGCTAGCTACTAATACTGTATTTGCGGATACCACAGGTGGCCAATTTGTTGATAAGGATAATAGAAAATATTATGTAAAAGATGACCACAAAGCAATCTATTGGCATAAAATAGACGGTAAAACTTACTATTTTGGTGATAAAGGAGAAATGGTAGTTGGATGGCAATACTTAGAAATTCCTGGAACAGGTTATCGTGATAATTTATTAGATAACCAACCAATTAATGAAATTGGACTCCAACAAAAATGGTATTATTTTAGCTCAGATGGAGCTTTGCTAGAACAAACAGATAAACAAGTACTAGAGGCAAAAACATCTGAAAATACAGGAAAAGTATATGGTGAACAATATCCTCTATCTGCTGAAAAGAGAACTTATTATTTTGATAATAATTATGCTGTAAAGACAGGCTGGATTTATGAAGACGGCAATTGGTATTATTTAAATAAGCTAGGAAATTTTGGCGATGATTCTTACAATCCACTACCAATTGGTGAAGTTGCTAAGGGTTGGATTCAAGATTTTCATGTTACTATTGACATTGATAGAAGCAAACCTGCTCCATGGTACTACTTGGATCCAAAAACTGGAATCATGCAAACTGGTTGGTATCAACTTGGCAATAAGTGGTACTACCTCCGTTCATCAGGCGCAATGGTAACTGGCTGGTATCAAGAAGGTACCACTTGGTATTATTTAGATCAGCCAAATGGCGATATGAAAACTGGTTGGCAAAACCTTGGTAACAAGTGGTACTATCTCCGTTCATCAGGAGCTATGGCAACTGGTTGGTATCAAGATGGTTCAACTTGGTACTACCTAAATGCAAGTAATGGAGATATGAAGACAGGCTGGTTCCAAGTCAATGGTAAATGGTACTATGCGTATGGTTCAGGTGCTCTAGCTGTTAATACCACAGTAGATGGTTACTACGTAAACTATAATGGTGAGTGGGTTAAGTAACGAATGCTAATAGTTACATAATAAAACCGCTTTCTCATACATTATTTTAGAAAACCTGTTGCTAAAAGATATAAAAATTGATAGAATAAGGATTGTCTAAAAAATTTTAAGGAGAATCTATCAAATGGATTTCACATGGGCAATTAAATATGCCACTGAATTTTTGGCCACTGCTATTTTGATCATTCTTGGAAATGGTGCAGTTGCCAACGTTGAACTTAAAGGTACGAAAGGTCACCAAAGTGGCTGGATCGTTATCGCTGTTGGTTATGGTATGGGGGTTATGATCCCAGCCTTGATGTTTGGTAACGTATCAGGTAACCACATTAACCCAGCCTTCACTCTTGGACTTGCGATTAGCGGTCTCTTCCCTTGGGCACAGGTTGCACCTTATATCCTTGCACAAGTTTTGGGAGCTATCTTTGGTCAAGCCTTGGTTGTGGCAACACACCGCCCATACTACTTGAAAACTGAAAATCCAAACAACATTTTGGGTACTTTCTCAACCATTTCAAGTTTGGATAATGGTACAAAAGAATCACGCTTTGCGTCAACTATTAATGGTTTTGTAAACGAGTTTGTTGGTTCATTTGTTCTTTTCTTTGCAGCTCTTGGAATGACTAAAAACTTCTTTGGTGCTGAATTAGTATCAAAAGCACAAGCAGCTATTAATGCTCAAGTTGCACAAGCAACTACTCAAGGTCAAACTATTCCTCAAGAACAAGTAACAGCAGCACTTGATCAAGCTAAAGAACAAGTAGCACCATTTATGACATCTGGTCTTGGAATTGCTCACTTGGCACTTGGATTCCTTGTTATGGCCTTGGTAACATCACTTGGTGGCCCTACAGGACCTGCCTTGAACCCAGCCCGTGACTTGGGACCACGTCTCCTTCATGCTTTCCTTCCAAAATCAGTTCTTGGTGAGCACAAAGGTGATTCAAAATGGTGGTATTCTTGGGTACCAGTAGTAGCACCGATCGCAGCAGCAATTGCGGCAGTAGCTATCTTCAAATTCCTTTACCTATAAGAAATTGAGACCGAGGGAATCCTCGGTTTTTTAGATGACATTTTACGAAAAATCGGTAAATTTGAGCATAATATCTTGTAAAAAATTCTAAAATCCTTTAAAATAAAAGAGTTGGAGGAATTTATGAATGTAAATCAAATTGTACGGATTATTCCTACTTTAAAAGTTAATAATAGAAAATTAAATGAAACATTTTATATAGAAACCCTTGGCATGAAGGCCTTGCTTGAAGAATCAGCCTTTCTGTCACTAGGTGATCAAACAGGTTTAGAAAAGTTGGTTTTAGAAGAAGCTCCAAGTATGCGAACTCGTAAGGTAGAGGGAAGAAAAAAACTAGCTAGATTGATTGTCAAGGTGGAAAATCCCTTAGAAATTGAAGGACTCTTAGCTAAAACAGATTCGATTCATCAATTATATAAAGGTCAAAATGGCTACGCTTTTGAAATTTACTCTCCAGAAGATGATTTGATTCTGATTCATGCGGAAGATGATAGAGCAATCCTAGTAGAAGTAGGAGAAATGCCAGAATTTCAAACAGATCTGGAATCAATTTCTTTAAGCAAATTTGAGATTTCTATTGAAATACACCTCCCAACGGATGTTGAAAGTTTCTTAGGATCATCTGAAATTGGGGCATCACTTGATTTTATCCCAGCTCAGGGACAGGATTTGACTGTAGACAATACGGTTACTTGGGACTTATCTATGCTCAAGTTCTTGGTCAATGAACTAAACATAGAAAGTCTTCGCCAGAGGTTTGAGTCTACTGAATATTTTATTCCTAAGTCTGAAAAATTCTTCCTTGGTAAAGATAGAAATAATGTTGAATTGTGGTTTGAAGAAGTATGAAGTGGACCAAGATTATTAAAAAAATAGAAGAACAAATCGAGGCAGGGATTTATCCCGGAGCCTCTTTTGCGTATTTTAAGGACTATCAATGGACGGAGTTCTATTTAGGCAAGAGTGACCCAGAGCATGGCTTGCAGACTGAGGCAGGACTAGTTTACGACCTAGCTAGTGTCAGCAAGGTTGTTGGGGTTGGAACGGTTTTTACCTTCTTGTGGGAAAGAGGTCAATTAGATATTGACAGACCAGTAACAGATTTTTTAGCTGAGAGTGATTATCCAGATATTACTATTCGCCAGCTCTTAACCCACGCTACGGATCTTGATCCTTTTATTCCCAATCGTGATCTTTTAACAGCACCTGAATTAAAGGAAGCGATGTTTCATCTTAAGAGACGAAGTCAACCAGCCTTTCTTTATTCGGATGTCCATTTTTTACTTTTGGGTTTTGTTTTGGAAAGAATCTTTAATCAAGACTTGGATGAGATTTTACAGGAGCAAGTCTGGAAACCTTGGGGAATGGCGGATACCCAGTTTGGGCCTGTTGAGCATGCTGTTCCAACAGTTAGAGGTGTCGAGGCAGGTCTGGTACATGATCCCAAGGCTCGCCTCCTAGGCAGACATGCAGGGAGTGCTGGTTTGTTTTCGACTGTAAAGGATTTACAAATCTTTTTAGAGAACTATTTAGCAGATGATTTTGCAAGAGATTTGAGTAAAAATTTTTCTCCTTTGGATGACAAGGAACGTTCTTTGGCATGGAATTTGGATGGAGATTGGCTAGACCATACGGGCTATACAGGTACCTTTATCATGTGGAATCGTCAGAATCAAGAAGCGGTCATTTTTCTATCGAATCGTACCTATGAAAAGGATGAGAGGGCTCAATGGATTGTAGACCGTAATCAAGTGATGGACTTGATTCGCAAAGAAGAGTAAGGAGAGACATGTCAAACAGTTTAAAAGGGACTCTATTAACAGTTGTGGCTGGGATTGCTTGGGGCTTGTCAGGAACGAGTGGCCAATACCTGATGGCACACGGAATTTCGGCTCTGGTTTTGACCAACTTGCGTCTTTTAATCGCTGGTGGAATTCTCATGCTCTTGGCTTATGCTACTGCAAAGGATAAAATGCTGGCCTTTTTAAAGGATAGAAAGAGTTTGCTGTCTCTTCTCATTTTTGCTCTAATTGGCCTCTTCCTCAATCAATTTGCCTATCTAACTGCTATTCAGGAAACCAATGCAGGAACCGCGACGGTGCTTCAGTATGTTTGCCCTGTCGGGATTTTGATTTATAGCTGTATCAAGGATAAGGTAGCACCGACACTGGGAGAGATTGTTTCTATCATATTAGCCATCGGAGGGACCTTTCTGATCGCCACTCATGGGCAGTTGGACCAGTTATCCATGACACCTGCCGGTCTGTTCTGGGGTCTCTTTTCTGCTCTGACTTACGCACTTTATATCATTTTGCCCATAGCCTTGATTAAGAAGTGGGGGAGCAGTTTGGTCATTGGTGTGGGAATGGTCATAGCAGGTTTAGTCGCCCTTCCTTTTACAGGAGTTCTACAGACTGCTATCCCAACTAGTCTTGATTTTCTCCTTGCATTTGCGGGCATTATCCTTATCGGTACTGTCTTTGCCTATACAGCCTTCTTAAAAGGAGCCAGTCTGATTGGACCGGTCAAGTCAAGCTTGTTGGCTTCTATTGAGCCAATTTCGGCGGTTTTCTTTGCCTTCCTAATTATGAATGAACAATTTTATCCTATTGATTTTCTTGGTATGACAATGATATTGTTTGCTGTAACTCTGATTTCGTTGAAAGATTTAGTCTTAGAAAAATAAAAAGACTCTTTGTCCGTGACAGAGAGTTTTTGCGTGGTAATCTAATTATTTTCAAGATAAAATTCAAAGCGTTCGCCTACATACTGACTTTTTACGTATTCAAATGCAGTACCATCTTCTAGATAGGAAACCTGAGTCAAACCAAGAATAGCATGTCCTTTTTCAACTTCCAAATAGTGGGCAATCTTTTCTTTAGCAAGACGAGCATAGATGGTCTGCTGTGATTTGCCTATACGGTAGCCGTGTTTTTGCAAGGTTTGGAAGAAATGACTAGTGATTTCTTCTTTTTTAAAGTCCTTAATGAATTTTTCAGGAATAGAAGCAACTTCATAAACTAGAGGAACTTGGTCGGCATAGCGAACCCGCTCCATTCGGATAATATTTTCGGTAGGAGAAATTCCTAGCTTGGCAACTTCCTGCTCATTGGGAATGGTTTTTCTGTAGGAAATGAGTTGGCTAGAGGGAACTTTACCTTGGGACTTAACAATTTCAGTAAAACTGGTTGTGCCTCTCATCTTTTCTTGTACACGTGTACTGGATACAAAGGTGCCGCTTCCTACACGGCGCTCTAAAACTCCTTCTTCGACCAAGAGGGAAATAGCTTGGCGGAGGGTCATGCGACTGACCGCAAACTGCTCTGCTAAATCTCGTTCACTGGGAAGCCTCTCACCGATGGCCCAACGATGTTCGTCAATATCCTTTTTAATCTGGTCATGGATTTTCATATAAGCGGGTAGCATATTTTTCACTTCATTTCTATCTTTTCTCTATTGTACCCCAATAAACTAGAAAAAGTCAAACTTCGCCTTGTTTAGTTGGTAATTCGCCCTTATTTGTGATAGAATATTGAAAAAAGATATTTCTTTTGAGAAAGGAAAAAGATGAGCAACATTTCAACTGATTTGCAAGATGTAGAAAAAATCATCGTATTGGACTATGGTAGCCAATACAACCAGCTGATTTCACGCCGTATCCGTGAGATTGGTGTTTTTTCAGAACTAAAAAGCCATAAAATTTCAGCTGCTGAAGTTCGTGAAATCAATCCTGTAGGAATTATTCTATCAGGTGGTCCTAACTCTGTATATGAAGATGGTTCATTTGATATTGACCCAGAAATCTTCGAACTTGGAATTCCTATTTTGGGAATTTGTTACGGTATGCAGTTATTGACCCATAAACTTGGAGGAAAAGTTGTTCCTGCAGGTGATGCTGGAAATCGTGAATACGGTCAATCAACCCTAACACATACACCATCAGCTCTTTTTGAATCAACACCTGATGAACAAACTGTATTGATGAGCCATGGTGATGCAGTTACTGAAATTCCTTCTGACTTTGTTCGTACAGGTACATCAGCTGACTGCCCTTATGCAGCCATTGAAAACCCTGATAAACATATTTACGGTATCCAATTCCACCCAGAAGTTCGTCATTCTGTATACGGAAATGATATCCTTCGTAACTTTGCTCTTAACATCTGTAAGGCTAAAGGCGACTGGTCAATGGATAACTTCATTGATATGCAGATCCAAAAAATTCGTGAAACCGTCGGTGATAAACGTGTCCTTCTTGGTCTATCAGGTGGGGTTGACTCATCTGTCGTTGGGGTTCTTCTCCAAAAGGCTATTGGCGATCAATTGATCTGTATCTTCGTAGACCACGGTCTTCTTCGTAAAGGAGAAGCAGACCAAGTTATGGATATGCTTGGTGGTAAGTTTGGTTTGAATATCGTCAAAGCAGACGCTGCTAAACGTTTCCTTGATAAACTTGCTGGCGTTTCTGACCCTGAACAAAAACGTAAAATCATCGGTAACGAGTTTGTGTATGTATTCGATGACGAAGCAAGCAAGCTCAAAGATGTGAAATTCCTTGCTCAAGGTACGCTTTACACAGACGTGATCGAGTCTGGTACAGATACAGCTCAAACTATTAAGTCACACCACAACGTGGGTGGTCTTCCAGAAGACATGCAATTTGAATTGATCGAACCACTCAACACTCTCTATAAAGATGAAGTTCGTGCCCTTGGTACAGAGCTTGGTATGCCAGACCATATCGTATGGCGCCAACCATTCCCAGGACCAGGACTTGCTATCCGTGTCATGGGTGAAATCACTGAAGAGAAACTAGAAACCGTTCGTGAGTCAGATGCTATCCTTCGTGAAGAAATCGCTAAAGCTGGTCTTGACCGCGATATCTGGCAATACTTCACAGTTAATACAGGTGTTCGTTCAGTTGGGGTTATGGGTGACGGTCGTACGTATGACTACACGATTGCAATCCGTGCGATCACTTCTATCGATGGTATGACAGCTGACTTTGCAAAGATTCCTTGGGATGTCCTTCAAAAGATTTCTGTACGTATCGTAAACGAAGTGGACCACGTTAACCGCATCGTCTATGATATTACAAGTAAACCACCTGCAACAGTTGAGTGGGAGTAGTTGTAGGAGAGCTAGAAATCCTCTTATACCAAGGGTTTCTGGCTCTTCTTATCTTTTTACTGCACTTTTATTGCACTTTTTTCATTTCTTTGTTTCGCAAGTAGTCTACAGTAAATTGATTCTTTGGTGAAGTATCATAATTTTGTTTTGCTTCTTTAAAGGAAATGGCTCCATTTAATTTGTTAGCTACCTCGAAATTACTGTTAGGATAAAGATGTCCATACGTTCCTAAAGTCGTCTCAATATCTTCGTGTCCTAGACGATCTTTAATGATAAGTGGATTTTCTCCCATACTGATTAACAAGGAAGCATGAGAATGCCGTAACCCATGGATTCTGATTCGATGGATACCAGCCAGCTTAGCATAGCGTTCAATAGCATATGATAGTGTATGTTTTTGGGTAGGAATACCGTTATAGCTCATTACAAAGTCTGTCTGAATTAGATTTTGTTGTACTTCCTTCCATTCGGATAAATAAGTTAATGTGCATTTATCTAATACAATATGACGAACGCTCGCCTTTGTTTTTGGTTCAACAAATCTATAATTCGATTGATTCTTGTAATAGAGTGTTTTGTTGATGGTTAGTACTCCTGAGTCAAAATCAATATCTTCCCATTGAATGGCAGTAGCTTCACCAATTCGCATTCCAGTCATAAATAAAAACCACAGAGAGATAAATAAAAAGTGTTGATAGTAATCTTCTTTGTAAATTAGAGAGATTACTTTTTCAAATTCTTCTTTTGTCCAAAATTCAATTTTAGACTTTTGCTTTTTCACATTGCCAATAATCTTAGATGGATTTGTGGTGGTTATCCCAAGGACAATTGCTCGATCCATAGCAACTGAAAATAGTCCTTGAACAGCTCTTACATAAGAAGACTTACACTTCTTTGATAATTTTAGTTGCCAATTTTGCACATCAATAGGCTCAATATCGGAAACAGCCATTTTATCAAAATAAGAGAAATGCTTCTTAATAGTTGGTAAGCGATTTTCATATGTTCTGAGCTTTACCTGTGTCTTATACCATGGAAGGAAAATTTCAAAGATATAATGTTTAAACGTCATTTTATCCTTATTCTCACTTAATTCTTCTGGTTTCATCAATAGCAGTTTCGAATATTCTTCTCTTGCTTCTTTTTTAGTAGTGAATCCACTACGATATTTTTGAATTTTTTTCCCTTTAGAATCATAACCTAGATTTGCACGAAAATAATAGGTTCCATTCTTTGCTTTTTTTATTGGGTCTTTAACCATAGTTTTTACTCCTTACTGTGCAAAAACTACTCAGACCTGTTTTCATTTGAAAACCGAATTCCTAGAATTTCTTCAACAGCTTCACGAGGGACTCTATCTATCTTTCGAGATTGATAGTAGATATGCCCTTTTGTAATCATCAATTCTTTTGCTTTTTTTATGATGTCTGCTGAAAAAGAAGTTCCATATCCTAGCTCAACTAAATCCTTTTTTGTGACCGTTATCATTATTACTCCTTTCCCAATTATAGGCTAGGAAAACTCCAATATTCACCTATAATTATATCAAATAGTTTTATAATAATACACTGACAAGAGAAGAATATCTTAGCAATCGAACAGCTCTAGCAAAGCTCACAGGAATTTCACTTCTGCATGGTTCTCATGTAGCCGTACCCATTGCCTGTGACGCTTCTAACGCTCGGACTATGGCTATACGGGAGTATCATTATCACGATAAGAAAGTCATGGCAGCAATCCTGCTAAAGATTACTTTCGAATTACTAACATGAATCGCTCACTAATTTTGTAGGTCATGGCGTGTTAGTTCATCAGCTCTTTTCTTACCGAAACGTATTCGATTGCCTTTATTTGGTTGTCAAAGAACGTTTGGCTTGTTAGCCTATCAAAACCTACTGAACACACAATATGCTTTGATGGAATAACAAACCTCCCAAATTGGGAAGCGTGGATACGATTCGACACGCTTCCACGAAAAAATGGGACTATTTAATTTCGAACGATAAAATCTTAGAGATGAGTTTCGTTTCCATTCTGCCACGTAGGGTTTCATCAATAACCATATGAGAATTTCCATATTCGTCTGTCATGCGACGTAATGAACGTTTTGAGGTATACCCTCGATAATGTTTAACAATCTGATTAATTGCTTCCACGTCGCCATCTGTCGCCTTTACAATGAGGGGGAAGGGAACCCTTGGATAGGCTGTTTTCATTCTTTACACTCCTTCATGAATTCTTTAATCATGGCTAGTCCACTTATTCGATGACGATAAACAGTCGAACGATTCAAATTTAGTAACTCCGCAATCTCCACATCACTCATATCCATAAAGTAATGAAGTAAAATAATGTTCCGTTTTTTCTCTGAAAGATGACGCTGGGCTTCACTTAATAAATCACTTTCAACATTGATTCTTAATCCAAATAATTTAAATAGTTGGAAATCAGTGACGTACGTATCAACAGTAGAAAAAGAGTTGACAAGGTAGTTATCTATATCAGAAAACGAGACTTCTTTTGCTGATAGTCTGTCTAGATGTTTGAAGTAATCTTTTCGTTCATCTTCAATAACTTGTTTGCAGATATAGTCAAACTGATTTTCTATGGTTTCTTGAAAAGAAGATGGTTTCATGCTTTTCACCCCCTTTCTGTCGTGAAAGGGAGTGGCATGTGCTTCTTTATCTCCCTTCATACTAAGCCCCGACACGAAAGGGGGATTTGTTGCATAAATGAAGAGAAATCCTAAAAGATATTTATTAAGTGACCAAAAAAGCACATAAACAGATTGTTTTCTCTGTTCATATGCTTTGATTTTTCTATCTATGTAATCTGCAAAACCACATTGATGGTCATATCTATCCAGTACAGGTGGATAAGTTTTTTTGATAAGAACTTAATTAAGAGAACTAGATGACAGATTATCTTTCTCATGGCGACTTTTCCCTCCATTAAGTCGCCAATTTTATCTACTTTCTAGGAGTATGACTAAATTTTATAAAGTTGTATAGGTAAATAAAATCAGCGACCTTTCTATTTGAAATTGGATTCATCGCATTAATAAATTCCACAGTGTTCTATAGGAACTCATAAACTATATAACATGTTTTTCTATACCTGTTTATGGTTATATAGGAACAGTAAAATGTATAGAGGTGATTTAGTATGCGTAAAAAAGAAGATAAATACGATTTTAGAGCCGTTGGTTTAGCGATTAAAGAGGCTCGAATGAAACGGGGTCTCACTCGTGAACAAGTGGGAACAATGATTGAAATTGACCCACGTTATTTAACAAATATAGAAAACAAAGGACAACACCCAAGTACACAAGTGCTGTATGATCTTGTATCATTACTCCATGTATCTATTGATGAATTTTTCTTACCTACAGATAATTTGATTAAAAGCACTCGAAGGTTACAGGTAGAAAAATACATGGATAGCTTTACAGACAAAGAACTATCCTTAATGGAAGCACTAGCAAAAGGTATCAATGAAGCAAGAAATATTGAAGGCTAGTCAGTAAAATTCAGATAAACAAAAAGAGCCGATAAGATGAGAGTTTCATTTCTCAAATTATCGGCTCTGCGTCTTGGCGTCTGGCTCTTTGATTGTTATTATATTCATTTTTTGAACATTAATTAAAGTTTCGTTCTTACATTTGGGGCAGTATAAAGGGAAATTTTTAAGTATAGTATCCACTCGTATTCGTAGTCTTGTTTTATTTCCACAAATAGGACACAATATCCACTTGTAGTTTATAATAACAATCTCCTCCTTTCCACTTTAATTCAAATCTATATTAAAGAATATTTCATCTTATTTAATAAGAAACCATATTTATATAACAACATAAAACGCACTAAGTTATTTTATTGAACATATATCTTACTTTATCTATCTGACTATTTAGACGACGGGTCTGGCAAACAGGTTCGCCAGTGGTAACCTGATATCCTTTTAGCTCTGCTAAACAAACACTAAGCCCATTTGTAAAAAAAGTTAAATCATTGCGATAATCTTGAATACATCGAGCAGGAATTTCTCCAATAATAATGACCTCATTATTTTTCAGTTGAGTATTTACGATATTTGCACAATATTTGGGAGCATCGTTATATGCCCGTGAAAGATATTCCTGTGGTGCATAAACTTTAAAACTAAGATATGGCTCTAACAATTCTGTTCCAGCTTTTCTAAAGGCTTGCTCCAATACAATAGGAGCAAGCATCCGAAAATCTGCTGGGGTACTAACAGGGCTATAGTATAAGCCATACTTAAAACAGATTTTACAGTCCGTCACATTCCAACCATACAATCCTTGTTCACAACCATAGCGTATCCCTTCCATAACTGCATTTTGAAATGATTGATTTAAGTATCCAAGAGAAACCGAGCTCTCATACTGCATTCCACTTCCCAACGGAAGCGGTGATACAGATAAACCAATGGAAGCCCAGAAAGGATTTGGCGGCACTTCGATGTGAATGGTATATTCTGCATTTTTTAACGGTCTCTCCATATAAATGACTGTAGGCTCTTTTAGTTCTATCTCCACATGATACTTTTCTTGCAACAGTGCACTAATCACTTCCATTTGTACTTTCCCTAAGAAAGAAAGTATAATTTCATGTGTCGTAGAATCCACGTAATATCGTAGAAGCGGATCACTATCTGAGATTTCCAAAAGGGCATCAAGCAACATTTCTCTCTGTTCAGGTTTACTCGGTTCAACAGTTGTTTGTAGTAGAGGGTGCGGATTTTCAATCTTTTTTCTCTGTGGCAATAGTTTTGTATCTCCAAGAACACTATTTAACTTCAAAAACTCATTTTGCAAAATAACAATTTCTCCAGAATAAGCTCTATCAATCTTACATAATTCACCATTTATTGAAGTATACATTTCTGTAACTTTTATTTTTTCTTTTTCTGATACTCTAACCGAATCTCGTAAATGTAGTACTCCACTATAAAGGCGTATATATGCAAGACGTTGTCTTTTTTTTGTATATTCAATTTTGAAAACATTTCCGCAAAGTTCAGACGGACCTCGATGTGTTGATGAATAAAATTTATTAGTAATAACTTCTATAAGGTTATCAATCCCTATATTACTTTTTGCACTTCCATGATAAAGAGGGAACAGAGAACAATTCTGAAATCTTATGCTTTCCTCTTGTTCGAGTTCCAATGCTTCTAATGATTTACCGGACATATATTTCTCTAAAAGGTCATCGTTTCCCTCTATTACCGTATCCCATTGTTCAGATTCGGTAAAGTTCGTCACACACACATTAGGATACAGTTCTACCTTCTGTTTGATTACAATTTCGGCAGAAAGTTTCTCTTTAATATCCTGATAAACCGTTGATAAATCAATTCCATTTTGGTCAATCTTATTGATAAAAAAGATTGTGGGAATCCCCATTTTCCTAAGTGCATGAAATAATATACGAGTTTGTGCTTGTACGCCATCTTTTGCAGAAATCAGTAGAATTGCCCCATCTAAAACTGATAATGAACGATATACTTCTGCTAAGAAATCCATATGTCCTGGCGTGTCTATGATGTTCACCTTCGTATTTTCCCACTGAAAAGAGGTTATTCCTGTCTGAATTGTAATTCCTCTCTGACGTTCTAAAAGCGTATTATCCGTCCTCGTTGTACCTTTGTCCACGCTTCCTAATTCTGTAATCGCTCCACTGTTATATAATAAGCTTTCTGTTAAGGTAGTTTTTCCTGCATCAACATGAGCTAAAACTCCAATATTAATAATTTTCATGTGATTTTCCTCCATTCAAAAGCCCAAAAGGGCATAAAAATCCCAGTGATAAATACTCTTATCACTGGGATTTTTATGCATAACCATAGGCATACAAAGCATACAGATATTCTCCGGATACTTTAGAATCACATGATAAAGGTATTCTTAAACTGGGTACAAAAAACTAAGCCCTCCTAAAAAAGGACATCCAATTATTTGTTCCCGCTATCAAATTGACAGTTTATTTAAGAATACCTTGCCGCATATTTATTAACTCCTTTTAAATAGATACTTAAATTATAGCACGTAAGAGCATATTTGTAAAGGAATCTCCAATTTTTTATCAAAAAGAGTACATGATTACAAAGTATCTGTAATCATGTACCAATATTTGTTATTTTACAATCTTCCAATTATCTTGTTTTTCTAATATCAACTCAAATTGCGAGATTTGGGTTGCCTTTGTTTCTTGATCTAAATATTTCACAGCGACATTCACGATTACTTGGTTATCTTTTCTGGTAAAGATAGGATTCACCAATTCCTCGAAAACATATTCCTTGTTAATCATAGGTAACACATGATTACTTACATAGTAAGTCAATTCTTTTTCTGTGGCGGTAGGATAGAGCTGGAAGAACGTTTCTAAAAAGCTAGTGATTTCGTCCATCGTTTCTGTATCTACTGTATGGTCACTTTCTAGCTGTTTGGGTTGGTAGTCCGATTTTTGAGGTTTCTTACTCATTGTCGGATTTTTGATAATAACCATATTATCTGATTCATCTATATGGACAACCACATGAAAGCTAGACGATATAGTTTCCTTGTCTTTGTCTTCGGTAATAACTTGTTCAACAGAAAACAGTACCTCAAAGGTGTTCTCATTCACTTGAGAAACCTGCCACACCTGTATATCGTTCACACTAGAACTAGTAGGAATATCCTTACGAATCATTTCTTCATTTAATACCTGCAATTCTTCCGTCAAATAATGGGTCAATTTTTCATTTCGTTTATCAATGGCTTCTTGGGATTGTTGCCACGAAAAGTAGTCTTTCGCAAAGGATTTCACAAAACTTTCTACTTGGTTGGTATCGACAATCTGCTGTTTAATGATTTCTGTTTCACGGACAGTATGAGTGTCAATGGCAGTAAAATTTTTATAGATTCCAAATCCGACACTACCAATCAATAAAACCCATAAAACAAAGGTTAATTTCTTATGCGTGCCAACTTTAATCATCGGAACTTTTCTTTGCTTGCTCGGTTTTTTAGATTTCTTTGGTTTCTCCTTCTTTTCTTTTCGCTCGATTTTTATAATCATTTGATTCATTCCTTTCTTAGTTATGAATAACACGTCTAGCCCCAATCAGATGGTCTTGCCAATAACGACTGCTTAAGTCGCCATAACCGATTGGGTCGCCTGCATGATAAAAGCGATTTCCCTCTAAATATATCGCCACATGAGTCACATATGTGCCTGCATTATAGGTTGAATGAAAGAAGATAAGGTCGCCTGCTTGGGCTTCTTCCATAGAGATTTCTTGCGTAGCGTCATACTGATCTTGGGCGACACGAGGGAGAGAAATGCCAGCTTTGTCATACACCCATTGTATTAAGCCACTACAATCAAAAGAGGTGGTAGGCGACGCCCCTCCAAAGACATAGGGAAACCCTTCGTATTTCAAGGCTTCGTCCATAATGACTTGCACGGTTTCATCATCAAATTCTGTTGGGGAAGTGTCGGTTAGGTATTGTGAAACCAACTGAACATAAAACTGATTTCCATAGTTATATCGCCAACCACCATTCACAGGTATGGCTATGGGATTGGGATAGTCTGCTTTTTGACCACCCGACTTCTCTTTAGAAAACTGTTCGGCTAATTCATAGGTATATTTTTTCCCATGACTCCTCACATAATTTAAAAAGCCACCGCCATAATTATAAGATTGGATAACAGAATCTATATCCACTCCTTGTTGTTCTGCACTGGTTAATAATTCACTGAAATATTTAACCCCTTGTTTGATGGACTCTTCGGTACTCAAACTGTTGGGCGGTAAACCCAAAGATTCGGAACTTTGCATAACATCTTCTGCTGTACCGCCCGATTCCACTTGCATAATGGCTAAGATATAAGAAACATAGTCTTCAATCCCATATTCCTTACCATATTTTTCAATCAACGGACGGTGTGCCAACACTTCTGGTGAAACGGTCACACCGCCTTGTGAAATAGAAGAATCCTTGTTGTTTTCGCCACTGTCCGTATCATCTGCAAAGAAAATGACTAGGAATAATAAGAGAAAAAAGAAGAGAGAGAAGACCACACTACAAATCACTGTTATTTTTAGCTTCATGTTTGTTGTCCTCGCTTATCCGTTCTTTTATTTAGCTTCCTCTGATTGAATTGCTTCGGTGGTGTCTTTTGTTTTTGCTCTTTTTTCAATGGTCGCTGATGATTTTCACGTTTAGTGTTTTGTGACAAAACAGGCGTGACGGTTTGCTGACGCTTGCGAACATGCTGCTGGTTATTCTGAACAGGAGATGATGGGTTTTCTTTTCGTCTTTTTTCTTTTGCTTTATCCAGCTCCAAACGCTTTTGAACAATGTTCTTTCGTTTTTGCTCCTGCTGGTTCATACGCTGTTGTTTGCGTTGAGCTTTGGTATCTGCCATAGATTGTTTAAAGTCTGTTACATTATGAGTGACATTCTCTTTTCCTTGATGAAGGGCATATTTGACATGGGTTGGTGTCGCCTGTATCTGTTGTTTAGCCTGCTTTCTTTTATTGACTAGACGATTTTTCGTGTCCAATACATGGGCTGTCTTTTCACCTAATCGTTGCCCGATACCGCCTTGTTGCTTTTTCACATTGGAAAGTGCTGTTTCTTTCTTTGGTGTAGTCCGTTCATTTTGACGAGTATGGTTAGCTTTATTGGTTTGATTCTGCTTTGTTGTCATTGTCTTTTGCTTCGTTGACCCTGCTTTTCCACGAAAAATCTTACTCATACTGCGTTGAAATCTTCTGGTTTGTCGATTCATCATTTGACGAGGTCTGCGAAACACTTGTCTGCCCATGTTTTGAGAGTCGTTGCTTTGTAAAGAGAATAGGCTCATTAAATCGCCCAGTTTAAAATAAATCCCTGCAAAGGTCACAATTTGTAAAAACATAATCATGAAAAAGGGAGAACTTGCTGACAGCGAATAAAGCATAGTGGAAATACTAAAGGCAACGGTAATAATCAAGGTAATACCAGCCCTTGTCATAATCACATTAAATAACTTGGTAATGGCATGCCTGCCCATGCCATCAAAACTCGGCAACATACTTAATAGGAAACTGATTGGCAAAAACATAGCGAAAATAATAAATAGCACTTGCGAAAAAATCATGATTCCTGTTAGAAGGAAAACAAAAATCGAGATACCAATATTGAATACAAACAAAAAGAAGACTGTTCCTAATCTGGAAATCGTCTTCGGTAGGGTTAAATAGGTATTGTCATGATCTTCAATTTCTTCAATCACTACATTTTCTCTATCTTCACCATTGTTTGTATCTGGACTGGTAGACAATAAACTTTCCACACGTTCTTCCCCTAACGCTTCTACATCAGTGGAGCCATATTGAAGCAATAGCCATGGTTGCTTTACTTGAACAGAGAATAAGCTGTCACGTATCATGTCCACACTGTCTTTCCCTTGACTATCCGTGTTAGGAAGAACAATTTTTGTCCCAATATTCAGACTGGCGGTACTGACATCTTTGGAAAAATCATTGATTTTCGCAATATAATCGGGTGCATACGCAATAAAGGAAGCCGATAGAATAAACACCACGACAAAGTTTAAAACAGCTCGTATCACTTTCGTCGTTTCTCGCTTAACCAATCCTGTATAGGCAACATAGATTCCAACAATGAGAATAAAAAGAAGGAGGAAACCGACATAAAACCCTGAACTGGAAAAGCCATTCGGTGTAATGCCTGCAATCGTCTGCATGTTTTCGCCAATTGCTTGGGATGTTTGACTAATGAAATCTAAGGTATAGGCTTCTTTCACCAAATAACCTGTGGCGTTCGATAGATAAAGAGAAATTGTCCAAATAAAATTAGTAATGGCATACAATCCATACATCACCGATTGTCCTATGCCATCACTCCAATTCCATGGAAGCCAGCCCCAGCTATTGTCCACATAATAATCAAGCTGATATTGATTCAAACCATACTTGGAGTATTCATTGCTTGTATCAATGGTTTCATCAACTAAGCCTGTCGCTTGTACTGCATTGCCCAGCGTGCCTAATAAAAGTAAAATAACGCCCACACAAAGGAGCGTTATCCAACTATAGTGAAGAAATTTCTTTTGTTTTTGTGTCATTCTTCCACCTCATTTCGCACAGGCGGTCTGGTATCAAAGGCATGAAGCAACTCTTCAAAAATCGGGTGAAACTGCATAACCCCTACACGACCATAGATGTCTGAAACTAAACATTGTCCATTTTCTAATTCACGTAAGCGTTTCTGATTGTTTTCATCTTCCTTGTCCACACCAAAAAATTCTAAGGTCTTTTTGATTTCCACTAGGTCAGTGGAACGAAAGGCAAATTTCAAGCCAATATTATTCTTCATCTTTTCATCTAGTAAATCGTCCGCGTTTTGAGTAACGAAATAGACCCCTGCATTCATGGCACGTCCTGCTCGAACCAATCGCATAGATAGAGCTTTTCCTTGTGCCACTTGTAAAAAACTCCAAGCCTCATCAAGGTCAACAATTTTAAAAATGGAACGGTCAGAGTGGATAAAGTCTAAAGCAAAGGTACTAATGACAATCAGCATTGCCACACTTAATAATTCCATGGTAGTGTATTCTTCAAAAGAGCTATTGGAATCGGGTAAGACCAAATCTGCCACTTGAATAATATTGAGTTGTTTTTCCAAGCTAATGGATTGGGTGACACTGCCATCACTGAATAACAGATGGGCAAAATCATAATCGACAAAGCTTTCGATATGGTCAGCAATACTATTGCTGATGGGCGTATCTTCTTTTCGCAATTCATCAATCACCAATAACAACCCTCGTTGTTTGCTTTGAGTTACACTCCGAATAGCTTTACGCAGGACAGGAAACTTCTCGCTATCTCGGCTGGAAATACCTGTTAAGAACGTGAGAATATCAATGGCAAGGCTTTCTGAATCTTTCGGGAGTTTTAAAATCACATAAGGGTCAAGTAACCCTTTATTGTCGTTCTCACTCGTGAGATTAACAATATTGATTTCATGGGCAATATCAGGTAAGGTTTCTTTCCATTCACCACGTTCAGCTTTTGGGTCAACAATGGTTGCCTGTCCGCCAAAGAGTACTGAATAATAGACCAGCATATTGTTAGAGAATGATTTTCCGCCACCTAATGAACCAATAAAAGCGGACGCTAATGCATTTGTTACAGAGCCTTTAATTCCTTGACTTGCAAGGCTAGGTTGGAGATAAATATTTCTGCCTGTATCGAGATTGTAACCGACGTAAATACCAGAATTTTCACCAATCATTTGTGTAGCACCGAAACCAAGACCAGCCAAAAAATCCGACGTGACATATTGAATATAGTCATTGATATATCGCTTGCTTGAGGGAATAAATTCATTATGCAAGCCTAGCATATCGCCAAAAGGTCGTACTAATTTGATAGACAGATCATCATAAAAATCTTTTACTTCATCACAACGTTGTTTCAGCTCGTCCAAATTCTTTGCCGATACCCGTACCACATAGCTTAGTTTGTACATAGATTCTTTGGTTTGGTCTAAATTACTTTCTAATTCATCGACAGATTCTAAAGCGTCCACCACATTAGTACTGGTTTCGTTGTCGCTTTCCCATGCGTGGCTATCTAAATCTTTCAGTTCTTTCTTTTTATTGCGAACGGTAGATAAGGCTTTTTTATTGGCGACAATTTCAACATTCATACTGGTATCAACGGGGAAAGTAAACTGCTGTTGCTGGTAATAAAAAATTTCACTATTAGGGAAATCCAATTCACCAACAATACTATTAATTGTAAAATACGCCACATAAGTAGTGGTATCTTCCTGTTCAATCCGTAAATAGCGTTGATTTTCTTCGATTAAACAGCGAGTGGGTTTGAGAATATCGTATTTCTTTACCAACACTTTTTTATCTTCGTATCGTTTCGGTAAATGGTAGTCGTAGTCATCAAAAGGGACACCTGTTTGCCCGTAAAGATGTTCAATAATATAACCAAAATCATCTTTCTCCAATTTACGAATCTGAAAGCGTCTGGATAATTTACTTTCTAACAACTGTTCCATCTTAGAAAAGCGTTCGATTTCCGCCATAGGCATAGAAACAAAATCGCCCATTAATTTGTGATTCACACCATGAAAGAATTCCGCAAATGCTTTTTGAATTTCTTTCCCAACATTTTTTACGGATACTTCCTGTTCATTGAGGTAGAGTTTAAAACCAATAAAAAAGCGATAGTCTACTTGATTGTCACCAATCATAGAAATTAACGCTTCGGTCTGTTCATCTATTTTTTCGTAAGCTATCTCTTTTAATCGTCCAGTGATTTCTTTTTTCGATTGTTCCTGTGTGGCTCGAATACTTGATTCGGTTGCTAGTTGCAGAGCATGAATCTTGCCATCACGATTTTGGGCAATCAATTGACAGAAATTATCATGAACTTGAATTTTTTCATCGGAACTTAAAAAACTGTAATTATAGGGAATTAATTCATAATAAGCGAATACTTCGCCATCATGATTAAATACGAGATTATCTTCCATATATTTAATCGGATATGCCATCTAGTTGTTCACTCCTTACAATCGTAATCGATTCATTCATTGTTTCTTTTTTTAATCGTATTTGTTTGCCAGCGTAGGTTACTTTAGGGCGTAGAGCATAGGTAATGATAGACTTTAGAAATCCATAGGGTTTCTTTCCGTCAAAGGTCTTTTGGCACATGAACCCAGTGAGAACAATGGGAATCCCTAAGTATTTGAGTAGTGCTCCGTCAATCAGAGAAAGTGGTGGTAAACTGCCAAAGAGTATGACGACAAACAAAGAAACGATAAACCATGTCATTTGCGTAAAGGTAATTGGGAAAGGGAGTTGTAAATCATTAATCGCATAAATCACTTTTTCTACTGACCAAATACTGGTGTAACTTCTTATTTTTTTCATGTCTTCACGTCCTTTCCGTAAAAATAGAAAAAGAACAATCAAAATAGGTGATTGCTCTTTCAATGCTTTAACTATTCAATTTTATTTTTTGTCCATTTTGCAATAATACCTTCATCAGTTTCTTCATCATCTGGATTCATTGAATATCTGAAACTTAAATTGGTATCTGACCCTAATCGTTCATATAAGCTGGGTCTATACAATCTCGTTTTATTGTCATTAAAAGGACTTCGTTTTCCCAGCTCACCATTTCCCTTTAAAGGATTTCTTCTAACTGAAAAACAATATTTTTTTCTGGGATCTTCTGAATCACTTTGACTTAATGAGAAACACATGGCTTCTTTTTGGTCTTCATTTTTCTTCTCACTAACTTCTGTCGGAATAAATCGAGCAAGAGTTTGGCTAAATTGAAATAAAACATCTCCCAAGTTACTACTGTATTCGATACCAAAATATTCTCTTATTGTTTTCGTGTCTGTATATAATTTTACCGAATTAGCATAGACAGCTAGCATATCTGAAAAATCGTTTTCCTTTAAAAATTCTAGTTTTAACAGAGCATATTCTGGAACTTTTTCCTCTTTTTCAAATAGCTTAACAAGTACAATATAATTTTGCTGTTTGTAACGAAAGTAAAAGGAATCTATCACCCAGCCTTTATCTTTCATGTCTAGTTTTAATAGTTTAAGATTTTCAAATACATTTACCATAATTTATACCTCTCCGTGCTATTTATTAATTTAATTATAACACGGATTGTTAAACTTACTGACAATATTCAAATACCCCATGAGAGGTAACTAGGTAATTACCCTCTATTTCCATATCACGTCCCAAAGATTGGTAGTCAATATAATTTTGTAAATTGGAAGGGACTTCACCAAGCTGTCCTGTTTCTTCCACGTAATAACGGGCGACATCTTCCATCGAATCACAATCACTATAACAATGAATATCCTCTTTGTTTTCCAGTAATTCTTCCAAGCTACTAAACCACATGCCTTGAATTTCTTTGAGTTCATTATAAATAGGTGTACCTTCGATTTCTTGAATGGCTTCACATAGACGGTTGATTTCACTAATCGGCGTGTATTCGTCCACATCAAAAGGAAGCTCAAAATCATGTATTGCATATTCTTCGTAGTCCTCATTTAAACCGATTCTTTCTGCCATTTCTTCCTCATCAATTGGTGGAGTAAACCATGCTCCGACTAATTCACCTTCATTATACCGTCCTAAATTTGCCACATAGACTTTCATTTCCAATTCTTATCACATCCTTTTTATAAAAATAGTCATAAAAAAAGTAGCAATCAGTTAATGACGCTACTTATCAAGGTATCCGCTAATATAATCTGTAACTGTACTTGAAATACCTATTATTAGTTTTGCTTCTCTCTTTCCAATAATATTTGTATTAGGGTGTGCAAGTGAATGCCTATTTCTTGCTTCATTAAGAGAGCTAATCATTCCATTTGATGACCTTATCGTTGTCTTCACTATATCAGCAAGTTCAGTAGGTTGAATTTCTTTTTCAATTAATTGTTGTATCCTACTATATAATTTAGATAGATTTTCGTCTCTAGGAACTGTAATTTCATATTTTTTTAGTATTTCAATTAAATATCCATGAAAAGCAGTGTGAACTCTGTCAAAGGCACGTTGATATTCACCATTACTCATAAAAGACTCAGCGTCTTCAATAGCTTGTGAAACCACATCACTAATTTTCAACTGACTAAAGTTAATTACTTCGTAATTCTCTGGAAGTGGTACTAAAATAGTATCCACTAATACATTATCACCTTGTTTATCATATATGGAGCTTGCTGTCTGGGTAATCAAATCTTTATGACTTTCAAAAAAGTCTAAATCATCAAAAGGAACTCTTATTTTAAGATATGTGCAAAGCGTATTCCAGCCCTTTTTATATCCTTTATAATAAGTAAAATCGTCAGTCTCATCTAAAGTTACCTCTGATATTTTCATTTTAGAAACAATCTCGTTACCTCCTTCATAATAATTTGAAGAGCTCTTTCTTTCTAATGTTTTAATTAAAAGAGATTTAAATTGATCATTTGTAAACATATTCATAAATCCTTTCATAACAAAATATATACTTCCTATTTTATCATGAAAAATATCTGTTAAGCACCAATGATTCGGTTAAATAAGTTTAATAACACATCTTTCACGCCAGCTGCATTGAACACAAGTCCGACGGCGATTAGAGCAATAATCAAGAAGCCAATGAGTTTTGAAAATTCTCGTTTAAAACCTAAAAACAGTCCAATGACAACAATCGCTAACAATACCAATGACTGTGCATTATCCAAGAACCAGTTGTACAAATTCTGCCCAAAATTCATGTGATTGTCCTCCTTTCCTTAAGATATTTTTCTCGATAATAGATATAGCTTTTTACACGCCTTAATAATTGAAAAGGGGTTAAATGCTCTCCATAGACGGTTACTCGATTGGTATAATTATTATAAAATCTCACCTTGTAAAAATCATAGGTATAGATGGTATCACCAGCTTGCCGTTTTCCCTCAATAATGAGAGACGTATATTTCCCTGTATTTTGTATATACGCTTGAAACTCAATGCCACACTGAAACCCTAACTTCTTTAATTCTTTTGTTAAAAGGCTCATGTAATCAAATCCTCCATGGCTAGATGTTGTTGTTCAATTAATTTCTCATGTTTTTCTGTCAGTTTGGCTTCCTGAATCATGGTGGAGATAATGGTTGTACCGTTGAGAACATCTAAAATGCTTGCGATTTTTAATGTAGGGGCGACTTGATGATGTAACCAGTTCAATGTTCGTTCAAAAGAATAAGGCTCTGGCTGTGTGGTTAGGCGTAATGCTCCACGATTTTTACCGATAAACCATTCCCAACGTTCATTAGTTTTCCAATCACTCCGACGTTTAGTGTCGTCTTTATCTGCAAAGCGGATATAGCGATTGATAATTTCAAAGGCTGTTTTTTCCGCCTGTTGATGTGCCAATAAATCTTTCATGGCTTGGGTGGCTCGGTCATTTTTTAACCGAATTTCAAACCGATTCTTTACTTCTGCGTCTTCTAAGGGAACATCATTTTTCACGTATTGCTCATAATCTTTCTCATATATACAGAAATAGACTTCACTTTTTAATGAGCCAATATAAAGTGTGTTTCCCATGTATGGTTTTTCATCACGGTGAACCAATTCACCACTGCGATAATTTTTAAAGCTTCGAAAGACGGAAATGCATTCTTCCTGTTTACATTTCTTTGCCAAATCTGGAATATTCAAAATCCCTGTTTTATCGTTGATAGCTAAATCCAAGCGTTTGAAAATACCTTTATGTTCCATGCAATCTTGAAAGAAATCATACCAGCTCCGATGTTGAGCCAATAGAAAGTTTTCAAATTGCCGACAGCCTTTTCCTTTCAGTTCTAATAAAACACCTTTACTTACATCATGAGAGACTAGGACAACAATATCACCGAAACGATAGTGTTCGGGATAAGAATAATAGCCAAAGTCTTCGTGTAGCATATAATCCATATTCAAACGTAAAACCTCACCGATAATTTGAGCCACATCATTGGTAGGGAATCGAATCCGTACATAGTCGAATAACATCTCCAATGGGTTATCGGGATTGAAGCGTTCCAAAGCGTTCAGTAAATCTTCTTTCACCTGTTGAGTAGGGACTGCCTTGCCTGTTTCAATATCCGATAGGTAAGGTCTGGTAATATGAGAAGCAACCGCCAGTTTATTTTGAGAAACGCCATAAGCCAGTCGCTTTTCTTTCAATTCCTTAATCCAAATTTTTTCGTTTTCCATTCGCAAACCTCCAATCTAAAAAAGATGTAAACTATGACCCTTGAGTTTACACCTTTCATATTTTCCGCAATCCTTTGTACCATCAACATTGGTTGATGAGAATTGCCTGTTTTCAGTTGTATTTGTGCCCCCCTGTTAGATAGAGGGGGCTAAAGGATTGGCGTGGCTAACGCCACACCAATCAAAGCAAGTCTGAACCTGTACCTTTCACTTCGTGCGGTACAGGCTCAGATTGCTTTTTTTGAATGACTTTTCCTATTTCTCCTAAGAAATCGTACCTTTTTGGTACAAGGGGTGTATAAAACTCACTAATCACACTTTTTCCTGTATCCACGTAACCTCTTCCCTTGATGGGTTTTAAGAAAAATTGTTTTTGTGTATCGCTTCCGAACATCATACCAAAGCCCATTTCAGACATACGACCCAAAGCCACACGGAAGTTAAAGTTGTCCCGAATCCCATCACTAAAATATTTTGCGTCTGGACGTTGACAGGCAAGAATTAAAAAGAAGCCTGCTTGTCGTCCTAACATTACAATTTGTTTGAGTTTATGAATAACGGTGGTACTTTCACGACCTAGCATATCCATCATTGCCACATATTCATCAAAAATAAGAAAATTGGCAGACAAACCAAGATAAGCATAATTTTCTCCTGTTTTATAGTTAGGGTGTTGTTTCATGGTTTCACTGCGATCAATCATATCTTCGTAAAATTGATTGATACATGCCAACATATCTTCTTTACGGTAATAGACATTATTCATGACCGCCCCTAAGTCTGCCAAATCAGCATTTTTAGGGTCAAGAATATAAAGCTTTGCATTTGTATGCAGGAGAGATTCAATCAATGTGAGAATAAAATAGGATTTTCCACTACCAGTGCCCCCAGCAATTAACATGTGAGGGAGAGAATCGAACTCCCAATAGACCGATTCCATCAATTTGACACGTCCATCTTGAGCTACCACGTCTTCAATGCCAATTCGATTGCCAATAGTATCATAAAGTAGGACATACTCTACATAAGAATCTTTCAACGTTTTTTCCACTAATTCACAATACAATCCTGTTTCTAGTTTGTTTTCTAGGTGCAAAAGCTGATCTTGATATTTCCCTAAGGTGATTTCTACATGAATATGGATTAGTCCATCTTTCATTCGATAATATATTTTAGGAAAATGGCGGATTCGTTGTTTGGTTTTCTTGCTGGGTAAATCTTTAAAGAATCCCTCTGATTGAGTTTCTTCGGCTTCATACCAATGATTTTCTAAAATCATACGAGCTAACTTTTGACGGTGCTCTAACTGTTTTATAGAATCTATACGATAGTGATAATAAAGCCAGCTGATAAGTCCGCATACAAAAAGAGCAGTGAGAATACTGCTCCAAAAGTATGGCGTATGAAGTTGATAGAAAAATGTATCTAACTGAACTGCTTGCCAGTTCACCGATTGTAACGCTCTCCAATGAAAAGGGAGTAGGACGACTAGAAAAACTACCAGCAATGAAATTAGTACAAAATGATAGACCAAGTGCTTATCGTTGGCTTTGATTCGCTCTCCTCTGTCATGAAGCAATGGCATAAAAATCCTCCTTTCCACCTATCAAAATAATTGTGTATTGTAGATACGAGCCTGTTTATCAAAAGTTGGTTGAGAAATGGCTTCATATTTCTGATAAGCGATTCGCTTTTCAAAGCGTAAATTTTTTTCTTTCGGATAATAATGACGTCGATAGAGAGTGTGTCCTAACAGTTTTTTCGCTTCTTTTGTCAACGGATAGAGATAGCGAAACATGCGTCCATTGATTTTCTCAATCCCTTTGTATTCGCAAAATGCCTGGGAAAGCCAATGCTTTTTCTCTACCTGTTCAAAGCGAGCATTTTCCTCTAATAAAAGGCGAGCACTTCGAGGGTGTATCTTTTCCCATGACTGCTTATCACGATAGACACTTGTCTTGAAATACCCGCAGTAAAAGAAGTTGGACGCTTGATAGACATAGCCACATTTTCCCTCAATTCCATCTGCCAGTGTATATAAAAAATGACAGTCCGTATGTTCTTTCAACCACTTAATTAGAGCTGAAAGAGCTTGACTGCCAAAATAATTGGTTTGATTCATTTCTGGAAGAAAACACATCTTTCCAATTTCTAAATAATCTGTGGTTTGAAGGGAACTGTCGGGAAAGAGTTTGCGTATGGTTTGTAGGGGTTGCGTACCCCAGCCTAATTCCACAACGCCTAATAATTTTTCTTCTGAAAAAATCCCTAGAAAGTATTTACACAATCTAGGGAGTATCTTTGAATAATGGTATTGCCGAATAAAAGAAATGGCTTCATCTTTCGGAATTTCTTTCAAAATCAATGGTGTGTTTGTCATAAGCAACACCTATTTTTCACTTTCGGACGCTTCTTTTTTATATTTCTGATGAGGTTTTGTCTGTCCTTTTAATACAAGATCGTCTGCTTTCACGTACCAATCAACGTCTGCCCCTCGAAAAGTAGCCGTCGCTACGGTATCTGCCACAGGATTGATTAATTCCACTTCTGCGTTGTAGTCAAATTCTTTCAAAGGAACAGAAGCGGGGATACTGACTTGTATCATGCGTCCTTGTCCTTTTGATTTTAAGTCATAGGTACGTTCTTTAATTTCTTCGGAAACCGTACCATCTTCATTCTGGATACGAACCTCACGACGCAAGGCGGAAAATTTCAATGTGCCAAATGTCTGGTCTTTTTCAATCACAATACCTTCTGCTAATCTCATATTTTTTCACCTTTCCTTTCTTATGCTTTCACCATATCGTCTGCGTGCATAATGTAATTGGTAAATCCTCGATTGCCAATTTTATAACCTTCTGCGGTAATATGTGGGTTGATGAGTTTGACTTTTTCGTCGGATTCAAAATGTTTCTCGCCAGCTTCGGAGGGAAGAATGACAACAATATCATCTGCTCGTTGAATCGTTGAGTATAAATTGTAACTACGAGAGAGAATGGTTGGTCTGCCATTTATTCGACGTTGTTCAATGTTCCCTTCACCAGCATATTCTAATTGTCCAAATGTTTTTTCCATATTGGGAATGACATATTTAAGTTCCATATTTTTACCTATCCTTTCTGTTTTTATGTTTGAATGAATCTTATTTGTGTGATGGTTTTAAAGGGGGGAGAGCGACCTTTTGATTCTTGATTTTTTATTTTCATAAGTTCACTTCCTTTCAAAATTGGGTAAAAAAATAGACGCTCCGTACTGAGCGTCCGATTCCTACTATATTTAAAACAACGACTACCTAGGTATTTTAAATATTATAATCAAATTCTATTTTATCTAATAATTGAGTGGGATAAAGCAAGTCTCCTTTACTCGTAAAATAACCCACCTCTGAGAAAAGAAATAAATTATTTTTTGCTCTTGAACAAATTACGTATAGTAGTTTTCTCGCTGAACTAATTCCTTTATCAGAAACATTAAAAATTTCATTCCAATGAGGAATTTTCCCGTTTAGAAGATTAATAGCGATAACAGTATCATACTCATTTCCTTTAACTTTATGTGCTGTAGTAAGTGTGATACCATCTCGAGATTTAAACATCTTCTTAAAACTAGATACACTACTAGATAATGAATTATTTTTTATCCGATCTTCTACTTCGTTAATAAAAAATAGATAGTGCTTAAAAATAGACGGGTAATTTTTCTCGTCAATATTAAGATTAACAAATATATGTTTGGTAACAAATTTGTATAAATCAACACCGTTGTCGTCTCCACTATACATTCTTTTCACACTGTTTATTAGCTGTAATAAATCTAAGTCAATAAAATAATCTTTAACTTCTATTCCAAATTCATTTTTTAATATAATTAAAATATCGTTTGCAATTAGCTTTCTTCTTCGAACCTTTTCACCTGATTCAGTAAAGTACAAAATTGCTAACTTGAAAAATAAACTATGATTATTTACCTTAATTGGTGATATATTTATAGCATCAAAATTGCAATACGGTAATTCTTTCTTTAAATACTCACCCAGTGAAAACAGAGGATAGTGTTGAGGAGCAAGTACACAAATATCTTTTTCATGAATGCCGCTTTCAATCTTTTCCTTTATTATATTTTTTATTATGTTGGGTAAATCCTCCTTAGTAACTTTGCAATCATAACTTATAAAACCACGGTCGTTTTTATTATTCCCTCTGCTTTCAATCTCGTAAGGACAACTCTGAAAATTAGAGTAGAAGTCTACTAATCTCTGATTAGACCTGTAACAGCCATGTAGCGTCTTTGATTGAAAAGTGTGACTAGTTAGCATTTCTAGTTCTTCAACTGATTTAGCTATACCATCTAATGATCCATAAATTGCTTGGTCAATATCTCCAACAAACATTGACTGAATTTGAGGGTTGTTTTGAAGTAATTTAGCTATTACATTGTATTGTAATTCTCTAGTATCTTGAAATTCATCCACATAAATCGCCCTTATATTACTAGCAATATTACGTGCAACGTTACTGTTTACAGTTAAAATTTTATACGCTACTAGTAAAATCATATCAAAATCAATTTCTTTATTTTTTTCCAACATAGTGTGATACATTTCAGAAACTTGAGTATACTGAACTTCATTAATTTTAAAATCATGAGAAAGTGACAAATCAATTTTGTTCAGTTCATACGTTTTGAGATTTAAATTCAGCATATTATTAATTTGGCTGACGTAAGCTCTTTGAGTATAATCATCAATAATTGTAAATCCTTTTGATACTCTTGAGAGATTCATTTTAAAAGGATAAATAATAAATTCAAGACAAAACTGATGTATTGTCCCCACCCAAATATTAATATCATCATCTATACTAAGTAAACTTAGGCGTTCCTTAATTTCTTCAGCAGCTCTATTAGTGTATGTGATAGCAATTATTCTTTTTAGTGATCCATCGTGTTTAATTGCTTGGTAAGCAATTTTCCTTGTAAGTACCCTTGTTTTCCCACTCCCAGGACATGCATTTACATAAAGGTTATCTTCACTTTCCACAACATCTTTTTGTTCTAAATTTAAATCATTTACAATTTTTTCGAAGATATTTGTCATTTTGAAACCTCAGCATAAAGTATTTTTGTGTAATTTTCTATCTGATTGATTAGATACACAACATCCTCATCTTTACCAAAGTACTCTAATAAAGAAATTATTGCTATATTCAAATCAGCTGTATCACTTGTTTTTAAACTAGCTGATAAAGCTGACAATTCTGTAGTTTCCTCGTACAAGTCGATTGTATGGAGTAGAATTTTTTTATAAATTGAGAGATCTACTATTTCCTGACATGCAAAAGCAATAGCATTAAGAATATACTTAGGAATTTTGATTAAAAAGTCAATTTTTTCACCTAACTCAATTGCAAACCACCCCTTACCAACATGATTGGCTAGTTTTAACATCGCTAAATTTCTTTCTAAATATTGTTCACTTTGTATTTCTTCTTTATAAGCAGTTATTGTTTTTTTATCTTTGAATGCGTCATCTATAATTGGACTGACATAAGTTAGAATATTTTCTTTATTCACATCTAAAAACTCAATTTCAAATGTTGTATTAGCATAAAAACAATTAACCCAATTGTTTTCATTAAAAAGGGAGGATAATTTTTCTTTTCTTGCTTGACCTTTCTCTTGTGCAGTGCTTTTATACAATCGATGTTCTGATGGGATTGCCTGTTCATCTAAATCAGTTACAATAGCACACTTTCTCTGTATTCTATCATCGTCAAACAAGCTAGCGATATATTCAAACGAAGTACTACCAACATTAATCAAACCTATTCCAAGTTCGTCTAAGTTTATACCAAATAATTTTTTTACTATTTGAGGAATAAGTATTTCTTCAGCATCTCCTTCAACTAAGATAACACCTTTAGAAAAAAGCAATCCATTTCTTTTAACATCTAAATATCTCTCTACTGCGTTTATTAGATTTAGATTGTTCTTTTTTAACTTTTCTTTAGCAAATGAGTTCAGATTATTTGCTGGATTCATAACGATAGATTTGCCATTAAACGATTTTAATACATTCATCCGAGATATTTCAGACACTTCAGCTAAATGTACAGAATGTGTGGTCATGAGAATCTGAGTATAGTTTTTTTGAAGATTTAATCCTTCGAACAGAGTTTTTTGAATATGATGATGAATATGAGCTTCTGGTTCTTCAATCAACATAATATTAAGTAGTTCTCTTGAACGACACGCTTCAAATTCGACTATTTTCAAAGCTAAATAAATCATATTTAGATGTCCTAACCCTAGTAAGTCTAAGTCGATATTTTGTTCTGGCTTCATTGAAAGAAATTTTGCTAAAGAACCCATATCATCTGACATAGTTGAGGAAAGAAGATTAGGAGAATACACTGAACCAATTATGCTATTTAGTTGCCGATTAATATTTTCGCCAATTTTCCTAATTTCAGGAACACTGGTAATAGTCTCATTTAATTGCTGTATAATTGTTTTTAATGACTCAACATTATCTGATGATATTTTTGATTCAATTGTTTCCATGATTCTTTTGACAGGGTTTCGATTGTTTTTCATTTCTCTAAGAACATCTCGAAGAGCGTCAACATAAACAACCGAAATATGCTTGAAAATATCTGACATGTCAATTCTTGAGCCCAAAAGAGCTTCATCGTCTTCTTCAGGATTACTAGCTATATTGTCATTGAGTCTTCCTACCAATTTATCATAATTTTCATTGATACAGAAATTTAGATTTGATTTAGATGTGTAGTAAAATTCATAGTCGGATAGACGAATAGAATTTCTAAATTCGTTAAATTGATGAGAGTCTAATTCAGTGGAAATATCAAATAATTGCTTTCTAATAGCTTTGTTAGGTCTAATAAATAGAGAAATACTACCTACACCTTTATCTGCATTTGAAATCAATTCTTCTAAGATTGTTTGACTTTCAGAATTTAAAGAAATGGAAGCACAAATCTCATTGTCAAATTCTTCTTCGCTGATTCCTTCAAATGTCGCAGAGATAATAATCCAATGCCCTTGCCACCCATTTTGAATTCCATGAAAAAAATCTGATTCTTTCAGTGTTTTACTACTATAGTAATAACTATCATCTAATAAGATTCTCAATGCAGTAAGAGCATTGGTTTTCCCTGAATCATTCTCACCTATAATAGTATTTGTCTCATTATCGAATCGAAAGATTTCGGATTCATAATTTCTAAAATTTCGAATTTGAAGAGTAGATATAAACATAAGCAGATCTCCTAACTATTTAATTAATATGATTATATAGTAAGTTTATCATAAATTATGTTAGTAAAAGTTCTCATTATAACAATTGGGTTAAAAAGAAAATAGATAGTATTCTACCTCATATTTATTTGAAAGTAATATATAAAAGACGTTCAAATTCGAACGCCTCTCGTTAACCAAATATTGGATTCAGAATCTAGTTTTCATATATAAACAGAGTATGATTAGGTGCAAAAATTGCACTTTTATTGCACTTTTATTTTTATTTATAGTGTTTTACTGTTCTGTATATTGTTTTAACTCCCTTGATAGTATCGCATTCTGTTTTATACACTTTACGTTGAAAACAGAGTGGGAGTAAAGCTATAAATACTTTACTCTTATAGTAAATGAAAAATAAGGATTTCGAGAGAACAAAATCGTTCTCTCTTTTTTTATCTGAATATTTTAAGTAAAAGGTTAAGCTATTCTTTCATAAAACAAGACAGAATGGTTGCCTCCAAAGTCTCATCATAAGAGAACAGTTATATTCTCTGGATCTACTTTTGAGATGGTAAAAATAGATATACTGATATCCATTCCTTTTATCATATCCTTGATTTCTTAAGTTTTAAAGACAGTTTAATCAGGATTCCTTTTATATATCGATTAAGAAATAAATAATCTGTCTTGAATCCTACCATAGATGTATAAACAGTCATTTTGTTTTTTTGTTTCGTATCAGTATCAATCCGTTCTGATATTGTTTTTTGAATTTTAGAAAATTCTAGTACAGTAGTTAGGAAGTTTTTATAAATTTATTGTATTTAATTCTTGAGTTGATACCTTTACTTTTTTAGTTAATTATGTAATAATATTAACAATACAAATAAATGAAAGTTGGTGTTTCTATTGCATAAAGCAGTAAAACAAGAAAAAGGTCATGGCTATCTCCGTAAAACTAAGTTAGGTTTGTTAAGTGGTATTGTCCTAACTATGGCTTTAGGGAGTTTATTTTTAAATAGTGTTGTAAGCGCTAACGAACAATCTACTAATCCAACAACAAGCGTCCAACCAAGTCAACCGGCAGGTGAAAGTTCACAAAACGAGTTTGAAACTAGTACATCCTATGCTGTAAAAGAAGCAGAGTTGAAAGCAAAAGTAGAAGAAGTGAAAGCGCTAGGTATCACTGTAAATGAAACACCAGTTGAAAATGTTGGTACAGCTAATACTCTTTCTGAAGTAAATCCGTTACGAAAAACTGCTGAAGAAAAAGTTGACGCTGAAATTCAGTCTTTAGAATCAGCAAAAGCGGAACAAGCTCAAGCTGATGCTGATCGAGCTAAGATTGAAGAGATTAAAAATAATCACCTTATTGCAAATTATGTCAACGTAAAAGATAAGATTGCAAGTCAAGTGAATTCAAGATTAGCGTCCGATGATGTTAATAAAGAAATGACACTCAGTAATTTTACTTCTTCTGAGGGTGAAGTTCATTATTTAAATACGGGCTCAGTAGATGTAAGAACTAGAAAGGGCGTTGCAGATGCTTTAGGTCATGATGTAACTACGACTGACCCACATGTTACTGTTAAAACTGGAGCAGCTAATCTTCCGGGTTTGGAGGAACTTAGAGCTAGAGATAGTAGAGCTGGCTATAACGGATATATTGTAGAAGCGAAAAATGGTGAAACTTTTACTTACACAGTGAATCTAGATCCAACCAGTGTATTAACATCTAAATATGGTGTTGCAAGTATTGATACAAGTCTCCGTTTGAATTACACTTTACCTGAGGAAACGAAAATCTATGCAATTATTCGTGGTCAAGCAATTTTACAAGAAATTTTCGTTAAGAACTTATCTAGACGGGTTGCAGGTCAATCGGACTTAGTTAAGTACACTAAGACATTTACTTATAAAGATGCTAAAGGCCAAGAAATTCCGTTAGATAAATTACTCTCTACAATATTAAATGAACAGGCTTTCGGTGGTAAATCTGTAATTAAACCATCAGATGTACCTGAGAAAAAAATTAAAGAGTTCGAATTAAGGTCACCTATTGGCTCAACAGGACAGGTACTATACGAGTTAAGGAGAGAAAATTCTCTTATAGGTGAAAATACGATTTCATCAAGTAATTATCTAAATGCGCGTATGCCAAGAGGACAAATATCTGCTTATTTAAGTCAAAATACCTTCACCAATAAGATTCCTAAGGTTGAGATAATAGATCCAGATAAGGCTTTGAACAGTGTATCTCGTGACTATCATTTGGTGACTTATACAGAGGTTCAACATAAAGGTAAGGTTACTCAAAAGTTTGTTGATGAACAAGGTGCTGAGATTCGACCGTCTGTTACAAGTGAGGTAAAAGCAGTAGGGGAGCAAATTACATTAACTCATCCGACCGATTTGGACTTTGAAAACAAGCGTTACACCTTTAAAGAACAAGATAAACAGGATATTACTGAGATTATAAAAGGTGAAACTGTCATTACCTATGTGTATAAACAGAAGTATGAGAACAACTTACCACCTGTAGAAACAGAAACAAAAATTCCAATTACAACAACTTATGTAGAAGACAAAACAATCGACTATGGTACGGAAATTGTTGAATCGAACGGTAGCGAAGGTAAAATTGTAACTACAACACCTAAAATTGTGAATGAACTTGATGGTACTGTAACTGACGGTAAGCCGACTGAAAAAGAAACTCCTATGGTACCAAAAGTGGTTAAAGTAGGTACGAAACCAACAGTTGTAGAAACAACCATTCCATATACAACACGTTACGTAGAAGATAGTACAAAAGATAAAGATTATCGTGAAGTAACAAGACCTGGTAAAGCTGGTAAAATAACTACTACGACAACTTATACCTTGAATCCTAATACAGGTGCAGTAACACCGAACGAACCAACCACGATTACTGAAGAGGCAGTAGAAGAAGTTATCACAGTAGGTACGAAACCAAAGGTTGAGGCACCAAAGGTTGAGGCACCAAAGGTTGAGGCACCAAAGGTTGAGGCACCAAAGGTAGAAGTACCAAAATTAAAGACACCAACTGAACAATCGACAAAAGAAACTTCACAAACTCCGACTTCTGTAGCAAGTAAGAGAGAGGAATTGCCTAATACAGGTACGGAAAATCATGCTAATCTTGTAGTCTTAGGACTTCTAGGAGTTTTGAGTGGATTTGGATTTCTGGCACACAAGAAAAAAGAAGTGGAGAAATAGTTTTTCTAACTTATATTAGGAAAGGGCTCACATCTGTGGGCTTTTTCTCTTTGACAATCTTTTTGATTTAATAATCTAAAAGATTAGAATTGTCAAAACAATCTGTCTAGGCTTGATTTTATGGCTTATTTACTATAAAATGAGAAGGAAAAACGTCAAACTTTTATATTGCAAATAGGAGAAAACATGACAAAAACATTAAAACGTCCTGAGGTTTTATCACCTGCAGGGACTTTAGAGAAGCTAAAAGTAGCTGTTCAGTATGGGGCAGATGCTGTCTTTATCGGTGGTCAGGCCTATGGTCTTCGTAGCCGTGCAGGGAATTTTACCTTTGAACAGATGGAAGAAGGTGTCCAGTTTGCGGCTAAGTATGGTGCTAAGGTTTATGTGGCTGCCAACATGGTTATGCACGAAGGAAATGAAGCTGGTGCTGGTGAGTGGTTCCGTAAGCTACGTGATATCGGGATTGCCGCGGTTATCGTGTCTGACCCAGCCTTGATTATGATTGCAGCGACTGAAGCACCAGGTCTTGAAATCCACCTCTCTACCCAAGCAAGTGCCACTAACTATGAAACTCTCGAGTTTTGGAAGGAACTGGGCTTAACTCGTGTCGTTTTAGCGCGTGAGGTTTCAATGGAAGAATTGGCAGAAATCCGTAAACGTACAGATGTTGAGATTGAAGCCTTTGTCCATGGAGCTATGTGTATTTCCTACTCAGGTCGCTGTACGCTTTCAAATCACATGAGTATGCGTGATGCCAACCGTGGTGGATGTTCTCAGTCTTGCCGTTGGAAGTACGACCTCTACGATATGCCCTTTGGCCAAGAACGCAAGAGCTTGAAGGGTGAAATTCATGAAGAATTTTCAATGTCAGCCGTTGATATGTCTATGATTGACCATATTCCAGATATGATTGAAAATGGTGTGGACAGTCTAAAAATCGAAGGACGCATGAAGTCTATTCACTATGTTTCAACAGTAACCAACTGCTACAAGGCGGCTGTGGATGCATATCTTGAAAGTCCTGAAAAGTTTGAAGCGATCAAACAAGACTTGGTAGACGAGATGTGGAAGGTTGCCCAACGTGAATTAGCTACAGGATTTTACTACGGTACACCATCTGAAAATGAGCAGTTGTTTGGTGCTCGTCGTAAAATTCCTGAGTATAAGTTTGTCGCTGAAGTGGTTTCTTATGATGATACGACACAAACAGCAACTATTCGTCAACGGAACGTTATTAACGAAGGCGACCAAGTTGAGTTTTATGGCCCAGGTTTCCGTCATTTTGAAACTTATATTGAAGATTTGCATGATGCAAAAGGCAATAAAATTGACCGCGCTCCAAATCCAATGGAACTCTTGACAATCAAAGTCCCCCAACCTGTTCAAGCTGGAGATATGGTTCGAGCTCTCAAAGAAGGTCTTATCAATCTTTATAAGGAAGATGGAACCAGTGTCACAGTTCGTGCTTAATAAGCAAGCAGGAGATGAAAGATTTCTAGTTGCTTTCCCTTTAATCCTGCTCACTAAAAGAAGTCAAAGAAAATATATCAATTTCCATCCGAGATTTCATCTCGGATTTTTTCAATATTTTTCAGAAAGACTTAGATAATGGACGAATTTATAACAAGTTTTTTACAAAGTTTTCTATACAATAGACTCAAAAATAGTAAAATTATAAATAATTTTCATTAAACGCTTTCAATGTTAGTAAAAAGTTGACAAATCCAATTTTTAGGACTAAACTAAGTAAGTAAATTTTAATTAAAAGGAGAATTCGTCATGAATTTAACATTTTTCGGTCTATGTCTTGCCTGTATGGGTGTATCTCTTGGTGAGGGTATGTTGATGAATGGTTTGTTGAAATCAGTAGCTCGCCAACCAGATATTATCGCTGAGTTTCGTAGTTTGATGTTTTTAGGGGTTGCCTTTATTGAAGGAACTTTCTTCGTAACTCTTGTCTTCTCATTTATTATTAAATAACGAAATATAAATTGGAGAAGGGAGAATGTTAGATGGAAGAAAGTATCAATCCAACCATCAATATTGGTCCTGTTACCTTTGATTTAACTTTGACAGCCTTGACTTTGCTGTCTGTGTTTCTGATTTTTGCATTTATCTATTGGGCAAGTCGTAATATGACGTTGAAACCCAAAGGTAAACAAAATGTACTAGAGTATCTCTATGATTTTGTAATTGGATTTACAGAACCTAACCTTGGTTCCCACTACATAAAAGATTACTCACTCTTTTACTTATGTTTATTTCTTTTTATGGTCATCGCCAATAATCTTGGTTTGATGGCTAAACTTCAAACAACAGATGGGACAAACCTTTGGACATCGCCAACTGCAAATCTTTCATTTGACCTTGTCTTGTCTTTCTGTATTATTTTGATGGCGCACATTGAGGGGATTCGTCGCCGTGGGATTAAACAATACCTAAAAGGTTTTGTAACTCCTGCATTTATGACACCGATGAATCTACTTGAAGAAGTCACGAATTTCCTTTCTCTTGCTTTGCGGATTTTTGGGAATATCTTTGCAGGTGAAGTAATGACAAGTTTGCTTCTCTTACTTTCACATCAGGCTATTTTTTGGTATCCAATCGCATTTGGAACAAACTTAGTTTGGACTGCATTTTCCGTGTTCATTTCTTGTGTACAGGCCTATGTCTTTACACTATTGTCCTCTATGTACCTAGGAAATAAAATTAATGATGAAGAGTAGAAAGGAGTAACTGATGCACGTAACAGTAGGTGAATTAATTGGTAATTTTATTTTAATCGCTGGCTCTTTTATCCTTTTGCTAGTCTTGATTAAAAAATTTGCATGGTCTAATATTACAGGCATTTTCGAAGAAAGAGCTGAAAAAATTGCTTCAGATATTGACAGAGCTGAAGAAGCACGTCAAAAAGCGGAAGTATTGGCTCAAAAACGCGAAGATGAATTGGCTGGTAGCCGTAAAGAAGCTAAGACAATCATTGAGAATGCGAAAGAAACAGCTGAGAAAAGTAAAGCTAGTATTTTAGCAGATGCTAAACTAGAAGCAGGACGCTTAAAAGAAAAAGCGAACCAAGAAATTGCTCAAAATAAAGCTGAAGCTTTACAAAGCGTTAAGGGTGAGGTAGCAGATTTGACAATCAGCTTGGCTGGTAAAATCATCTCACAAAACCTTGACGGTCATGCCCATAAAGAACTCATTGATCAGTATATCGATCAGCTAGGAGAAGCTTAATGGACAAGAAAACAGTAAAGGTAATTGAAAAATACAGCATGCCTTTTGTCCAATTGGTTTTAGAAAAAGGGGAAGAAGATCATATCTTTTCAGACTTAGCTCAAATCAAGCAAGTTGCTGAAGAAACAGGTTTACCTTCTTTTTTAAAAAAAGTGGCAGTAGACGAGTCTGACAAGGAAAAAATAATTGCTTTCTTCCAAGACTCTGTGTCACCTTTATTGCAAAACTTGATCCAGGTTCTTATCTACAATCACAGAGCAAATCTTTTTTATGATGTGCTTGTAGATTGCTTGAACCGACTTGAAAAAGAAACAAATCGATTTGAAGTGACGATTACTTCAGCTCATCCTTTAACTGATGAACAAAAGAGTCGTTTGCTCCCTTTGATTGAGAAAAAAATGTCTCTGAAAGTAAGGAGTGTAAAAGAACAAATCGATGAAAGTCTCATTGGTGGTTTTGTCATTTTTGCCAATCACAAGACAATTGATGTGAGTATTAAACAACAACTTAAAGTTGTTAAAGAAAATTTGAAATAGAAAGTGGTGTTCTTTTGGCAATTAACGCACAAGAAATCAGCGCTTTAATTAAGCAACAAATTGAAAATTTCAAACCCAATTTTGATGTGACTGAAACAGGTGTTGTAACCTATATCGGGGACGGTATCGCGCGTGCTCACGGCCTTGAAAATGCCATGAGTGGAGAGTTGTTGATTTTTGAAAACGGCTCTTATGGGATGGCTCAAAACTTGGAGTCAACAGACGTTGGTATTATCATCCTAGGTGACTTTACAGATATCCGTGAAGGCGATACAATCCGCCGTACAGGTAAAATCATGGAAGTCCCAGTAGGTGAAAGTCTGATTGGTCGTGTTGTGGACCCACTTGGCCGTCCAGTTGACGGTCTTGGAGAAATCCACACTGATAAAACTCGTCCAGTTGAAGCGCCAGCTCCTGGTGTTATGCAACGTAAATCTGTATCAGAACCATTGCAGACTGGTTTGAAAGCTATTGACGCCCTTGTACCGATTGGTCGTGGTCAACGTGAGTTGATTATCGGTGACCGTCAGACAGGGAAAACAACTATTGCGATTGACACAATCTTGAACCAAAAAGGTCAAGATATGATTTGTATCTATGTCGCGATTGGACAGAAAGAATCAACAGTTCGTACGCAAGTAGAAACACTTCGTCAGTATGGTGCCTTGGACTACACAATCGTAGTGACTGCTTCTGCTTCACAACCATCTCCATTGCTTTTCCTAGCTCCTTATGCTGGGGTTGCCATGGCAGAAGAATTTATGTACCAAGGGAAGCATGTTTTGATTGTTTATGATGATTTATCAAAACAAGCGGTAGCTTATCGTGAACTGTCACTCTTGCTTCGTCGTCCTCCAGGTCGTGAAGCTTTCCCAGGGGATGTTTTCTATCTTCACAGCCGTTTGCTTGAGCGCTCAGCTAAAGTTTCTGATGAACTTGGTGGTGGATCAATTACAGCCCTACCATTTATCGAGACACAAGCAGGAGATATCTCTGCCTATATCGCAACCAACGTGATTTCTATCACTGATGGACAAATCTTCCTCGGTGATGGTCTCTTCAATGCGGGTATTCGTCCAGCCATCGATGCGGGTTCATCTGTATCACGTGTAGGTGGTTCTGCACAAATCAAAGCCATGAAGAAGGTTGCTGGTACACTTCGTATCGACCTTGCTTCATACCGTGAGTTGGAAGCCTTCACTAAGTTCGGTTCTGACTTGGATGCAGCAACACAGGCTAAGTTGAACCGTGGACGTCGTACAGTTGAAGTCTTGAAACAACCTGTTCACAAACCATTGCCTGTTGAGAAACAAGTAACCATTCTCTATGCTTTGACACATGGTTTCTTGGACACTGTTCCAGTAGATGATATTGTTCGTTTCGAGGAAGAGTTCCATGCCTTCTTTGATGCTCAACATCCAGAGATTTTGGAAACCATTCGTGATACAAAAGACTTGCCAGAAGAAGAAGTCTTGGATGCTGCGATTACAGAGTTTCTCAATCAAACCAGCTTCCAATAAGAATAGAGGTGTCAGATGGCAGTATCTCTAAATGATATTAAAACAAAAATCGCCTCAACAAAAAATACGAGTCAAATCACTAATGCCATGCAAATGGTATCAGCTGCTAAGCTTGGTCGCTCTGAAGAAGCTGCTCGTAACTTCCAAGTTTACGCTCAGAAGGTTCGTAAACTTTTGACAGATATCCTACATGGTAATGGAGCTGGTGGTTCAACCAATCCGATGTTGATTAGCCGTCCAGTTAAGAAGACTGGCTATATCGTCATTACTTCAGACCGCGGTTTGGTTGGAGGGTATAATTCTTCTATTTTGAAAGCCGTTATGGAGTTAAAAGAAGAATACCATCCAGATGGTAAAGGATTTGAAATGATCTGTATCGGTGGAATGGGAGCTGATTTCTTTAAAGCTCGCGGTATTCAACCACTTTATGAACTACGTGGCTTGGCAGATCAACCAAGTTTTGATGAAGTTCGTAAGATTATTTCAAAAACTGTTGAAATGTATCAAAATGAGCTCTTTGATGAGCTTTATGTCTGCTACAACCACCATGTCAATACGCTAACCAGTCAAATGCGTGTGGAACAAATGCTTCCGATTGTTGACTTAGATCCAAATGAAGCGGATGACAGTTACAGCTTGACCTTTGAATTGGAAACTAGCCGAGAAGAAATTTTGGAGCAGTTGTTGCCTCAGTTTGCAGAAAGTATGATTTATGGTGCTATTATCGATGCTAAGACAGCTGAAAATGCTGCGGGTATGACAGCCATGCAAACAGCGACAGATAATGCTAAGAAAGTCATTAATGATTTGACAATTCAGTATAACCGTGCCAGACAGGCGGCGATTACACAAGAAATTACAGAAATCGTAGCAGGAGCTAGTGCCTTAGAATAGGCACTAGTCCAGCTCGTATGAAAATGAACTTAGGACCTAGTTGAGCTAGGAACCGACAGTATCTTATATAGAATAGGAGAAGGAGATGAGTTCAGGTAAAATTGCTCAGGTTATCGGTCCCGTTGTAGACGTCTTGTTTGCAGCAGGGGAAGAACTTCCTGAGATTAACAATGCACTTGTCGTCTACAAAAATGACGAAAGAAAAACAAAAATCGTCCTTGAAGTAGCCTTGGAGTTGGGAGATGGTATGGTCCGTACTATCGCCATGGAATCAACAGATGGTTTGACTCGTGGAATGGAAGTATTGGACACAGGTCGTCCAATCTCTGTGCCAGTAGGTAAAGAAACTTTGGGACGTGTCTTCAATGTTTTGGGAGATACCATTGACTTGGAAGCTCCTTTTACAGAAGATGCAGAGCGTCAGCCAATTCATAAAAAAGCTCCAACTTTTGATGAGTTGTCTACCTCTTCTGAAATCCTTGAAACAGGGATTAAGGTTATCGACCTTCTTGCCCCTTACCTTAAAGGTGGTAAAGTTGGACTTTTCGGTGGTGCCGGAGTTGGTAAAACCGTCTTAATTCAAGAATTGATTCACAACATTGCCCAAGAACACGGTGGTATTTCAGTATTTACCGGTGTTGGGGAACGTACTCGTGAAGGGAACGACCTTTACTGGGAAATGAAAGAATCAGGCGTTATCGAGAAAACAGCCATGGTATTTGGTCAGATGAATGAGCCACCTGGAGCACGTATGCGTGTTGCCCTTACTGGTTTGACAATCGCTGAATACTTCCGTGATGTAGAAGGCCAAGACGTGCTTCTCTTTATCGATAATATCTTCCGTTTCACTCAGGCTGGTTCAGAAGTATCTGCCCTTTTGGGTCGTATGCCATCAGCCGTTGGTTACCAACCAACACTTGCTACGGAAATGGGTCAATTGCAAGAGCGTATCACATCAACCAAGAAGGGGTCTGTAACCTCTATCCAGGCTATCTATGTGCCAGCGGATGACTATACTGACCCAGCGCCAGCAACAGCTTTCGCTCACTTGGATTCAACAACCAACTTGGAACGTAAGTTGGTACAATTGGGTATCTACCCAGCCGTTGATCCACTTGCTTCAAGCTCACGTGCCTTGGCACCTGAAATCGTTGGAGAAGAGCACTATGCAGTTGCTGCTGAAGTAAAACGTGTCCTTCAACGTTACCATGAGTTGCAAGATATCATTGCTATCCTTGGTATGGATGAGCTTTCTGATGAAGAAAAGACTTTGGTTGCTCGTGCCCGTCGTATCCAGTTCTTCTTGTCACAAAACTTCAACGTTGCGGAACAATTTACTGGTCAGCCTGGTTCTTATGTTCCAGTTGCTGAAACTGTACGTGGCTTTAAGGAAATCCTTGATGGTAAACATGACCACTTGCCAGAAGATGCCTTCCGTGGTGTAGGTTCTATCGAAGATGTAATTGCAAAAGCTGAAAAAATGGGATTTTAAGAGGTGATCTATGGCTCAGTTAACTGTCCAGATCGTGACACCAGATGGTCTCGTCTATGATCACCATGCCAGCTATGTATCGGTTCGAACTCTGGATGGTGAGATGGGGATCTTGCCACGACATGAAAATATGATTGCGGTTTTAGCAGTTGATGAAGTAAAGGTAAAACGTATTGATGATGAAGAACACGTGAACTGGATTGCAGTAAACGGAGGCGTTATTGAAATTGCCAATGATACCATCACAATCGTTGCTGACTCTGCAGAACGTGCTCGAGATATCGATATCAGTCGTGCAGAACGTGCCAAACTTCGAGCAGAGCGTGAAATTGAAGAAGCACAAGACAAACACTTGATTGACCAAGAACGTCGTGCTAAGATTGCTTTGCAACGTGCCATTAACCGGATTAATGTCGGAAATAGACTATAAGAAAAAAGGAGTCTGAGACTATTGTCCCAGACTTTTTTTATTTTCAGGAGGGAAAATAATAACAGAATTACAATCACCACGCTATATTGTCATTTCATTTTTAATACGTGAAATGGAAGTTGATATTGTTGAGGTCATAACTATTATGGCTGAATTAGAAAACAGTGGCTTGGTTCAGGGAATCAAGTGGAAATTTAATACTCAAAGAACATGGAAGAGCGCACAAAATCTCCTCATCTGAAAGTGTTTCAGATTAAGTTCCGCTATGGTGGAAGTTAGTGTGAGACGTTTGAATGGGGTTGAAGGTTAATTTTTAGAACTTATGTTGGAGTAATGTAGACGACTGACAGATTTCTTCTGCAGGTATTTTCGAAATACCAAGAAGCTTAGGAATCTCTTCTCCGTAAGTAAAAGCAAGGAGTTCATGGGCTGACTTTCCATTCAAAGCAGCGGGTTTGACACTGTTGACATGCGAACAAACGAGATTGATGTCCTCTTGAGTTAAGTTGTCAAAAGAAGTTCCCTTTGGTAGAATATCTCGAATCAGCGTGTGATTTTTCTCAATTCTGCCTTTCTGGTCAGAGCGATTAGGGTCACAAAAGAAGAGTCTACTCTCTCCTCGAACATCCATTTCGATGTCATCAACCCTGGCAAAGTCTTCACCATTATCTGTCAGAATGACAGGGAAATTAGCAGATATGAAAGTAGATAGTTTTTTAGTTAGCTGAATTTAGTAGTGTAATCAATACTAAAATTAATATGTCTGAATTGAACTAAACATGTTTTTATAAGTAACTTTCAAACGGAGAGTTTTGCTGTGATTAATAGTATTATTTTTTACAACAAATAGGTTAATTCCAACGATGGGTCCATCTATCAAATAACTTGCAATAACATGTATAAAAATACATTGCGCAGATGTCATAAAATTGTCTACTTTCGCGAAATACTTTTTTTTTTTTGTAAAAATTTAAGTCTAATCAGTTGAATATAAATAAAAAATACAGTAAAATAGTATGTATAAGTAATCATATTAGAATTGCATGCTGTTCTTAGTAACAGCAAGTATTTTGTATGGATACTAAACTAAATAAATTTTCGAGGAGAAGATAATGGGAAATAAACCATCTATGAGTCGTTCTGAACGTTTACGCCGTGAAAAAGTCACGCGTTACTCAATTCGTAAATACAGTTTTGGAGCAGCTAGCGTAGCAGTTGCTGCACTTTTCATGTTTTTGGGTAATGGAGCGGTGTCTGTTCAAGCCGATGAAATCCAAGAACCAAAAACAGCTGATGTTCCAACTAAAGAAGTTGTTTTGGATAAGACTCAATTGAAAAGCTATATCGCTGAAATTGAAGAGAAAATTTCAGCGGGTAAATACGCTAATAAGACTGAGGAGAGCATCGCTCTTTTAAATTCTGAATTAGCTTCTGCCAAATCTGTCCTTGCTTCTGCAACTAGCCAAGATGAACTAAAAGCAGCTTATAACAAATTTGTCACTGTAGTAAGCTCAAAATTGCAAAATAAACCTGTAGAGAAAAAAGAAACACCAGTAGTAGATACTACAAATGGTAAAGAAACTGTTGGTAAAAAAGCAGAAAATACAGAGAAAAAATCTGATTCTAACTCAATTGAAAATACAGGTTCTAATGATTCACGTAATGGAAAAGCGTTAGATCGAGATAATGCTTTCCGTACAGAAGCTGTTACGAATAAGAAACCAGTTGGGAATATTCCATTCTCTAATGCGACTGCAAAAGATATTTATGTTTATAAAGGTGAAGAAACAAACATTGAATTATCAGCAACAGATGATTCTGGAAAACTTAAGGACATTCGTATAGCTGAGGGTTCAAGAGGAATTGATGCTGCTGGGGCTGCTGGCGGTAGAATAAATAATCAGTATGGACTAACGTTCTCATCTCAGAGAAATGAAACTGAAGGAATTGTAGCGACACAAGATAATCCTGCTAAGGTAACGATTACAGGGACAGTATCAGTGCCAAATCGACCAACTTATACAGGTAAGTTAGTGACACGTTATCTAGTCGCTGAAGATTTAGATGGGGCAGTATTCTCAGAACCTAGTGGAAATCAGGAAAATGCGAATCCACTACCAGAAGGCTACTTTAAGTTATGGGTTCGTGAACAAACTCAAAAATATGATATTCAAGTACAAACAAATGAAGCTGGTAAGATTGCTGTTGCCGATGTAAACAATCTTTCTCAAGCTGATTTTGAGAAAATTAAAAATAATATAAAAATTACTTATAATACAGCAGACGATGCAAGATTGCTTGATAAAAACGGTAAATTAGTAGAAAATGCTTCGAACTACATTGACACTGTAACGAAACAAGCAGATCAGATTGTTGTTACTTATAAAGACGGCTCAAGAGATTCTGTTGCTTTAACGAGTGTTTTACGCAATAATCCTATACCTACAGTAAAAGTGCCATATTCAAACCAAGCAGAGAAACAAGTTTATGTTTATAAGGGTGAAAATACGGATTTAACATTCACAGCGAATGATGATACTACTGTAAAAGATATGTACTTGCGTGGACCTGGAGATGTTAACTGGAATAATACTGAAGCTTTTGGATTCACAACAGGTAAGATTGATAATGGTGTTGTTACTGGTAAGGGTACAATTTCTGATAATAAACAGGAAGCAACCATTACAATGACAGGTGAAACCAATCTGGATGCGGGTAAACAATGGACAAGTTATGTTGTTGCTAATGACAATGATAACTTTAGTTCAATGCCAGCAGATCGTAACTTTAATGCTTTAGATATTGATCCTGATGCAAAATCTAAACCAGGATATATTCGGTTTGTCGTTAAAGATCAAACATCTAAGTATGATATTAAGGATTTAACTGATTCTACACGTATAACTGTTAATGATATTGATAATATTACAGCAACAGATTTAGCAACGATTAAGTCAAGATTGAAATTAGAGTATTCTTCAACAAATGATGACGAACGACTTGCAAGTCTAAAAGGTACAGCAGTTACTAATCCTACTTCATTAATTGATACTGTTGCAGTATCGACAACTGACCCTTCTAAGCTTGTTGTAACATATAAAGATGGTTCTGTAGATACAATTGAAAAAAGTAAAGTTTTAAATGTAAGACCGAAAGGAATTATCCCGTTCTCTAATCCAGCTACAAAAGAAATCTATGTTTATAAAGGCGAAGAAACAAATATAGAATTATCAGCAACTGATGATTCCGGAAAAATTAAAGATATTCGTATTGCTGAAGGTGGTAGAGGAAATGATGCTCCAGGTGCTGCCGGCGGTAGAATAAGAGATCAATATGGATTAACAACAGGTTACCAAAGAAATGAAACAGGAATTGAAGCAACTGAAACTAATCCAGCAAAAGTAACGATTACAGGAACAGTGTCAGTATCAGGTCAACCAAACTTTAAAGGTAACTTAATGACAAGATACTTAGTTGCAGAAGATTTAGAAGGTGCAACATTCTCTGACCCTAATGGTAATAGTGATTCAGGTAAGACAGTAGACCAAGTGCCAGAAGGATGGTTCAAACTAGTAGTTCGTGAACAAACTCAGAAATATGATATTCAAGGACAAACAGAAGAAGCTAATAAAATAGCAGTATCTGACATTAACAATTTATCAAATGATGATTTTGAAAAAATTAAAAATAACATTAAGATTCAATACAATACTGCTGATGATGAAAGATTAAAAGATAAAAATGGATCATTAGTAGAAAATGCTTCACAATATATTAAATCTATAACTAAAGAAGGCGATAAAATTGTAGTTACTTATAAAGATGGTTCTACAGATAAGTTAACTCTAACAGAAGTAGTAAAACTAGACAAACAGCCAGCAATTGATGCAGTAAACACCGCAGCAACTGAGAAAATTGCAGCAATCAACTCAACGCCAAACGCTACTGATGAAGAAAAAGCAGCGGCAATTGCTAAAGTAAATGCTGATAAAGAAAAAGCATTAACAGCAATTAATGATGCTAATGTAACGACAAAAGCAGAATTAGATAAAGCGAAAGAAGCAGGTACAACAGCAATCGCAGGGGACAATCCAGTAGTAGCGAAAAAGGCTGCTGCTAAAGCAGATGTTGAAGCAGCGCGCCAAGCGAAAGCCGATGCAATTAATGCTGATAAAAATCTAACACAAGCAGAAAAAGATGCGGCTCTTGCTAAAGTTAATAAAGCAGCTGAAGATGCAACAAAAGCTATCGATGCAGCAACGACAGATGCAGCTGTAGATACAGCAAAAGGTACTGGAGTAACAGAAATTGGGAAGGTTAATCCAGTAGCAAAACAAAATGCTAAGGATGCTATTGGGAATGCATTAACAGCTAAGAATCAGGAAATCGATGATCGTAAGGATTTAACACAAGCAGAAAAAGATGCGGCTAAGGCTGAAGCTAAGAAATTAGCGGATGCGGAACTTACAAAAGTTAATGCTCAACCTGATAATGCAGAAACGGCTGAAGCAGCAGCAGCGGCACAAAAACTTGTTAACGATGCAGAAGATAAAGGTGTTGCAGATGTAACGTCTGTATACCCAATTGCTAAAGAAGAAGCGAAAAAAGCAGTAGCAGATGAATTAGCCAAGAAAGAAAAAGAACTGGATGATCGTAAAGATTTAACAACAGAAGAAAAAGCAGCAGCTAAGAAAGAAGCGAAAGACTTAGCTAAAAAGGCTACAGATGCCATCAACGCTCAACCAGCGATTGCAGATACTTCAGATAAAGCAACAGCGGCGCAACAAGCAGTAGACACAGCTAAAACTACGGGTGTTGCGGAAGTTAAAGCAGTAAATCCAGAAGCGGTTAAGAAAAATGTGGCTAAGAAAGCAATTGAAGATGCATTAACAGCTAAAAACAACGCAATTGACGCTCGTGATGATTTAACACCTGAGCAAAAAACAGCAGCAAAAGAAGCAGCGAAAGCAAAAGCAGATGCAGCTAAAGATGCTATTGATAAAGCAACAACAGATGCGGATGTAGATCAAGCTAAAACAGATGGTGAAACAGCAGTTGCAAATGTAACTCCAGTAGCAAAAAAACCAGCTAAACAAGCAATCGCGAAAGCATTAGAAGATAAAAATGCCGAAATCGACAAACGTACGGACTTAACAGAAGAAGAAAAAGCTACAGCTAAGAAAGAAGCGAAAGATAAAGCTGATGCACAATTAGCAGAAATCGCTAAACAACCAGATGTAGCAGATACACCAGAAGCTGCACAAACAGCGCAAACAGCAGTAGATGCAGCTAAGAAAACAGGTGTTGACGAAGTAACTGCAGTAAATCCAACAGCAGTAACTAAACCAGAAGCTAAAAAAGCAATTGATGCTAAATTAGCTGAACAACTAAAAACTATCGAAAGTACTCCAGATGCTACAGATGATGAGAAGAAAGTTGCAGCAGACGCAGCTAAAGCTCTAGCAGCTAAAGCTAAGGCAGAAATCGACAAAGCAGGAACAGATGCAGATGTTAAAGCTTTAGAAGACGAAGCAAAAGCTGAAATCGAAAAATCTTTACCATTAGTTGAAGATAAACCAAATGCTCGTAAAGCAATTGACGAAGAAGCAACAGCTAAAAAAGCAGCAATTGATTCACGTACAGATTTAACTCCTAAAGCAAAAGAAGATCTTAAAGCTCAAGTAGATAAGATTGCAGAACAAGCTAAAAAATCTGTAGATGCCGCTAAAACAGCAGAAGCTGTTGATGGAATTGAAGAGTCAGATAAAGCGGCTATTAAAGCTGTAGGTGAAGTGAATATTCCGGCTGATAAAGTTCTTGTAAATGACCCAAGTACTTTAACAGACGATGAAAAAGCTAAGGTCTTAGAAGCTGTTAAGAAAGTAAATCCAGATGCTAAAGAAATTACTCAAGATGCAGATGGAAATATTACTGTTACAACTCCAGATGGTCATCAGGAAACCATCACTCCTGAACAAGTTGTGAAAACGTCTGATACAGCAAATGAACCAAAAGCAGGAAATGATGTAGTTAAACCAGCGAATAAAGTGGTTGTAGCAGATCCAGCTAAATTAACAGATGCTGAAAAAGAAAAAATTAAAGCAGCTGTAGAAGCAGTAAATCCAAATTCTGTAGTAACAGTAGATGAAAAAGGAAATGCTAAAGTATCAACTCCAGATGGACAAACACAAGTGATTCCTGTAGATGAATTAGTACGTACTGCTGAAGATACTAAGAAACCAAATGCAGGAAACGACATCAATACACCATCAGATAAAACAGTCGTAGCAAATCCAGAAGCCCTTACTCCAGAAGAGAAGAAAGCTATTGAGGATAAGGTTAAAGCCGTTAACCCAGGAGCTACAGTAGTAGTAGATGACAAAGGTAACGCAACTGTTACAACACCTTCAGGTAAGACAGCGGTTATTCCAGCAGCTGATTTGACGAAGACAGCAGAAGCGGCGGCTAAACCAAATGCAGGCGACGATGTAGTTAAGCCAGCGTCTAAGACAGTAGTAGCCAATCCAGAAGCCCTTACTCCAGAAGAGAAGAAAGCTATTGAGGATAAGGTTAAAGCCGTTAACCCAGGTGCTACGGTTGTAGTAGATGACAAAGGTAACGCAACTGTTACAACACCTTCAGGTAAGACAGCGGTTATTCCAGCAGCTGATTTGACGAAGACAGCAGAAGCAGCGACTAAACCAAATGCAGGCGACGATGTAGTTAAGCCAGCGTCTAAGACAGTAGTAGCCAATCCAGAAGCCCTTACTCCAGAAGAGAAGAAAGCTATTGAGGATAAGGTTAAAGCCGTTAACCCAGGAGCTACGGTGGTAGTAGATGACAAAGGTAACGCAACTGTTACAACACCTTCAGGTAAGACAGCGGTTATTCCAGCAGCTGATTTGACGAAGACAGCAGAAGCAGCGTCTAAACCAAATGCAGGCGACGATGTGATTACCCCAGCGTCTAAGACAGTAGTAGCTAATCCAGAAGCCCTTACTCCAGAAGAGAAGAAAGCTATTGAGGATAAGGTTAAAGCCGTTAACCCAGGAGCTACGGTTGTAGTAGATGACAAAGGTAACGCAACTGTTACAACACCTTCAGGTAAGACCGCGGTTATTCCAGCAGCTGATTTGACGAAGACAGCAGAAGCAGCGACTAAACCAAATGCAGGCGACGATGTAGTTAAGCCAGCGTCTAAGACAGTAGTAGCCAATCCAGAAGCCCTTACTCCAGAAGAGAAGAAAGCTATTGAGGATAAGGTTAAAGCCGTTAACCCAGGAGCTACGGTGGTAGTAGATGACAAAGGTAACGCAACTGTTACAACACCTTCAGGTAAGACAGCGGTTATTCCAGCAGCTGATTTGACGAAGACAGCAGAAGCAGTCGCTAAACCAAATGCAGGCAATGATATCAACACACCGGCGGTTAAAACAGCAGTTGCTAAGAAAGATGCTTTAACTGATTCAGAAAAAGAAGCAGTTAAGACAGCAGTAGAAGCAGTTAATCCAGGTGCTAAGGTAGTAGTAGATGACAAAGGAAATGCGACAGTTACTACGAAAGATGGTAAGACAGCCGTAATTCCTGCTTCTCAACTAGTTATTCCAACAGAAAAACTTGCAGACCTATCTGAGCAAAATGGTGTGAATATTCCAGCTACACGCACCTTGGTAGCAGATAAGAATAACTTAACTCCTGAAGAAATTGCTAAGATTAAGGTTGCTGTGGAAGCTGTAAATCCAGGCTCAACAGTTGTTGTAGATGAAAAGGGTAACGCGACAGTAACCACAGTAGATGGAAAAACAGCAACAATTTCAGCTGAACAATTAGTTAAAGATGAAGCAGATGTAGCAACTAAAAACAATGGTGAAAATCTTAATCTTGATTTTGAAAAACAACTTGTAGCTGATTTGGACAACTTAACAGACGCGGATAAAGCGGGAGCTAAAGCCAAAATTATGGCAGCTAACCCAGATGTAGCAGAAGTAATCTTCGATGATAAAGGAAATGCAACGGTTATTTTGAATAATGGTAAAGCATATACAGTTTTAGCTAAAGATATCTTTAAAGAAATTCCTTATGTTCCATCATATAATCGAGGAAATAATAGAATTAATAACGCTGAAACGATAGTCGATAAATCGAAGTTAGAAGGTGCTATTCGTCAATTGGATAAGCTAATCATCCAAGAATCAGCTAAGCTTGATGCAGAAACTGTGAAAGAAGCGAACGCATTATTAGCAGCCGCTAAAGAAGTATTTGCCAATGCAAACGCAACTCAAGCAGAAGTGGATGCAATGGTTAAACGTATAGAAGACTTCATGTTGAAAGTTTCTCCAGCAACTAATCATGCAATTCTAGCTAATGACCAAGCTACTCAAGCCACAAACGCTAACCAAGAAACAGCTAACGTGAATACAGTGGCTAAAGAATTGCCTAACACAGGTACAGAAGCTAACGCTAGCCTCGCAGCGCTTGGACTTCTTGGAGCCCTAGGTGGATTTGGACTTCTTTCTCGCAAGAAAAAAGAAGACTAAAAACTCATAGTTTTTAAGAAGATGATTCGTCATCTTCTTTTTTTGGCTCTTTGTCAACTGTAGTGGGTTGAAGAAAAGCTAAGCTCGAGAAAGGACAAAATTCGTCCTTTCTTTTTTGATGTTCAGAGCAATAAAAATCCGTTTTTTGAAGTTTTCAAAGTTCCGAAATCCAAAGGCATTGCGTTTGATGAGTTTAATGAGATTATTCGTTGCTTCTAATTTGGCGTTTGAATAGGGTAGTTGAAGGGCATTGACAATCTTCTCTTTATCTTTGAGGAAGGTTTTAAAGACAGTCTGAAAAAGAGGATGAACCTGCTGCAGATTGTCCTCAATGAGTCCGAAAAATTTGTCAGGCTTCTTGTCCTGAAAGTGAAACAGCAAGAGTTGATAGAGATGGTAGTGGTGTTTCAAGTCTTTTGAATAGCCCAAAAGCTTGTCTAAAATCTCTTTATTCGTCAAGTGCATACGAAAAGTAGGATGATAAAAACGTTTATCGCTTATTTTCCGACTATCTTGTTGGATGAGTTTCCAGTAGCGCTTGATAGCCTTGTATTCATGAGACTTTCGATGAAATTGATTCATAATTTGGATATTGAGGTCTTTGATATCTAGCAGTTTTGTGATAAAATGTAATTGTTCCATATGATTCTTTCTAATGATAGTTTGGTCGCTTTTCATTATAGATGATATGGGACTTCTTTTCTACAACAAAATAGGCTCCATAATATCCATAGGGGATTTACCCACTACAAATATTATAGAGCCCGTTTTTTTATGTTTTCTTAAGGGGCAAAACTGATGCAGACTGCTTCTGGGACATGAAAGTCATTAGAAAGTTCTGCTAGACGTCCAGTTTCAGAATTGCGTTTAAAGACGGTTGCATTGTCAGAGTCTTGATGGACAGCAATGACAAATTCTTGGTCTGGTGTCAAATCAAAATCACGTGGAGTCTGACCATGTGTCGGAACGATTTCTAACAACTCTAAGCTACCGTCCGCAAGGATTGTATATACTACGATAGAATCATGACCACGGTTAGAGGCGTAGAGGTATTTACCATCTTTAGAGAGACGAATGGCAGCAGTACCATTAAATCCTTCGTAACCGTCTGGTAGAGTTGAAATGACTTGCATGCGTTCAAATTCACCAACACCATCGTAGATTAGAACCTCGATAGTGCTATTGAGTTCACAAATGAGATAAGCGATTTTATAATGGTTATGAAAAATAATATGGCGTGAGCCTGCTCCTGGCTGGCTATGATAGGTATAGAGCTTAGATAATTTTCCTTCTGAATCAAGATCATAAGTAATTACTTGGTCAGTACCCAAGTCGCAGGTCACTAGATAGTGGTCAGGTGTTAAATCTGTATAGTGAACATGTGGAGAAGCTTGATTTTCATGTGGACCTTGGCCACTGTGTTGATCAACATCACTAAGTAGAAGACGACCATCTTCCTGACGTTTATAAACAAGGACCTGTCCCTTGTGGTAATTTGCCGCGTAAACCAAATCACGCTTTTCATCAACGGCAACATAACAGTGGGGGGCTCCCTCTTCAACGACGTGATTTAATAAGTTACCATTAGTTTGATAGGCTGCAATTCCCCCCTTATCGTCTTGACTACCAACAGTGTATAAATGTTGGTGCTGGTCAAAGGCAAGGTAGGTTGGACTTGGCTCAGTAGCAAAAAGTTCTAGATTTGAAAGCTGACCAGTTTCTGTATCGAAGTCTGCCTTGTAAATCCCTTGGGAAGTACGACGTGTATAAGTTCCAAAATAAACAGTTTCTTTCATAACTTTACCTCTATATAAAGATAAGACTATTATATCACAAAAATGCTACTATGAAGAAATCAAGATTAGCAAGAGCTTTACCTAATTCTTTTGACGTAACTTCTCAAAGTAACTTCCATCTCTCTCCCAAAACTGGAAGTTAGTCTCAGACGATGAATTATGCTAGAATTAAGTCTGAGACTTTTCGTGAGGAGGTACCTCATGACGAAAAAACAAAAACATCTCACTCTAGAAGACCGTATTGACATCCAAACTGGAATCAGCCAACAGGAGACTTTCCGTTCCATCGCTGAGAAGATGGGGAAAGACCCGTCAACGATTTCAAAGGAAATCAAGCGCAATCGCATCATGCATCCAACATCCGTCAAATCTGATTGCACGGATTGCCCTCTTCTCAAAAAAGCTCCTTATGTCTGTAACAACTGTCCAAAAAAGAGGACGGATTGTGGGTTTAACCGCTATCTTTACTACGCGAAAAAGGCACAGGAGCAGTACGAGACTATGTTGAGGGAATCCAGACAGGGCATTCCCCTAAACAAGGAAAGTTTTTATCAGATGGACAAGGTCTTAACCCTAGGCATCCAGAAGAAACAAAGCATCTACCATATCATTCAGACACATAACCTACCTGTGTCGAAAGCTACGGTGTATCGGCATGCCAAGCTGGGCTATCTGACAGCCAAGCCCATTGATTTCCCTCGGATGGTCACGTTCAAGGAACGCAGAAAATCCAGAAAAGTAGCTATTCCCAAAGAGCTGAAAATTGGGCGGACCTATCAAGATTTCCAAGAGTTACGAGAAACTGATGATTTCTTCAAATGGTTGGAAATGGACACGGTCATCGGCAGACCTGGTGGAAAGCTACTGCTCACCTTCAACGTTTCCTTCTGTAATTTCCTCTTCGCCTTGCTTTTGGACAACAAGACTGCTCTGGAAGTCGCCACTAAATTCGCAGCTTTGAAAGAAAGAGTCATGGACGGAGGGTATGCGTTCCATCAGCTGTTCCCTGTCATTCTCACAGACAACGGATCTGAGTTCGCCTATGTGGAGGAGCTTGAGCGAGACATTGATGGGAAGTCTCACCTCTACTTCTGCGACCCTAGCCGTCCTGACCAGAAGGGGCGGATTGAGAAGAACCATACGGTTTTGCGAGCCATTCTTCCCAAGGGCACTTCCTTTGACCAACTGACTCAGAAAGACGTCAATCTAGTCATTTCCCATGTCAATTCCTTGAAACGAGAAGAGTTTCAAGGAAAATCTGCTTACGACGTCTTCACCTTCACCTTTGGCGAGGACATCGCTGCTCTTCTGGGTTGCCAATTTGTCAAACCAGAAGACACACACTTATCACCTGATTTATTGAAATAAAGGGAATTTTCCCCTCTAACTACACATCTTATCACCATCGAAAAGTCTCACACTAAACGCTAGCAACTGGAATTTACTCTAAGACGACTCTGTTTTAGGGCTATTTGTCGTGCACTTTTTTCTGAGTCTTTTCGCTTTTGAACCCTTATATATCAAGAAAAAGAAAACCAGTGGAAGTTAGTCTAAGACGGATTTCCACTGATTTCACGCATTTTTCTCATACTAAAAGCTAGGTTGTGGGAAACTGGAAGTTAGTTTTAGAAGTTACCTTTTCTTTTACTCGTAACTTCTCAAAGTAACTTCCATCTCTCTCCCAAAACTGGAAGTTAGTTTTAGAAGTTACCCATTGATTTACTTAATAAAAGTGCTATAATAATCCTATACAAATTGCAAAGGAGTTTTTTATGAAAAAACGTGTTTTCTTAGCAGCAGGAGTTGCTGTACTCTCGGTAGCTGTTCTAGCAGCTTGTTCATCTGGTAATGGGAATAAGGAAGCAACTAAACCAGTTACTTATACCTATGTATTTTCATCAGATCCTGCGACTCTGGATTATACAGTTTCTGGGCAAAAGTCTACAAAACAGATTACTGGTAATGTCATTGATGGACTACTGGAAAATGATCAATATGGTAATCTGGTCCCATCAGTTGCAGAAGATTGGACTGTTTCAAAAGATGGCTTGACTTATACATATAAAATTCGTAAGGGTATTAAGTGGTATACCAATGAAGGCGAAGAATATGGAGAAGTTAAGGCTCAGGATTTTGTGACTGGTCTAAAACACGCTGCTGACAAGAAATCAGAAGCACTTTATCTTGTACAGGATTCTATTAAAGGATTAGATGACTATGTAAATGGGAAAACAACCGATTTTTCTACTGTTGGTGTAAAAGCAACAGACGATTATACTGTAGTCTATACTTTAAACCATCCAGAATCTTTCTGGAATTCGAAGACAACAATGGGAATTCTTGCTCCTGTTAGCGAAGACTTTTTAGCTTCTAAAGGAGATGACTTTGGTAAGGCGACTGATGTAACAAGCATTCTATATAATGGGGCTTATCTTTTAAAAGGTCTTACATCTAAATCTTCTATTGAAATGACTAAAAACCAAAACTATTGGGATAAACAAAATGTCTTTATTGATGATATTAAGCTGTCTTACTTTGATGGTCAGGATGCAGACTCTCTAGGACGTGGTTTTGATGAAGGAAATTATCCTGCAGCACCTCTATTTAAAAACTCTGCTAACTATGAACGGCTAAAAGAAAAATATAAAGATAACATTATTTATAGTCAACAACAAGGAACTACTTTCTATATTTCGACGAATATTGACCGTGTTGCCTACAATCACACCGCTAAAACAAGTGATGTAGAAAAATCATCTACTAAGAAGGCTTTGTTGAACAAAGATTTCCGTCAATCCTTGGCTTTTGCTACAGATCGTAAAGCAGGAATCTCTCAAGTATTTGGGGACGAAGTAGCACCGCGTAAATTACGTACAAGTTTAACCCCTCCAACATTTGTACAGGTAGGAGAGCAGTCATTTGGGCAAGTAGCTAAGGCAGAATTGGATAAATTAGATGGTGTATGGAAAGATGTCAGTCTTGATGATGCCCAGGATTCACTTCATAATGTAGATAAGGCTAAGACTAAATTTGAAGCTGCCAAGAAAACTCTTCAAGCTGATGGAGTACAGTTCCCTATTCATTTAGATATTCCAGTATCTTCTACTCGTCCAGAATTTGTGCGTCAAGCTCAATCTTATAAACAATCCGTCGAGGAAGCTATTGGAGCAGATAATGTTGTAGTTGATATTCAACAAGTTTCTGACGATGAATTGGCAAGTATGACAGTTCTAGCTACTTCTAATACTAATACTGACTGGGATATTAATGCAAATAGTGGATGGGGACCTGATTATGCAGATCCGTCAACTTATCTAGATATATTTGATCCAACATCTGGACCAAATCTTCTTGGCTCCTTAGGCGTAGTACCAGGTAAAGACAGTTCAGCAATCAAAGCGGTTGGGTTAGATAAGTTTAAAGAGTTAATTACTGATGCTAATAGTGAGAAAACAAATCTTGAAAAACGATATGCTAAATATGCAAAAGCTCAAGCTTGGTTAACAGACAGTGCCTTGGTTATTCCTGTACACTCAGATGGTGCCCAAATGCTAGTAACGAAGAAAGTTCTAGGTACTGGTGCCGGTGGCTGGGTAGGTGATAAGACCAGTGAAAATAGCTACAAGTATCTGAAAATTCAAGATAAGATAGTCACTACTAAAGAAATGGATGAGTTCCGCAAGAAATTTGCTGATGAAAAAGCCAAATCCAATGCTGATTATCAGAAAAACTTAGACCGTCATATTCAAGACTAATCGAATCTCCTCTTTTGAGGAGATTTTTTATGTCGCGGTTTCCATGTAAGCACTTTAAAAAAGAGTTATTTTGCTTTAAAAATGGTATAATGAGAGAATAATAGAAAGGAAGTATTTATGGAACAAAAAGAGAAACATTTTAGCCTATCTTGGTTTTTCAAGTGGTTTTTGGATAACAAGGCAATTACGGTATTTTTGGTGACCTTATTATTGGGACTGAATCTTTTTATTTTAAGTAAGATTAGTTTTCTATTTTCACCGGTTTTAGACTTTTTGGCAGTCGTGATGTTGCCAGTTATTCTATCTGGTTTACTATACTATTTACTGAATCCCATTGTTGATTGGATGGAGAAACACAAAATCAATCGTGTTATAGCGATTAGTATTGTCTTTGTCATCATCGCTCTCTTTATCATTTGGGGCTTGGCAGTGGCTATTCCAAATCTGCAACGTCAAGTTTTAACATTTGCAAGAAATGTACCAATCTACCTTGAAGATGCAGACAGAGTTATTAATGATTTGGTGACCAAGCGTTTGCCAGATGATTTCAGACCTCAATTAGAACAAGTTTTGACCAATTTTTCTAGCCAGGCTACAGTTTGGGCAAGTAAAGTTTCTTCACAAGCAGTCAATTGGGTGAGCGCCTTTATTAGCGGGGCTTCTCAAGTGATTGTTGCCTTGATTATCGTTCCGTTCATGCTCTTTTATCTCTTACGTGATGGGAAAGGCCTACGTCACTATTTGACCCAATTCATGCCAACGAAATTGAAGGAGCCTGTAGGACAGGTTTTATCAGATGTGAATCAGCAGTTGTCCAACTATGTTCGAGGGCAAGTAACAGTAGCTATTATTGTAGCAGTAATGTTTATGATTTTCTTTAAGATTATTGGTCTACGCTATGCAGTTACATTGGGAGTTACTGCTGGTATTTTAAATCTGGTTCCTTATTTGGGTAGCTTCTTAGCCATGCTTCCTGCCCTAGTATTGGGCTTGATTGCTGGGCCAGTCATGCTCTTAAAAGTAGTGATCGTCTTTATCGTAGAACAAACTATTGAAGGCCGTTTTGTCTCTCCATTGATTTTGGGAAGTCAATTAAACATCCATCCCATTAATGTTCTCTTTGTTTTGTTAACTTCAGGATCCATGTTTGGTATCTGGGGAGTCTTGCTCGGTATTCCAGTTTATGCTTCTGCTAAGGTTGTCATTTCAGCCATTTTTGAATGGTATAAAGTAGTTAGTGGCCTATATGAACTAGAGGGTGAGGAAGTTAAGAGTGAACAATAGTCAACAGATGTTACAGGCTTTGGAAGAGCAAGATTTAGCCAAGGCAGAACATTGTTTCGTCAAAGCTTTAGAAAATGATCCAAGTGTTCTTCTGTATGAGTTAGCTACTTATCTTGAAGGGATTGGTTTTTATCCTCAGGCCAAGGAAATTTACCTGAAAATTGTAGAGGATTTCCCAGAGGTTAACCTCAATCTGGCAGCTATTGCTAGCGAGGATGGTCAAATCGAGGAAGCATTTGCGTATCTTGAGGAAATCCAAGCTGACAGTGACTGGTACGTTTCGGCTTTGGCTCTGAAGGCAGACCTTTACCAGTTGGAAGGTTTGACAGATGTGGCGCGTGAGAAATTATTGGAAGCCTTGACATACTCAGAAGATCCTCTCTTGATATTGGGATTAGCAGAGTTGGATAGTGAGTTGGAAAATTACCAAGAGGCTATTCAAGGCTATGCCCAGTTAGATAATCGTACTATTTATGAGCAAACAGGCATTTCTACCTATCAACGAATTGGCTTTGCCTATGCCCAGTTAGGGAAATTTGAAACGGCCACAGAGTTTTTAGAAAAAGCCCTGGAGTTAGAATACGATGACCTAACAGCTTTTGAGTTAGCCAGTCTTTACTTTGATCAAGAAGAATACCAAAAAGCTGTCCTCTACTTTAAGCAGATCGATACCATTTCTCCTGACTTTGAAGGCTATGAGTATGGTTATAGTCAGGCCTTGCATAAGGAACATCAAGTTCAAGAAGCCCTGCGTATCGCTAAGCAAGGCTTAGAGAAAAATCCCTTTGAAACTCGCCTCTTGCTAGCTGCTTCACAATTTTCTTATGAATTGCATGATGCCAGTGGTGCAGAAAATTACCTCCTTACTGCTAAAGAAGATGCTGAGGATACGGAAGAAATCTTACTCCGTCTAGCTACTATTTATCTAGAACAAGAGCGTTATGAGGACATTCTAGACTTACAAAGTGAGGAGCCAGAAAATCTCTTGACCAAGTGGATGATTGCTCGTTCTTATCAAGAAATGGATGATTTGGATACTGCTTATGAGCATTACCAAGAGTTAACAGGAGATTTGAAGGATAATCCAGAGTTTCTGGAACACTATATCTACCTCTTGCGTGAATTGGGCTATTTTGAAGAAGCAAAAGTCAATGCGCAAGCTTACTTAAAACTGGTTCCAGATGATGTACAAATGCAAGAATTGTATGAGAGATTGTAAGAATATATTTTTAAAACTGTATCTTATCATTTTTGATAGATATAGTTTTTCTTTTTGAAAGAGAATTTTTTTACAAAAATTCTTGGTTATTTTGTTTATTTATGCTATAATAGGAACAATTATTTTTAGGAGGTGCAGTATGTCTTATTTGTTTGAGATATTACCGAGTTTATTGAGCGGTGCAAGCATGACTTTACAGGTTTTTGCACTGGTCTTGATTTTTTCTATTCCCTTGGGCGTTTTGATTGCCTTTGCCTTGCAAGTCCATTGGAAGCCCCTCCATCATCTGATTAACATTTATATCTGGATCATGCGAGGCACACCCTTGCTCTTGCAATTGATCTTTATCTATTATGTGCTCCCAAGTATTGGGATTCGTTTGGATCGCCTTCCTGCGGCCATTATTGCCTTTGTTCTCAATTATGCGGCTTACTTTGCTGAAATTTTCCGTGGTGGGATTGATACCATTCCTAAAGGTCAATATGAGGCTGCTAAGGTCTTGAAGTTTAATTCTTTTGACACAGTGCGCTATATTATCTTGCCTCAGGTGACCAAAATTGTTCTTCCTAGTGTCTTTAATGAAGTCATGAGTTTGGTCAAGGATACTTCTTTGGTCTATGCTCTAGGAATTTCAGATCTTATCTTGGCTAGTCGAACAGCTGCCAACCGTGATGCTAGTCTGGTCCCAATGTTCTTGGTAGGAGCCATTTACTTGATTTTGATTGGTATTGTGACCATTCTTGCCAAAAAAGTTGAGAAGAAGTACAGTTACTATAGATAGGAGGCTGCCATGTTAGAATTACGAAATATCAATAAAGGCTTTGGTGAAAAGCAAATTTTGTCCAATTTCAGTCTAAAAATTCCTGAAAAGCAAATCCTGGCTATTGTAGGACCTTCTGGTGGAGGTAAGACAACCCTCTTACGTATGCTTGCGGGTCTTGAAACCATTGATTCAGGACAAATCTTTTATAATGGAGAATCTTTGGAACTGGATGAACTGGAGAAGCGGAATTTACTGGGATTTGTCTTCCAAGATTTTCAACTTTTTCCTCATTTATCAGTTCTAGATAATTTGACCTTATCTCCTGTGAAAACAATGGGAATGAAGCAGGAAGAGGCTGAGAAGAAGGCGCGAGGGCTTTTGGAACAGTTGGGACTGGCAGGGCACGCAGATGCCTATCCTTTCTCACTATCTGGTGGGCAAAAGCAACGGGTGGCCTTGGCGCGTGCTATGATGATTGACCCAGAAATCATTGGCTACGATGAACCAACTTCTGCACTTGATCCAGAATTGCGCTTAGAAGTGGAAAAACTGATCCTGCAAAATAGGGAACTTGGGATGACGCAGATTGTGGTTACCCACGATTTACAATTCGCTGAAAATATCGCAGATCAGATTCTCAAGGTTGAGCCCAAGTAGGAGGTGCCGATGACTAATAAGAAAATTGCTTTAGTATTGGTTTCTCTCCTGACTCTCTTTTTAACAGCTTGTACTCAGAAGGCTAGTGATCCAAAGCAGGATAACTGGGATAAATATCAAGAGCAGGGGACCATTACTATTGGTTTTGATAATACCTTCGTACCCATGGGTTTTGAAGAAAAGAATGGACAGTATACAGGATTTGATATTGACTTAGCACAAGCTGTCTCTGAAAAATTAGGTTTTAAGGTTCAATTTCAACCAATCGACTGGGATATGAAGGAGACAGAACTGCAAAATGGAACCATAGATGCCATCTGGAATGGCTATTCTGCCACTGATGAACGCCGAGAGAAAGTTGCCTTTAGCATTCCATATATGGAAAATCAGCAAGTTCTGGTGACGAAAAAAAGCCAGTGGATTCATTCAGTAGAGGATATGAAGGATAAGACCTTGGGAGCCCAAGCCGGTTCTTCTGGTTACTTAGATTTTGAAGCCCAGCCAGACTTACTGAAAAATCATGTCAAAGACCAGAAGGCCAATCAATACCAGAGTTTCAATGAGGCCTTGATTGATTTGAAAAATGATCGAATCGATGCCTTGTTGATTGACCGAGTATATGCTAATTATTATCTCCAGTCTGAAGGAATATTAAATGACTACAATGTCTTTTCGGCTGGATTTGAAAGTGAATCTTTTGCAGTCGGAGTTAGACCAGCAGACAAAAGACTACTACAAGCATTAAACCAAGCCTTTATTGCACTACACCAAGAAGGAAAGTTCCAAGAAATCAGCCAAAAATGGTTTGGAGAAGATGTGGCAACAAAAGAAGTGAAAAGTAGAGATTGAGTTTTTCCTCAGTCTCTTTTTGTATCGAAAAATCCCCTGGCAAGTACCAGAGGATAAGAGCTTATTTCATTGTTGGGAAGAGTAATACATCACGGATAGTGGTTGTATCAGTAAGGAGCATGCAGAGACGGTCGATACCGATTCCCAAACCACCTGTAGGTGGCATACCATATTCAAGGGCTTCAATGTAGTCGTAGTCGATACCTGTCGCTTCATCATCACCAAGTTCTTTAGCTTTAGCTTGGGCTTCAAAACGGCTAAGTTGGTCGATTGGGTCATTGAGCTCAGTAAAGGCATTACCGTACTCCTTAGTCATGATGAAGAGCTCGAAACGGTCAGTAAAGCGTTGGTCTTCAGGATTCTTCTTAGCAAGTGGAGATACAGCTACTGGATGCCCATAGACAAAGGTTGGTTGGATCAAGGTTTCTTCAACAAACTCTTCAAAGAAGGCATTGATAATGTGGCCAACTTCAGTGTAGTGTTTCTCAACTGGAACTTTCTTCTCAGCAGCGATAGCTTTGGCTTCCTCGAAAGTCATGTCTTGCCAGAAATCGACACCAGTAATTTCTTTGATAGCCTCCACCATGTGAACACGTTTAAATGGTTCGTTAATCTTGATTTCAGTTCCTTGATAGTTGACTGGGCCGTCGCCTTTAACTGATTTAGCAGCGTGTTGGATAATGCCTTCCGTCAAATCCATGATGTCTTGGAAGTCTGCATAAGCTTGGTAGACTTCGATAGAAGTGAACTCAGGGTTATGAGTCGCATCCATTCCTTCGTTACGGAAGATACGGCCGATTTCATAGACACGCTCCATACCACCCACGATAAGGCGTTTTAAGTGAAGCTCAGTCGCGATACGAAGCACCATGTCAATGTTTTGGGCATTGTGGTGAGTGATAAATGGACGGGCAGCAGCACCACCAGCTTCGTTGTGAAGAACAGGTGTTTCTACTTCAAGGAAACCTTTTTGGTCAAGGTAACGACGGATTTCAGAAATGATTTTTGAACGAGTGACAAAACGCTCAAAGCTTTCACGGTTAGAAATCAAGTCAAGGTAACGTTTACGGTAAATTGTTTCAACGTCTGTCAAACCGTGGAATTTCTCAGGAAGTGGGCGAAGTGCTTTAGACAAGTGAGTAATGTGAGTAGCCTTGATAGAGAGTTCTCCCATATCAGTACGCATCACTTCGCCTTCTACACCAAGGAAGTCACCAAGGTCTGCTTTTTTGAAGATTTCATAGTTTTCTTCACCGACAGCATCCTTACGAACGTAGATTTGGATTTGACCTTCACGGTCTTGAAGGTGGGCAAAACCTACTTTACCTTTACCACGTTTGGTTACCAAGCGTCCTGCGATAGTAGCTGTTTCGTTTTTATCGTGTAATTGTTCTTTATCGAAGTCGGCATATTTATTTTTTAATTCTTGTGAATTTGCAGTGCGTTCAAAGCGTTTTCCGAAAGGATCGATTCCTTGTTCACGAAGCGCAGCCATTTTTTCACGGCGAACGATTTGCTGATCATTTAGTTCTTCCATATGTTCTGTTGACATGGGATCCTCCTAGTTTTACTCAAAATTGAATACGATGAGTCATTTTTTGCGACACTCCCATTCTATCATAAATAAGCAAGAAATTCACGGATAATCTTTCAAAACTAAAAAGAACTTGACGTGAATACTCTTCGAAAATCTCTTCAAACCACGTCAACGTCGCCTTGCCGTACTCAAGTACAGCCTGCAGCTACCTAGTTTGCTATTTGATTTTCATTGAGTATAAAATCAAGTTCTGTTATTGATAGGAAGTATCATTCCAAGTATCGAGAGTGAATGTTTCAAAATCATGGGTTTCTAGAATGGTTAGGCTGGCATTTGCTAGACCGCCATCTTTACGAAGAAGTGGTTCTTTATATCCTAGAAGAGTACGAAGACTGGCAGTAAGATTAGCACCGTGGCCGACAATTAGAATACGCTCAGCCGGACTATCTTTTAATGATTTGATAAATTGGATGGTCCGTTGCGTGGTGCTATAGAGGGATTCGGCTCCGAACATTTGAGTGTCAAACTTGGCAAGATTAGATCGGAAAGCTTTGATTTGTTGTGGGTAAATAGCTTCCAAGGTTGCGATTTTCAAACCTTCCAACTTCCCCAGCTGCCATTCACGGAGATTAGGAACACTTTCTAAAGGACAGGGGGTCTGGAGTTGACTTTGGATAATTTCAGCAGATTTGACCGCTCGAGGTAAATCACTTGAATAAATCTGATTAAAAGGAACATCCTTGAGATACTGGCCTAGTCGTTTTAGGGTTTCAATGGATTCAGGAAGAAGGGGAGAATCTCCACTAGCACCTTGAAAGCGTCCTTCTTGGTTCCAGACTGTACGACCGTGGCGGACAAAGTAGAGTTTCATTCTTGGCTGCCCTCCAAGATATCTGCAAAGTCAGCTTTTACAAAGTTAGCCAAGTCTTGTGGAGCGACGATAATGCTGTGACCAACCTCCCCAGCAGAGACAATCATTTGATCCAATTCTAGAGCAAGCTTATCGATAAAAATGGGGTAATTGTGTTTCTGACGAATTCCGACAGGATTATTGGCTCCATGAATGTAACCAGTTGTTTTTTCCAAGTCCTTTTGTGGAATCATGCTCACTTTTTTATTGCCAGAAATTTTGGCTAGTTTCTTTTCCGACAAGTGTTGAGTGATAGGGACAATTCCGATAATCGGTCCTGTCTTGTCTCCCAAAAGAGCCAAGGTTTTGAAAATCTGATCTCGTTCATAACCTTGAGGAAGTTCTCCTTCAAGGGCATTGATTTGAATCCCCTGATGTGGGATACCTGCTTTAGACAGGATTTGTTCTACCAATGTTTTTTTGACTTTAACTTTTTTTGCCATTATTTATACTTATCCTCCAATTGGCTCATCCAAATACCAAGCCAGATTCCCAACGCAAAGAAGAAGGCGATGATGACATATCCAACAAGAGAAAGGCCAGTGTATTGGATACTTTCAGCGTTTCCTGCATTTGGAATCAAGATTAAAAGGGTACTTGATAAGACGATTCCGATGATGAAATGATAGACGCGTGAGTGATAGTTGTTTAAGGCATAATCCATCAATTTTGAAAAAATGATGAGAGTTGCACCTGCCCCGATTCCAATCGGGAAGAAGGTTCCCAAGAGGTCAAAGGTTTTAAAACCAGCCAACATAGGAGCATAGAGACCTAAAATCAAAAGTAGATTTGATGGACTGAGGCCAGGAACCAATACGCCAAGAGCCAGCAGTGCACCAGCTAGGACGAAATTAAGAAAGTTGGCGTTTAAGGTTCCAACGATAAAATTTAAGGCATAGAGTCCTAATCCAGAAATGATAAAAGTTGTCCAGAACCAAGCCAAATCAATCTTGTCTCGGTCAGATTCTCGAGTTGATTCTTTGAGGAGGCTAGGAACTGTACCAATGATGGCACCCGCAAAGCTCCATAAGACAAAGACCTGATAATTTTCAAGTAGGTATTCAATCGGGTAAGAAAATAAGCCGATTCCCAGAAGCATACCAATGGCAACTGGTATAAAATACAAAACATTTTCTTTAAAGTCTTTAAAGGGATGAGCCAGAAAACCAATCATTCGTTCATAGATTCCTAAGATTGCTGCTAGAACCCCTCCGGAAATTCCCGGTAGAATAAATCCAAGAGCAATGACAATCCCTTTAATAACACGTGCTAACCATGAAAGCATATTTTTCCTCCAACTATTTCTATTTCAAAAAATCCTTACTATATTGTATCACAATCAAACACAAAAAGAAAAAGCAAATGATAAACAAATGCTTTTAAGGTTTTAAAAAGAGTTTTCTAAAGGTTTCTTCTTTGTTTTTTAAGGAAGAAATGACGTTGATGTCCAAATCGTGGTCAAAGCCAGCAATTTTTCCTTTAGACGTGTACTGGTGAATGTCGTAATCTAAATCAGTCTTAGGAGTAGCTTCGTAAAATCCTGAGTCAGAACCATAGGAAGGAATCCAAACAGACGTAAACTTGTCTGTATCAATACTGTGTTCTTCCATGAAGTAGACTCCGACGTAGATGCCGATATTTTTAGCACCTAGTGATTCTAGTTTTGCTCGAAAGGCTTCAACACCTTCGTTCATATTGGACATGGTTTTTTCTTCCACATCTAGCCAATAGTAACTTGGACTGTATGGCGAAGAGGCGTTATAAAATACCTCGGCAGCCTTTTCCATTTCTTGGACATTTTTTCCAGCTACATAGGCATAGACACCGATTGGGACATTTCGTTTTCGAAACTCAGTGATATGGGTTTTAAAGGCCTTATCAACACCATTAACAAAGGAAGCATCGTTCTCTTTGGACGTTTGAGCACCACTGTGAACACGAACAATAGCGCCTGAAATATTTTGTGAGAGGGCATCGTAGTTGATTTCCTCAGGACGCTGCCAGCCAGAGAGGTCAATAATCGGTTTGTCTAAGTGTTTCAAAGCCTGTGCTTCAATCTGTGCTATATTGGATTTTGTTTTAAAGGATTGGTTGTCATTAAGTGGGCGATTGATGATTAAAATGAAAATTATAATCCCAAAAAAACTAAATAAAATAAGTGGATGAATTTGTTTTCTCATATCTCATAATTTTACCCTAAAAATGAAAAAAAATCAAAAAAAATGGGTTAAGGAAAGGACTTTGGAGCATTTTTTCATTCAAGAGCGCGGAATGATTTGAAATATGGTATAATAAAAGGGAATTTCTAGAGAAAAGAGAAGATTATGTCAAATTATGCCATTATTTTAGCAGCGGGTAAAGGGACTCGCATGAAATCTGATTTGCCAAAAGTGTTGCACAAGGTTGCGGGTATTTCCATGCTGGAACATGTTTTCCGTAGTGTGGGAGCTATCCAACCTGAAAAGACAGTAACAGTTGTGGGACACAAGGCAGAATTGGTTGAAGAGGTCTTGGCTGGACAGACAGAATTTGTGACCCAATCTGAACAGTTAGGAACTGGTCATGCGGTTATGATGACAGAGCCAATCTTAGAAGGGTTGTCAGGTCACACCTTGGTTATTGCAGGAGATACTCCTTTAATCACTGGTGAAAGCTTGAAAAGCTTGATTGATTTCCACATCAATCATAAAAATGTGGCCACTATCTTGACTGCTGAAACAGATAATCCATTTGGCTATGGACGAATTGTTCGTAATGACAATGCTGAAGTTCTTCGCATTGTTGAGCAAAAGGATGCCACAGATTTTGAAAAACAAATCAAGGAAATCAACACTGGAACATATGTTTTTGACAACGAGCGTTTGTTTGAGGCTTTGAAAAATATCAATACCAACAATGCTCAAGGTGAATACTATATTACAGATGTCATTGGCATTTTCCGTGAAGCTGGTGAAAAAGTTGGTGCCTATACGTTGAAAGATTTTGATGAAAGTCTTGGGGTAAATGACCGTGTAGCACTTGCGACAGCTGAGTCAGTGATGCGTCGTCGCATCAATCATCAGCACATGGTCAATGGGGTTAGCTTTGTCAATCCAGAGGCAACTTATATTGATATTGATGTTGAGATTGCGCCTGAAGTTCAAATCGAAGCCAATGTTACCTTGAAGGGGCAAACGAAAATTGGTGCTGAGACTGTTTTGACAAATGGTACATATGTAGTGGACAGCACTATTGGAGCAGGAGCTGTCATTACCAACTCTATGATTGAAGAAAGTAGTGTTGCTGACGGAGTGACAGTCGGTCCTTACGCCCACATTCGTCCAGGTTCAAGTCTAGCTGCCCAAGCACATATTGGAAACTTTGTTGAGGTTAAAGGGTCTTCAATCGGCGAGAATACCAAGGCTGGTCATTTGACTTATATCGGAAACTGTGAAGTGGGTAGCAAGGTTAATTTCGGTGCAGGAACCATTACAGTCAACTATGATGGTAAAAACAAATATAAGACAGTCATCGGTAACAATGTCTTTGTTGGTTCAAATTCAACCATTATTGCGCCAGTTGAGTTAGGTGACAATTCTCTCGTTGGAGCTGGTTCAACTATTACTAAAGACGTGCCAGCAGATGCGATTGCAATTGGTCGTGGACGTCAGGTTAATAAAGACGAATATGCAACACGCCTTCCTCATCATCCTAATAATCAGTAGGAGCCTATCATGGAATTTGAAGAACAAACGCTTAGCCGAAAAGAAATCTATCAAGGACCAATATTTAAACTGGTCCAAGATCAGGTTGAATTACCAGAAGGCAAGGGAACGGCCCAACGGGATTTGATTTTCCACAATGGAGCTGTCTGTGTTTTAGCAGTAACGGATGAACAAAAACTCATCTTGGTCAAGCAGTATCGCAAAGCTATTGAGGCTGTCTCTTACGAAATTCCAGCCGGAAAGTTGGAAGTAGGAGAAAATACAGACCCTGTTGCAGCAGCTCTGCGTGAATTAGAGGAAGAAACAGCCTATACAGGGAAGTTAGAACTCTTGTACGATTTTTACTCAGCCATTGGCTTTTGTAATGAAAGGTTAAAACTATACCTAGCAAGTGATTTGACAAAAGTTGAAAACCCGCGTCCGCAGGATGAAGATGAGACCTTGGAAGTCCTTGAAGTGAGCTTAGAAGAAGCCAAGGAATTGATTCAATCAGGTCATATCTGCGATGCCAAGACAATTATGGCTGTTCAGTATTGGGAATTGCACAAAAAATAGAGGAGGTCAGTATGGGTAAACCTTTATTAACGGATGAAATAATCGAAAGAGCTAATAGAGGCGAAAAAATTTCAGCTCCTCCTTTGCTAGATGATGAGGAGACAAAGATTTTACCAACCTCTTCTTCCCGTTTTGGTTATGCCAATCCTAAGGGACATGGCTTTAGCCAGGAAACCTTGAAGATTCAGGTCGAACCGTCTATTCATAAAAGTCGTCGCATTGAAAATACCAAGAGAAATGTCTTCAATTCTAAGTTAAATAAAATCTTATTCGCAGTCATCTTTCTCTTGATTTTGCTTGTCTTAGCAATGAAACTTTTGTAATCGAAAAGGAATTGAAATGAAAATAGGAATTATTGCGGCTATGCCAGAAGAACTGGCTTATTTGGTCCAGCATTTAGACAATGCCCAAGAGCAAGTTGTTTTGGGGAATACCTATCATACAGGCACCATTGCCTCTCATGAAGTCGTTCTTGTAGAAAGTGGAATTGGTAAGGTCATGTCTGCTATGAGTGTGGCGATTTTGGCTGATCATTTTCAAGTGAATGCTTTGATTAACACGGGATCAGCTGGGGCAGTAGCAGAGGGTATTGCTGTTGGGGATGTTGTGATTGCTGATAAATTAGCCTATCATGACGTGGATGTCACAGCTTTTGGATATGCTTATGGACAAATGGCGCAACAACCGCTTTATTTCGAATCAGATAAAACCTTTGTTGCCAAACTCCAAGAGAGTTTATCTCAGTTAGAGCAAAACTGGCATCTTGGTTTGATTGCTACAGGAGATAGTTTTGTTGCAGGAAATGACAAGATAGAAGCGATTAAGTCCCATTTTCCAGAAGTTTTGGCTGTTGAGATGGAAGGGGCAGCTATTGCTCAGGCAGCGCATGCCCTTAATCTTCCAGTCTTAGTCATCCGAGCTATGAGTGACAATGCCAACCATGAAGCAAACATTTCTTTTGATGAGTTTATTATCGAAGCTGGACGTCGCTCTGCCCAAGTCTTATTAGCCTTTTTGAAGGCTTTAGATTAAGCGAAAATTTGACAGTTTTTCTAGCTTATGATAAGATTTAAGTAAAGAAAAGCTAGAAAACGTTTCAGAGGATATTATGAGTATTGAAATGACCGTCAGTGAGATTGCAGAGGTCTTAGGATTATCTCGCCAAGCAATCAATAACCGTGTCAAAGAATTACCAGAAGAAGACACAGATAAAAATGACAAAGGGGTAACAGTCGTTACCAGAAGTGGCTTGATTAAGCTAGAAGAAATCTATAAAAAAACGATTTTTGAAGATGAGCCTGTCAGTGAAGATGTCAAGCAACGTGAACTGATGGAGATTCTGGTTGATGAGAAGAATGCAGAAATTCTTCGTCTTTATGAACAATTAAAAGCCAAGGATCGTCAGTTATCAGAAAAAGACGAGCAGATGCGTATCAAAGACCGTCAGATTGCTGAGAAAGACAAACAACTCGATCAGCAGCAACAATTGACCCTTCAAGCCATGAAGGATCAAGAAAATCTTAAGCTAGAGCTGGACCAAGCAAAAGAAGAAGTCCAATCCACTAAGAAAGGCTTTTTTGCTCGTTTATTTGGAGGATAATCAAGGAGCTGTTTAGGTTACATGCTAACCTGATGGCTTCTTTTGTTTCTAAAATTTAAGTAATACTCAATGAAAATCAAAGAGCAAACTAGGAAGCGAGCCGCAGGCTGCTCAAAGCACTGCTTTGAGGTTGTAGATAAGACTGACGAAGTCAGCTCAAAACATGTTTTTGAGGTTGCGGATGAAACTGACGAAGTCAGTAACTATATCTACGGCAAGGTGACGCTGACGTGGTTTGAAGAGATTTTCGAAGAGTATAAAACAACAGTAGAGGAGAGGTAGAAAATGGAACGATTAGAAGATTACATTGCTTTTGATTTAGAATTTAATCAGCACGAAGGGCAAACACACTTGATTCAAGTATCGGCAGTGCGTTTTAGAGATGGTCAGGAAATCGATGCCTATGATTCCTATGTCCATACTAGTGTGCCTCTAAAGAGTTTTATCAATGGATTGACGGGGATTACAGCTGAGACCTTAAAAGATGCCCCTCCAGTGGAGAAAGTTATAAAAGATTTCCAAGAGTTTGTGGGTTCTTTGCCGATGGTTGGATACAATGCTGCTAAAAGTGATTTGCCTATTCTAGCAGAGCATGGTTTAGACTACAGCACGCAGTATAAGGTGGATTTGTATGATGAAGCTTTTGAACGTCGGAGTTCAGATTTACATGGTATTGCCAATCTCAAGTTGCAAACTGTTGCCTCATTTCTTGGATTTCAAGGTCAGTCTCATAATAGTCTAGAGGATGCTCGGATGACGGCGCGTGTTTACGAGTCCTTCTTAGAGTCAGATCAAGCTAGAGAATTATTAGAGACAGAAAGTAGCCTATCAAACAATCCTTTTGGAGGCTTGGACTTGTCTCAATTATTTGACTAGGAGTGCCTATGAAACCTGAAAAACCTAAAAATCTAGGTTTTAGGAAAATCTACTTTAATCTAGATAAAATTCTCTTTCTTTTTTTCTTGATATTCATGATGATTGAGTTTGTCTGGTTACCATTTAATTCTTGGATTGCTGGACTTTTGCTCCGTCAGACAGGTTATCTCTTTCTTTCCTACAACAATATTTTTGCTATTATAAAGGGTTCTCCCTTTGTTAGTCTTGCTTTATTTATTTTGGTAATCGTTAATTTACTGGTCGCCTATTACCAGATAGGACTTCTCTTTATCGGAGCTCGCCACCTCCTCTATCATGAAAAGAGAACCCTACTGGAGTACAGTCGCAAGGTTTTTCGTCAAAGTTTCTTGTTTATGAGACAAGTGACGATTTCCAAAATGGCCTTTATTTTCTTTTATATCATGATGCTTTTTCCATTGATTCGAAAGATTTTAAAGATTTATTACCTCAATAAAATTGTCATTCCTGACTTCATCGTTGATTATGTGGAAGACAAGTATTGGCTAGTAGGTATAGTGGTTACTATTTTGGCTTTACTTCTATTTTACATTTCAGTGCGTTTCATGTTTGCCCTACCTCAACTTTTGTTTGAGAAAAAGACCGTCAAAGAAGCAGTCAGATACAGTCTAGAGAAAACCAGAAAGCAATCCTGGTTTTATATCTGGAACTTGCTTTGGATTGTCGTCAAAACCTACCTATTTTTCATTCTTTTATTGATTCCAATATTAGCAAGTCAGGCCTTGATGGATGGTCTGACTCATAAGGAATCTCTTGTACTGGGGATTATCAACTTTGTCTTGATTAAAAATTTCCACTATACAGCCTTGACTTACTTTCTCATTAAATTTGTTTCCTTCTTAACAGGAGAAGAACTAGAAATCACACCAAGGAGAAAGAAAGACCACTGGATGAGATGGGGAGTGATGGGCTGTGCTTGTATCTTTTTCGCTCTCGAGGGTTATGTTTATTTGGAAGCTCCAGTAGCACATAAACCTTTAATTATCTCTCACAGGGGAGTATCTAAAAAGAATGGTGTGCAAAATACCGTCCAATCACTAGAGAGGACAGCTCAGCTAGAGCCAGACTTTGTTGAGACGGATGTTCAGGAAACAAAAGATGGCCAGTTTGTCATGATGCATGATGCCAATATCAAGAATCTTACAGGAGTTAATGCCAATCCTCAGGATTTAACTTTGAAAGAATTAACCAAACTTGATATTTCAGAAAATGGCTATCATACCAAGGTGTCCAGTTTTGATGACTACCTTAACAAAGCCAATGAATTGCATCAGAAACTTCTTATTGAGATTAAGACCAGTCGAAAAGATAGCCCAGATATGATGAAACGATTTATGGAAAAATATGGAACGGTTCTTAAGCAGAATGGTCACCAAATGCAATCCTTGGACTACCATGTGATTGACCAGGTTTTAGCCTACGATTCGCAAATTCCAGTTTATTTCATCCTACCTTACAATAGTATTTTCCCAAGAACGAAAGCTACAGGTTATACCATGGAGTATTCAACTTTGGATGAAAATTTTGTCAACAAGCTTTGGAATACCGATCAGAAATTGTACGTTTGGACCATCAATAGTTCAGAGTCCTTTGATAAATCTGTTCATTTGGGAGCAGATGGCATGATCACACATGTCTTGGAAAGTGATTCAAGACCAGGTAACCATTGCCCAAGAAGACCCAGAGTATACTGAATTGCTTTTCAAACAAGCCATGGAATTCTTTAATTTTTAGTAAGCAAAAAGAGGAACAATTGTTCCTCCCACGATAAACAAGTATTCTTTTGAATGCTTGTTTTTCTTATACTTAAAATGGCAATTTTCCAGCGAAAGCACCCAGTTTTTTCTTGGTAGTCTCATCGATTTGTTCAAGAGCTGAGTTGATGGCTTGAACAGTCATATCAGAAAGAGTTTCAAGGTCTTCAGGGTCAACGACAGCTGGATTGAAGTCAATGCTGACAACTTTCTTATCTCCAGTTAAGGTCGCTTGAACAAGGTCTTGAGCAGATTTGCCAACAAATTGCATAGCAGCAAGTTCTGCTTGACTTTGTTCCATTTGTTTTTGAAGTTTTTGTGCTTGGCGCATCATGTTTTGCATGTTCATCATGGTGATTTACAGTTTCCTTTTTACAATTATTTTCCTTTTTATTTTATCAATTTTGATGTTAAAAGTCTAATCTTTTTCTGAGTGAATTCATTTAGTATCAATAGGGATGCAAAGGGAATAAAAATATAGGATAGATATTCTAAGAGCATAAGAATATTTATCCTATATGTATTTATGAAATGTTACCAGATATTTTTTGAGCTAGTTTAAGAGTTTACTAACACTATTCTACCTTGTAGAAAAATCCCTCAATACTGCCATTGATAAGTTGTTGTCCAAACCATAAACGATCTTGTGTTGTATCAGATGGGTCAGTATAGCCATTATCTGGAGAAGAGGTGACAGACATGGTTAATGAAACTCCAGCTGGTAAAAAGGCAATAGCTGCACCAGCACCTCCATCTTTAGAAATAGAATTTGCCTTTAGATAGTGGTCAATTTCTTTAGCGTGTTCAATTGAAATTTTGGACTGATCACTTACTAACCCATTTTTGTCAAAAGTGAATTCGATACCTGAACGATTCCTCCAAGTTCCTGAGACACTAGAAAAATCCCTATTTTGAATTGCAGAAATATCCATCCCTTTACTTTCTGCTGGAAGGGAAGATTCTTCACTTATGAGATTTGTGACAGATTTCCAAGAGAAAGATCTTATGTCAAGGGAAGGTGGTTTTGTCCCCAGTCCCTCTTCTGTATCTGATTCACTAATTAACTCTAACTGTGTTCCATCCTGATTTAATTTGTATAGTTTAAGTTGGATTTGATTAGTAGATACTCGGGTAGATAATTGAAAATAACCATTTTCTAAAGGATTAAAATGTACTCGCTCTCCAATAAAGTCCAGATTGTTTTCTGCATTGGTCAGTCGAATAACTTCACCATTTTTAAGAGTTCGAATATCTAATAAATCGTAATAGTTAGAATCCATTTTTAGGGCAATCAAAAGTTCGTCCGTACCATTTTGGTCTAAATCATACAAGCTGTATTGTAGTCCAGAGTATTCTTTAGGATAAGTATTTTTTAAGTTTGCTTTTGAATTGAGCTCTTTAGGTGAAGCTGATGAACCATCTAATACTTTGGCATATTCTTTAAGGACAGGATTATATAGGGTGTAATCATTTTTCTTCTCTTCCGATGTGGAAGTAGGCGAACTGCTACTAGAAGTAGTTGTTTCAGAACTTTCTGAGGAAGTGTTTTTACTCTGAGGTTGGCAAGCTGTTAAAATGGAGATAGCTAAAACACTGATACTGAATAGAAATAATTTTTTCATGTATTTAATCTTGCAATTCTAAGCCTTGGGCATCTTGGTGCCATTTGCTACCAGTTTTGGACGTTAAAACTTGAATAGTAATTATAATATTCCAAATAGCATTTGCTAGTAAAACAAATGGCGTTAAAATAGGAATGATAGCTAGCAGAGTTATGCCAATACGCTTGTATCCTTGTTTAGAATTTCCGATGTAAAAATCGTATCCACCAAGTGCTCCTAAAAATAGGGCAAATAAAGCTGCGGCCAGTTTAGATTTATCACTCACTCCATTTGAATGTTGGCTAGAGCTAGTTGGAGATGTATTATCTATTTTTGAAACAATATACTCATCACCGTTTTGATAAAATTCTACGTAATCACCTACTTGTGGTTCAAAACCAAAACTTTTTCTTGAAATTGCAGTAAATTGGCCATTATCACCTTTTCCAACATAAACTGTTTCATCTTCAATTTTTATAACTTTGTTCATTTAATTGTCTCCTTAATCTATTTCTATTGTATGTTAAACCCACTCACCGTTGTAATTAACACGATAGCCATCAGGGGTCGTTGTATTGATTGCTAGTGCACCAGAGCTATAAGCATAGTACCATTTACCAGATACCTTCATCCAGCCAGTTTTCATAGCGCCTGAGTCTTGAAGATAGTACCAGCTACCGTTATCTTTGACCCAACCTGTCTTCATAGCGCCTGAGCCGTCGAGGTAGTACCAACTGCCGTCTTTTACCCAACCAGTTTGCATCCAACCAGAGTAGTCAAAACGATACCAAACACCATTGATTTTTTCCCAGCCATTAGTTGTATAGGAACCGTCGGCGTGTTTATACCACCAACGAGAACCAGATTGTAGCCAACTATCTGAGATATTAGAATTCGAACCTGATTGAGTTGTTGTGTTCGTATTTGAATTTGTAGAAGGATTTCCGATAGTCACCTCTTTTCTAACTTTAAAGACACGTTTTCTTGTATCAGTTAAGTCACCGTAAGGCGAACCAGCTTCTCCAGACATCTCCAAAATATATGTTCCATCTGGAAATTGTTCTGAAACAAAAATATCACCTTTAAATTGATTGCTATAAAATAAAGGTTGTAAAAATTGATCACTGACATCTTTAGTTAGACCACTAAAAATGACATCATTATAATGTTGGTAAACAATTTTTCCACTAGCTTTCTCAATTAGAGTAACATTTCCCTTAGCAGCATTATCACCTCCATGTGGTAGTGGCTCTGAAAGTTTTCCTTCGAAGCTAAGTCCAAAATAATCAATTTCAACCTTTGTAATTGTTGCTTCTATTTGTTTTTCAGTACTCGTATTCTCGCTAGCTGATATTTGATTAGCTGTGATAACTCCAGTGCCAAGAAGTGATAGAGCTGAGATAGTTGCAAGTGTAAATTTTTTAGTTTGTTTGTGCATTCATTTAATACTCCCTATTTTTATTTGTTGTAAAGTAATCAGTTTGTCCAAAAACCTAGACTTTTTTGGACAAACTTGATAGAATGGTAGTGTAATAATAATCGGTCAAGATGCTGGATTTTAGAACCTTTTTTCTAACGAAAATGATTCTAAAATAAAGTGTATTTCCTGTACAAAAAATCCTAGGTTTTTTGACAGGAACTATGAATTTTTTATCCAATTATGAAAGGTGCTTTTTGATACTCCTAAGATGTCTGCACCTTCTCGTAAGGTTATTTCTTTTTTCGTATATTGAGCTATCACATCAGGGAGATTATTCGGAACAAGCAATTTTGGTCTACCGAATTTTTCCCCTTTTTTCTTTGCTTCTCGTATTCCTTCCATTTGTCTTTGTTTGATTTGTTCTCTTTCAAACTGTGCCACATAAGATAGAACTTGCAAAACGATGTCAGATATTAGTTTTCCTGTGATATTGTCATCGCTATTCTTTGTGTTTAATAAGGGGAAATCTAAAACAGTTATATTTACTTTCTTTTTCTTAGTAATTGATTGCCATTGTTCTAAAATTTCATCATAGTTTCTTCCCAATCTATCAATTGACTTAATAACTAATTCATCATTCTCCTTCAAGGTAGTTAATAATTTTTGATATTCGATTCTGTCAAAATCCTTTCCTGAAACATAATCAATAAAAATATTTTCTTTTGCTAATTTGTTTTCTACCAAGGCTGAAAATTGTCTATCGATATTTTGTTCTCTTGTAGATACTCGAACATAGCCATAGCGCATAATAACTCTCCTTTTTACACTTATTGTAAAATATAAAAGAAGGTTAGACTTTATAAAAGAGCTATGTACTCAATTTTTATCAATTATCTTTTAGTTTAAGCCTCAAAAAAGAAATATTAAAAATATTAATAGGTACAGAGAATTGATTATAAAAACTTCATGAATAAGGGGCTAATTCATACAAATTGTAAGCTAAATATCAGTCTAAATACATTAAATTTTCTGACAATTTATTGAAAAATGAGTGAAAATATGCTATAATGAAACGTAAAATTAATTCAGGTTTTCTGAACCAATAGGAGTAAACAATGAAAAAACTAGGTTTTGTCCTTTTATCTTCAGCCTTGCTATTGACAGCTTGTGCTACTAACCAATCTAAGCCAAGCAATACAAGTGATTCATCTAAAGTGACAGCCTTGTCTGAAGACAAGCAGAAAATGCTTGATAAGGCCACTGCTGACTATAAGACTTTTGTTCAAGAGCAAATCGATAAACTCTTGACAGATACGGAAGGCTTTGTCAAACTGTTGAAAGAAGGTAAGCTAGAAGAAGCCAAAAAGGTTTATCCATTGATTCGTATGTCTTATGAGCGTTCAGAACCAATTGCTGAAAGTTTTGGTGAGTCAGATGTCAAGATTGACTTCCGTTTGGCAGACTATATGGACGAAAACAAGACAGAAGAAGGTTGGTCAGGTTTCCACCGTATCGAGCGTATCCTTTGGGAAGAAAATACCACTAAAGGAACTGAAAGCTATGGTGATCAGTTGGTAAATGATATCAAGGAATTGAAAGCTAAGATTGCAACTGTAGATGTGGACTACAAGGTCATGTTGACTGGGGCAGTTGACTTGCTTAACGAAGTTGCAACAAGTAAGATTACAGGTGAAGAGGAAATTTATTCTCATACAGACTTGTATGACTTCCGAGCCAATATTGAGGGAGCAGAGAAGATTTTCCAACTCTTTAAACCTTTGCTTGAAAAATCAGACGCTAACCTAGTTAAAGAATTGGAAGCAGATTTCAAGTCAGTTAATAGTTTGTTGGACAAACACATGACCGACAAGGAACACTACAAGCTCTATACTGATTTGACAAAAGAAGATACCAAAGAATTATCAGAAGCTGTGACAAAACTTGGTGAACCTCTATCACAAATGGGTAAATTTCTTAGTGGAGAATAAGAGTCATGACTGAAAAAGACGAAAAGTTTTTTGAGAAGAAAATGAACCGTCGAGAATTTCTAAAAAAAGCAGGGATTGGAGGGGCTGGTTTAGCACTAGGACTCTCTGGTGCTTCTGCTTTTTTCGCACCTAAGCTAGGAAGTCAGGAAAAAATCTCGTACGGAAATGAAAAAATTGCTTTTTATGGCAAGCATCAAGCTGGGATTAGTACGCCCATGCAAAAGAATATCTATTTTGTTGTCTTGGATTTGCATACGACGGATAGAGATAAGATTATCCAATTATTCAAGGATTGGACGAATTATAGTGCCAAGTTAGTTGAGGGAGAGTTGGTCAAAAAAGATGGACAGAATGCTCTCTTGCCTCCGAGTGATACTGGTGAAACAGTCGGGCTTAACCCTCATCGTTTGACGCTGACTTTTGGTGTGTCTGCAAGTTTCTTGAAAAAGATGAACTTGGAAAACAAGCGTCCTCAAGTGTTCAGGGGTTTACCGCCTTTTCCTAAAGAGCAATTGCGTGAAAAATATACTGGTGGGGATATTGTGATCCAGGCCTGTGCCGATGATGAGCAAGTTGCCTTTCATGCGATTCGTAACCTCATCCGTAAGGGGAGAAATGCAGTGACCCTTCGTTGGAGTCAGTCTGGTTTTGCAGCTATCGGTGATCGAATGGAGACTCCGCGTAACCTCTTTGGTTTTAAAGATGGAACAGCAAACCCAACCAAGGAGAAAGACTTTGACCGCGTTATCTGGGCTGATAGTAAGGACTGGATGGAAAATGGTTCTTATATGGCAGTTCGTCGAATTCAGATGTTTTTAGAGACCTGGGATCGCACTAGTCTTGAAGAACAAGAAAATACCTTTGGCCGTTATAAGGAAAGTGGTGCCCCTTTTGGTAAGAAAAATGAGTTTGATGAAGTGGATTTGAGTCTCTTACCTGATGATTCGCATGTTCGTTTGGCTAAGGAAGTAGACAAGCCCCTTTTGCGTCGTTCTTATTCTTACTCAGATGGCATTGATGAAAAAACTGGTCAGTTTGATACAGGTTTGCTCTTCATTTCTTTCCAGAAGGATCCAGATAATTTTGTCAAGGTTCAAACTAACCTAGGTGCTACTGATAAGATGAATGAATACATCACTCACATTGGTAGTGGACTTTTTGCTTGCTTTGGTGGTGTGGAGAAAGGAGGCTACATTGGTCAGAAATTATTGGAAGGCTAAAAGCTGGTTACTAGTTTTAGCTTTGTCACTTTTAATTCTTTCCCCAGTAGGTGCCCAAGAAAGCTTGAGTTCTTACTTTGTAAAAATCACAGATGCTTCTAAAGCGGTCAAAAATGGCAATCAGTCTGAGGCCCAGAACCTCGTTAAAGAGATGGCATCAGATTTCGAGAGAGTAAAAGACAGCAATTCTGAGGCTGGTAAAGTCGTTAAGGAAAAGTTAGCTCAATCAGGCGAGATTACTGAAGACAAACTTACCGAAATTTCTGCAGCCTTATTGACCTTTGAAAAAGAACAAAATCCTGTTGACTTAGATGCGGAAAAGGAAAAATTGGTCAATCGTCTAAGTCCTCGTTTTGAAGCCTTGGAACAAGCCATTGCCTCCAAAGATTTGGAAAAGGTCCGAGAAGCCTTTAAGAAAATGAATTCCACTTGGACCATCAATGAAAGTGTGGTTCGTGACAATAGTACAGCTCATTATGGCCGTGTTGAAACAGCCATTTCCTTCCTGCGTAGTAGCATGGAAACTGAACCTACAGATTTTAACTCCATCCAGACTTCCTTTGAGGATTTAAAAAAGGCCATTGATGATTTTGTAACTGGAAAAGAAGTAGTAGAAACATCTTCGGATTTGACTCTCAAAGACGGTATTGCCCTTTTGAAGAAGGCTTTGGAACAATTCCAAGCTGGTGACCAAGCATCAGGAGCAGCCAGTATGAAGGAATTCATCACTATCTGGTCAACGATTGAAGGTTCTGTTAGCACGACCAATCCTTCCCTCTATACTCGAGTGGAAAGCGAAAGCCCTGTGATTATGGTCAAGGGAAGTGAGAAGGAATACCAAGAAAAATTAGAAAAACTGATTGCAGATTTATCACAAATTGATACTAGCGCACGTTACAATGCCTTTGATGCCATGCTGATTCTCCTAAGAGAAGGTGTGGAGGCTCTCTTAATCGTTATGGCCTTGGTAACGACCTTGAAAGCAGCCAAGATGCGAAAGGGACTCAAGTGGGTTTATGGTGGTGCTATCACAGGGATCATGGCAAGTCTGGTTATTGCTTTCATCCTGCAAATTGCCTTTCCAGCAGTAACATCAGGCTCCAATCGTGAAATCATCGAAGGAGCAGTGGGGATTTTTGCGGTAGCTATGATGATTTTGATTGGAATCTGGCTTCACAGCAAATCCTCGATCAAAAAATGGAATGCCTTTATGGAGTCCCAAATGGAAACAGTGACCAAAACAGGCTCCTTTATTTCCATGTTTGCCCTCAGTTTTCTAGCTGTTTTCCGTGAGGGAGCAGAAACCATTCTCTTTTATGTTGGGATTTTACCAAGAATTTCCAGCTTTGAATTTGTCTTTGGAATTTCACTTGCCTTGCTAGTTTTAGTAATTATTGCCGTTCTGATGAACAAGGCCAGTCAATTCTTCTTGCCACATAAGGTCTTCTTTATCCTAACTTGGATGATTTATGCTCTGGCTTTCAAGATGCTGGGGGTTAGTGTCCATGCGCTTCAGTTGACCAATATGGCGCCAAATCACTTGCTGACAGGCTTTCCTACAATCGACTTACTTGGAATTTATCCAAGTTGGGAAGGCTTGACCAGCCAGCTAATCTTTGTTGTTATTGTCTTGATTGTCACTTTTAGACAGGGTGAAAAATAAATGGATAGAAAAGAATTGACAATCGTGGAACATCTGGTAGAATTTAGAAAGAGATTATTGGCTGTAGTCATTTGTTTCTTTTTGGTATTCTGTGTTTCTCTGCTTTTTGCAGACCAGATTTACCAGTATGTGACCCAATCTTTTCAGCAAAAGTTGATTGTTTTAGGCCCTAATGATATTTTATGGATATACATACGTTTGGCTAGTCTGATGGCCTTTACCATCACCCTACCTTACACAGTTTATCATATTTGGTCTTTCATTAAACCTGGTCTGAAGAAAGAAGAAGCTAGAGCTGTCTTTGCCTATATTCCAGCTAGTTTCCTTTGTTTTCTAGTTGGACTGGCTTTTGGTTTTTACTTTGTAACACCAGCCTTACTTCAGGTTTTGTTAGGGTTGGGAGAGGGATTATTTGAAACGCAGTTAACCGCCCAAAATTATCTGTCTTTTGTTTTTCAAACGACCTTGCCCTTGGCCCTGATTTTTGAATTGCCAGTTATCATTGCCTTTTTGACGTCGATTGGACTCATTGGACCAGAATTATTGGTAGCTTATCGCCAATATGCATATTTTATCTTATTGGTACTTGCAGTCATCTTGACACCAGCTGACTTTGTTAGTGATTTGGCAATGACTGCGCCCTTGATTTTACTCTATGAATTGAGTGTTGCTATCAGCAAATACATTATGAAACGCAAGCAGAAAGGAGAGAAAAATGGGAATCTTACGTGATATCGGAGCACCAGGATTGATTATCATCGTTTTAGGAGCTCTCTTGATTTTTGGACCAAAACGATTGCCTGAACTAGGTGAGTCAATCGGTAAAATGCTATCTGAATTTAAAAAAGCAGTTAAAGGAACTGAAAATCAAGATAAGGAAGACTAAACCTTGTCAAATAAAAAAACTTTGTACTCTAGAAACCATCGCGTGGCTAGCTAGAGTGCAAAGTTTTTTGAGTTTTTAGTTAAAACGAAGACTAAGTACAAGGTTATTAAGAGAGCAGTGGGCATTAAAATGATGATTTTGAGTTTTTATTATTTTTGCTTTGTAGCAAGGTAACATAGTCGCTTTTTGTGTGGAATAAGTGGGAAAGAAAAACAGTTTTTTGAGCTTGATCGATAAAGTAAAGCAAGATATATTGCCCGATAATTTTCCCTCGCGTGGGGTACTTACTGTTGATTTTTAGTCCTATTTTTTCATCTGCATCAAAGCCAGCTTCAGGAAAAGTTTCTAAACTTTTTAAGCCGTCTAAAATTCTGGCTACAGTATTCTTAGCAGACTGAGGTGATAAAAGAACAGTAGTAATGTAGCCATGAATACTGTCAATTGCCTGACTCACTTCAGTAGAAAGAATCACTTTATAAGTCATATCGTAGCCTCATATTGTCTAGGGAAGTTCCTTTTCCGGATTCGTATTCTCTTAAGGCTCGTTCAGATTGGGCTTGTAGTTCCTGAATCAATCGCTCACGATGTAAATCTTCTGCAGTTTTTATTGGCAAATCCTGTTCAAGTACAATCTGCTCGATAAAAAGACTAATAGCATCCGTCATAGTCATTCCTTTTTCTTTGATGATAGCTCTAGCTTGTTCCATTGATGACTCATTGATTTTAAAATTGTATTGTTTAGTAAGTGATGTCGTCATGGTATATCTCCAATCTATACGATATATATCTAGTATATATCTTTTATATTTTTTAGGCAAGAGAAAACTTTGTAATCTAGAAACCATCGTGTGACTAGCTAGAGTGCAAAGTTTTTTTGAGTCTGGAACATGAAAACAGCAGTTGATTTCAAGAAAGAAAAAAGAACAGCCGAAACTGTTCTCTTATCATTATTTGAGACCGTATTTTTTGTTGAAACGATCCACGCGTCCATCTGCTTGAGTGAACTTTTGACGTCCAGTGTAGAATGGGTGTGAGTCTGATGAAATTTCCACACGGATCAATGGGTAAGTTTCGCCTTCGAACTCAACTGTTTCGTTAGAGCGTTTTGTTGAACCGCTAAGGAATTGGTAACCAGTAGTTGTGTCCATGAAGACAACTGGGCGATATTCTGGATGGATATCTTTTTTCATTTTGCAATAGTTCCTTTCTGCCATGGTCTCTTTGCGAGCCATAGATTGTTACCATACTAGTCTATCAGATTCTGAAAAGTTTGGCAAGTATTTTATCAGTTTTTAAGCAAGTTTTTTAACTTTTGGTAGATGATTTCGTTTTCCTCTAGGCTATAGGAATTAGCACCACTTGCTAGAGGGTGACCTCCACCATCATGTTCCTTGGCGATTTCATTGATAGGATGGATTTTACTACGTAAGCGGACACGGTAGTGGCCGTCAGCCTGTTCCACAAAAATTCCCCAGAGACTCACACTGTCAATACGTCCAGGAGCACCGACAATGGCTGCAGTTTCAGCATCGGTGACGTTGAATTGTTTCAAGACTTCTTGACTCAGGATAACTCGCGCTGCACCATTTTCATCCACTTCCAGATGGTCATAGATGTAGCCTTGCAGTTTAGCAATTTTGTAGCTCAAAGTGTCCATTTTGCGAGTGAGAGTCGCAAAGTCAAAGTTCTGTTCTCTCAGATAGGCAGCAAGGCGGAGGGTCCGTGCAGTGGTAGAAGGGTAGAGGAAGCGACCTGTATCACCAACAATTCCTGCAAAGAGCAACTCAGCAGCGCAATCTGACAAGGCCAGTTGGGTTGTTTGGGCAAATAGGGTAATCATCTCGCTAGCACTGCTTGAACTAGTATCCACCCATGATAGGTCACCATATACATCATCATTTGGATGGTGGTCAATCTTAATGAGAAAATCACCTTGACGATAGCGTTTATCATCGATACGAGCAGTATTAGCTGTATCACAGACGATGACAAGGGCACCTTGGTAGGTACTATCTTCAACAAGATCCATTTCAGCCATCCAAGTAAGAGTTGGTTCATCAAAACCAACTGCTTTGATAGTTTTTTCTGGGAAATGATGTTTGAGAAGAGCTTTCAATCCCACTTGACTTCCCAAAGCATCAGGATCTGGTTTCATATGACGATGAATGATAATCGTGTCGTATTCTTTGATTTTTTCTAAAATTTGATGGCAAATGTCCATAAATAACCTCAATTCTTTCTCATTTCATTGTAGCACAAGAATTTTTATTTTTAAAATGAAAAAGATGTGATATAATGGAGAAAGATAAATTGAGGAGGACGATATGGCATTAGCAAAAATTGTATTTGCCAGTATGACCGGTAATACCGAAGAAATTGCAGATATTGTAGCAGACAAATTACGTGACTTGGGCTTGGATGTCGATGTTGATGAATGTACAACTGTTGACGCTTCAGACTTCTTGGAAGCAGACATCGCTATCGTTGCGACCTATACTTATGGCGACGGAGAATTGCCAGATGAGATGATGGACTTCTACGAAGACCTAGCAGATCTCAACTTGAATGGCAAAATCTACGGAGTGGTTGGCTCAGGAGATACCTTCTACGATGAATTCTGTAAGGCTGTCGATGACTTTGACCGTGTCTTTGTTTCAACAGGGGCAGAAAAAGGTTCTGAGTGTGTCAAAGTTGATCTTTCTGCTGAGGAAGAAGACATTGAACGCTTGGAACAATTCGCAGAAGAATTGGCTGCTAAAGTAGGATAAGCATAAACGTGCGCTGATGTAATCAATCAGTGCATTTTCTTATCGAGAGTTGGGATTTTACTAGCCTAATTGATGGCTTTTTGATACAATAATTCAAATAAAGGAGGAGACTGTATGGATTTAGATAGTATTCGTCAAGAAATTGATCAAATCGACGACCAAATCGTCAAACTGTTAGAAGAAAGAATGCACTTAGTTGAGGGTGTAGTTGCCTATAAGAAAGCTTCAGGTAAACCGATTTTAGATACTAAGAGAGAAGCGGTTATTTTTGAAAAGGTTAGAAGTCGTGTAGGAGACAAGCGCTATCAGGAGACTATTGTCGCGACTTTTTCGGACATACTCAAACGTTCGCGTGATTATCAGGATCAAAACATCAAATGAAAAAAGAACCATTTTATCCGCTAGGAATTTTTCTAGCTGCCATGGTGGGTGGACTTGTCCGCTATCTAGTTTCCACTTGGTTACCAGCCAGCCCTGATTTCCCCTTGGGCACCCTTCTTGTTAACTATCTAGGCATTTTCTGCTTGGTGTATCTTGTTAAGGGCTATTTAGTCTATAAGGGAACCAGTAAAGGCGTTGTTTTAGCACTGGGGACGGGCTTTTGTGGGGGGCTAACAACCTTTTCTAGCCTCATGCTTGATGCTGTAAAACTGCTTGATACAGGGCGTTATCTTAGTTTAGTCCTGTATTTGCTTTTGAGCATCGGTGGAGGACTGCTTTTAGCTTACTATTTAGGGAGGAAGAAATGGTAATGGTCTATCTTGCAATTGCTTGTGGTTTCGGAGCTCTAGTACGTTATTTCTTTTCTCGCTATAATCAAGCTTCTAAATTGCCACTCGGAACGCTCATAGCCAATCTTTTGGGTTGTTTTTTAATTGGATTATTCTACAATCATGTGGAGTCTAAGGAAGTCTATGCTATTCTAGCAACTGGATTTTGTGGAGGTTTGACAACTTTTTCCACCTTGAATGACGAACTCCAAAGACTGCTAAGTGATAAGAAGGTATTCTATTCTTATTTAGCTTTGACCTACCTAGGTGGTTTAGTAGCGATTTTTTTAGGAATTCTGCTATAAATTTCTTTACTTTTTTGTGGAAATTTGGTAAACTGTATCTTGTGTGTAATGGACGCACAAAAATACAGTTTATCCGCTGAGGAGGGTGCCTCAAGATTGACAAAGATAGGAGAATAAAATGAATCCATTAATCCAAAGCTTGACTGAAGGTCAACTTCGTACAGATATCCCATCATTCCGTCCTGGTGACACTGTTCGTGTACACGCGAAAGTTGTCGAAGGTAACCGTGAACGTATCCAGATTTTTGAAGGTGTTGTTATCGCACGTAAAGGTGCTGGCATCTCAGAAAACTACACAGTTCGTAAAATCTCTAACGGTGTAGGTGTTGAGCGTATCTTCCCAATCCACACTCCACGTGTTGAAAAAATCGAAGTTGTACGTTACGGTAAAGTACGTCGTGCTAAATTGTACTACTTGCGTGCTCTTCAAGGTAAAGCAGCTCGTATCAAAGAAATCCGTCGTTAATTCGACTAAAAAACTCTGCTTTTTTCAGCAGAGTTTTTATCTAGCTCCCTTAGTTCAATGGATATAACAACTCCCTCCTAAGGAGTAGTTGCAGGTTCGATTCCTGCAGGGGGCATTTTTAGAAATGTAAAGAAAACAAAGAAAATTTAAAGTGTTTATTTAATGGCTATTTCCACAATTTTATTTTTAAAATAGGTTAGTATTTTTGGAATCTTTGACCAAAGTGTGACCAAAATTTGACCAAAAATAATTTTAACTCAATGAATATAGAATAAAGTAGATCAGGAAGTTGGTCTATTTTATTTTGTATTTACTGATATATAAAAAGTTGAATTGTCTTACTCAAGGTGATACAATAGATATACAGAATAAATCAAGGAGAATTGCTATGTCACAAATTGCTGTAAGAGTAGATGATGAATTGAAAAAAGAAGCGACTGCGATTTTTAATGAGTTGGGGTTGGATATGTCAACTGCTGTGAAGTTGTTTTTGAAGCAAAGTGTGTTGACAAGAGGCATTCCTTTTGATGTTAAACTTGATTCTGAGTAAGCTGAAATAAAAGTATGGCTATATATGATATAAAAGGGGTTCAGTTATGGTTTATACAATAGATCAGATAAAGGAAAAAATTGTTCCTGTTGCTAAACAATATGATTTGTCTAAAATTTATCTATTTGGCTCTTATGCTAGGGGCGAAGCTGATGGAAAAAGTGATGTTGATATTGCTTTGGAGTTAGAGGATGATTCTATATATTTTGATGTATATGGTAGACTTTTGACTATTTTTGATGGTAATATAGATATTCTATTGGTTAGTGATTTACTTTCTCCAAAAACAAATATTGGGAAGTTAGTCAAGAAAAATTTTTTGAATGATAGAGAGGTTATTTATGAGAAGTCAATCTCTTGAAACTGATATAGCATATTTGAAGGATATGGTTTTATATCTTGATAAGGCTGTTGCTGTTTTGGATAAAGCAAGAAGATATAATTTACCTTTAGATGATGATATGGTAGTTGATTCTATCGCTATGAATTTAGGACAAGTAGGAGAACAGTTATCCTTAGGAAAATTATCAGAGGAAGTAAAACAGAAGTATTCTGATAGGATAAATTGGGTTCAGATAAAAGGTTTTAGAAATTTTATTTATCATAATTATTCCAACTTAAATTTTAAAATTGTAGAAGGTATATTGAAGGAATCTGTTCCCAAAACGAAAGAATCTTTATACTCGATTATAAGAGAATTAGAAGGTGAATTATAAAATAGAAAATATTATTTTTCAGAAAGACAAATTATAAAAATGTATGGAAGATTTGCTAGAAATCGACAAATTTTGTTTCTCAAAAAACGAATACTTCCATAAGAGAAATTTTTATTGATGAAGATTTAATATCTGTATTGGATGCATTGAAAGAGGAACAAGATAAGATTCTTTATAATCGTGAAGAATTAAAGAAATATGATTTGGTCTTTTGTGATAGAAGGTATAAACTTTCTACAAATTATGGATTGAATAAATGCTTGAAAGTATTTTTATCCGAACTTGGGATAGGTGGTCAAACCATGATAGCAACATCAGGAAGGCATATTTACGGTTCATATTTATTAGCAAAAGGTGTTGATATATGGGCTGTTTCAAGATTACTAAGGCATAAAGATATACAACAAATTATTCAAACTTACGGACATACTTTAAAAGAGGGTTATTGATAAAGAGTATGATTTTGTAAGAGAATGAATGTTAGTAAAAGGATAAAATAATTTTGACCAATTAAATAGGAAAGATAAGGACTTCTTTTGTTAGAATGTCCTTATTTTTATTATGGAATTGGACAAATGAGGTTAAGTTTCAGATCTATGAACTCAGAAAGCAAGTACAAAGCTTTAAGCAGCTTTCAAAAAGATTTGGTGTGGATTTTTTGGGCTAAGGGATGTGACAAGATGAATTGATTGTTATGAAATAGAGAGCGTATAAAATAGGGAAAATCGTTATTATTCCCCTGAATTTGATATGTTGTAAAAAATTATTTCTGGTCTGTTAAATATATCAATAACAAAATTTAAACATGATAGTCTAATATTTAATCCATTTAAAGTGAATACGTTTATCAATCGTTTGAGTAAGAAAATCTCAAAAGAAGAAGGGATCGGTTTTCAAAAATAACCTATCTGGTCATTGTTTATATATAATTTGTATCTTTTGGTTTATTAATTTGTATTTAAAATTTAATCATGTTACAATTGAAATTGAAATCGAATAGAAAAGGAAAATGCAAACGTGGGTACACTATTAGCAACAAGATTAAAAAATAGACGAAAAGAATTAAAAATGTCTCAGCGAGAATTGGCTGAGGGGATATGTAAACAGGGACAGATTAGTCGATTAGAGAATGGAGAATTTACTCCAGGAGCAGACTTTTTATATGCTCTGTCTAAGAAGTTAAAAGTTAGTATAGATTATTTTTTTAATGAGCAGATTGTAGAAGAGATTGATGAGTTATCAGAGTTTAAAAAGTTAGCCCAGACATTTATCACAAATCGAAATTATGAGTCTTTGAAATATATATATGAATTAGAGAGTGTAAAGGTGCATCGCTTGTCTCTAGTAAATAAATTTTATATGGAGTGGACAAAATCTCTTATAGATTTTTATTTCTATGGGCAAAAAGAGGAGGCTGTGGCAAGATTGGAGAAGGTACTGTCTCAGTTAAGTGTAACTGACTTGACCTACCTTCAAGTTGCAAATACTCTATTCAATTTTTATTATGATATTGAAGATTTAGAGAGTTTTAATGAAATTAGAGAAAAGTTAGAGTATCAAGTAAATCAACTCAAGTTAAACACAATCGAAGAATTAAACCTTTCTATTAAATTTAATTATAATGTTTGTCGCTATCTATGGTTGCAGAATAATACTGAAGAGGCTATTACTAAAATCACAGATACGATAAAGCAATGTAAGACGTATAGAACAACGTATCTTTTGGCTGATTTGTATGTATTGATGGGAAATGTCAGTAAGAATTTTTCTTCTAAAGTTGCAGTAAAAGAGTACTTTGAAACGGCTTATTTTCTATATAAGCTTGAGGGAAATATGTCAATGGCTCTTAAAATCGAGCATTACATTGCAGATATAACAGAATAGTAAAGACGATGTTCAATTAAGCATCGCTTTTTTAATCCAAAAAGATACAAATATGTATTTAATAAAAATAAATAAAAAATATTATCAAAAATGTTGACAGTATTATATTGAAGTGCTAAAATGAGTGCAAGAAAATATTAGGCTTTGTGTCTATAAAACATCACCAAAAACTTACTATAGACTGAGTGAATGTAAAGAGACTTCAGCCTTTAAAGAATTGAGAGGTAAAATTAATGAATGAATTAGAAGTTAGATTTGAACTCAACGATGAGAGAGATTATAATAATGCTATTTCATATTTAGAAAAATCTTATAAATTCAAGAGTGAAAATAAGCAAGTTGATGAATATTTTAAAACAAAAGGAAGAGAATTTGAAAATGATGAGGTAGGTAGCTTTATCTACAGAATTCGCCAAGAAGATGATAATAGAGCAAGTGTTTTCACAAGAAAAGATACGATAAAACAAGGAATGTGGAGTGAAAGTGAAATAGAGTTGGAATCTGAAAAATTAGAATTTGTAAGGAATATCTTGCAAGATGGTTTTTCAAATATTTTCACAATAAGTAAATATAGAAAGACTTATCATGACGCATTAGAAAATAAAACGATTAATCTAGATAAGATTGATGGTCTTGGATTTTATCTTGAAATAGAGATTTTAGGAGATTTTTCAAAAGAAGATTATAATAATTTTTATGAGAAAATGTGCAGAGAGTTCTCGTTTTTAAATTCAAAAATAGAAACAAAGGGCTATGTCCAATTAATGAGAGAAAAAAATGGACGTAATTGAAATTATCAAATAGTCTTGTTGGGATTGTTTACTCAACTGCTGGATTTGGAAGTTTAATAGCAGTAACCTTTCTTTCTACTTTTTTGAATAAGAAGGATGCCTTTAGGGATAGTGGTAAGTGATACTAAAGCCTCTTTGAGAGGCAAGTGACGAGTCAAGAGCAATAAGGCTTGAACAACGTGAAAGCCAGCGTCTTTAGGCGCTGGCTGGTAGTTTGGGCTTATAGTCCTGGGACAAACCACCCGTTTGACGGGTGGTCATGATTGGATTATTATGAAATAGATGGTACTTGTTATCTTGATTTTAGAGTATCTGGCGAGGATGTATATTTCATTGAGTTAGTAACTATGTATGGTTTAAGTGAAAATAGTGCGGTACCAACTCTTGCAAAGAGGTTTGGAATAAGTCTTACCGATTTAATAAAAAGTGATATTCATCGTGGTTTAACTAGAAAGAAGGGACATTTTGGATATTAACAAGAAAACGTTTTATACAATTACTTTTGGTGAGTTTATATCAAATGTTGGAGATAGATTTCAGAAAATTGCTTTTCCAATCTTAATTTACCAAAAATTTCATTCGTCTTTTGCAATGGGAGGAATGGTGATTATTGAATTGTTACCTCAATTCTTGTTGGGATTCGTTATGGGTTACTTATTAGATAATTTTAATAAGAAAAAAATACTATTATGGTCTACATTAATACCTGCATTATTATGTAGTGTAATACCGATATTATCTAAATATTCAGTTTCTATATTTTTTTACTACGTTATTGCATTTTTGATACCTTTATTTTCGACACTTTTTCAAACGGGATTCTCAGTCATTACTCCTGCTTTATTTGAGAAGGAAGAATTACAAAAATATAATTCTCAATTTCAAGGTGTACGAACTATTTCAAAATTAATTTCTCCAGCTATAGCAGGGGTATTAATGTTAAAGTTTAATATTAATAGTATTTTTTTTATAAATAGTGCTTCTTTCTTATTGTTATTTCTTTCAATACTAATTTCATATATTCCAGATCAAGAACACAAGGAGAATGGTAATGATGATATAAAAGAAATTTTTGTAGGTTTTAAAGAGAACTTTACAAATATTAAGTTGAGGATTTCTTTACTCTTTACTATTGTTGTGAATATTGCTATGCTAGGCTTCAATGCAACGATTATTTATTATTTACAGGATCAATTAAAATTATCAAATAGTCTTGTTGGGATTGTTTACTCAATTGCTGGATTTGGAAGTTTGATAGCAGTAACCTTTCTTTCTACTTTTTTGAATAAGAAGGATACCTTTATCTTAATGAATATATCAATGGCAACTATCCCACTTGTCATTATGGTAAGCGGAATAGTAGAAAATTGGATTTTTTTTGGAATTTGTTACTCAATTTTGAGTGGACTAATTACAATAGCTTCTGTATCAATTACAACAATACAGCAACAAGAAAGTACTGAGTATAATATTGGTAAAATACTTTCTAGTTCTTTTGTAATAGCTACCATTTTTGCTCCTTTTGGAGGGATACTGGCTGCTTATTTTAATTGGCTTTTAAACCCGAGATTAAGTCTAGTTATTTTGGGATTACTAAGTAGTTTATTGGTTATTCTTATAAAGAGTTATGAAAAAAAGCTAATTAAGAAAAGCACTGCAATATTTATAAAGGAAGATTAGTGAATCAATTATCATTAGAAAAAATAATATTAATTTGTAGTAAAATAAAAAATTGAAAAAGGTTTTACATAATGTACTACCTTTTTCAGATTTAATAATTATTAAGGGGATAGAACTAGAAACCAAAAATACTGAATCTTAAACTGCACCCCAAAAGTAAGATTTTTTCTGTCTAACTTTTGGGGTCAGTACATTATCTCTAACTTCTGGAGTGCTTTTTTTATATTCAAATTATTTTACAGTACCCATGTACGGATGGCATGGGCAACGCCGGATTCGTCATTTGTTTTAGTGATGTATTTGGCGATTTTTTTGATTTCTGGATTTCCGTTTTCCATGACAACGGGGTTACCAACGACTTCTAGCATGGCACGGTCGTTTTCTTCGTCACCGATAGCCATGGTTTCATCTTTGGTCAATCCGAGTTTTTCAGCTAGGTGAGTGATGGCTGAACCTTTATCCACATTCTTTTTAAGGAGTTCAAGGTAGAAAGGAGCAGATTTGTTGATGGAGTAGCTCTCATAAAATTCGGCTGGTATCTTTTCAATGGCAGCATCGAGAATTTCTGGTTCATCGATGAACATACATTTGACGATTTCCTTGCCAGCCATTTCTTCAGGTGTACGGTAGAAGATGGGCATGCTGACGAGGGTTGATTCGTGCACAGTGTATTTTCCGATATTGCGATTGGCTGTGTAGATGCCGTCCTTGGTAATAGCGTGCATGTGGACACCGAGCTTACGACTGAGAAATTCCATATCCAGATAATCCTCATAAGTCAAGGATTCGCTGATAATCTCATGTCCTGTAGCAGTTTCTTGGACAAGGGCACCGTTGAAGGTTACGACATAGTCACCCTCGTCTCTCAACTGCAAGTCGTCTAGAAGTTTGGCAACACCTGCGATAGGGCGTCCAGTTGCAATCACGACTTTGACACCAGCTTCTTTGGCGTCTTGGATGGCAGAAAAGACCTCAGAAGTAATCTCTTTTTGGCTGTTGACTAGGGTTCCGTCAATATCAACGGCAATTAGTTTAATACTCATAAATTTCCTCTTCTAGTTTTTATTTGGGGTAAAATGATCGTTCTCAATCAAGTGTAAAAATTGCTGGGTGATACTTGCGAAGATACTGTTTTGGTCCAACATTTCCTTTGGAAAATAAAAGCGATTATCTCCGTGTCGACTGCCAGCAAGGGATTGGACGATAGGAGACAGGCTAGAGAGTTCAGCCAGTTCTCCATTTTTTTGTAAAATCTCAATCTGTGTCCGTGGATTTTCAGATTCGGGACGATAGATATCATAAGGGAGGTCAAAGTTCTTATGAATGGCAGTATAGTAATCGGGATCAAAGCCAATGTCCTCAACCAATTTTCTCAGTCTAGCGAGTTGGTCTTGGTCCTCTTGTGAAAAGGTGATGGATTTAAAGACCTTGCGGTTGACAAAGCGTTGCGACAAGTCTGCGAGAATCTTGTCAGGACTGGTCATCCAGAGCTGGAAGTAGGTATTCATCACACCATCATCCAGAGCTAGATAGTCAGACAAGGTCACATTTTTTTCAAAGAAAGGCAGGAGGTGTGGAGAAGTTCGTGAAAAGAAGTCCTTGTCTTCAGGATAGAGTTCCTTAGCCCGTTTGAGAAGGTTTTGAAGGAGGACCTCCATGGCCCGTGTTGCTGGGTGGAAATAGACCTGCATATACATCTGGTAGCGACTGAGGACATAGTCTTCGATGGCGTGCATGCCATTGCGCTGAAAGGCGATACCATTTTCGACAGGACGAATGACTCGGAGTATGCGAGTAAGGTCAAATTCCCCATAGGATGCTCCTGTAAAATAGGAGTCGCGCAAGAGATAGTCCATGCGGTCTGCATCAATTTGACTAGAAATGAGTTGCACGACCTGCTTGTTAGGATAGGTATGGTCAATGACACTGGCTACCTTTTCTGGAAAATCTGGTGCCACTTGTAGCAGGACTTGGTGAATCTCCGTTTCAGGGCTTTGGATAATCTCTTGAGTAATCGCTTCATGGTCTGTATCAAAGAGATGTTCAAAAGTATGGGAATAGGCACCATGCCCAAGGTCATGTAGGAGAGCAGCTGTCATGGTCAAGAGAGACTCGGCAGGATTCCATTCCTCAGGGTATTTTTCTTCAAAAATCTCCGTGATACGACGAGCAATCTCATAGACTCCTAGACAGTGAGAGAAGCGGCTGTGCTCCCCACCGTGGAAGGTATAACTGGAAGTTCCCAGTTGCTTAATCCGGCGCAAACGCTGAAATTCTTTTGTATTAATCAAGTCATAGATGATTTGATTATTGACATGGATGTAGTTGTGAACTGGGTCACGGAATACTTTTTCGTTCATATGACCATTATAGCAAAAAGCTAGAGTTTTTGGTAAAATAGTAGGACAAGAGACAAGAAAGAGGACCTGATGTGAAGATTCGGATGCGAAATACGATTCGGTTTGATGAGCAGTTGGAAGTGATTGACCAACTCTATGATGTAGAAGTGCATGAAAAAGGAGATTATAGCTACCTGCTTTTTTATAATGAGGAAAAGGAAAAAGTAGTGATTAAATTTCATAGTCAAGAACTGGTGATGAGCCGATTTTCTAATCCCAAGACCATTATGCGCTTTCTAAAGGATAGCGATAGTTTAGCCTATATTCCTACACCTATGGGCATGCAGGAGTTTATCATCCAAACGAATCGTTATCAAGTGGATGGGCAAAAGATTGAACTAAATTATCAACTACAAAATCAAGAGGGACATCCCTTTGCCAGCTATCAATTGGAAATTACTTGGGGCTAGTCTCTTGTTTTTTCAAATTTAGCTCGCTATCTTCTTGGATGAGCTTGCTAATGTGGTAGATTAGGCTATTTTTTGGTATAATAAAAGTTATGGAAATCGAAAAAACCAATCGTATGAATGCGCTCTTTGAATTTTATGCGGCGCTTTTGACAGATAAGCAAATGAATTATATCGAGCTCTACTACGCTGATGATTACAGCCTTGCTGAGATTGCCGAGGAGTTTGGTGTCAGTCGTCAGGCTGTCTATGATAATATCAAGCGGACAGAAAAGATTCTGGAAGATTATGAGATGAAATTGCACATGTACTCTGACTACATTGTCCGCAGTCAGATTTTTGACCAGATTTTGGAGCGCTATCCCAAGGATGACTTTCTGCAGGAGCAGATAGAAATTTTAACAAGCATTGATAATAGAGAATAAGAGGAAGAAAAATGGCATTTGAAAGTTTAACAGAACGTTTGCAGAACGTCTTTAAAAATCTACGTAAAAAAGGAAAAATCTCTGAATCTGATGTCCAAGAGGCAACCAAAGAAATTCGCTTGGCCTTGCTTGAGGCCGACGTTGCCTTGCCTGTTGTAAAGGACTTTATCAAGAAAGTTCGTGAGCGTGCAGTCGGGCATGAGGTCATTGATACCCTTAATCCTGCGCAACAAATTATTAAAATCGTTGATGAGGAACTGACAACTGTTTTAGGTTCTGATACGGCTGAGATTATCAAGTCACCTAAGATTCCAACCATCATCATGATGGTTGGTTTACAGGGGGCTGGTAAAACAACTTTTGCCGGTAAATTGGCCAATAAACTCAAGAAAGAAGAAAATGCCCGTCCTTTGATGATTGCGGCGGATATTTATCGTCCAGCTGCCATTGACCAGCTTAAGACCTTGGGGCAACAGATTGATGTGCCTGTCTTTGCACTTGGAACAGAAGTACCAGCTGTTGAGATTGTACGTCAAGGTTTGGAACAAGCCCAAACTAATCATAATGACTATGTCTTGATTGATACGGCGGGTCGTTTGCAGATTGATGAGCTTTTGATGAATGAGCTTCGTGACGTGAAAGCACTAGCTCAACCAAATGAAATTCTGCTCGTCGTTGATGCCATGATTGGTCAAGAAGCGGCCAATGTTGCGCGTGAGTTTAATGCTCAGTTAGAAGTAACTGGGGTTATCCTTACCAAGATTGATGGGGATACTCGTGGTGGTGCGGCTCTATCTGTTCGTCACATTACTGGAAAACCAATCAAGTTCGCTGGTACAGGTGAAAAGATTACGGACATTGAGACCTTCCACCCAGACCGTATGTCTAGTCGTATCCTTGGCATGGGGGATATGCTCACTTTGATTGAGAAAGCTTCTCAAGAATACGATGAGCAAAAAGCCCTTGAAATGGCTGAGAAGATGCGCGAAAACACCTTTGATTTCAATGATTTCATCGATCAGTTGGATCAGGTGCAAAATATGGGACCAATGGAAGATTTGCTCAAGATGATTCCGGGTATGGCCAATAATCCAGCCCTTCAAAACATGAAGGTGGATGAGCGTCAGATTGCGCGTAAACGTGCCATTGTTTCTTCTATGACGCCTGAAGAGCGTGAAAATCCAGATTTGCTAAATCCAAGCCGTCGACGTCGTATCGCTGCAGGTTCTGGAAATACCTTTGTCGAAGTTAATAAATTCATTAAAGACTTTAACCAGGCTAAACAACTCATGCAGGGTGTTATGTCTGGAGATATGAACAAAATGATGAAGCAGATGGGAATCAATCCAAACAACCTTCCTAAAAATATGCCAAATATGGGAGGAATGGATATGTCTGCCCTTGAAGGAATGATGGGACAAGGTGGCATGCCTGACCTATCAGCTCTCGGAGGAGCAGGAATGCCAGATATGAGTCAGATGTTTGGTGGCGGACTAAAGGGTAAAATCGGTGAATTTGCTATGAAACAGTCCATGAAGCGTATGGCTAACAAAATGAAAAAAGCGAAGAAGAAACGCAAGTAAGACAAGGGAAGGCCGCAGGGCTTTCCTTTTTTAGAAAGAAGAAAAAAGGTCTATTTTGAATTTGCAAAGAATGATATAATAGTAGAAATAGTCTAACAAGGAGGAATTATGGAAATTGATAATCGATCAATTCGTCTTGGAGATGAGTTAAAGAAAGAGTTGAAATCAGAGAGCCGAGTCAAAATTGCAGCAGCAACCTTTTCTATGTTTGCTTATCAGCAGTTGAAAGAGGAATTGGAGAATATTGAGGAGTTAAAATTTATTTTTACAAATCCGACTTTTATAACAGATGAAACCAAAACAGATTTCCGTGAATATACGATACCCAAAAAAGAACGAGAACAATCGATCTTTGGTGGCAAGTATGAACTGAAATTGATGAATGAGCTGACCCAAAAAGCGATTGCTCGTGAATGTTCTGATTGGATCCGAAGAAAAGCGCAATTTAAGTCTATTAATATTGAAACAGATGAAATGCCAAATGGTATTCGAATTGAAAATTCGGATGATGTAGTGGCAGTAGATCGTTTGAAAAACTTTGATCGCAAAGAATTAGGATATGAAGCTTCTCTATTTAAAACGAGTAGAAACCTCTATCATGCACCACTTAGTTTAAATTATTTAGATGAATTTGATAATCTTTGGGAAGAAGATGATTATTTTCGTGATGTTACAGAAGAGTTTTTGGAGAATTTAAACCTAGCTCACAAAGAACATTCACCTGAGTTCATTTACTATGTGATGCTATATAATTTATTTAGTGAATTTTTAGAAGATATCAATGAAGACTTTTTACCAAATGAAGGGGTTGGTTATAAAGAAAGTAAGATTTGGGGGCTGTTATATGATTTCCAAAAGGATGCAGTAAAATCGATCATTTCTAAATTAGAAAAATTTAATGGATGTATTCTAGCTGATTCGGTTGGTCTTGGTAAGACTTATACAGCTTTAGCGGTCATGACTTATTATGCTTATCGAGGAAAACGTATTTTAGTACTTTGTCCTAAAAAGTTAGAAAATAACTGGAATATGTATCGTCATGATTATGTAAATAATCCAATTTATGATAGACATTTGCTTTATGACGTGCTTTATCATACAGACCTCAGTAGAGATAAAGGACACTCTAATGGAATTGATTTGTCCTTGAATAATTGGCATACTTATGATCTGGTTGTTATTGATGAGTCTCATAATTTTAGAAACGGAGGATCTAGCGAAAATGACTTATCCGAGGGAAGAGAAAATCGATACAGCCGTTTAATGAATCGCATCATAAAGTCTGGTGTCCCTACAAAGGTACTCATGCTATCAGCCACACCTGTTAATAATCGCTTTAATGATTTGAAAAATCAAATTGCTTTAGCCTATGAAGGAGATACGGATCAAATTGATAGTAAATTAGAAACAAAATCATCTATAAACGATATTTTCAGAAACGCTCAATCTGCTTATAATAAGTGGGCTGACCTACCTGCAGAAGAGAGAACAACAGATAAACTGCTATCTACATTAGATTTTGATTTCTTTAAAGTACTAGATAGTGTAACGATAGCCAGAAGTAGAAAGCATATTCGGGAATTTTATGATAGAGAAGCTATTGGAGAATTTCCGCAGCGCTTAAAACCACTTAATTTTGAACCTGATTTAACGGTTTCAAATCTTGGAATTACCTATAAAAAATTATATCACTTACTTGATAAACTGCAGTTGACTATCTATCAACCTTCAATACATATTTACCCATCGAAGAGAGCTAAATACGATAAAAGTAAAGAAGGAAAAATGGGGAATTTAACTCAGTTTGGTCGTGAGTCTGGTATCAAAAAACTGATGATGATTAACCTGCTCAAACGTTTAGAAAGTTCTGTTGCAGCTTTTCGATATACTTTAATAGATGTTGTTAAAGATTATGTAGAAAAGACCTTAAAGGCTATCGAGGAATATGAATTGACAGGCTTGGATCATTTATCTCTTGATTCTCATCTTGATGAAGATGATTTTGATTTGGAAGATAGTAATTTCGAGTTCTCTATTGGTAAGAAAAATCGTATTGCTTTACAAGATATGGATTATCGTAGTTGGAAAGTAGAGTTAGAACAAGACTTTGCAATTTTGACAGAGCTAGAAGATCTAATCAGTAAAATAACGCCACAAGAAGACCAAAAACTCCAGACTCTTTTTTCATTGATAGATGAGAAACTAACAAATCCAATCAATGTTGGTAATAAAAAGCTGATTATTTTCTCCGCATTTGCGACAACAACAAACTACCTTTATAAACATATTAGTCAGTATGTCTTAGATAAGTATGGTCTTTACACTGCTCAGATTTCAGGTACAAAAGGTTTTGCAACAACTTTGGAAACTAAAAATAAAGACCTCAATTCTTTATTAACTTATTTCTCTCCTAAATCAAAATCTCGTGATGTTCTGTTTCCTGGTGATGAGAGTGAGATCGATCTTTTAATTGCAACAGATGTGATTTCTGAAGGTCAAAACTTACAAGATGCAGATATGATGGTTAATTACGATATCCACTGGAATCCTGTCCGTATTGTTCAACGATTTGGTCGTGTGGATCGAATTGGTAGTCAAAATAAATACATTCAATTGGTTAATTTTTGGCCAAACCTTGAGTTAGATGAGTATATCGATCTTAAGTCTAGGGTTGAATCGAGGATGAAGATTTCTGTTTTGACCTCAACAGCAGATGATAATGTTTTATCTAGTGAAGAAATAGAGGATAATAATTACCGAAGAAAACAATTAGAACGTCTTAGAGATGAAGTAGTCGATCTAGAGGAGATGAATGATGGTATTTCCATTATGGATTTAGGCTTAGAAGATTATCGTATGGACCTTCTTAAGTATTTGGAAGAACATCCTGAGTTAGAAAGAGTTCCAAAAGGATTGCAAGCTATTTTACCTGCCTCCAATAAAGAATCAGAAGGTGTCATTTTTGTCCTAAAAAACAAAGAACAGTTAAAAGGAAAAAATCATCAAAATCAACTTCACCCATATTATATCCTCTACATCAATAGAAATGGAGAACTACTGTTATCTCCGTCCGAAAGCAAGAAAATATTGGAACACCTCAGTAGCATTTGTCGGGGTCAAAGTAAACCGTTGAGTCATGTGGTAGACAAGTTCAATCGTCAAACAAAAGATGGTAAAGAAATGGTTGTTTATTCGGAATTGCTTCAAGAGGCAATCGATCAACTAATGGAACATGATCAGATTTCAACGATGGATGCCCTATTTAACTTTGGGTCTGTTGACTTGATGAATACTAGCATGGAGGGAATGGATGATTTTGAGTTAATTTGTTTCTTTATATTGATGAAAGGGGATTCTGATGATTAGATTTCCATCCTATACAGCCTTATCAAAAGCTCACCTTCTATATCGGCCTCATAAAAAGGGAAATAGTGATTTTTTTGATAATCTTAATGTATCTGTAAAAGAAAAGAAAGATTTAAGAGAACAGATTAGAGCAATTCAAATTACTCATCAGATTGATACAAGTACCACTAATATTCCTGCAGGAAAAAAAGTGAAGCAAATCATGGTTTTAGAAATAGAACTCGAACAAATGGATGTTTCCTTAACTTTATTAGAACAGCTAGATATAAGATTAGGGATTTACACAGCCTTTGTATTAAAATATCCACAGGGTAGAGAAGAACTTCTTATTCATTATAAAGAACCTTTAAGTCAAGAAAAGGATGGCAAGCACTTTAAGATTGTCCGTCGCTTTCAGACGTGTGATGATGTTAGTATTGACTTTGAGGGAAATGATTTAGATGATGTTTATGAGAGTCTTGTAAAAGAAACTGGTAAGAAAGAATTACAAGTTTTAGAAAAAGCTAATCTTAGAAACTCTATTGAACTCAGTGACCAATTAGATAAATTAGAAAAAAAGGCACAGCAGCTAAAGAAAAAGATGTATTCTGAAAAATCAATGAGAAAACAAATGGAAATAAAAAGAGATTATCAGGCTACATTGAAAGAAATAGAAGCATTAAAGAAGCAAAATTGATTGTAAGTTTTGATTAAGAACAATCAGAAATTGAGATTGGAGAACTCTTTTGATTTCAACCCCTATTTTTGATAAAATGCAGCTGTAATGTATTAAAAATGAAGCATTACAAAAATAGGATAAGCCAACTTAATTTTTTATAAAATTAAAATTACAAAAGCTTGACAAAGCTAAGAAAGGATACTACCATGAGCACAGCACAGCACAGCACAGCACAGCACAGCACAGCACAGCACAGCACAGCACAGCACAGCACAGCACAGCACAGCACAGCACAGCACAGCACAGCACAGCACAGCACAGCACAGCACAGCACAGCACAGCACAGCACAGCACAGCACAGCACAGCACAGCAAACAGGTGAAAACTCTGGACTTGAGAAATTAAATCTCACTTCAAAAGATGTTTTTACAGATAATATTTCAAAAATTGGTCAACTTTTTCCTGAAGTTCTGACGGAAAAGAGGGATGAATACGGCAGATTAGGTCCTGCGATTGACTTTGAGAAACTTAAACAGTTTTTATCAGAGGAAATTGTGGATGGTCGAGAATCCTATGAGTTTACTTGGGTTGGAAAGCGTGAAGCTATCGCAGAAGCTGGGCGACCAACTACCAAAACCTTAAGACCAGATCTTGATGAAAGTGTTGACTTTGAAAACAGTGAAAATGTCTTTATTACTGGGGATAATTTAGAAGTCTTGAAAATCTTACAGGAATCCTATCTAGGAAAAATCGATATGATCTATATCGATCCCCCCTATAATACAGGGAAAGACTTTGTATACTCTGATAAGTTCCAAAAAACAGATGAAGAGCTGAAAGAAGATATGGAACTTTTGGATGAAGAAGGACGCCAGGTCGTTGGGCTCACAAAAAATGAAAAGACATCGGCCCGTTACCACTCAGACTGGCTCAATATGATGTATCCACGTCTCCGTCTAGCACGTAATCTCCTCAAGGATTCAGGTGTTATCTTTATCTCTATCGATGATAATGAACAAGCTAATCTTAAAGCCATTTGTGATGAGATATTTGGGGAGGAGAATTTTGTAGCAAGTATTACTAGGAATACAAATAGTTCTAAGAACCAAAGTTTATATATTTCGGTAAGTCATGAATATTGTCTAGTTTATTCCAAAGACGAAATAGAATTAGCAAAAAAACATAGTGAAAATAAATGGTCTGTAGATAAGAATAATATAAATGAGTATAAAAAGAGGGTAAAGCAATTACAAAATGCTGGTTTAAGTAATGAAGAAATTACATATGAATTAAAAGAATTAACGAAGTATCCACGATTCATAGATTTTACCAATTACTGGTACTTTGATGAACGTGGATTATATCGTAAAGGTGATTTAGGTGGCGTAAAAAATGGGAATATGACTCCTCTATTTAATCCTCTAACATGTCAAGAAGACCCTGTACCTCCTGGTGGATATCGCTATAAAAATGAAAAATTACAAGAACTTGTAAATGATAATAGAATTCATTTCCATACAGATGGAAGTTTGCCAACGATAAAGAGATATTTGAATGAAAACTCCAAGCAACGTCCAAAATCCATTATGAGTGATGATCAAAGACCTGATTATGCGTTGTTAAAAAATATGGGGATTGAATTTGATAATCCTAAGCAAATGAGTTTTATGACGAGGATATTGAGTATTTTTGATTCCGAAGCAATATTTTTTGATTTTTTTGCAGGCTCTGGAACAACTGCTCATGCAGTCATGCAATTAAATGCTGAAGATGGTGGAAATCGTAAGTTTATCTTGTGTACTTTGGATGAAGAAGTAGCAGATAAGTCTGCTGCTAAAGAAGCAGGTTATGAAACTATTGACCAGATTTCTCGGGAGCGAATTCGTCGAGCTGCTATCAAGATTCAGGAGGAGCATCCAGAGTTGGTTGGCAAGCAAGATTTTGGATTCAAAGCTTACAAACTAGATTCTTCTAATTTTAAAGATGTTTTAGCTCGGCCAGATCAATTTATCCAAGGAGAACTTTTTGATAGTGTATCCAATATCAAGGAAGGACGTACTGGCCTTGATTTACTTTTCCAAGTTATGCTAACATGGGGAATGGAACTGTCACTAGCCATTGACTTGGAGAAAGTAGCAGGCGCAGAAGTTTATGATGTAGATCAAGGATCACTCATGGCTTGTTTTGAAGATGAAATATCAGAAGAAGTCATCCGTCACATCGCTCAAGCGCAACCACTCCGTGCCGTTTTCCGTGATAGCTCATTTGCCAATTCAGCAGATAAGATTAACGTAAGTGAAATCTTCAAAGAATTGTCACCTCATACAAAAGTGAAGGTGGTGTAGGCTATGAGTTTTAATAAAAATATCAAAAATAGCAAAAATAGTAATCTTGATAAGCTTGATGAAATGATTCAAGATGAAATTAGAAAACTAAAAATTGTTAGGCGAGCTCGTATTTTGGCTAGTGAACGACTTGGGGGATATGCTAGTAAGTGGGACATGTATTTACTTTGGATGGCTATTTTATCTAGTGCCTTATTAGTTATTTCATTGATAGTTCCAAATGAAGGTTTGATAAAAAAAGTAGTTTCAGGATGTTTTTCTATGTATACAGTTATCATTCAATATTATGTGTCCACATTAAACTATAGAGAACGTGCTTTGAAATTCCATTATCACCATATAGAAATTAATAAACTTAAAGAATCACTTCAATGGTTATCTCTACAAGGTTATAATTTTAAAAAGAAGAATGCTAAATTTAAAGTTATAGTAGAAAAATATAATCTTATTCTTCAGCAACAAGAAAATCATAGTGAGTACGATTTTCATAGAGCAAAGTGTAAAGAAATTAGACAGTTAGATTTTAGTATGGATAATATTTTCGTAAATATCCAACCGATTGTTATTATCTTATTTATTCTTAGTTACTTGTTCTTGGGAGGTATTTGCAATGAGATTACAATTTAAAAAACAACAATTCCAGTTGGATGCGGTGAGTGCTATTGCAGATTTATTTCAAGGGCAAGCCAAACATACTGGAGTTCAGTATATGGCGGATCCAGGTCGTCTCAAGTCAGATGAGGTAGATTTGGTTTTAGATGCTTATCGAAATGCACCGATTCAATTGAGTCAAGCAAGTATACGAGAAAATGTTCATGCCGTACAAACTCGTTTTGGATTAAGACCTTCTGAAAGTCTTTCTATTGATAGAGTTAATGGCAACCCAGCTTATAATTTTTCCATAGAGATGGAGACGGGAACAGGGAAGACCTACACGTACATCCGTACCATTATGGAGTTAAATAAACGATACGGATGGCTTAAGTTTGTTATTGTCGTTCCAAGTGTAGCCATTCGTGAAGGAGTTCTCAAGTCTCTGCAGATCATGTCAAGTCACTTTCAGGTGGAGTATGGCAAACAACCACGCTATTTTGTCTACGATTCTTCACGTTTAGGTGATTTGGATAGTTTTGCCAATTCGTCAGACCTTCAAATCATGGTCATTAACATTCAAGCCTTTAATGCAAAAGGAAAAGATGCGCGACGAATTCATTCTGAACAGGAAAGTTTCCGTTGGCGCCGTCCAATTGATGTACTGGCAGCTATGAATCCGATTATGATTATTGATGAACCTCAGTCTGCTAATGGTAAACAAACCAAGATGGGACTAAAAGATTTCAAGCCATTGTTTACACTACGTTATTCGGCTACCCATAAAGAAAAACATGATATGGTTTATAGATTGGATGCCATGGATGCTTACAATCAAAAATTAGTGAAGAAGATTGCGGTTAAGGCTATTGAACAAACTGGTACGACTGGGACACAAGGCTATCTTTATCTACAAGAAATCATTCCACAAAAAACAGGAGCACCCAAAGCAAAAATTGAGTTTGAAGTAAAAATGCAGTCAGGTGTCAAAAGGAAATTGAAAGTGGTGGAAGAACCCTTTGATTTGTATGCTGAATCAGGGAATTTATCTGCTTATAAAGGAATGACCCTTAGTCACTTTGATGCAAGAGAGAACAAACTTCAAGTTGGTGTGACGCAAGAACTTCATGTCGGTGAAGTGATAGGGGAAGTGGATGAGTCTAGCATCAGAAGAATTCAAATCCGAGAGACTATAAAAAGTCATATCGAAAAGGAAAGTAAACTTTATAATCGAAGAATTAAAGTATTATCCTTATTTTTCATCGATGAAGTGGCCAAGTATAAACAATATGATGAACATAATGATGCCTATAATGGTGAATATGCTCAGATTTTTGAAGAGGAATACCGAAATCAAGTAAACCAGTTTATCCAAACACAGGAACCAACTCCTTATCGTAGGTATTTGGAGGCTAATCTTGAAGGAAATTCAGTTCATGCTGGTTACTTTTCGGTAGATAAAGTGAAGAAGTCAGATAAGACCATTTTTGTGGATTATAAATCTACCAGTGAAAAGAAAAGTAATCTTTCAAATGACACCGATGCCTATGACTTGATTATGAAGGACAAGGAGCGTTTGTTGAGCTTTGAAGAGCCAGTTCGTTTCCTCTTTTCTCACTCAGCTCTAAGAGAGGGATGGGATAATCCTAATGTCTTTCAAATTTGTACTCTCAAAAAATCTTCAGCAGAGGTTGGAAAGCGTCAAGAAATCGGTCGTGGTATGCGTTTGGCAGTTGATCAAAATGGAATTCGTCAGGATTTTGAACTCCTAGGAAATGATGTTCATGAAATCAATAAACTGACAGTAATTGCAAATGAAAGCTATGATCAATTTGCTCGAAATCTACAAGAAGAAATCAAAGAACTTTTAGCAGATCGTCCTGCAAAAGTGGATGTTACTCTCTTTACGAATAAAGTTCTAACCAATCAAGAAGGACAAACAATACGTATTACCAAGGAACAAGCAGATTCGATTCATTTTGATTTGATCCGACAAGGCTATATAGACCGTGAAGGACAATTGACCACAGAATATTTTACTGCAAAAGAAAATCATCAGTTACAACTGTCTGAAACGCTAGCAGGTTATGAGGATAAGCTGGTAGAGATATTGGAGAGTGTTTATCATGCTGGACAGTATGAAATTGAAAATGCCAATAATGCGGTAATACAATTCTCAAATGAGGTCAATCAAGAAAATATTGCTCGAAAAGAATTTTTAAATCTCTGGAAGCAAATCAATCGTAAGACGAGTTACCAAGTAGAGTTTGATGATGCGGAATTGGTAAAACATTCGGTTGACTATATCAATGAGAAATTAGTCGTTAGCAAACCAAGCTTTCATATAACTCAAGCAAGCGCTACTGAGATGAGTAAGGAAGAAGGTCTCCATCTGACAGTGGCTGAGAATGATCGCCAACAAGAATATCTAACGGATTCGCAGATTATGACCAAATATGATTTGCTAGGGGAGATTGCTGATCAGACTGGTTTAACTCGTAAGTTGGTTGCGGAAATATTAAGTAAAATCTATGTCTACCAATTTGACAAGTTTAAACAAAATCCAGAAGAGTTTATTCTTAAGGTTTCAAAACTAATTAATGAACAAAAAGCAAGTCAAATTATCAAGCATATTCAGTATAATGTATTAAGTGAAGAGTATGATATGGACTTGTTTTATGACAATCCTGAAACTGCTAACAGATCAGATGATTACTTACTTGAATCCAAAAAAGGAATTTACAATTTTGTAAAAGTTGATTCAAATACGGAGAAGACCTTTAAAGAATCTTTGGAACAATACGAGGATGTTCGTGTTTATGTGAAGCTACCAGGGAAGTTCAGTATTGCTACTCCGCTTGGGAACTATAACCCTGACTGGGCAATTGCCTTCCGTGAAGGAAGTGTCAAGCATATCTATTTTGTTGCAGAAACGAAAGGCTCTATGTCTAGTCTTCAATTAAAGCAAGCTGAGCAAGCAAAAATTGCCTGTGCGCGTGCTCACTTTAAAGCTTTGGCACAAGCTGGATTGATTAATGATCAGCACATCTATGATGTGGTTTCTAGCTATGAGGAATTATTAAATATTGTAAGATAGGGAGGAAAAAGAAATGGAATTTGTTGTATATCGTAAGGGAAGAGAAGTAGCTGTTTTTCAACGTAGGAGTGATGCAGAGAGATATGTGCGCTCTAAAACTGGATTTTTTGGTGAACCAGATGCTTACTATCAGATTGAACAAAGAGGTTGTTATTTGACAGAAGCAGCTGTAACTTACAAGGGATTGGCAGATGATTGTGATGAATTGATGACTTTGCGAAAATTCAGGGATTCTTATCTAGCTTTGCAAGATGGTGGTCAGGAGGAAATTGAATCCTACTATAAGATGGCTCCTCAGATTGTTGCTAAGTTAGAAGAACATCCAAATCGAGAGGAAATACTAGAGTCTATCTGGTCAGAACTTGTCTTACCTTGTGTTTCCTTAATTAAAGTAGGAGAGAACCAAGCTTGCCATCAATTATATAAAACATATACACTAGAACTATCTCAAAAAGTGGTTCAATAAAACGATTAGAATATACAAAAAGAGTTCGGCTCCTCGCTAACTTGTATAGTGAAGAGGTCCCCCTATTCTATTTAGATTCCCAATACCAAAACAAGCGTCTCAAGCTAATCGCAAACTCAACTTATATTGAAGATTTTGAGTGGTATGATGATGAGACAAAAGAAGCCAATTTCTCTAGATGGCTTGATGAAATGGTGTGGCTGCAAGGGGTTATTTTTACCCCTTGGGATTTAAGGAACTAAGAAAACTATATAAATAGTATCAACTAACACAAAAAGGAATAATAAAGAAATGAAAGAACTAAATTTTTTGAAATATGCAACTATTGTATTTATGCTTTTTATCTTCTTTTGGGTAAGCTTTGGTGGTTATATCTTAGGAACTCAAGGAAATAATGAAGTAGAAACAGAGCAACAGATAAATAAAAAGATAGAAGATAGTGGATTGAAAGCAGAAATGAAAGACGCTGAGATTTTGAGTAAGTTTTACAATGAAAAAGGCTATTTTATAGTAGTGTACAATGGTACTACAAAAGCCCCAGAAGTCTTCCAAGTTGATTTTTCTGAATGGGAGCTTATGAGTGTGGGTGAGCTGTATTAAAACGCTGTAGGAGGCTTGTGAGAGCCTTCTAGGGGGATGTTAGAAAGAGAGATAAAAAGATAACATGAAAAGAGATAATGGCGATTATAATTTGTTTAAATTTGTGGGGATTGGAGCAATATTGTTTTGTCTATTTATGATTATAGGGTCAAGGTTTGTAACTGTTGGGATTGATAGCAAACAAGAGACTAAAATAGCACAAACAGAAAGCCCAACAAGTCAAGAAAGCAAGTTGCGTACTGATTTACATGATGGTACTATTTTAGGTAAGTTCTGGAACAGTAAAGGTCACTTTGTTGTAGTGTATGATGAAGACACAAAAGCCCCTAAAATCTTCTCTGTTGACGTTAAAGAGTGGGAGACTATGAGAGTAGGGGAAACATATTAAACAGCGTTAGAGGGGATTCACTCACTTCTAAGTATCAAAAAATGAGCACTTCGCAATTGGAAATGCTCGTTTTTTGATATGTTTAGACTCTTAGTCTTTATTTTCGTATGGCAAGATTAAGTTCAAGATGATTCCTGTCATCGCTGATAGGGCAGTACCTGAAAGGGTAACTGGACCGAGTTTAAGGATAGCTCCTCCAAGTCCAAGAACCAACATAGCACTTGCGATGATGAGATTACGCATTTGACCGAAATCAACACGTTCTTTGATCAATACCTTCAAACCGTTGCTGGCGATAACACCATAGAGAAGGATTGACATACCACCAAGTACAGCGTTTGGAATAGTTGAAATCAAGGCAGTGAATTTACCAAGGAAGCTAAGGGCAATCGCGATGAAGGCAGCGTTACGGATAACTGAGACAGAAGCGATACGAGTCATACCGATAACCCCTGTATTTTCTCCATAAGTTGTATTGGCTGGTCCACCAAGGAAGGCAGAAACAGAAGTTGCGATACCGTCACCAAGAAGAGTACGGTGAAGACCTGGTTCTTTCAAGAATTGACGACCACAGATTTGACCCAAAACAGTATGGTCTCCGATATGTTCAGAAATTGTTACGATAGCGATTGGCAAGATAGCGATGGTTTCTGGGCCAAAGTAAAGACTGTACTCTTTAAAGGCACCACCAGTACTAAATGGCAAGTAGAAACTAGGAATTTCAAACCAGTCAGCTTTAAGAACTGGTGTAAAGTCAACTAGCCCAAGAGCTAGAGCGAAGAGGTAACCACCGATAATGGCAAAGAGGAATGGAATGATTCGTAGGAAGCCTTTTCCTTTTGTATTGATAAAGGCAGCAATCAAGAAAGTAACAACTGCTACAAGAGCATTTTTCCAATTCCCGTCCGCTACAAGACCAGCGTTAGTAACTGCTGAACCTGCAAGTCCAAGACCGATAACGATAATCATAGGTCCGATGATGATTGGTGGCAAGAGTTTATCAATCCATTTTGTACCTGCAAAACGAACACCAGCAGCGACAAGGACATAGATAAAACCTGTAAGGATAACCCCTGTTTGTGCAGCTGATACATCCCCTCCTAGTTCCTTCATAGCTAGGGACATAGCTGTGATAAAGGCGAATGATGATCCTAGATAAACTGGAACTCTAAAACCAGTTGCGATCATGTAGATGAGTGTTCCAACACCTGAAGCAAAAAGGGCAACAGATACAGGCATTCCCAAAATCAAGGGTACCAAGATGGTCGCACCAAACATAGCGAAAACGTGTTGGAAACTAAGGAGAATTCCTTTTCCAGCCGAAGGACGTTGGTCAACGTCTAGTAACAAATCAACAGTTGATTCTTGTTTCATATAAACCTCACTTTTGTTTATCAAAAAAGAGCCCATTATTTTACAGCAATAGGCCCTCAGAGTAAGACTTCTTTAAAATCTAGACTTTAAAGAGTTTCAAATATTTCTACGTCTTCGTCACCTCACGGGATGACATTAAAAACCTTTGCTTGTGATAGTATAGCAGAAAAAAATGATTTTGTAAATCATTTTTTCCCGAGCCTGAAAATAAAAGAGCGAGGCTGGTTTTGTAAATCATTTTTTCCCGAGCCTGAAAATAAAAGAGCGAGGCTGGTTTTGTAAATCATTTTTTCCCGAGCCTGAAAATAAAAGAGCGAGGCTGGTTTTGTAAATCATTTTTTCCCGAGCCTGAAAATAAAAGAGCGAGGCTGGTTTTGTAAATCATTTTTTCCCGAGCCTAGAAATAAAGGAGCGAGGCTGATTTTGTAAATCATTTTTTCCCGAGCCTGAAAATAAAAGAGCGAGGCTGATTTTGTAAATCATTTTTTCCCGAGCCTGGAAATAAAGGAGCGAGGCTGATTTTGTAAATCATTTTTTCCCGAGCCTGGAAATAAAAGAGCGAGGCCGATTTTGTAAATCATTTTTTCCCGAGCCTAAAAATAAAAGAGCGAGGCTGACTTTGTAAATATTTTTTTACTAAAAAGATTAAAGTGGGCGTTTATTGGGCATGCCAGCCTTACGTGGAAATTTATTTGGTGTTTCTTTTTTCTTTTCTACCACTGTGATGTAGCGCGGATTTCCATTAGGTAGAGCGTAGCTGAGATTGTCTTCGACCTTACTAAAAAGGAGGTTGAGGGCATTCTTAGCTTCTAATAATTCCTCAGGAGCATTGCTGGCCTTGAGTGCCAATAGTTTTCCGCCAACTTTAAGGTAAGGAATGGTCAATTCAGACAAGACCTGCATACGGGCAACCGCACGAGCTGTTACAAAATCATATTGAGCACGGAAGTTCTTGTCTTGGGCAAAGTCTTCTGCACGTCCATGGTAGAAGTGAACACCTTCCAAATTCAGTTCTTGAGCTAAGAGTTGGAGGAAGTTGATGCGCTTATTGAGCGAATCAATGATGGTCACATCTAACTGAGGATAGAGGATTTTCATCGGTAGACTAGGAAATCCTGCCCCAGCTCCAATATCAAGAAGTTTGATAGTTTCATTGGGAATTAAACCTTGCAGAATGGGTGCAATCGAATCGTAAAAATGTTTGAGATAAACTTCATCCTTGTCCGTAATGGCTGTTAAATTAATCTTTTCATTCCACTCGACCAAGAGCTCAAAATAACGTTCAAATTGTTCTTTTAAAAAAAACGAAAGTGGAAGATTCTGCTCGGCAAGCAAGTTGTAAAATGTTTCTGGTTTCATAGTTATTTCCTTCTTTAGTATCATCTTATTTTACCACAATCATAAAAAATTTGATATACTGGTACTAATCTAAAAGTAGAAAGGACTTATATAATGACTTGGATTATTCTTGGAGTTATCGCTCTTATTGTTATTTTTGTGATTGTTAGCTATAACGGTTTGGTTAAAAATCGTATGCAAACCAAGGAGGCTTGGAGCCAGATTGATGTTCAGTTGAAACGTCGAAATGATCTCTTGCCAAACTTGATTGAGACTGTAAAAGGTTATGCTAAGTATGAAGGTTCTACCCTTGAAAAGGTGGCAGAACTACGTAACCAAGTGGCAGCAGCGACTTCACCAGCAGAAGCTATGAAAGCTAGTGATGCCCTTACTCGTCAGGTTTCAGGTATTTTTGCAGTTGCAGAAAGCTATCCAGATTTGAAAGCCAGTGCCAACTTTGTTAAATTGCAAGAGGAGTTGACCAATACAGAAAATAAAATTTCTTACTCTCGTCAACTCTACAACAGTGTTGTCAGCAACTACAATGTAAAATTAGAAACTTTCCCAAGCAATATTATCGCTGGAATGTTTGGATTTAAAGCAGCAGATTTCCTTCAAACACCAGAAGAGGAAAAGGCAGTTCCTAAGGTTGATTTTAGCGGTTTAGGTGACTAAGATGTTGTTTGATCAAATTGCAAGCAATAAACGAAAAACGTGGATTTTATTGCTGGTATTTTTCCTACTCTTAGCTCTTGTTGGCTATGCGGTTGGTTACCTCTTTATGCGGTCTGGGCTTGGTGGTTTGGTTATCGCACTGATTATCGGCTTTATCTATGCCTTGTCCATGATTTTTCAATCGACAGAGATTGTCATGTCCATGAACGGGGCGCGTGAGGTGGATGAGCAAACGGCACCAGACCTCTACCATGTAGTAGAAGATATGGCTATGGTGGCTCAGATTCCTATGCCCCGTGTTTTCATCATTGATGATCCAGCCTTAAATGCCTTTGCGACAGGTTCTAATCCTCAAAATGCGGCGGTTGCTGCGACGTCAGGTCTCCTAGCTATCATGAATCGCGAGGAGCTAGAAGCTGTTATGGGACATGAGGTTAGTCATATTCGTAATTACGATATCCGTATTTCGACTATTGCTGTCGCCCTCGCTAGTGCTATCACCATGCTTTCTAGTATGGCAGGTCGTATGATGTGGTGGGGTGGCGCAGAGCGCAGACGAAGTGACGATGACAGAGATGGAAATGGCTTAGAAATCATTATGCTAGTGGTTTCCCTCCTAGCTATTGTGCTGGCACCTCTCGCTGCAACCTTGGTGCAACTCGCTATTTCTCGTCAGAGGGAATTCCTAGCTGATGCTTCCAGTGTCGAGTTGACTCGTAATCCTCAAGGGATGATAAATGCTCTACGTAAGTTGGATAACAGTAAACCGATGAGTCGTCCTGTCGACGATGCCAGCAGTGCACTCTATATCAATGATCCTAAGAAAGGGGGAGGGTTCCAAAAACTATTTTATACCCACCCACCTATCTCAGAACGGATTGAACGTTTAAAACATATGTAAAATGAAGGCTGGGAAAAAGTCTTTAAAGTCTGAAAAACGCATAATATCAGGTGTGCAAAAAACTTGATATTATGCGTTTTATTATGGGAAGATTTACTTCTTTTTCTCCTAAAATTGTGTTTTTGCCCCACCTATCTACTATGTTGCAAATTTATACATCTTCTAAATTAACTAGCTCCAAACCATGTTCTGTCAAGCGATAGATAGTCGAGCAGACCTCTTTTAAGAAACGACGGTCATGCGAAACAGTGATGAGACCGCCAGGATAAGTGGCAAAGAGTTTTCTGATTTGGGGTTGAGAAGTTGGAGAAAAGTTTCGTGTGGGTTCATCCAACAGGAGAAAGTTTGGTTTGCACAAGACTAAATCCAAAAGCAGGAGTTTTCCCTGTTGTCCGCCAGATAAGGAGCGAATTTGATGCTGCATCTCTGGATAACTGAAATTGAGACTGGCTAGGTGAGATTGGATTTTCTGTAGTTCCTCTTTTTCCCCAGTTTTACTGAGATAGGCTATTGGTGATAAATCCAATGGCAGTTTTTTGTGGTAATCTTGTGGCATATAACCAAGTGAAATCTCTCTTTTATCATTCAGAAGTCTCTGTAACTTGGCTAACAGAGTTGATTTCCCAATACCATTTGGCCCAATGATACCGATTTTTTCTTGGCCACGGATAGTTAGTTGTAGTTCCTGAGCCAAAATACGGTCATCAATGGACAAATTTTCTTTTTCCAGTTGGATTAAGACTTTAGATGCCGGTAATGGCTGTATATCTGAGAAGAAAAGTCTGATTTCTTCCTCTTCAAGTGGCTTTTGGGTCATGGACTGAGCTGCCCTTTCGTAGCGTTTTTCTTGAGAGAGGACAGTTTTCATCTTTTTAGCCAATAGGCGACCGGCAGTACTGTCTTTGGTAGCTCGAAGTGCAGTTTCTACATTTTGCTTGACTCGCCGATGCTTTTCCATGGTTTTATCATAGGCTCTTTGGTCGTTAGCAGCTTGCTGGCTTTGTTTGGCAAAATTAGCCTTTCTCTGGTCGCTATAGCGATCATAGTCTAAATGCTCGACTAGCGTTTCTGCTTCTTTACGGTGCTTGACCAGTCGCAAGTGGACAATAGTATCAGCCGTTTGAGAAAGAAAGTCTTCATCATGGGAAATGAAAATAATAGTTTGCCTAATTTTGAGAATCTGACCTTTTAGCCAATCAACTGTTTCAAGGTCCAGGTCATTTGAAGGTTCATCTAAAAATAGAATCTCAAAGGGTTTGGCTAACTCATGGATAAGCTGAATTTTCAAAGCTTCACCCCCTGATAGACTGCCAATCTCTTGGTCACTAGCAAAGCGATCGCTATCAAAATGTAACTCCTCAGCCAAACGATAGAGGATACTGTAGTCTAAATCAATAGTATCTAAAAAGAAGTAGTCGTGTAGACTTTTCTTTTTCAGCTCTTCGGGGAGTTTTTGAGGAATGTAGGCTATTGATTGATAATCAGATTGAATCTCTCCCTTAATAGTGAAATCAGGCAAAGCTTCCCCCATTAAAGTTTTAAGCAAGGTTGATTTGCCATTTCCTTCTTCGCCAATAATAGCTACTTTTTCCCCGTCTTGGATGGTCATGTTTAAGTCAGAGACAAGGTCTCGTAAATCTTTATTTTGTGTGATGGTCAGGTGATTGATTTTTATCATATGATTGCCCTTTCTAGAATATCGATAGTGCATAACAAAAAGCTCTACTTTATCTAGTAGAGCCCAAAGTCACTGTCAAAACTCTATTATCCTCGTTGAAAAACTCGTCAAACTAACTTGGAGTTGCCTAACCCAACCCAAGAGGAGCATAGCTTTCTAGTTTTTTGATTTTCATAGATGATAAAGTACTAGAAAATCTAGTACAAAAAGAGCACACCAAAAGAGACAAAAACAAGATCTACTAAATAAAGGTTCTTTATTTGATAGATTAGTTGTTCATGTCTCCCTTACCTCCGAGTATTAGTACCTCTATCCTATACCTTTCAGGATATTTTGTCAACAGAAAACTGACAATTCTAATCTCTAAAATCCAAAAACAGGTCCATAAAGAGTTAGTACGTGTTTGACATGCTCGTAATGGAATTTATCATAGTTTCGCCAAGCAGTACGAGCTTGATCGTTCAGTTTTAGGCTCCCGAGACCTATCAGAAGACTGGTACGTTGGTAAAATTTCTCAAGATCGATTAAGATACTGTTGTTCAACTTTTCCGCTTTTTTGAGCTCTTGCAGAGTAGTATTTTGCAGCTCTTGTAATCGAATATCATCTGCCCTACCCTGTTTGCAGCTTTGGAAACTTTTATTTAACTCGGATAGGAGTTGGGTTGCATTAGTAATGAGTTCTTTGTCTTCCATGTGAGCATCCTCCTTGATCTGATGTATTCTTGCCTATAGTATAGCACTAAAAAACAATAATGTCATAGTAAATATGTTTAAAAATCGAATTTTAATTATAAAGTTTGCTGTGCTGATTTGTAGCCTTTTCATGGTATAATCAAGAGAGTAAATCTTTATGGAGGAAGTATGAAATTAAATATTCAAGAAATTCGTAAGCAGTCTGAAGGCTTGCATTTTGAACAAACCTTAGACCTAGCCGCAGACCTGCGTGCACGTAATCAAGAAATTTTAGATGTAAAAGATATCCTTGCAGTTGGAAAAGTACAGTACGAAGACCGTATGTATTTCTTAGATTATCAGTTGTCTTATACCATTGTCCTTGCTTCCAGTCGTAGTATGGAGCCAGTTGAGTTGGCTGAATCTTATCCAGTAACGGAAGTTTTCATGGAAGGCGCAACCAACCAGCTAGATCAAGAAGTTTTAGATGATGATTTGGTCTTGCCTATCAAAAATGGAGAACTTGACCTTGCTGAGAGCGTATCAGACAATATCCTGCTGAACATTCCTATCAAGGTTTTGACGGCTGAAGAAGAAGCTGGTAAAGGTTTTGTGTCAGGAAATGACTGGCAAATCATGACAGAGGAAGAATACCAAGCCCAACAGGCAGTTAAGAAAGAAGAAAACAGTCCTTTTGCTGGTTTACAAGGACTATTTGATGGAGACGAATAATGGTTTTATCAAAAAAACGAGCACGAAAAGTGCTAGAAGAAATCATTGCCCTCTTTCCAGATGCCAAGCCCAGTCTTGATTTCACCAATCATTTTGAACTCTTGGTTGCGGTCATGTTGTCAGCTCAGACAACGGATGCAGCGGTAAATAAGGCCACACCGGGTCTCTTTGCTACCTTTCCAACGCCCCAAGCAATGTCTGTGGCAACTGAGAGTGAGATTGCTTCACACATTTCTCGCCTGGGACTGTATCGAAACAAGGCTAAATTCCTAAAAAAATGTGCTCAACAGTTACTAGACGATTTTGATGGTCAAGTCCCTCGGACACGTGAGGAATTAGAGAGTTTGGCAGGTGTTGGTCGCAAGACAGCCAATGTTGTCATGAGTGTGGGTTTTGGGATTCCAGCTTTTGCAGTAGATACTCATGTGGAGCGTATTTGCAAACACCACGATATCGTCAAAAAATCAGCGACACCACTTGAGGTGGAAAAACGTGTCATGGATATCTTGCCACCGGAGCAGTGGTTAGCTGCCCATCAGGCAATGATTTATTTTGGAAGAGCCATTTGTCATCCTAAAAATCCAGAGTGTGACCACTACCCACAGTTATATGATTTTAGCAATTTATAAGATGGGGTTTCAAAAGTTTTTGCTTGATTTTAAGCATGCTTTGTGCTATAGTAAGTGATAACTAAATATTCCTTTAAACCTGTCCCGTGAGGCAGGCAAGGAGCGTGATAAAGTAGAAGGGTAAAGTCTATACTGTTTGCAGTAGGGCTCGCTTGGCTATATATTTCAAGTCTCCTTGTTTAAGGAGACTTTTCTTTTTGGAGGTTTGTCATGAAGACAAAAGAAGTTGTAGACGAATTGACCGTCAAACGAGCGATTACGCGTATTACTTACGAGATTATCGAACGTAACAAAGATTTGAACAAAATCGTCTTGGCTGGTATTAAAACTCGTGGTGTCTTTATCGCCCACCGAATCCAAGAACGTTTGGAGCAGCTAGAAAATCTTTCAGTTCCTGTTGTGGAATTGGATACGAAACCTTTCCGTGATGATATTAAAAGTGGAGAAGATACTTCGTTTGTTTCTGTTGATGTGACAGACCGCGAAGTTATCTTGGTGGATGATGTGCTTTATACAGGTCGTACCATCCGAGCTGCTATTGATAATATTGTCGGTCATGGTCGCCCTGCGCGCGTGAGTTTAGCAGTTTTAGTCGATCGTGGACATAGAGAATTGCCAATCCGTCCAGATTACGTTGGGAAAAATATCCCAACCAGTCGTTCTGAAGAAATCATCGTAGAGATGACAGAACTTGATGGCCAAGACAGAGTTCTGATTACTGAAGAAGCATAGAAAGCTAAAGGAGTAGCCATGTCAGAAAATCAACAAGCATTGAACCATGTGGTGTCCATGGAAGACCTCACTGTCGATCAAGTGATGAAATTGATCAAGCGAGGAATTGAGTTTAAAAATGGAGCTCAGCTTCCTTATGAAGACCATCCGATTGTTTCCAATCTTTTCTTTGAGGATTCTACACGGACGCATAAGTCCTTTGAAGTGGCAGAGATTAAACTGGGATTGGAGCGACTTGACTTTGATGTGAAGACTAGCTCAGTCAATAAGGGTGAAACACTTTATGATACTATTTTAACCTTATCTGCTTTAGGAGTGGATGTCTGTGTGATTCGCCACCCAGAGGTTGACTACTACAGAGAGTTAATTGCTAGTCCGACGATTACGACTTCCATCATCAATGGTGGAGATGGTTCGGGACAACATCCTAGCCAGAGCTTGCTGGATTTGATGACTATTTATGAGGAATTTGGTCACTTTGAGGGTCTCAAGGTTGCGATTGCAGGTGACTTGGACCACTCACGCGTTGCTAAATCCAATATGCAGATTTTGAAACGCTTGGGAGCTGAACTTTACTTTGCTGGACCTGAGGAATGGAGAAGTCAAGAGTTTGCAGACTATGGACAGTTTGTAACCATTGATGACATCATTGATCAGGTGGATGTCATGATGTTTCTCCGTGTGCAACATGAACGCCATGATAGTGGTGCAGTTTTTTCAAAAGAAGACTACCATGCCCAACATGGCTTGACTCAAGAACGTTACGAACGCTTAAAAGAAACAGCAATCCTCATGCACCCAGCTCCAGTCAATCGTGATGTAGAAATCGCAGATCACTTGGTTGAAGCACCAAAATCACGGATTGTCCAACAAATGACCAATGGTGTTTTTGTTCGAATGGCAATCTTAGAATCCGTACTGGCGAGTAGAAACGCCAACTAAAACACAAGACGTTAAAAGACGCCAGTGAGCGTCCACGAGAGGTGAAAATATGACAAAAAGACTTCTAGTATTAGAAGATGGCACAGTTTTTGAAGGCAAGGCCTTCGGAGCAGATATTGATGTAACAGGTGAAATCGTCTTTAACACAGGGATGACCGGCTATCAAGAATCCATTACAGACCAGTCTTATAATGGACAAATCTTGACCTTTACTTATCCTTTGGTAGGAAATTATGGAATTAACCGTGATGATTACGAATCCATTATTCCAACTTGTAAGGGAGTTGTTGTTTTCGAAGAAGCACGTAGAGCTAGTAACTGGCGCAACCAAATGACCTTGGATGAATTTTTGAAAGCCAAGAAAATTCCTGGTATTTCAGGAATTGATACGCGTGCACTTACCAAGATTATCCGTAAGCATGGTACCATGCGTGCAACCTTGACCCATGTTGGGGATAGTATGGGCCATGTGACGGACCAGCTCCAAGCAACGGTATTGCCGACAGACAATATTAAGCAGGTTTCTACTAAAACATCCTATCCAGCTCCAGGAGTTGGTTTGAGCGTGGTGCTAGTGGACTTTGGTCTCAAGCACTCAATCCTACGTGAACTTTCTAAGCGTAACTGTAACGTGACGGTTGTTCCTTATTCGACAACAGCGGAAGAAATTCTCCACCTCAATCCTGACGGAGTGATGTTGTCAAATGGTCCAGGTAACCCAGAAGATGTTCCACAAGCACTCGACATGATTCGTGGTGTGCAAGGGAAAATTCCAATCTTTGGTATCTGTATGGGGCACCAACTCTTTGCTATGGCAAACGGGGCAAAGACCTACAAGATGAAATTTGGTCACCGTGGCTTTAACCATGCAGTACGTGAAATTGCCACAGGACGCGTAGATTTTACCAGCCAAAACCATGGTTATGCAGTTAGCCGTGAGGATTTGCCAGAGCATTTGATTATCACCCACGAAGAAATCAATGACAAGTCAGTTGAAGGTTTGCGTCACAGATACCAACCTGCTTTCTCTGTTCAATATCATCCAGATGCAGCCCCTGGTCCTCATGATGCAAGCTACCTATTTGACGAGTTTATCGAGATGATGGAAGCTTTTAAACAATCAAACTAAGAACGAGTAAAAGCTCGTCGGAGAATTTATTTAATGGCAACCTGAGAGTTGCCGAATAGAAAGACAGGTCGTTTCTTTTAGTCGCTATCAGGCGAACTAAAAACTCCCTGCACTAGATTTTTTATCGAAAAATATCGTTTCTCTAAAAAATCGTCGGAGAATTTATTTAATGTCGCTCTGTGAGGCGACGAATAGAAAGGAGAAGGGTGCTCCGTATTTGCTGAACTGAATACGGGCTACGGACGGTGCTAAAAAGATAGTTATTCCTAGAACTGACAGTTCTTCGTCATAACTCCTATTTTAGCTTTGTCCGCTTGACGCCCTTAATATCTTATATATGCCTAAACGTATTGATATTCAAAAAATTATGGTGATTGGTTCTGGTCCGATTATTATTGGTCAGGCTGCTGAGTTTGACTACGCAGGGACCCAGGCTTGCTTATCGTTGAAAGAGGAAGGTTATGAGGTTGTTTTGGTTAACTCAAACCCTGCAACTATCATGACGGACAAGGAGATTGCGGACAAGGTCTATATTGAACCGATTACACTTGAGTTTGTGACGCGTATTCTTCGTAAGGAACGTCCAGATGCCTTGCTACCAACGCTTGGTGGTCAGACAGGGCTCAATATGGCCATGGAATTGTCTAAGAATGGTATTTTGGATGAGCTTGGTGTTGAGCTTCTGGGTACCAAATTATCTGCCATTGACCAAGCGGAGGACCGTGACCTCTTTAAACAATTGATGGAAGAATTGGAACAACCCATTCCAGAATCTGAAATTGTCAACACAGTAGAAGAAGCAGTTGCCTTTGCAGCAACAATTGGCTACCCAGTCATCGTCCGTCCAGCCTTTACACTTGGTGGTACTGGTGGTGGTATGTGTGCCAACGAGGAAGAATTGCGCGAGATCGCTGAAAATGGTCTGAAGTTGTCACCTGTTACCCAATGTTTGATTGAGCGTTCAATTGCAGGTTTCAAGGAAATAGAATACGAAGTGATGCGTGACTCAGCTGACAATGCTTTGGTTGTTTGTAACATGGAAAACTTTGACCCAGTTGGGATTCACACAGGGGATTCCATCGTATTTGCCCCTGCGCAAACCATGTCAGACTATGAAAACCAAATGCTTCGTGACGCAAGCTTGAGCATTATTCGTGCCCTCAAGATTGAAGGGGGATGTAATGTTCAGCTGGCCCTTGATCCACACAGTTTTAAGTACTATGTCATCGAAGTAAACCCTCGTGTATCACGTTCGTCAGCACTTGCTTCTAAGGCGACAGGGTATCCGATTGCTAAGTTGGCTGCCAAGATTGCAGTAGGTTTGACCTTGGATGAGGTGATCAACCCCGTTACGGGTTCAACCTACGCCATGTTTGAACCAGCTTTGGATTATGTAGTTGCAAAGATTCCACGTTTCCCATTTGACAAGTTTGAAAAGGGTGAACGCCGTCTTGGAACTCAGATGAAGGCGACTGGAGAAGTCATGGCGATTGGCCGTAACATCGAAGAGTCACTTCTTAAGGCTTGTCGCTCCCTTGAAATTGGAGTTCACCACAATGAAATGCCTGAACTTGCAGCAGTTTCAGATGATGACTTGATTGAAAAAGTTGTCAAAGCCCAAGATGACCGTCTCTTCTACGTATCAGAAGCAATTCGTCGTGGCTACACACCAGAAGAAATTGCAGAGCTTACAAAAATCGATATCTTTTATCTCGATAAACTCCTACATATCTTTGAAATTGAGCAAGAATTAGGTGCCCATCCACAAAATCTAGAAGTCTTGAAAACAGCTAAATTGAATGGATTTTCAGACCGTAAGATTGCTGAACTCTGGGAAACGACAGCTGACCAAGTTCGCCAGCTTCGTTTGGAAAACAAGATTGTTCCAGTTTATAAGATGGTAGATACTTGTGCGGCAGAATTTGACTCTGAAACACCATACTTCTATTCAACCTATGGATGGGAAAATGAATCTATCAAGTCTGATAAAGAATCTGTACTTGTTCTAGGTTCTGGTCCAATCCGTATCGGTCAAGGGGTTGAGTTTGACTACGCAACTGTTCACTCTGTTAAGGCTATTCAGGCTGCTGGCTATGAAGCTATCATCATGAACTCAAACCCAGAGACCGTTTCAACCGACTTCTCTGTATCTGATAAGCTCTACTTTGAACCATTGACATTCGAAGATGTCATGAATGTTGTTGATTTAGAGCAACCAAAAGGGGTTATCGTTCAGTTCGGTGGTCAAACAGCCATCAACCTTGCAGAGCCATTGGCAAAAGCGGGTGTTACCATCCTTGGTACACAGGTTGCTGACCTAGACCGTGCCGAAGACCGCGACCTCTTCGAGCAAGCTCTTAAAGATTTGGATATTCCACAGCCACCAGGACAAACGGCTACAAATGAAGAAGAAGCAGTTCTTGCAGCTCGCAAGATTGGTTTCCCAGTCCTCGTTCGTCCATCTTATGTCTTGGGTGGACGTGCAATGGAAATTGTGGAAAATGAAGAAGACCTTCGTTCTTACATGCGAACTGCTGTTAAGGCTAGTCCAGACCACCCAGTTCTTGTTGACTCTTACATCGTTGGGCAAGAGTGCGAAGTTGATGCCATTTCAGACGGAGAAAATGTTCTCATCCCTGGTATCATGGAGCACATCGAACGCGCTGGTGTTCACTCTGGTGACTCAATGGCCGTTTACCCACCACAAACCTTGTCGCAAATGGTGCAAGAAACAATCGCAGACTATACTAAACGTCTAGCAATCGGTCTTAACTGCCTCGGAATGATGAACATTCAGTTTGTCATCAAGGATGAAAAAGTCTACGTTATTGAGGTCAATCCACGTGCCAGCCGTACGGTTCCATTTCTTTCTAAAGTGACCAATATCCCTATGGCTCAAGTAGCAACCAAGCTCATTCTTGGTCAAAAACTTGAAGAACTTGGCTACCAAGATGGACTTTACCCTGAAAGTACTCGAGTTCATATCAAGGCACCTGTCTTCTCCTTTACCAAACTAGCTAAGGTAGACAGCTTACTTGGTCCTGAAATGAAGTCAACAGGTGAAGTTATGGGTTCTGATACGACTTTGGAAAAAGCTCTCTATAAGGCCTTTGAAGCTTCTTACCTCCACTTGCCAACTTTTGGTAACGTTGTATTTACCATCGCTGATGATGCCAAAGAAGAAGCCTTGGGCTTAGCTCGTCGTTTCCAAAATATTGGCTATGGAATCCTCGCGACAGAAGGGACAGCAGCCTTCTTTGCTAGTCATGGATTGCAAGCCCAACCTGTTGGTAAGATTGGTGATGATGATAAGGATATTCCAAGCTTTGTTCGTAAAGGAAGAATCCAAGCTATCATTAATACTGTTGGGACAAAACGAACTGCTGACGAAGATGGTGAGCAAATCCGTCGTTCAGCCATTGAACACGGAGTACCCCTCTTCACAGCCCTAGATACAGCTAACGCCATGCTTAAAGTATTGGAAAGCCGTAGTTTTGTCACAGAAGCAATTTAGGATCAGAAAAAATTCAATTTATTCAAAACCAGCACCGAAAGGTGTTGGTTTTTTCATTAAAATAGGGTTTAGAAAGTAAAGTTAGAAGTTTGATTTATGGAGTATCAAAAAATTAACCAATATTAATAATTGTTTTAAGCTCACTTAATTTTTTAAAGACTTTGTAGCATTTTTATGATATAATAAGAGTGAGTTGGAAAAGTTAGGAACCATTTTAAAATCTATTTTTCAACATCATATCAAAAGAGCATATTAGAAAGAGGTAAATATGTATGTCTTCTTATGAAAAGGTCTCACTTTCTGAGATTAATCAATCTATTGATACTCCAAATAATAACCGCTTTTGGCAAAATCTAAGGGCTTTTTTAGGCCCGGGCGCTCTAGTAGCTGTAGGCTATATGGATCCGGGAAACTGGATTACCAGTGTTGTTGGAGGTGCAACCTACAAATACAGCCTCTTGTTTGTCATCTTGATTTCTTCCCTTATTGCTATGCAATTGCAACAAATGGCAGGAAAACTTGGGATTGTGACTAAGATGGATTTAGCACAAGCGACGGCTTATCATTCACCAAAGTGGCTTCGTTATAGTCTGTGGGTTATTTTGGAACTAGCCTTGATGGCAACAGACCTGGCAGAAGTTCTAGGTTCTGCGATTGCTCTCAATCTTCTATTTAAGATTCCAATCATGGTAGCGATTCTGTTAACCATTCTAGATGTATTTCTTTTACTTTTGATGATGAAGTTTGGATTTAAAAAGATTGAAGCTATCGTTACGACCTTGATTTTGACAATCTTGGTGATTTTCACCTACCTTGTGACTTTATCACATCCAAGTATTCAAGGAATTTTTGGAGGTTATTTACCAACATCCACCTTGTTTGAAAGTCCTGCTCCTGGACATGAAAGTCAGTTGACCTTAGCGCTAGGGATTGTTGGAGCGACGGTTATGCCTCATAATTTGTATTTGCATTCATCTTTGTCACAAACTCGAAAAGTCAATCATAAGGATAAGAATGATATTCGTAAAGGTGTACGCTTTATGACATGGGATTCTAATCTTCAGTTATCTCTTGCCTTTGTTGTCAATTCCCTTCTTTTGATCTTAGGTGCAGCTCTCTTTTTCGGCCATGCATCTGATATTTCTGCCTTTTCACAAATGTATAATGCCTTAAAAGATTCTACAATTGCGGGGGCTATAGCTAGTTCGACTCTATCTACTTTATTTGCCTTGGCTCTATTAGCCAGTGGACAAAATTCAACGATTACAGGAACCTTGACAGGACAAATCGTCATGGAAGGTTTCCTACATATGAAATTACCACAATGGATTATCCGACTTGGAACCCGGTTATTTGCCTTACTACCCGTCATGATTGTTGCTGTTTTGTTTGGCCACCAAGAAACAACCTTGGATCAATTATTAGTTTATTCACAAGTTTTTCTTTCCATTGCCCTACCATTTTCTATCTTTCCATTGATTTATCTCACATCTAAGAAATCATTGATGGGCGAATTTACCAATGCAAAGTGGAATACTATCTTAGGATATGTAGTTGCAATCATACTGACTATTCTCAATATTAAGCTTCTTTTCGATATTTTTTAAACTTGTTTTAAATCAATCACCGCTTCAGCGTGAAGATTGATAAAGAGATAGTAATAGTGGTTAATTCATAAAAAGCATAACTATAGTAGCGTGAAATAAGAACTGAACAAATTGATTTTGGAATTTTAATCAATTTATAACAATGTTTTAGAAGTCGTGTTGGATTATTCCAGATTCAGTTTCCTATAATAGACTGGATAAAAAGTTTTTAAGATAAGGAAAACGCATAATATCAGGTGCCGAAAAGCCTTGATATTATGCGTTTTGTTGTAGGAATATTTACTTCATTTTTTCCTGCAAGTGAGTTTTTCCAAGTCTCACTCAATACTTTGTATAATTGTCCTCAATCAGTTTTTACGATAAGCTTTAATGCTATGACTATACCATTCTTGCATTTCTTTTGATGGTGGTGTCATATAATCTCCATACATCTGGGTTAAAAATTGGTCATATTTTTTTGGCACAGGCAACATACGGCCTTCAAACTCAGTTAAGATGAGTTCTTTAAAGGTATCAACTGGGAAGACTTCTTTCATTCCTTCTTTACCAATACCAATTCCTCCCTCATATTGAGGAGTGTTGGTTTCAGCATTTTTGACTAGCTGATCAATTTTCTTGTAAAAGTAACGAGGATTGACAAATCGGAGGGCGTACCAGCTACATAATCTTAGAAAATCTTTTAATTTACTATCACCGTGAACTGCGCGTGATTTTTTGATATAAGCTAGTTGACGAAGGGCCACATACTTATAGCTCTTGTCGACAATGCTCAAGTCTGTAAATCGATCAATTGGGAAGACATCGATAAAGAGACTGGTGTCATGACGCTTGTACTTAACATGGTCTTCGATAACTGTAGAAGTATCCAAAATCGATGCGAAATTATGGAAGTACCAAGAAGAAGTGTCGTAGGAGAGAACCTTATAACGTGGATGGTCTTCTTCCTCAATAACCTTCAATAAGCGCTCATAATCTTCACGATAAAGGGAAATATCGATATCATCGTCCCAAGGAATCATACCTTTGTGGCGGATAGCTCCAAGCATAGTTCCATAACTGAGAAAATAAGGAATATCATGTTTCTTACAAGTCTCATCAATATAGTCTAGCAGGGCTAGTTGAATTTCTTTAATTTCTTCTTTTTCTAAATATTGCATCCTAATCCTCCAATTTATAAGCGTGAAATTCATGACTGTAGAAGCGTTTTTCTTCAGGTGGTAGGGTCATATAATCTCCATAAAATTGTGTCAAAATAGTATCAAATTTTTCAGGTGCTGGAAGGCTTAAATTTTCAAAGGGTAAATCAATTGTTTTATCAAAGGTACCACTTGGGAATACTTCCTTTTCCTTAAATTTAGAAGGGATAAAGGCCATATACTGACCATTCTCACGACTATATTTTTGAATTTCTTTCTCGATTTTATGTGCGAAATAACGAGGAGAAACCGGTCGAAGGAGCAACCAAAAGGCTGTTCGTATCCAATCTTTTAAAAGGCTATCCTTATAGACAATATTTTTATGTTTACTGAAAGACAGAAGTTTAAAACTTTCCAGTTTATAACAAGTATCAATGACCTTAGGATCATCAAAGCGATCCATAGGGAAAATATCGATAAAAACACCAGAATCATAGGTTTTTGTATTCCGAGTATCAATAATTTTAGTTGTACTGTCGGTTATTTTGATAAAGTTGTTAAAGTAGTTCTCATCTGTTTCTAAGGATAGGAGCTTATACTTGCTTTTTTCTTTTTGAAAAATGTTAATAAATCGTTGGTAATCTTCTCGAGGCATGGACAAATCAATATCGTCGTCCCAAGGGATAAAGCCTTGATGTCGAACTGCCCCAATCAGAGTCCCGTAGTTAATAATATAGTTGATATTGTGCTTTTTACAGAGAGTATCAATATAATCCAAAATTTCTAATTCAATCTGTTTGGCATCTTCAATGGTTAGTTGTTTCATTCTATACTCCTAAGATTTTTTGAATTTATTTTTTAAGGCTAGGACATGGTTTAAAAATTCATAGAAAATGCTATCTTTGGTGAAGACAAGTAGACTAATATAAGAGATAGCTGATAGCAAGACAATCAAACCAGTATTAATCAAAAATGGCAAATTAATGACCATATCCACAGGATACACGAAATTAATCAGGAAATAAATTGCTACAAAGGAAAGTGAAAAGAGAGAGTATCGAACAGTGTAGCTAAAGATATGTCCTAGGTGGATGAGTTGTTTCCTATGGATGAAAATGATATAGAAAACAAGTAGAGAGGCCTCTGATAGCATAGTTGTCAGTAAGTAGTATTCAGGAGCTACGATATGGTTGAAAAAGAGGAGACTATTCAAGCCCAAATTGAGTAGCCCAGCAAAGACTGTGTAAACTGTGATACGTTTTTCATAGCCATTTGTAAAGAGAATTTGGGAACCAAGAATAGTATCTAAGGCCAGGATAATCGTCCGAAAAGCGAAGAGAGAGGTTAAGATACCGCCTCCAATATATTTTTCACTACCGTAAAGGAGGATGGCATTTGGTCCTAAAACCATGAGTCCGAAACTGAGTGGAATGATAAAGAAGTTAAAGATTCGACTTCCTCTGTTAACAAGGGCGACATAAGCTTCCTTATCGCCTTTTCCTAGATAGTAACTGAGACGGGGCACACTCACTCCGATAGCTCCTGTTACAACACCAGCTATAACGGTCACAATTCGCTGAGCCATGGTATAGTAACTAACGTTGACATCAATCCCTGTTTTAACGAGGAAGAGACGGTCCAAAAATGTGAAGAGCATATTGGCATTGGCAAAGACCAACATGGCTGTTAGAGGAAGAAAGAGCGGTTTAAAATCACTTATGTGAATCTTAACAAGCTTAATGTCTCTTTTAATCCAAAAATAACTAATCAGATAGTTAATCAGTGTCGATAAACTCATCACAAGTGTATAGACAACAATATCGTGTTCATTTTTAACAAAAAGGAAAATAGAGACCAGCATCAGTATACGGATGAAGGCAGTCTTGTAAAAAAGAAAACTGTAATTTTCCAGAGCTTCATTGACCCATTCAATTGAAAAAATCTGGGCAATGAGTTGAATCCCCATGACAAGGTAGACCTTTTTGATGATTGGATTATCTGTAAAGAAGAGAGGATAGGCAAGGATATAGACAGCGGTGGTCAAAATCGTACAAGCGATGCACAAATAAAAAAGACTAGAGAAGGTTCTATTCAGATCTTTTTTGTTATCCTTGACATTACTGATGGCCCGTAAACCGTAGTTATAGACTCCATAAGTTGCAAAGGGTAAGAAAAATGACAAAATTGTGTCGACAGAGTTGAAGTAACCATAGTCAGTTCGGTCCAAGACACGCGCGACATAGGTTCCAGTTAAGATGGGAAAAATAATATTCAAGACACGAATTCCCATGTAAGATAGAGCATTTAATTTTATACTTTTCATTCAATTTACCTCATTTTTCATTATATCATAAAGTCAGCTAATAAGAAATGAAGGGCAGTAATACTCTTCGAAAATCAAATTTAAACCACGTCAGCGTCGCCTTACCGTACTCAAGTACAGCTTACGGCTAGCTTCCTAGTTTGCTTTTTGATTTTCATTGAGTATAAGTCAAGTAATCGCTTTGAAGTTTCAAAGTTTAATTTTAAGCTTTCTTTAAGAAAAGTATATTATTCTGAAGAACTCTAAAATTTCACAGCCATTTATTGGTAATGACTACAGAATTCCTAATCATTACTAGAAATGGACTAGTTTCTTTGAATAATAGAACTGCTTAATCCTCCTATTCTAGAACGGGAGGGCCGGTATTTCTTTCAAGATAGGACTAGATTGTGGTATAATAGAGAGAATAAGTTTTTTTAGTAAGACAAAGGAGAAAATAGATGATTTATGCAGGAATTCTTGCTGGTGGAACTGGCACACGCATGGGGATCAGTAACTTGCCAAAACAATTTTTAGAGCTAGGTGATCGACCTATTTTGATTCATACAATTGAAAAATTTGTCTTGGAACCAAGTATTGAAAAAATTGTAGTTGGGGTTCATGGAGACTGGGTTTCTCATGCAGAGGATCTTGTAGATAAATATCTACCTCTTCATAAGGATCGTATTATCATTACAAAAGGTGGTGCTGACCGCAATACAAGTATTGAGAAAATCATTGAAGCCATTGATGCTTATCGTCCGCTTACTCCAGAGGATATCGTTATTACCCACGATTCTGTTCGCCCATTTATTACGCTTCGCATGATTCAGGACAATATCCAACTTGCTCAAAATCATGACGCAGTGGACACAGTGGTAGAAGCTGTTGATACTATCGTTGAAAGTACTAACGGTCAATTCATTACAGATATTCCAAATCGTGCTCACCTCTATCAAGGACAAACACCTCAAACATTCCGTTGCAAGGACTTCATGGATCTTTACGGCTCTCTCTCTGTTGAAGAGAAGGAAATCTTAACAGATGCATGTAAAATCTTCGTCATTAAAGGAAAAGATGTGGCCTTGGCTAATGGGGAATACTCAAACCTAAAAATCACAACAGTGACAGATTTGAAGATTGCAAAAAGTATGATTGAGAAAGACTAGTGATATGATTAATCAAATTTATCAACTGACTAAGCCCAAGTTTATCAATGTCAAATACCAGGAAGAGGATATCGACCAAGAGAATCATATCCTCATCCGCCCTAACTACATGGCTGTCTGTCATGCGGATCAACGTTACTACCAAGGAAAACGTGATCCAAAGATTTTGAATAAAAAACTTCCAATGGCAATGATTCACGAATCATGTGGAACCGTTATTTCTGATCCGACAGGAACTTATGAGGTTGGGCAAAAAGTTGTCATGATTCCTAATCAGCCTCCTATGCAGAGTGATAAAGAATTCTATGAAAACTACATGACAGGGACACATTTCTTGTCTAGTGGATTTGATGGCTTTATGAGAGAGTTTGTTTCTCTTCCTAAAGACCGTGTGGTGGCTTATGATGCTATCGAAGATACGGTTGCAGCCATTACAGAGTTTGTTAGTGTCGGCATGCATGCTATGAATCGCTTATTGACTCTTGCTCATAGCAAGCGGAACCGAATCGCCGTTATCGGAGATGGAAGTTTAGCTTTTGTAGTTGCTAATATTATCAACTATACTTTGCCAGAAGCAGAGATTGTGGTTATTGGTCGTCATTGGGAAAAGTTGGAACTCTTCTCATTTGCCAAAGAATGCTATATTACTGATAATATTCCTGAAGATTTGGCCTTTGACCATGCTTTTGAGTGTTGTGGTGGTGATGGTACTGGACCAGCTATAAATGACTTGATTCGCTACATTCGTCCTCAGGGAACGATTCTCATGATGGGCGTTAGCGAATATAAAGTCAATCTCAATACACGCGATGCCTTAGAAAAGGGCTTGCTCTTGGTTGGTTCCTCTCGTTCTGGGCGCATTGATTTTGAAAATGCAATTCAAATGATGGAAGTCAAGAAATTTGCCAATCGTCTTAAAAATATCCTTTTTCTAGAAGAACCTGTAAGAGAAATTAAAGATATTCATCGTATCTTTGCGACCGATTTAAACACAGCCTTTAAAACCGTGTTTAAGTGGGAAGTATAAGTGCTGGAGGTTAATTGTGGAGAAAATCATTAAAGAAAAAATTTCTTCCCTACTTAGTGAAGAAGAGGAAGTCCTCAGTGTTGAACAACTAGGGGGAATGACCAATCAAAACTATTTGGTCAAAACAACAAATAAGCAGTACATTGTTAAGTTCTTTGGTAAAGGGACAGAAAAGCTTATCAATCGTCAAGATGAAAAGTACAATCTTGAACTACTGAAGGATTTAGACCTAGATGTAAAAAATTATCTTTTTGATATTGAAGCGGGTATCAAAGTAAATGAGTATATTGAGTCGGCAATCACGCTTGATTCAACGTCAATCAAGACCAAGTTTGATAAAATTGCTCCAATTTTACAAACCATTCATTCTTCTGGCAAGGAATTAAGAGGTGAATTTGCTCCTTTTGAAGAAATCAAAAAATACGAATCCTTGATTGAAGAAAAAATCCCTTATGCCAACTATGAAGCAGTTAGAAAAGAAGTCTTCTCCTTAGAGAAAAGGCTAGCTGACTTAGGTGTTGACAGAAAATCTTGTCATATCGATTTGGTGCCTGAAAACTTTATCGAATCACCTCAAGGACGACTTTATTTGATTGACTGGGAATATTCATCAATGAACGATCCAATGTGGGATTTGGCTGCCCTCTTTTTAGAGTCTGAATTCACTCATCAAGAGGAAGAAGCTTTCTTATCTCACTATGAGAGTGAGCGAACACCTGTCTCTCGTGAAAAGATTGCCATTTATAAAATTTTACAAGATGCTATTTGGAGTCTATGGACAGTCTATAAAGAAGAGCAAGGGGCAGATTTTGGTGACTATGGTGTGAATCGTTACCAAAGAGCTGTTAAAGGTCTGGCTAATTATGGAGGTTCATATGAAAAATAAAAATGGAGTTTCCTTTGGTCTACTCTCAGGTGTTTTCTGGGGTTTAGGTCTAACGATTAGTGCTTATATCTTTTCGATTTTTACAGATTTGTCGCCCTTTGTGGTAGCCGCTGCTCATGATTTCTTGAGTATCTTTATCTTACTAGCTTTTCTCTTGGTAAAAGAAGGGAGAGTTCGCCTCTCAATTTTCTTAAATATTCGCAATGTTAGCGTTATCATCGGAGCCTTGCTAGCAGGCCCTATCGGTATGCAGGCAAATCTTTATGCAGTTAAGTATATCGGAAGTTCCTTAGCTTCATCAGTATCGGCTATTTATCCTGCGATTTCAGTTTTATTGGCTTTCTTCTTTTTGAAGCACAAGATTTCGAAAAATACTGTGTTTGGGATTGTCTTGATTATTGGAGGGATTATTGCCCAGACCTATAAGGTTGAACAGGTCAATTCCTTCTACATTGGCATTCTCTTTGCTTTGGTTTGTGCTATTGCATGGGGAAGTGAGAGTGTACTTAGCTCCTTTGCTATGGAAAGTGAATTAAGTGAAATCGAAGCCCTCTTGATTCGTCAAGTGACTTCATTCTTGTCCTATCTTGTGATTGTGCTCTTCTCTCATCAGTCATTTGCAGAAGTAGCCAATGGACAATTGCTAGGTCTCATGATTGTCTTTGCTGCCTTTGATATGATTTCTTATTTGGCTTATTATATCGCTATCAATCGCTTGCAACCAGCCAAGGCTACAGGCTTGAACGTGAGTTATGTAGTTTGGACGGTCTTGTTCGCAGTTGTTTTCTTGGGTGCACCGCTAGATATGCTGACAATTATTACGTCACTTGTCGTCATTGCTGGAGTTTATATTATTATCAAAGAATAAAGGAGATTCGTGTGAAAGCCATTATCTTAGCAGCGGGATTGGGAACTCGCTTGCGTCCTATGACTGAAAATACCCCTAAGGCCTTGGTTCAGGTTAATCAAAAACCTTTGATTGAATACCAAATTGAGTTTCTAAAAGAAAAAGGAATCAATGACATCATCATCATTGTTGGTTACCTTAAAGAACAATTCGATTATTTAAAAGAAAAATATGGCGTTCGCCTCGTTTTCAATGATAAATACGCTGACTACAATAATTTTTACTCTCTCTATCTTGTAAAAGAAGAATTAGCTAACAGCTATGTTATTGATGCCGATAATTATCTCTTTAAAAATATGTTCCGCAATGATTTGACACGTTCGACTTATTTTAGTGTCTATCGTGAAGATTGTACTAACGAATGGTTCTTGGTCTATGGAGATGACTACAAGGTTCAAGACATTATTGTTGATAGCAAGGCAGGTCGCATCCTTAGTGGTGTATCCTTCTGGGACGCTCCAACAGCAGAAAAAATTGTTAGCTTTATTGACAAGGCCTATGCAAGTGGCGAATTTGTTGATCTCTATTGGGACAATATGGTTAAGGATAACATCAAAGAGCTGGATGTCTATGTTGAAGAATTAGAAGGCAATAGCATCTATGAGATCGATAGTGTCCAAGATTATCATAAATTAGAAGAAATTCTTAAAAACGAAAATTAAAGATTCCAACATCTGGCTGAAATAGTCGGATGTTTTTTTGATTTTTTACGAATAAAATAAATAGATGAATAGAAAAAGAAATGGAGATATTTATGAAAATCACAAACTATGAAATCTATAAGTTAAAAAAGTCAGGTTTGACCAACCAACAGATTTTGAAAGTCCTAGAATATGGTGAAAATGTTGATCAGGAACTTTTATTGGGTGATATTGCAGAAATATCAGGTTGCCGAAATCCAGCTGTTTTTATGGAACGTTATTTTCAGATAGACGATGCGCATTTGGAGAAGGAGTTTCAAAAATTTCCATCTTTCTCTATTTTAGACGACTGTTATCCTTGGGATTTGAGTGAAATATATGATGCACCTGTGCTTTTATTTTACAAGGGAAATCTGGACCTCTTGAAATTTCCTAAGGTAGCGGTCGTGGGCAGTCGTGCTTGTAGCAAACAGGGAGCTAAGTCAGTTGAAAAAGTCATTCAGGGCTTGGAAAATGAACTAGTTATCGTCAGTGGCTTAGCCAAGGGCATTGACACAGCAGCTCATATGGCAGCTCTGCAGAATGGTGGAAAAACCATTGCAGTGATTGGAACAGGACTGGATGTGTTTTATCCTAAAGCCAATAAACGCTTGCAAGACTACATCGGCAATGACCATCTGATTCTTAGTGAATATGGACCTGGTGAACAACCTCTAAAATTTCATTTTCCTGCCCGTAATCGCATCATTGCTGGACTTTGTCGTGGTGTGATTGTAGCAGAGGCTAAGATGCGTTCAGGTAGTCTCATTACCTGTGAGAGGGCAATGGAAGAAGGACGCGATGTTTTTGCTATACCTGGTAGCATTTTAGATGGACTATCTGATGGATGTCATCATTTGATTCAAGAAGGAGCAAAATTGGTCACCAGTGGGCAAGATGTTCTTGCGGAATTTGAATTTTAAGACAAAATTTCTCTTTCTAAACCAACTTTTCTTCTATATATAGGAGCTAAGTCTTGACAGTTATGGCAAAATGGTTTACACTTTATAAAGTTTATTACTTTGAAAAGGTGTGATACTGTGGCTACGGCAACAAAAAAGAAAAAATCAACAGCTAAAAAAAATCTAGTAATCGTGGAGTCGCCTGCTAAGGCCAAGACGATTGAAAAATATCTAGGCAGAAACTACAAGGTTTTAGCCAGTGTCGGCCATATCCGTGATTTGAAGAAATCCAGTATGTCCGTCGATATTGAAAATAATTACGAACCGCAATATATCAATATCCGAGGAAAAGGTCCTCTCATCAATGACTTGAAAAAAGAAGCCAAAAAAGCTAATAAAGTCTTTCTGGCGAGTGACCCGGACCGTGAAGGAGAAGCGATTTCTTGGCATTTGGCCCATATTCTCAACTTGGATGAGAATGATGCTAACCGTGTGGTCTTCAATGAAATCACCAAGGATGCGGTCAAAAATGCTTTTAAAGAACCTCGTAAGATTGATATGGACTTGGTCGATGCCCAACAGGCTCGTCGTGTCCTAGACCGCTTGGTAGGCTATTCGATTTCGCCTATTTTATGGAAAAAGGTTAAGAAGGGCTTATCAGCAGGGCGCGTTCAGTCTATTGCGCTTAAGTTAATCATTGACCGTGAGAATGAAATCAATGCCTTTCAGCCAGAAGAATACTGGACAATTGATGGTGTCTTTAAAAAGGGAACCAAGCAATTTCAGGCTTCCTTCTATGGAGTAGATGGTAAAAAGCTGAAACTGACTAGTAATGACGAAGTCAAGGAAGTCTTATCTCGTCTGACTAGTAAAGACTTTTCAGTGGATCAGGTGGATAAGAAAGAGCGCAAACGCAATGCTCCTTTACCTTATACTACTTCATCTATGCAGATGGATGCTGCCAATAAAATTAACTTCCGTACTCGAAAAACCATGATGGTTGCCCAACAGCTCTATGAAGGAATTAATATCGGTTCTGGTGTTCAAGGTTTGATTACCTATATGCGTACCGATTCGACTCGTATCAGTCCAGTGGCGCAAAATGAGGCAGCAAGCTTCATTACGGATCGTTTTGGTAGCAAGTATTCTAAGCATGGTAGTAAGGTCAAAAACGCTTCAGGTGCTCAGGATGCTCATGAGGCTATTCGTCCGTCTAGTGTCTTTAATACACCTGAAAGTATTGCTAAGTATCTGGACAAGGATCAGCTCAAGCTTTATACTCTTATTTGGAATCGTTTTGTGGCTAGTCAGATGACAGCTGCTGTCTTTGATACCATGGCTGTTAAATTGTCTCAAAATGGGGTTCAATTTGCTGCTAATGGTAGTCAGGTTAAGTTTGATGGTTATCTTGCCATTTATAATGATTATGATAAGAATAAGATGTTACCAGATATGGCTGTTGGAGATGTGGTTAAGCAGGTCAATAGCAAACCAGAGCAACATTTTACCCAACCGCCTGCTCGTTATTCTGAAGCGACTCTTATCAAGACCTTGGAGGAAAATGGGGTTGGACGTCCGTCAACCTACGCACCGACCATTGAAACTATTCAGAAACGTTATTATGTTCGCCTTGCAGCCAAACGCTTTGAACCAACAGAGTTGGGAGAAATTGTTAACAAGCTCATCGTTGACTATTTCCCAGATATTGTAAACGTGACCTTCACAGCTGAAATGGAAGGCAAGCTGGATGATGTCGAAGTCGGAAAAGAGCAGTGGCAACGTGTCATTGATGCCTTTTACAAACCTTTCTCTAAAGAGGTTGCCAAGGCTGAAGAAGAAATGGAGAAAATCCAGATCAAGGATGAACCAGCTGGATTTGACTGTGAAGTGTGTAGCAGTCCAATGGTCATTAAACTTGGTCGATTTGGTAAGTTCTACGCTTGTAGCAATTTCCCAGATTGCCGTCATACCCAAGCAATCGTGAAAGAAATCGGTGTAGAGTGTCCAAGTTGTCATCAGGGACAAATCATTGAGCGTAAAACAAAACGTAACCGCCTCTTCTATGGTTGCAATCGCTATCCAGACTGTGAATTTACTTCTTGGGACAAGCCTGTTGGTCGTGACTGTCCAAAATGTGGACACTTCCTCATGGAGAAAAAAGTCCGTGGTGGTGGCAAGCAGGTTGTTTGTAGCAAAGGTGACTACGAAGAAGAAAAGATTAAATAAGAGGAGAGTCCTGAAAGTGAATTTCAGGCTCTTTTGGTTAGAGCTTGACAAAATTCACCATTGTATGCGAAACTAGAAGAAGATTATTTTATACTCAATGAAAATTAAAGAGCAAACTAGGAAACTAGCCGCAGGTTGCTCAAAGCACTGCTTTGAGGTTGCAGATAAGACTGACGAAGTCAGGAACCATACCTACGTCAAGGCGACGTTGACGCGGTTTGAAGAGATTTTCGAAGAGTATTAACTAGGAGAAGTTATGCGTCTTATCTATCTAATTATTGGTTTCTTATCACTGGCCTTGGCTATTGTTGGGGTTGTTTTACCCTTGTTACCGACAACACCTTTTCTTTTGTTGTCTATTGCTTGTTTCTCCAGAAGTTCCAAGCGCTTCGAAGCTTGGCTGTATCATACCAAGCTCTATCAACCATATGTAGCTGATTTTCGCGAGACTAAGTCTATTGCGCGTGAACGTAAGAAAAAAATCATCGTATCTATCTACATCTTGATGGGAATTTCCATTTATTTTGCTCCTCTCTTACCAGTCAAAATCGTACTGGGAGCTTTGACTATCTTTATCACCTACTATCTCTTTAAAGTCATTCCTGACAAAGAATAGATAAAAATAGTAGTTATTTCCCTTGATAAAAATGAAAGCATATTCACAATAATATGATATAATAAATTCAAAATAATCTCCAAGGAGAATCAAATGATTTACGAATTTTGTGCTGAAAATGTGACCTTTCTTGAAAAAGCGATGCAGGCTGGAGCTCGTCGAATCGAACTCTGTGACAATCTAGCAGTTGGTGGGACAACGCCCAGCTATGGAGTGACCAAGGCAGCGGTTGAACTGGCAGCTAACTACAATACGACCATCATGACCATGATTCGTCCACGTGGTGGCGACTTTGTCTACAATGACCTAGAAATTGCTATTATGTTAGAAGATATTCGGATGACTGCTCAGGCTGGAAGTCAAGGAGTTGTATTTGGTGCTTTAACTGCTGACAAAAAGTTGGATAAGCCTAATCTGGAGAAGTTGATAGCTGCGTCAAAAGGAATGGAAATTGTCTTTCATATGGCATTTGATGAATTGAGTGAAGATGATCAACTGGAAGCTATTGACTGGCTTAGTCAATCTGGAGTCACTCGCATCTTAACTCGCGCTGGTGTGTCTGGCGACTCCTTAGAAAAACGTTTTGCTCACTATTACAGAATTTTGGAGCACGCTAAAGGTAAAATTGAAATTCTACCAGGTGGGGGGATTGACCTTGACAACCGTCAGACCTTTATCGACCAGCTGGGCGTGACACAATTGCACGGAACTAAGGTGGTCTTTTAAAAAATAGAAAGGAACTGCTAGCTTTGGGTAGCAGTTTTCACTTATGTTTGAAATTTTTAAATCCTATCAGTTTAATCAAGAAAAGGCTCATGTTTATGGTTTTGTAGAAAATAGTGGAGTCTGGACCTATAGTTGCCAGATTTTGCAGGGTGACTTTGTCATGACTGTATCCATCACTGCTGATAATGTGAGTTTTCAAGTCTTTGACCAGGAAACGGGTGACCTCTATCCTCAAGTCCATATGGAAAGTTTTAAAGGAAGTTTTGTTGCAAATGTCCGTGAGACTTGTCTGGAGATTCTTTACCAGATTCGGAAGGCTTGTTTTGAGGTACAGGATTTTATCTGTCCTCAGACTAAGCGAATCATGACTCAAGTTCAGGAAAAGTATGGTAATCAGTTGGAGTATTTGTGGGAGAAATCGCCTGATACGGCAGTGTTAAGACACGAAGGCAATAAAAAGTGGTATGTCGTCTTGATGAAAATCTCTTGGGATAAGCTGGAAAAGGGCAGAGAAGGACAGGTGGAAGCAGTCAACCTCAAGCATGACCAAGTAGCTGATTTACTTTCACACAATGGCGTTTATCCAGCCTTTCATTTGAATAAGCGTTACTGGATTAGTGTGGCGCTTGATGATACTTTATCAGATAAAGAAGTATTGGAATTGATAGAAAAAAGTTGGAACTTAACCACTAAAAAATGAAACATTTCAAGCACTTTCAATTAGCGAAATATTCTTTACTGAAGAAATTTTCAGAAAATATTGGATTTTTTCTTGACAAGTACTTTTGCCTATGCTAAAATACTAAACAAGATATCAAACGAAGGAGAAAGTCAAACATGAAAACAGCTAAGTTTAATCAATTTGCTTTGTTGTTGAGGTACTCGGGCTAGTGCAAAAAGCATTAGTCCTGTTTGGCTTACCAAGCGGGAGTGAATCAACATCTCGCTTGGGTTTCTGAGCGAGATGTTTTTTTAAAACCACATTTGGAAAAGGGGAAATCTTTATGAGAACTGTTGAATTTCTAGATACCAGCCTTCGGGATGGAGAACAGACACCGGGTGTTAACTTTTCAATCAAGGAAAAAATTGCTATAGCAAGACAGCTGGAGAAATGGGGGATTTCAGCCATTGAAGCTGGTTTTCCGGCGGCGAGTCCTGATTCATTCACAGCAGTGCAGGAGATTGCTAAGGCCTTGAAGAAAACAGCTGTAACTGGATTAGCACGTTCTGTCAAGTCTGATATAGATGCTTGTTATGAGGCCCTCAAGGATGCCAAATATCCACAGGTTCACGTCTTTATCGCTACCAGTCCGATTCACCGCAAGTATAAGCTCAATAAAAGTAAGGAAGAGATTTTGGAAGCTATCAAGGAGCATGTTTCCTATGCTCGTTCTAAGTTTGAAGTGGTCGAATTCTCTCCTGAAGATGCGACTAGAACAGAGTTGGATTTCCTCTTACAAGTCGTTCAAACAGCGGTCGATGCAGGTGCGACTTATATCAATATCCCTGATACGGTAGGATTTACTACACCAGAGGAATATGGTGCCATCTTCAAATACCTGATTGAGAATGTCAAGACGGATCGTCAGATTATCTATTCGCCTCACTGTCATGATGATCTTGGAATGGCAGTGGCAAATAGCCTTGCTGCCGTCAAGAATGGGGCAGGACGTGTCGAAGGAACTATCAACGGTATTGGTGAGCGAGCTGGTAATGCTGCTTTGGAAGAAATAGCAGTTGCCCTCAATATTCGCCAAGATTACTACCAAGCAGAAACCAGTATTGTCTTAAATGAGACAATCAATACGTCAGAAATGGTTTCTCGTTTCTCAGGAATTCCAGTTCCTAAAAACAAGGCCGTAGTTGGAGGTAATGCCTTTTCTCACGAATCTGGTATTCACCAGGATGGTGTTCTAAAAAATCCTCTTACTTATGAAATCATCACCCCTGAATTGGTTGGTGTTAAGAGTAATAGTCTTCCGCTTGGAAAATTGTCTGGTCGCCATGCCTTTGTTGAGAAACTAAGAGAACTGGCCCTAGACTTTACAGAAGAGGATATCAAACCACTCTTCGCCAAGTTCAAGGCGCTAGCAGACAAGAAGCAAGAAATCACAGATGCAGATATTCGTGCTCTGGTAGCTGGGATCATGGTTGAAAATCCAGAAGGATTCCACTTTGATGATTTACAACTTCAAACTCATGCAGATAATGACATTGAAGCGCTTGTTAGCCTGGCTAATATGGATGGTGAGAAAGTCGAATTTAATGCGACAGGGCAAGGTTCTGTTGAAGCAATCTTTAACGCTATCGACAAGTTCTTTAATCAATCTGTCCGCTTGGTATCCTATACCATTGACGCGGTGACAGATGGAATTGATGCCCAAGCTCGGGTCTTGGTAACTGTTGAAAACAGAGATACAGAAACTATCTTTAATGCAGCAGGTCTTGATTTCGATGTGTTGAAGGCTTCGGCTATTGCCTACATCAATGCCAATACCTTTGTTCAAAAAGAGAATGCTGGTGAGATGGGACGTAGCGTTTCCTATCGCGATATGCCTAGTGTGTAAAGGAGAAGGCTATGACAAAGAAAATAGTAGCTCTAGCAGGGGATGGAATCGGCCCAGAAATCATGGAGGCTGGTTTAGAGGTTTTGGAAGCTCTAGCTAAAAAAACAGGCTTTGTCTATGAAATAGACAGACGACCTTTTGGAGGTGCAGGTATTGATGCTGCAGGGCATCCCTTACCTGATGAAACCCTCAAGGCATGTAGAGAAGCAGATGCCATTCTCCTAGCAGCTATTGGTAGTCCCCAGTATGATAGTGCAACGGTTCGGCCTGAACAAGGCTTGCTAGCTCTCCGTAAGGAACTCAATCTTTACGCTAATATTCGCCCTGTAAAAATCTTTGACAGTCTCAAGCATTTGTCACCACTCAAACCGGAACGAATTGCTGGTGTAGACTTTGTCATGGTGCGTGAGTTGACAGGTGGGATTTACTTTGGAGATCATATCCTTAAAGAGCGCAAAGCGCGTGATATCAACGACTATAGCTATGAGGAAGTGGAGCGGATTATTCGCAAGGCCTTTGAGATTGCAAGAAATCGGAGAAAAATCGTTACTAGTATTGATAAGCAGAATGTGTTGGCAACATCAAAACTCTGGAGAAAAGTGGCTGAGGATGTCGCACAGGATTTCCCAGATGTGACCTTGGAACACCAGCTAGTGGACTCAGCTGCCATGCTCATGATTACCAATCCTGCTAAGTTTGATGTCATCGTGACAGAAAATCTTTTCGGAGATATTCTCTCGGATGAATCAAGCGTTCTATCTGGCACACTTGGAGTTATGCCATCAGCCAGTCATTCTGAAAATGGACCAAGTCTCTATGAGCCCATTCACGGTTCAGCTCCTGATATTGCAGGTCAAGGAATTGCAAATCCTATTTCCATGATTTTATCAGTGGCCATGATGTTGAGAGACAGTTTTGGACGTTATGAGGATGCAGAGCGTATCGAGTGTGCTGTTGAGGCAAGTTTAGCGGCTGGCATTTTAACAAGAGATATAGGTGGACAGGCTTCGACTAAGGAAATGACGGAAGCTATTATTGCAAGGTTATGAAGTTAGACGAAAAAATTACTCTAGTCCTTTTGATTTGGAATGTCATGGTTTTCTTGATTTATGGTATTGACAAATCCAAGGCAAGGAGAAGAGTTTGGCGCATCCCAGAGAAAATCTTACTTATTTTAGCCCTTACTTGTGGTGGTTTTGGGGCCTGGTTAGCAGGAATCAGCTTTCACCATAAGACTAGAAAATGGTATTTTAAAACAGTTTGGTTTCTCGGGATAGTGCCCACACTAGTAGCTTTATATTTTATTTGGAGGTAATAGATGGCAGGAAAATCGATTTTTGATAAATTATGGGAGCGCCATGTTATCACAGGAGAAGAGGGGCAGCCCCAACTCATGTATGTGGACCAGCACTATATTCACGAGGTGACCAGTCCTCAGGCTTTTCAAGGATTACGAGACGCAGGTCGTAGATTGAGACGACCAGACTTAACATTTGGAACCTTTGACCACAATGTCCCGACGGTCAATATCTACGATATTCGAGATGTGATTTCTAAGGCACAAATTGATAAGCTAGCTGAAAATGTTGAGGAGTTTGGTATTGAACATGCGGCTCACGGTTCTGAAAAGCAGGGAATTGTTCATATGGTTGGTCCAGAAACAGGCCGGACCCAACCAGGAAAATTCATCGTCTGTGGAGACAGCCATACGGCAACTCACGGAGCTTTCGGAGCAATCGCTTTTGGAATTGGGACTAGTGAAGTCGAGCATGTTTTCGCTACTCAGACACTCTGGCAGGTCAAACCCAAGAAAATGCTGGTGGAATTCACTGGTGTTCCTCAAAAAGGAGTTTATTCCAAGGATTTCATTCTAGCCTTGATTGCAAAGTACGGCGTTGCTTGCGGCGTTGGCTACGTGGTGGAATATCGTGGACAAGCGATTGATGCACTGAGCATGGAAGAGCGAATGACCATCTGTAATATGTCCATCGAGTTTGGCTCTAAGATGGGAATTATGAACCCAGATCATACGACTTATGACTATCTCAAGGGACGCGAGTGTGTTCCGGAGAATTTCGAAGAGGCTGTGGCGGATTGGAAAACAATTGTCAGTGATGAGGATGCCGTTTACGATAAAGTTATCCGGATGGATGTCTCAGACTTGGCTCCTATGGTAACCTGGGGAACCAATCCTGCTATGGGAGTTGATTTTGACAGTAGCTTCCCTGAAATTAAGGATATGAATGATGAGCGAGCCTACAATTATATGGGTTTGGAGCCTGGTCAAAAACCAGCGGATATTGAACTAGGCTATATCTTTATTGGCTCATGTACTAACGCTCGTCTCAGTGACTTGCAGCTAGCGGCTCGATTTGTCAAAGGAAAGAAAATTGCTCCCAACTTAACGGCTATCGTAGTTCCAGGTTCTCGTCCTGTGAAACGAGCTGCTGAGAAGTTGGGCTTGGACAAGGTTTTCCTAGACGCTGGCTTTGAGTGGAGAGACCCGGGTTGCTCCATGTGCCTAGGGATGAATCCTGACAAGGTACCTGATGGTGTCCACTGCGCCTCAACCAGTAACCGAAACTTTGAAGACAGACAGGGCTTTGGTGCTAAGACCCATCTCTGCAGTCCAGCCATGGCAGCAGCAGCAGCTATCGCAGGGCGCTTCGTAGATGTTCGGCAAATGCCAGAAGCCCAGTAAGGAGAGGATATGGAGAAATTCACAGTTTATACAGGAACGACCGTTCCTCTTATGAATGATAACATCGACACCGACCAAATCCTACCCAAGCAGTTTCTCAAGTTAATTGATAAAAAAGGCTTTGGTAAGTACCTCATGTATGCTTGGCGTTATCTGGATGACAAGTATACTGAGGATCCAGACTTTGTCTTTAACCGACCTGAATACCGCAAGGCTAGTATTCTCATCTCAGGGGATAACTTTGGGGCAGGGTCTTCGAGGGAACACGCTGCTTGGGCTCTAGCGGACTATGGTTTTAAGGTCGTGATTGCAGGGTCTTTCGGTGATATTCATTACAATAATGAACTAAATAATGGAATGTTGCCAATTGTTCAGCCCAGAGAGGTTAGAGAGAAACTGGCCCAGCTACAACCAAGTGATCAGGTAACTGTGGACTTGGAACAACAAAAAATCATCTCACCAATTGGAGAATTCACTTTTGAAATCGATAGCGAGTGGAAACACAAGCTCTTAAATGGTTTGGATGATATCGGAATTACCTTGCAGTATGAAGATCTGATTGCTGCATATGAAAAACAACGACCAGCCTACTGGCAGGATTAGAAGAAAAATAGAAAAGGAAATATAGAACTATGACAAAACACATTCAATGGAACGGAACACTTTCACAAGAAGGCTATGACATTTTAAAAGGTAAGGGCGGATGTATCGTTTGCCCAACAAAAGTTGGTTACATCATCATGACTAGTGACAAGGCAGGACTTGAGCGTAAGTTCGCAGCCAAAGAACGCAATCGTAACAAACCAGGTGTTGTTCTCTGCGGTAGTATGGATGAGCTTCGCGCTTTAGCACAACTCAACCCAGAAATTGAAGCCTTCTACCAAAAACATTGGGACGAAGATATTCTTCTTGGTTGTATCCTTCCTTGGAAACCAGAAGCCTTTGAAAAACTCAAAGCATACGGTGATGGCCGTGAAGAACTGATGACTGACGTCCGTGGTACTAGCTGTTTCGTTATCAAGTTTGGGAAAGCTGGTGAACAATTGGCTGCCAAACTTTGGGAAGAAGGTAAAATGGTTTATGCCTCATCTGCAAACCCATCTGGAAAAGGAAACCGTGGTAAGGTAGAAGGTATCGGAGAACGCATCGAAGGGGCAGTTGACCTTGTTATCGAGGCAGACGACTATGTGGCATCTATCCAGCCTGACAAAACGATTGAAACCCGCTACGAGCAAGGTGTGATGGTGTCTATGGTCGATAAAGACGGCAAACTCATCCCAGAACAAGGAGGAGCACGTTCAACTTCACCAGCTCCAGTTGTAATCCGCAAAGGGCTTGACATTGATAAGATTATGATGCACCTGTCAGACACCTTTAACTCATGGGACTACCGTCAGGGTGAGTATTATTAGGATAGAGAAGGATTGGGGAGAAAATAATCTCTCCTTTTTTTATTGTCATTTATACAATAAAATCCGAACGATATATTTTTATTTATAACATTATTTGACAAAAACTGTACTTTAGTTTATAATAAATTAAGGAAACGTCGGAAAAGACGTAGGGATGCGAGAGCATAGGTAGGTCATTATAAAAGAAACGAGACATCAATATGTTAAATGAATTTCCAATTTTTGATTACGAAGATATTCAATTGATTCCAAATAAATGTGTGATTAAAAGCCGTGCAGAAGCGGATACAAGTGTAACTCTAGGAAAGCACACCTTTAAACTACCTGTTGTGCCAGCTAATATGCAGACGATTTTGGATGAAAATGTAGCAGAGCAACTAGCTAAAGGGGGTTACTTCTACATTATGCACCGTTTTGATGAGGCAGGACGTATTCCTTTTATTAAGCGCATGCATGAGCAAGGGCTTATTGCTTCTATCTCTGTCGGTGTTAAGGACTATGAGTATGATTTCGTTAGCCAGCTTAAGGCTGATGCTCCTGAATACATCACGATTGATATTGCCCATGGTCATGCGGATAGCGTGATTTCTATGATTCAACACATCAAGAAAGAATTACCAGATACTTTTGTCATTGCTGGAAATGTTGGAACACCAGAAGCAGTGCGTGAATTGGAAAATGCTGGTGCGGATGCTACTAAGGTCGGAATCGGTCCTGGTAAGGTTTGTATTACCAAGGTCAAGACTGGTTTTGGTACAGGTGGTTGGCAATTGGCTGCCCTTCGTTGGTGTGCCAAGGCTGCCCGTAAACCGATTATTGCTGATGGAGGGATTCGTACTCACGGCGATATTGCCAAGTCTATTCGTTTCGGTGCCAACATGGTCATGATTGGTTCCCTCTTTGCAGGACACATCGAAAGTCCAGGGAAAACGATTGAAGTTGATGGTGAACAGTTCAAAGAGTACTATGGTTCAGCTTCACAATACCAAAAAGGAGCTTATAAAAACGTCGAAGGAAAACGTATCTTGCTTCCCGCCAAAGGTCATTTGCAAGATACCCTTACTGAGATGGAACAAGACCTTCAAAGTGCTATTTCTTATGCAGGTGGACGTCAGGTTGCTGATCTTAAACACGTTGATTATGTGATCGTGAAAAACTCTATCTGGAATGGGGATGCTTCCCACTAAGACGGGCTATCTGACCAGAAAAAAACTTGTTATTAGAGCAAATTTTTGTTATAATAAAACAAGTTTCCACCCTTAGTGTAATGGATATCACGTAAGATTCCGGTTCTTGAGATGGGGGTTCGATTCCCTCAGGGTGGATGTAAACATCCTAAAAAGCCTTTAATAGGGCTTTTTTTCTATTCTGCCCTAAGTTTAACCCAAAAACTGAAAATCTTATTTTCAAGAATGTCCAGATGCTTTCCAGTCCCGTTTTAAAGTGACTCAGGGGGCTTTTTTTGATATAATAAGAAGGACTGTTATCAGTTAGAAAGAGGTTGGTATGAAAGAATTACAAACTGTACTAAAGAACCATTTTGCAATCGAATTTGCAGACAAAAATTTACTGGAAACTGCCTTTACTCATACGAGTTATGCCAATGAGCACCGCCTCTTAAAAATTTCACACAATGAGCGCTTGGAATTTTTAGGAGACGCTGTTCTACAGTTATTGATTTCAGAATATCTGTATAAAAAATATCCTAAAAAGCCTGAGGGGGATTTGTCCAAACTCCGTGCTATGATTGTCCGTGAGGAGAGTTTGGCTGGTTTTGCGCGTGATTGCCAGTTTGACCAGTTTATAAAACTTGGTAAAGGAGAAGAAAAGTCTGGTGGGCGCAATCGTGATACCATTCTTGGTGATGCTTTTGAAGCCTTTCTTGGTGCCCTTCTTTTGGATAAGGATGTGGCCAAGGTCAAGGAATTTATCTATCAAGTCATGATTCCTAAGGTTGAAGCAGGCGAATTTGAGATGATTACAGACTACAAAACCCATCTCCAAGAGTTACTTCAGGTCAATGGTGATGTGACTATTCGTTATCAAGTGATTTCTGAAACGGGTCCTGCCCATGATAAGGTCTTTGATGTAGAAGTTCTTGTCGAAGGCAAGAGTATTGGTCAAGGTCAAGGCCGTTCTAAGAAATTAGCAGAGCAGGAAGCTGCCAAAAATGCCGTTGAGAAAGGGCTGGATTCATGTATTTAAAGGAAATCGAAATTCAGGGATTCAAGTCTTTTGCTGATAAGACTAAGGTCGTCTTTGACCAAGGTGTGACGGCAGTTGTTGGACCCAATGGATCTGGAAAGTCCAATATTACAGAAAGCCTGCGATGGGCCTTAGGGGAGTCAAGTGTCAAGAGTCTCCGTGGGGGCAAGATGCCTGATGTCATTTTTGCTGGAACAGAGAGTCGCAAACCGCTTAATTATGCTTCTGTAGTTGTGACTCTGGATAATCATGACGGATTTATCAAGGATGCAGGCCAAGAAATCAGGGTAGAACGTCATATCTATCGCAGTGGAGATAGCGAATACAAGATTGACGGCAAGAAAGTCCGTCTTCGTGATATTCATGATCTTTTCTTGGATACAGGTTTGGGACGAGATTCTTTTTCTATCATTTCACAAGGCAAGGTTGAGGAGATTTTCAACTCCAAGCCTGAGGAACGCCGAGCTATTTTCGAAGAAGCTGCTGGAGTTTTGAAATACAAGACTCGCAGAAAAGAAACTGAGAGTAAACTGCAACAAACTCAGGATAATCTGAATCGTCTAGAAGACATTATCTACGAGTTGGATAATCAAATCAAGCCTCTTGAGAAGCAAGCTGAAAATGCCCGTAAGTTTTTAGACTTGGAAGGTCAACGCAAGGCTATTTATTTAGACGTGCTGGTTGCTCAAATCAAGGAAAATAAGGCTGAACTAGACTCGACAGAAGAAGAGTTGGCTCAGGTTCAGGAACTCTTGACTAGCTACTACCAAAAGCGTGAAAAATTAGAGGAAGAAAATCAGAATCTCAAGAAGCAACGCCAAGATTTACAGGCTGAAATGACCAAAGACCAAGGCAGTTTGATGGATTTGACTAGTCTGATTAGTGATTTAGAGAGAAAATTAGCCCTATCGAAACTGGAATCTGAGCAAGTAGCCCTCAATCAACAGGAAGCACAAGCTCGTTTGGCTGCTTTGGAGGATAAGAGAAATTTACTCAGCCAAGAAAAATCTGATAAAGAAAGCTCTTTAGCTCTGTTAGAGGAAAATCTAGTCCAAAATAATCAAAAACTCAATCGTTTAGAAGCTGAATTGCTAGCTTTTTCAGATGATCCTGATCAAATGATTGAGCTCTTACGCGAACGCTTTGTAGCTCTTTTACAAGAAGAAGCGGATGTCTCAAACCAACTGACCCGCATCGAGAATGAGTTGGAAAATAGTCGTCAGCTTTCTCAAAAACAAGCAGATCAATTACAAAAACTCAAAGAACAGCTGGCTACAGCTAAAGAGAAGGCTAGTCAGCAAAAGGCGGAGCTTGAAACTGCTAAGGAGCAGGTTCAAAAATTATTGGCTGACTATCAAGCTATTGCCAAGGAGCAAGAGGAGCAGAAATCTTCCTATCAAGCTCAACAAAGTCAACTATTTGACCGTCTGGATAATCTCAAAAACAAGCAGGCCAGAGCTCAGAGTTTGGAAAATATCCTGAGAAATCATAGTAACTTTTATGCAGGTGTTAAGAGTGTTCTCCAAGAAAAAGCCCGTCTTGGTGGAATTATTGGTGCTGTTAGTGAGCACCTGGCCTTTGATGTGCATTATCAAACTGCCCTAGAAATTGCGCTTGGAGCGAGTAGTCAGCACATTATTGTAGAAGATGAGAATGCGGCAACCAAGGCCATTGATTTCCTTAAACGAAACAGAGCCGGTCGTGCAACCTTCCTTCCTTTGACCACTATTAAGGCGCGTACGATTTCTAGTCAGAACCAAGATGCTATCGCTGCAAGCCCAGGCTTCCTTGGCATGGCAGATGAGTTGGTGTCGTTTGATAAGAGACTAGAAGCTATTTTCAAAAACTTGCTAGCAACGACAGCAATTTTTGATACCGTAGAACATGCGCGTGCAGCAGCTCGCCAGGTTCGTTACCAGGTTCGTATGGTGACTTTGGACGGCACGGAGTTGCGCACAGGTGGTTCCTATGCAGGTGGAGCTAATCGTCAGAACAACAGTATTTTCATCAAGCCAGAACTGGAGCAATTACAAAAAGAAATTGCTGAAGAAGAAGCAAGCTTGCGTTCAGAAGAGGCGACTTTGAAGACCTTGCAAGATGAGATGGCTAGATTGACAGAAAGATTAGAAGCCATCAAATCTCAAGGAGAGCAGGCTCGTATTCAGGAGCAAGGATTATCTCTCGCTTATCAGCAGACCAGTCAGCAAGTTGAAGAGTTAGAAACGCTTTGGAAACTCCAAGAAGAGGAATTAGATCGTCTTTCTGAGGGAGATTGGCAAGCAGATAAGGAAAAATGCCAAGAGCGCCTTGCTACAATCGCCAGTGACAAGCAAAATCTGGAAGCTGAGATTGAAGAGATTAAGTCTAACAAAAATGCCATTCAAGAACGTTATCAGAACTTGCAAGAACAGGTAGCACAAGCTCGCCTGCTTAAGACAGAACTACAAGGGCAAAAACGTTATGAAGTAGCTGATATTGAGCGTTTAGGCAAAGAATTGGACAATTTAGATATCGAACAAGAGGAAATCCAGCGCCTTCTCCAAGAAAAGGTTGATAATCTGGAGAAGGTTGATACAGAATTGCTCAGTCAGCAGGCCGAAGAAGCTAAAATTCAGAAAACAAACCTCCAACAAGGATTGATTCGTAAGCAGTTTGAGTTGGATGATATTGAAGGGCAACTGGATGATATTGCTAGTCATTTGGATCAGGCTCGCCAGCAGAACGAGGAGTGGATTCGCAAGCAAACACGTGCTGAAGCCAAGAAAGAAAAGGTCAGCGAGCGTTTGCGCCATCTACAAAGTCAATTAACAGACCAGTACCAGATTAGTTATACTGAAGCTCTAGAAAAAGCACATGAGTTGGAAAATCTCAATCTGGCGGAGCAGGAAGTTAAGGATTTAGAGAAGGCTATTCGCTCACTGGGTCCTGTCAATTTGGAAGCTATTGACCAGTACGAAGAAGTTCACAACCGTCTGGATTTCCTAAATAGTCAGCGAGATGACATTTTGTCGGCGAAAAACCTTCTCCTTGAGACCATTACAGAGATGAATGATGAGGTCAAGGAACGCTTTAAATCAACATTTGAAGCTATCCGTGAGTCCTTTAAAGTGACCTTTAAGCAGATGTTTGGCGGAGGTCAGGCGGATCTCATTTTGACTGAGGGAGACTTGCTGACAGCTGGGGTTGAGATTTCTGTCCAACCACCAGGAAAGAAAATCCAGTCTCTCAACCTCATGAGTGGTGGTGAAAAAGCCCTATCAGCTCTTGCCTTGCTCTTCTCTATTATTAGAGTTAAGACTATTCCTTTTGTTATCTTGGACGAGGTAGAGGCTGCGCTGGATGAAGCCAATGTCAAACGTTTCGGGGATTACCTCAATCGATTTGACAAGGACAGCCAGTTTATCGTTGTGACCCACCGTAAGGGAACTATGGCGGCAGCCGATTCCATCTATGGAGTGACCATGCAAGAATCAGGTGTCTCAAAAATTGTTTCGGTTAAGTTAAAAGATTTAGAAAGTATTGAAGGATGACAATTAAACTAGTAGTAACGGATATGGACGGAACCTTCCTAGATGGGAATGGATGCTTTGATATGAACCGCCTCAAGTCTCTCTTGGTTTCCTACAAGGAAAAAGGGATTTACTTTGCGGTGGCTTCGGGGCGCGGATTCCTATCTCTAGAAAAATTATTTGCTGATGTTCGTGATGACATTATTTTCATCGCGGAAAATGGCAGTTTGGTCGAATATCGAGGTCAGGACTTGTATGAAGCGACTATGTCTCGTGACTTTTATTTGACAACTTTTGAAAAGCTGAAAACGTCACCTTATGTAGATATTAATAAACTACTCTTGACGGGGAAAAAAGGCTCTTATGTGCTAGATACGGTTGATGCGACCTATTTAAAAGAGAGCCAGCATTATAATGAAAATATCCAAAAAGTAGCGAGTCTGGAAGATATTACAGATGACATTTTCAAATTTACAACCAACTTCACAGAAGAAACGCTGGATGCTGGAGAAGCTTGGGTAAACGAAAACGTTCCTGGTGTGAAGGCCATGACAACTGGCTTTGAATCCATTGATATTGTTCTGGACTATGTCGATAAGGGAGTGGCTATTGTTGAATTAGCTAAAAAACTTGGTATCACAATGGATCAGGTCATGGCTTTTGGAGACAATCTAAATGACTTGCATATGATGCAGGTTGTGGGACATCCTGTAGTTCCTGAAAATGCACGACCAGAAATTTTAGAATTAGCAGAGACTGTGATTGGTCACCATAAGGACCAGTCGGTTATCGCTTATATGGAGGGCTTATAATGGCAGATATAAAATTGATTGCATTGGACTTGGATGGGACCTTGCTGACCACTGATAAAAGGCTGACGGATCGAACCAAAGTAACCTTGAACGCTGCGCGTGATCGTGGTATCAAGGTCGTATTAACAACTGGTCGTCCCTTAAAAGCTATGGATTTCTTTCTCCATGAGCTAGGGACTGACGGACATGAAGATGAGTATACCATTACTTTTAATGGTGGTTTGGTTCAGAAAAATACAGGTGAAATTCTTGATAAGACTGTCTTTTCATACGATGATGTGGCACGCTTGTATGAGGAAACAGAGAAATTATCACTGCCTCTTGATGCTATCTCAGAAGGAACTGTTTATCAAATCCAATCGTACCAAGAAAGTCTTTATGCAAAATTCAATCCAGCATTGACCTTTGTTCCAGTGGACTTTAGAGACTTGTCTAGTCAAATGACTTACAATAAATGCGTGACTGCCTTTGCTCAAGAACCCTTGGATGCAGCCATTCAGAAGATTTCTCCAGAATTATTTGATCAATATGAAATCTTTAAATCACGTGAAATGTTGCTAGAGTGGTCACCAAAGAATGTTCATAAAGCAACAGGTTTGGCAAAACTAATCAGCCATCTTGGAATCGACCAAAGTCAAGTCATGGCCTGTGGTGACGAGGCCAATGACCTTTCTATGATTGAATGGGCAGGTCTCGGTGTTGCCATGCAAAATGCTGTTCCTGAAGTTAAGGCAGTCGCAAATGTGGTAACTCCAATGACCAATGATGAGGAAGCTGTCGCCTGGGCTATCGAAGAATATGTGCTAAAGGAGAATTAAGATATGGGATTATTTGACCGTCTATTCGGAAAAAAAGAAGAACCTAAAATCGAAGAAGTTGTAAAAGAAGCTCTGGAAAATCTTGATTTGTCAGAAGACGCTGAGCCCAGCCTTACAGAAGCTGAGGAAGTTTCTCAAGAAGAAGCAGAGGTTGAAAGTTTTGAAGAACCTGTGCTCCAAGAAGAGGAAATCCAAAAAACTGTTGAAGAAAATTATGATTCAGAGCCAGTTGTAGAAGTTCAACAAGAAGAAGTCGAAGAATTGCCAAACTCAGAAGAAGTCACAGAGGAAGAGAATCCTGAGTTTCTAGATACTGTAGAAGAAAATAATTCTGAAGTGCTTGAAGCAGAAACTCCTCAAGCAGAAGAAACCGTTCAGGAAAAATATGACCGCAGTCTCAAGAAAACTCGTACAGGATTTGGTGCTCGTTTGAATGCCTTCTTTGCTAATTTCCGCTCTGTTGACGAAGAATTTTTCGAGGAACTGGAAGAACTGCTGATTATGAGTGACGTTGGTGTCCAAGTGGCCTCAAACTTAACAGAGGAGTTACGTTACGAAGCCAAGCTTGAAAACGCCAAGAAAACGGACGTTCTTCGCCGTGTCATCATTGAGAAATTGGTTGAGCTTTATGAAAAAGGTGGCAACTACGATGAAAGAATCCACTTCCAAGATGGCTTGACAGTCATGCTCTTCGTCGGTGTGAATGGTGTTGGGAAAACAACTTCTATCGGAAAACTAGCCCACCGCTATAAGCAAGCTGGGAAGAAGGTCATGTTGGTTGCGGCAGATACCTTCCGTGCAGGGGCAGTAGCCCAACTAGCTGAATGGGGCCGTCGTGTGGACGTTCCAGTTGTGACTGGACCTGAAAAAGCTGACCCAGCCAGTGTAGTCTTTGATGGAATGGAACGTGCCGTGGCTGAAGGTATCGATATTCTCATGATTGATACTGCTGGTCGTTTGCAAAACAAGGACAACCTTATGGCTGAGCTGGAAAAGATTGGTCGTATTATCAAACGTGTTGTGCCCGAAGCTCCGCATGAAACCTTCTTGGCACTTGATGCTTCAACTGGTCAAAATGCCCTGGTACAGGCCAAAGAATTTTCAAAAATCACTCCTTTAACAGGAATTGTCTTGACTAAGATTGATGGAACTGCTCGAGGTGGTGTTGTGTTAGCCATCCGTGAAGAACTCAATATTCCTGTAAAATTGATTGGTTTTGGTGAAAAAATCGATGATATTGGAGAATTTAACTCAGAAAACTTTATGAAGGGTCTCTTGGAAGGCTTAATCTAATCAGAAACAAAAATCCTGCAAGGAACAAACTTGCAGGATATTTTTTATTCTAAACGACCATCTTGACGATAGGCGATATCTGGTTGCCAAGTCCATTCGGCACCGAATTTTTCAAGTAAGTCAAAGCTTGCTTGAGGTCCCATGCTTCCAGCTTTGTAGTCATGAAGTGGGGCACTATTTTCAGCCCAGAGCTCTTCGATACGGTCAATCAACTTCCATGACGCACCAACTTCATCCCAGTGGCTAAAGTTAGTTGAGTTGTTGTTTAGGACATCATAAATCAATTTTTCGTATGGTTCTGGAGAAGCACCAGTTGCGGTCGCATCTGTACGGTAATCAAGTGAGTTAGGAGCCAAGTTAAATTCTTCTCCTACTTGCTTCCCATTTAGGCTAAGAGAGAAGCCTTCTGTTGGTTGGATATAGATGGTCAAAATGTTTGGAGCAAGTGGTTCTCCAAAGATA